>MSXO01000029.1 GCA_002083615.1 Proteobacteria bacterium ST_bin11 | reverse complement strand
TAATCGCCGTTTTCCACTAAGCCAACACCGTTCAAGCTGAAGTTGGCAGTAGGTGTAATGTCAAATTGCACATTACTGGTGGTGAACACCGTGCCTTGACCGGTAGAACTAGCCACAAAATTTAAAGGCGAAAACAGGATGGTTTTGCCATCACCCGATAAAGTAGGTGTGCCGAACAAGCCGGTCGCCGCACTGTCATAAGTGGCAGTAAAGCCGTTGCCGTTCAGCGTGACCAAAGCCGCCGAAGCGTTCCCGCTTAAGATTGAAATTACCCCGGCAAATGCCAGGAACCACGATTTTTTTGTCATAAAAGTCCCAAATAATTCGAAAGATAGGCAATTAACTTCGAGTCTTACCATGTAGTGTTAACTAAAGGCCTGTCGAAGCCGGTTAAAGTGTGCTGGCCGCATTGGCTTTGGAACTGTCCAATGCGTTGCCGCTTCCGTTGCCAGCTAAACGCGATCCTGCTCAAGGGCTTGGCTATTCCTGCGAAAACCGATTTCCGGTATTCGAAGGTTTTACCCTTGCACACGACCGAGTGAATTGAATCCTTGCTTAAATCTTGCCTTGCCAACATAGCAAGTAATAAGCCAATTAATGTAAATATCTAAAATAAAAAGGTTTTTTTGTAAATTTGCTAGAAAAGCTACGATTAAAGTGAGTGATATGCCCCAGGTGTGGGATAACACGCAAAAACGGCTCGTCAGGCAGCTTGAGTGTGTTTCAGATCGGTGTCGGAGAGTTGGGTCGGGGCGGGGATGGATCGCTTAGCTTAGTTCGCAACGCTGCTCGTGCTGAGAAGTAAGCAATGGCAAAGCTATCGATCAGTTGGTGCGGGAGTTTAAGGCGACATCCGTGTCTATTGTTAACGTTTTTAGCTAGCTAAACTGCCCGCTTCCGGGCTAGCTTAGCTGGGCTGGGGTATAGCGATATAGCGTGGTCTTAAACGCTTACTTTGCGGCGCAAACCAATAAAACCAGCCAAAGCTGATCCGAACAACCACACAGCACCAGGGACTGGAACTACTGCGCTAGTAAACGGCGTAATTTCCAGGCTTGCCGAGGCTTGTTTTTTCTCAATCGTGGCAGTATCACCTGCGTAGAAAGCTTCAGCGGTCAAATAGTTTTGGATCCGCACGCGAACACCGGCGTCTGCCCAATCACTAGGCGTGTTTAAAAAAGCTGATGCTGACCAAGGGCTAAATCCGCAACCAGCCGAAGTAGCGCAGACATTGGTCAGGGTACCTGCGGAAAAATTAGTCGTGACGACATCCACGCCATTCCACAGATTGGTTAAGCGCAATTCGCCGGAGGCATCCACAGAAGGTGCCAATGGGCCGTTACCCGCGCGGTCAACCAAACGATAATCGCCGTTTTCCACTAAGCTCACACCGTTCATGCTGAAGTTGGCAGCAGGTGTAATGTCAAATTGCACATTACTGGTGGTGAACACCGTGCCTTGACCGGTAGAACTAGCCACAAAATTTAAAGGCGAAAACAAAATAGTTTTGCCGTCACCCGATAAAGTGGGGGTGCCGAACAAGCCGGTCAGCGCACTGTCGTAAACAGCAGTAAAACCGTTGCCGTTCAGCGTGACCAAAGCCGCCGAAGCGTTCCCGCTTAATAATGAAATAACCCCGGCAAACGCCAGGGCCCACGATTTAATTGTCATAAACATTCCCAATGATTCGAAAGATAGGCAGTTAGCTTCAAGTTGCACCTTTAGCGTTAACTAAAGGGCTATTGAAGCTGATTAAAGTGTGCTGGCCGCATTGTGCTTGAAACTGCCCAATGCGTTGCCGCTTCCGTTGCCAGCTACCTATTACCGGTCTTTTGTCGAGAGAATCTCGAATAAAAACCCAGTTGTCGGTATTCTTCCTAGAAATCCTGTCCGAGCGCCGTAGCAGAGTCTCTGACTGCGCGCAATCGTACGAATTGACTAAGTCAAAACGGTTACCAAACTGTGAAGGTTTGAAGAAATGTATTACAAAAGTAATCGGCTCATGGCATGAACGGCTTCACTGAAAGACCAAGGTGAGCCTTTGATTCTCCGACCCTAACCAGCGTGAGCGGCGGAATATGCTGCCAACCTATCCCTAACAATTCAGGTCATGGTATGGTTGCGCGACTTTTTTTCTCCTTGTCGCTTTTTCAGGAAACGCTCATGACTGCACCTTTGCTGATCGCCAAATCCCACACTGTCGAACTTTCTCTGCTGCCGAACATGGCCAATCGCCACGGTTTGATTGCCGGCGCGACCGGCACCGGCAAAACCATTACTCTGCAAACCTTGGCCGAGGCGTTTTCGCAAATCGGTGTGCCGGTGTTCATGGCGGATGTGAAGGGCGATTTGTCGGGCGTCAGCCGGGCCGGTGGTGGCAATCCCAAAGTCGAAGCGCGGCTGGCAGAGTTGGGGATAGCCGCCGATTATGCGGCGATGCCAACCCTGTTTTGGGATGTGTTGGGTAAAAAAGGCCATCCCTTGCGGTCGACCGTGTCGGAAATGGGCCCTTTGCTCTTGGCGCGGATGCTGGGTTTGAATGAGGTACAAGGCGGTGTGCTTACGGCGGCGTTTAAAATTGCCGATGATAATGGCTGGTTGCTGCTGGACTTGAAAGATCTGCGGGCCTTGCTGCAATACGCATCCGAAAATGCCTCCGAACTATCCGGGGAATACGGCAGTATCTCGGCGGCCAGCGTCGGTGCGATCCAGCGCGGCTTGTTGCAACTGGAACACGAAGGCGGCGAGAATCTGTTCGGCGAACCGGCCTTGGATTTCAATGATTTTCTGCAAACCGATGGCGGCCGGGGCGTGATCAATATTCTGGCCGCCGACACGCTGTATAACTCGCCGCGCGTTTACGCCACTTTGCTGTTGTGGCTGTTGTCCGAGTTGTTCGAAAATCTGCCGGAAGCCGGCGATTTGGATAAACCTAAGCTGGTGTTCTTTTTCGACGAAGCCCATTTATTGTTCAACGATGCGCCGTTGGCCTTGCTGCAAAAAATCGAGCAAGTCGTGCGCTTGATTCGGTCCAAGGGCGTGGGGGTGTATTTTGTCAGTCAAAACCCGCTGGATATTCCCGATGTAATTCTCGGCCAGTTAGGGAATAGGGTACAACATGCCTTGCGGGCGTTTACGCCGCGCGATCAAAAAGCTGTGAAAGCGGCAGCGGAGACTTTTCGAGCCAATCCGGGGGTCGATGTCGAAACTGCCATCACCGAGCTAGGCGTGGGCGAAGCCTTGGTGTCATTCCTGGACGCGAAAGGCACGCCCATGCCGGTGCAACGGGCCATGATCAAACCGCCCAGTTCCCGAGTCGGCCCAGCCAGCGACAGCGAACGCCAAGAATCCATCAGCACCTCCGTGATTGCCGGCCATTACGAAAAGCAGGTTGATCGCGAATCGGCCTACGAAATACTGAAAGGCCGCGCCGAAAAAGTCGCGCCACCAGAGTCTGTCAGAGAGAGCGGTGGCTCAGGCTCTGGTTTCGACTGGGGCGAAGTGTTGTTAGGAGGCGTGGGCGCCGCTACTAAATCCCGACGCGGTCGCAGCAACGGTGGACAAAGCGTGCTGGAAGCGGCTGCGAAAAGTGCCGCGCGCAGTATTGGCCAGGAAGTGGGTAAACAAATTATCCGTGGCGTGCTGGGCTCGTTATTGGGTGGTCGGCGCTAAGGCCTAAAACATTGCTGACATAACGCTTTGAGGAGGGCTGTTTTAGGATGGCGGCTCTTTTAATTGCTCCGAGGGACATTATGGTCGACAACGTCGCACTATGTCCGGCTGAACCTTATTCTCCGCGCGCTGGTGCTGGACCAAGTGTTTACCGACGACTTCGGTCAAACCTTGCAGGATTTTATGCGGCGGATGCAGTGTTAGCCACAGTCATATGTTTCGCTAAGGCAATCATTCTGTTGCCGAACGCCTGGTTTTCTCTATCATGTCTGGCTAGACGGTACTATTGCCAGTATTTTCATTTAATTACTCTCAACTGATCCTGACTCATGACAACAATCAACATCCAACAAATGATGGCCGACAGCGGCGTGGCCTTCGGTACCAGCGGCGCGCGTGGCCTGGTTAAGCAAATGACTGACGAAGTCTGTGCCGCATACACCCTGGCGTTTATCCAGGGTTTAAATCTCAGTGCCCCTGGCCAAAAAATCGTTTTGGGCATGGACCTTAGGCCTTCCAGCCCGGAAATTGCCCAAGCCTGTGTGGCGGGTATTCGTCAGGCGGGTTGCGAAGTGGAATTCTGCGGCGTGCTGCCGACGCCGGCGTTGGCCTTGTATGCGTTGACGCAAGGTTTGCCGGCAATCATGGTGACCGGTAGTCATATTCCATTCGATCGCAACGGCATCAAGTTTTATCGAGCCGATGGCGAAATCAGCAAGGCCGATGAAGCGGCAATGACCAGTGCGACGGTGGATGTGCGGAATGTGTCTGCCGAGTTGCCTGCTGTAAACCCGGCTGCACTCGCGCAATTTCAGGAGCGCTACACCAGTCTGTTTGCGGATGATTTGTTAAACGGTTGGCGGGTGGGCGTCTACGAGCATTCCAGCGCCGCGCGCGATGTATTGAAAGCCGTGCTGGCGGCATTGGGTGCTGAGGTAATTGGTTTGGAGCGCACCGACACCTTCGTTCCCATCGATACCGAAGCCGTCGGCGAAGCGGATCGGCAGCGTGGCCGCAACTGGGCTACTGAATACAACTTGGATGCCCTGATTTCCACTGACGGCGATGGCGACCGGCCCTTGATTGGCGATGAAACTGGGGAATGGCTGCGCGGCGATATTGTCGGTTTGCTGTGCGCGAAATTTTTGGGTGCGGACACCGTGGTGACCCCGGTCAGTTGTAACACTGCCATCGAAGCATCCGGCTGGTTCAAACAGGTAATCCGCACTCGAATCGGTTCGCCGTATGTCATTGCCGGCATGGAGCAAGTTCCAAGCGGTGGCGTGGCTGGCTTCGAGGCCAACGGCGGTTTTCTGGCCGGAGATGGTTTATCGGTGAATGGCGTTGCCTTGGCGGCTCTGCCCACGCGCGATTCGGTGTTGCCGGCTTTGGCTTTGCTGGCGATGGCAAGCACGCAAGGCGTCAATTTATCCGGGTTGTTGCAAGGTTTACCGCAGCGTTACACCGCAAGTGACCGTATTCAAGATTTTCCGGTCGCCAATAGCCGTGCTTTGCTGGAGCGCTTGCAAGCCGATGCCAACGCCTATCGCGGCCTATGGGGTGACAAATTGGGGGCGCCGGTGAATAGCGATACGACGGACGGCTTGCGCTTTACTTTCGCCAACGGCGAGATCGTGCATCTGCGGCCTTCCGGCAACGCGCCGGAATTGCGGTGCTATGCCGAGGCCGATCAAATGGCTCGCGCAGAAGATTTGGTGGCTACGACGCTAAAGCGGATTGCCGGCTAGCGTTTTAATTTCCCCGTCCGCATGAATCTTGTGAGCCTGATTTCCGCGTAAGCGGGAAGCGTTTTTGCGCACAGCGAGCCCCGTGTGGCAATCGGCTTAACATCCCGCGGGCTGCCGAAATTAGGAAGAACGGCTTGCAGGTTGACTGAATTGGGCTTTGACGTTCGACGTGCCCGTGCAAATGGTGCAAACTGCATACAGTGTTGCAAAGTAGAGACGAGGTAGCTTTTATGAATACAGAACCCTGCACTTACGTCATTTTCGGTGCGACCGGCAATTTGGCGCGGCTAAAGCTAATGCCCGGCTTTTATCATCTTGAATTGGAAAAAAAGCTACCGGAAGGCACCCGCATCATGGCGGTAGGCCGCCGGCCGTGGGATAAGGCGACCTGGCTGGCGGAAGTGCGGGCCTTATTGCTGGAGCAGGCGCATGGTTTGCTTGATGAAGCGGTGTTCAGCCGTTTTAGCGAACGGCTGGATTATCATCGCGGCGATCTCGATCAGCCGGAGTGTTATAAAACGTTGGCGGAAACCCTAAATACCCAGCCACGGTTTTCCCGGAATATGGCGTTCTACTTAGCCATCGGTCCCAGTGATTTCGGCAATGTTATCGAAGCCTTAAGCCAGGTAGAGTTGCTCAACGAAGAGTACGGCTGGCGGCGGGTGGTGATCGAGAAACCGTTCGGCTACGATCTGGAGAGCGCGCAGGCTCTGCAAAAACGACTAAGCCGGTATTTGAGCGAAGACCAAATCTACCGTATCGATCATTATCTGGGCAAGGGTATGGTGCAGAACGTGTTGGTGTTTCGCTTCGCCAACGTAATGCTGGAGCCCTTGTGGAATCGCAATTACATCGACCATGTGCAAATCACGCATGCTGAAGATATGGGGATAGGCAATCGCGGGGAGTATTACGATAGCGCTGGCGCGATGCGCGACATGCTGCAAAGTCATTTGCTGCAGCTTTTGACTTTGGTGGCGATGGAGCCGCCAGTTTCAATGGATGCTGAATCCTTGCGCGACGAGAAAGTCAAAGTGCTCAAATCGATCCGGCCCATCCCTAAATCGGCGGTCCATGCGCACGCCTTTCGCGGCCAATATGCCAAAGGCAATATCGCTGGGCAGAAGGTTCCCGGTTATCTGGAGGAAGCTAATATCCCTGCCGACAGCAGTACCGAAACCTATGCGGCGATGAAATTGTTGATCGACAACTGGCGCTGGCGCGGCGTGCCGTTTTATTTGCGCACCGGCAAGCGCATGGCTAAGGGCCAGTCTTCGATTGCGATTTGTTTTCGGCATCCGCCCTTTCAATTTTTCCGCGATACCCATGTGCAGTGTATGACGCCAAACTGGATATTGTTGGGAATTCAGCCGGAAGAATGCATCCGCATCGAAATGACTGTCAAGGAAGCCGGATTGGAAATGCGGACCCGCACCACCAGTCTGGACGCGAGTTTTCGCAATCCGGACGAACGCCGTGTCGATGCTTACGAGGATTTGTTGCTGGATGTGATGAAGGGCGACCGTTCGCTGTTTTTGCGTTTCGATGAAGTGGAATACGCTTGGCGCATAGTGGATCCGATTTTGCACAATTGGGTAACTGAAAGGGACTACATCGCCACGTACCCGGCTGGCTCCTGGGGGCCTGAGGAAAGTCGGCGCTTGTTTGAAAAGGAAGGCCAGTATTGGCGTAGTTCCTTGATGCCGGAGTGTCAGCCATAACCCCAGCCCGGTTACAAGCAAGCCGCGGTTAATCTTCGGGGCCATGGTCTGCTAAAGGCCCTTGCGCCCCTCATCCCCTCTGAACGTTTTCGCAAAATAGGTTATTTCACTCACTTCTTGAGTTAGATAACAAAGATTAATTCTTCGCGCCGCCGTGCGTCAGGCAATAAATGGCGCTAGTTGTTGAAATAATTAATAAAAAAGTCACTGGCATATATCCTGCTGTTTCCAAAGCTGTGGAACAGATCTTACTGGCCTAATAAGCCGCGCTGATCGTGTTTTACAGGATAAAAAAATCAATTCTAATTATAAATTAACCGTTCAAGAGGATTTTATGGTCAAAACAACCACTCTACTTAAAACCGTTTCGGCGCTGAGCTTAGCGCTGTTTGCCGACCTGGCATCCGCGCATGTTGGTTACGGCACTGCACTGTATGACCAAGCGACCAATGCCTACGCCGGTGCCGGTTCGGGTGGTTTGAATCCAACCGTATCCAGCAACGCCGGCTGGGTCTCTGGCTTGAGCAACAACGGCGTTAATCGAACCGCTTCGGTCGATACCTACGGCGATAGCCATAACAACCGCTTTCGATTCTTCACGTTGACGCAAGCGTCGAATGTGAGCTTTACTGTTACCGGCGCAGCCAACACTAACGGCGCTTCAGTGTTAAACCCAGGCGTGTCTATTTTCAGCGGTATGGTACCTGCTTCATCGCATGACGGTGTAGGCGATCTGAACGGTTTGGCCCCTGCCGTGGCTGCAGGACTGACTGGCTCAGCAGCCACCCAAGCCTATTTGGCCAGCTCACCGGGCTTTGCCTCTTGGTCGCCATTCTATGACGCCAATGATGAAATCCTGGCTGCAGGCGGCGCGGCGAACCTACCGGGCAACCGCGACAAATGGGGTGTATTCAAATCGGATGGTAACTTCACCATGGGTAATAACAACGGTTTGGTAAGCGGCGTTACCTTTATCGACGCGGTAGCCGATGCAGCCAGCGGCGCCTATTCTGACGGCGTTGTAGACAACAGCGTCAGCTGGAGCGGTTTGCTCGGCCCAGGCACCTATACAATGACCATTGGTGGTGCTAGCTTGGCTGAGTTGACCAGTTTGTTCACCCAAGTGCAATTGGGCACACCCGCAGCCGCCTCTGTCGATTGCACCTCTTTCGGCGCACCCGGATGTAACGGCACCCAATGGCCTGGCGGCGCAGCCGTCCCAGGCAGCTATGCCAACTTGCGCTTGGCTCGCAATATGGACATTACACTGAACGTCCAAGCCGTACCGGTACCAGGCGCAGTCTGGTTGTTTGGTAGCGCGCTCGCTGGCTTGGTCGGCTTCGGTCGTCGCAAAGCGCTTGCTGCTTAATTTTGGATAGTTAGGTACCGATTTTTCTCTCTGCAGAAACATCGCGGCCACGGAAGACCGGGAGCAAGGATGCTCCTTTTGCTTTTCTGCTGTCCGGCTTTTAAGAGTTTTTAGAATAGCCGGCGGCGAGACGATATACGCGCCGGCGTTTCCTATAACAAAACTCAAAACCGGAATCAGAACATGAATAGATTTTACCGCTTACTGCTTGTTGTTTGCGGCCTGTGCCTAGGCCAAAGTGCACAAGCTCACGTGTCCTTTGCAAATCTGGGCACCGATCCGACCGGCACGGTGTCTCATACCCTCAATGCTTACAAAGCCTATGGCTGGATAGACGGCACCGATGCCGACTTGGGCGATAGTCATGCGATTGGTGGCGCGTCAGCGCGCTGGTATATTTTTACGCTGACGAAAGCCGCAAACGTGGATATTAGCTTTATTCAAAACACGGCTGGCCTTGACCCAGCCTTTACTTTGTATAGAGGCGCTTTTTTTGCCGGCTCGCACGATTGGGCTGACTACGATACGGTGAATCCGGTAGACGAAAATTTAAATCCGATTGCCAGCCCTACCGACAGCGATCCGAGCGGGCTATATCTGAAACATTCCGGTTATCGGGATACTTTAAATCAGACGTATGAAGGCCAATTTGACGCCTTCGGCGATTGGAGCATGGCTAATTATGCCGATCAGTGGGTAAAACTGGAGTATGTGATCGCAGTCGGTGCCACCTCAGATACCGATCCCAGCCGCGGCCTGACTTGGGGCGGCAATGGCAATCATAATACTGCCGTCGGCACCGGCGAAATCTTAGCCAATTACTTTTTGCCTGCCGGCACCTATTCCATCGCCGCTGGCGGCGAACGCTGTAATACTGCCCTTCTTTCGTGCACCAACCCGATTTACAGAGGCACCATGTCGCTAACTGTCCACCCGGCGGCAGTGCCACTGCCATCCGCCGTCTGGTTGTTTGGCAGCGCATTGGCCGGATTTAGCTTCAATCGCAAACACGCCAGAAAGCAGAGCTCAGCAGTCCAACTGCTTGTTTAACAGCACTTCGCCATTTAGAGGTCCATTTTTATGAAGTCCCAAAATTCAGTTTTTAAACTACTAGTGCCTTGCGCCTTCCTTCTGGCAAATACTGCTCAGGCGCAAACCGTTTCCAATCCCTTCGATCCTTTCGACCCGTTTCCCGATGCAATAAGCAAGGGTGCGATTCATATAGGTTTACAAGAGGTAGCTTCCGGGTTTACCGCTCCAAATTTATTGACGCATGCCGGAGATGGGACTGACAGATTATTTGTTGCCGATCAAAAAGGCACTATCCGATTAATAAAAAACGGCGCGCTGCAGGCTACGCCCTATCTCGACCTGAGTTCACGATTGGTAACCCTGAACCCGGCTTACGACGAACGCGGCTTGCTAGGCCTGGCATTTCATCCGGACTATGCCAACGCGGGCAAAGCCGGATACGGCAAGGTGTATACGTATAGCAGCGAAGTTCGAGTGGCAGGCGCAGCCGATTTTAGTGTCACGTCTCCGTCTTTCAACCACCAATCGGTAGTGGCTGAATGGCAAGTTGATCCGGCTAACGCTGACCGCATCAATGCCAATTCGCGGCGGGAAATAATGCGGATCGATCAGCCGCAAAGTAATCACAATGGCGGCATGCTGGCCTTCGGCCCGGATGCGAATTTGTATATTTCCTTAGGTGATGGTGGCGCAGCCAACGACGTCGGCAATGGCCACGGTACGATCGGTAACGGCCAAGATGCCAGCAATGTACTCGGCAGCATCTTGCGTATCGACCCAACTGGAAATAACAGCGCCAATGGCAAATACGGCATTCCGTCGGATAATCCGTTTGTTAATGATGCCGCCCGTGTCGATGAAATTTTTGCCTATGGCTTGCGTAACACTTGGCGCTTTAGTTTCGACACCCAAAATGGCCAATTGGTGGCGGCTGATGTCGGCCAAAATACCGTAGAAGAGGTCAACATCATTACCGCCGGCGGTAATTACGGCTGGAACTTAAAAGAAGGCCAATTTAAATTCAATCCGGCGACAGGTTTGATCAGCAATGACTTGAGTGGTTTACCCGCTAATTTGATTGATCCGGTTCTACAATACGACCATACCGAAGGCTTCTCGGTCACCGGTGGTTTTGTCTATCGCGGTTCGGATCTTCCCAGTCTTAAAGGTAAATACATCTTCGGCGATTGGGGCTCATTTGGCTTTCCCAGCGGCAGACTCTTCGCGGGCGACCTCAGCAGTGGCAGCATAGAAGAACTGAATGTTGACAATATGGACTTATCCCTGTGGATTTTAGGTTTCGGTCAGGACGCTGATGGCGAGCTTTATGTGTTGGGTAGCAGCCAAAGAGGTCCGGGCGGCTTGACGGGACAAGTCTTTAAATTTACAGCACCGGTTCCGATTCCTTCGGCGTTCTGGCTGCTGGGCAGTGGCCTGCTGTTAATCGGCAGAAAGAGTTTTCGCGCTTCTTAAGAGAGTTGTTGTTTAATCTAGCGAATGTTTGTTGCTACTAAGGCAGGTGGAGTGCCCGGTAAGGAGGGTTTCGACAAACTTAACGTGGTTAACTGCTGTGGTGGTTGCCAGAAAAGCGGATTCATTCGAAAAGTACAAGCCATAAAAAAGCCGATGCCTTACTGGGCATCGGCTATTTAATCCCTGCAGAACAAGCCTAGTTGGATTTGCGCCGGCGCCCCATTGCGCCGAATCCAGCTACCGCACTACCCATCAACCATACTGCCGAAGGCAACGGCACAGCAACGGGTACCGCACTAAACGACATAGTCCCGCTTAGCAGTGCGTTAATGCCAGAATTGGCCCCCGCTGCCGCGATGGTGTAAGAGCCGGCTTGCAGGACATAATTCAGTACTTCCGACGCACCAACAGTCGACGAAGAATTGCTATTCATATGGGTGATGTATTGAATTTCAGCCCATTCATCCGAGTCATTTGCCATACTCCAGGTTCCCAAGGCGTTAAACTGGCCTTCACGGATGTTACTGCTGTTCCAATAAGCCGAATCGGTGGGGTGGGGAATTGGGTCGAAGTTACTATCAAGCGCATTCAGTGGGTCTAAAGTAGTATCGTCGTGAGCTTCATCGGGCAACAGTCCGGAATACAAACTGAACGCTGGGTTAAGGCCGTTTTGGCCGGAAGTAAATGAGATTGTGACGTCTGAATCCTGACTCAAGGTAAATTTAAAAAACTGCATCAAATGGCTATCACCCAGGCATTCCGAGCTGCCATCAATAGCGCATCCGCTAGAGGGATTATCGGTGCCACGATACCAGCCGATTCTGGTAAACGTAGTTGTTTGTGATGGAAAAAGATTTAAATCGCCGTAGTCGACGTGCGCAAAGGCCGAGTTGGACGCGGCCAGCAGTAAGCCTAAAGAAGCCAAGGAGGTTATTTTTTTCATATCGATTACCGTTATCGACCCACTAATAAAATTGCATTCATAGCCAAACGGTCCATCTCAATCTGACTGTTTCGCTATACCTAAAAATGAATGACCTTGTTTTGCGTGGCAGCCTTTCCAAGCAGCATGGCGCTAAAAAATTGCGTTCATCCAAGGTAAGCTTCAGCAAGATATACGCCATAAGAATACTCTATTACTTTCAGTGGCTTGATGAGGATATTTAAAAAATAACTATGTTATATAACTTATTTATAAGCTATATAACATAGATTTTTTTGGCGATTCATGGCATCTGAACGTTAGCCAGCCGAAAACCCAGTGGCACCCCCGAGTGAGTATCCTGCGTAAAAAGAGGGCTTAAGGTTTGCGTTCATATTTAAGTCAGCGTGGTTAGACAACTTTGTCTACCTCTGCTACGATTTGCGCCATAGACAGAGCTGTCTACCTCGCAAGTTAATTTTCTCGGAGCCCGAACATGGATACCAAACCACCTTTGCCACCTTTCACTTCAGAGACAGCCGCGCAAAAAGTCCGCATGGCGGAAGACGCCTGGAATAGTCGAGACCCGGACCGCGTCGTGCAGGTGTATACCGAAGATAGTCGCTGGCGCAATCGCGCCGAATTTCCGGTGGGCCGCAGCCAAATCCGCGAATTCTTAGTGCGCAAGTGGGCTAAGGAACTGGATTATCGTTTGATAAAGGAATTGTGGGCTTTTACGGACAACCGCATCGCGGTGCGTTTTGCCTACGAATGGCATGACGATGCCGGAAATTGGTTTCGCAGCTACGGCAATGAAAACTGGGAGTTTAATGAATACGGTTTTATGCAGCGTCGCTTCGCCAGCATCAACGATTTGCCGATTAAGGCGGACGAACGCTTATTTGCTTGGCCGTTGGGTCGCCGGCCTGACGAGCATCCGGGATTGAGTGAGCTTGGGTTGTAACACAGGCGTTGTAGGGGAGATTTCAGTCGCTCAAACTAAAAGGGGCGGATAATCCGCCCCTCGCTTAACGTCAAACTTTCCGCCGATTAATGGCTAACTTCGACCTTGCCGCCTTTTTTCTGACCGATAGCCGCCAAGGTTTCGGTGAACCAATCGGTATCGATATTGAACGGTTTGCCGCCTTTGATGCGCGGAAACTCGATGGCGCGCAAGACGTTGCCGTTATCTTCGTCGTGGCCCATGACACCGGATTCGCGGCGGAATGCGCATTCCACAGCCAAATCAGCGCATGATTTGATCAGACGCATGTCATCGACGTTGGCCTCCGCGGCACGCGCGAAGTAACCTGATTTTTGCACCAGGGTTTTTTCCGCGCCGATCATTTGCGCAAATTGTTCGCCAAACCATTTGCCGGGATTAACTGCATCCAGTTTGATGTGACCGAACGCGTCGCGCGGCACTTCTTGGCCTTTGGCTTGCAATTCGGCCACGATGGCCTCAACGCCTGCACCTTCGGAAACAAAGATATTCACGCAATCGACTTTATCCATCACCGCGCGTAAACGCGCCGCTTCGGCTTCTAAATCGATAGCCATTTCCGGAACGAATACCGCATGCACTTCATACGATTCGCGGGACAAACCCAACTCAGGCAGCCACTCGGCACGGTCCAGTAATTTACGGTATTCCTGCGCAGTAGCAGCAGTCAACCAGCCGCAATTGCGGCCCATCACTTCGTGAACAATCAGCATACGCGGGTTGGAATTGTTCTCGGCAACCACGTTCATGAAATAGCGCGCGCCTTGCTCGGCGGCAGTCCAGGCACCCAGAGATTGTTTGATCGGGAATACATCGTTGTCGACGGTTTTCGGCAAACCGATAACGGTCAGTCCGTAGTTGTTTTTGGCCAGGAACGCCGCCAAATCAGCCGCAGCAGTATTCGTGTCGTCACCGCCGATCGTGTGCAGAATATCGACGCCGTCCTTAATCAGCTGATCCGCCGCGACTTTTTGCGGATCTTCGCCTTCTTTCACCAAGCCGCGTTTTACGCAGTCTTTGATATTGGTCAGTTTGACGCGGCTGTTGCCAATGACTGAACCGCCGAAACGTTGCAGCAAGCCAGCTTTCGCGCGCACTTCGGCCGTTACGGCATAGGAATCGCCAAGCAGTAGGCCTTTGTAGCCGCCGCGATAGCAAATGATTTCGATGCTGGGATCAATCTCTGTGTAGCGTTCAATCAGGCTGCCGATAGCGGAATTCAAGCAAGGCGCCAAACCGCCGGCCGTGAGGATTGCGACTTTTTTGGGTTTGTTCATGAGCGTTTCGAATAAAAAAGTTAAGAAAAAAGTGATGGCTCGGCGTACCAACCATCAGCTATCGCCGCGTGTCAGCGCCGGCGTTGCGATCCCTTTTGCCGCAACACTCGCCAAAACGGTGCAAGCCGCGCGATTCTAACACAAGCTTTTCTTTTATCTGGCACTGTTCGATAATCGCTCAACTCACCCAGTTTAATGGGTTGCGCCACAAACACCACCGAAGCAAAATCCACCGGTGCGGAGGTATGAATAAAAGCCGAATAGGTTAGTGGCTCGACATCGGTCGTGGTGATGCTCACCTTGGTAAGCTCGCCACAATCGCTCAGTGATAGTGACAAATAATCGCTGAGCCCGTGAGCGGACTGAGTGAGCAACAAGTCATCAAGGGGCACTGCAAGCTTGCCGCGTCTGATACGCTGTATATGTTGAGATGATTGGTCTGTCATGTGTTTCTGCTCCGCACTGAACTCGCTAGATTGCACTGGTAAGCTTATCCTCCTTCCAATTCCTGACCAGTGTACCAAGGTTCTAAATCGGCCTAGATCAATGACTTAAAAGTTAGGCGGCACACAGCCAATCCTCTACCAAGCTACAAAAAGCCTCCGGTTCTTCTACGTATAGCCAGTGGCCCGTATCTGGAATTTTAGCGATTCGTGCGTGCGGAAACACTGCATAAATCGCTTCTTCATCCAAATATTGGGAATTACCGCCGCCGATGAATAAAGCCGGCCTAGCAAATTGGTTTTCGCCGACGTCGGGAAAACCGACGATGTGATGGGCGTTTTTTTGAATGATATCCAGATTAATCCGCCAATAATAATTGCCGTCTTTCAGCAACAGGTTTTGTAATAAAAACTGTCGGTAGGCTAAATCGGGAACGGCTTCGGCTAAGGCTTCCTCAGCTTGTTTACGATTTCCAATACTATCGACCGGTAACCGACTAAGAGCGTCCACCAGGTCGTCGAAGCTATGCTGGTAACTGACGGGGGCAATGTCGGCAACGATTAAGCCGACCACCCGCTCCGGATAATGCAAAGCAAACCACATCACCGCCTTGCCGCCCATGCTGTGGCCCAATAGGTGCGCGCGAGCAATGCCGTGACTGTTCATAAAAGCCAGCAGATCGGCGGCCATGCTTGGGTAATCCAGCACCTCGGCATGCGGCGAACTGCCATGATTGCGCATGTCCAGCACATACACGTGATGCTGCTCGGCCAGGCGTTTGGCTACCGAACGCCAATTACGCGAGGCGGCCAAAAAACCATGCACGATCAGTAACGGCGTGTCGCCGGGTTCGCCGAAACTATCGTAAGCCAGTTCGATGATCGTCATTGTTGATTCGCTCAGGCAAAGCCGAACACTGCACCCAATAACCCGCCGAACACGCCGCCCCAAACCACCAGCCAGCCCAAATGTTGCTTGATGATGGATTGCACCATTTCCTTGACCAATTGTGGCGTTAGCTCGCTCAAACGCCTGTCGATCACCATTTCGATTTTGCCGGTTAAATCCTCGCCGATCTTGTGCGCATTTAATCCCTGTTGCAAAGCCTGTTTAAACCGCTCGGATTCCACCATTTCCATTAGGGTGTGCTGCATTTTCTCGGTAAAGGGTTGTTTTAGCGGCAATAAGGCTTCTTCGCCGCCCATCATCAACAACATGCCGCCGAACGACGAAGTCATGATCGACGACACCAAGCCTTCATAGACCTTGTCGTAATCAACTGCGTTTAACAACGGCTGCAGATTCAGAATCCGCCCTCCTTCCTGCTCTTCTCGTTCGATGAACTGTTCGATATTTTCGACGGTAAAAAACTGCTGCATCATCAAGGCCTTGATCGACGCTTTAAACTCTTCGAAGCGCGCGGGGATAATCCCCGACCCGTATAAGAACGGCACTTTTTCGAAGAGCATATGGATTGCCAGCCAGTTCGTAATGGCTCCGGAAAATGCGAAAAAACCGATCGCTTTCAAGGTTTCCGAATAAAACGGGCTAGCGTAGCCGGCAGCGATAACGAGCAGAGCGATGAAGTTGGTTAAAAAGCTTTGGTTCAATAATTTTTTCATTACTTTGTTGTTTGACTTGGTTAACCCTACTTTACCAGATTGGCTAGGGCATGACAGACATGGGGGCTTTATGAAGCGCCAGTAATCATATGCAGACCTATTTCGCGTTTTCAACCCTTGAACAAGCAAACCAGTTTGAGGAAAAAGAAAGACGTCGGCTACGCGGTCGGACAAGGCTGGGCAATATTTGGCTAAGAAAAGCGCAGTCCGATTGGGGTGTAGGTGAAATAGGGCTGGGTTGATTTGCTTTAAAGATTAGGGCTGGCGCTGCAAATGGTAGTTTTTAGTATTGTTCATACCTATTTAAGGTATTCATTTATCCTATTTTACTATTTCTAATTTATTGATTACTTTAATCCGGCTACTAATTTTCAAGAACCGACTTTTTCGCAATCACCATCTGGAGCCAACATGGTAGGCAAACAATCTCATGACGACACAGCCTTACGCACAAATACCCGTTTGCTTAAACTGATTTTGTCCAAGGTGCTAAAAACTCAGGCCGGGCCTGAAATCTCTGATATTGTCGAGCAGTTGCAGCGTCAGTTTGCCGCTTTGCAACGCGACGGTAGTCTGGTTCGTCGGCAACAGCTACTCAATAGCTTACAGAATCTACCTGAAGACACCCAAACCGAAGTGATCCGCGCTTTCAGTCTGTATTTCAGCTTGCTGAATATCGCCGAAGAATCTACAAACTTGCACCAGCGCCGTCGCGAATCCGAAAAGAACAAGCATTTTTGGCGTGGATCGTTCCACGACACCCTGTTGACTATGCAGCAATCGGGGGTTGGTTTGACCGATTTGCAACTTTTGCTCGACAACTTACTCTATCTGCCGGTGATGACGGCGCATCCGACCGAAGCCAAGCGACGCACGGTACGAGGTGCGCTACGCAACATTTTTTTGAGTCACGAAATACTCGATGATCCTAGAGTCAAGGGCCATTTTCGAGACGAAGCGCTGGAGCAATTAAGCGCCAATATCCAATTGCTCTGGAAAACGGACGAAGTGCGAGCGAGTGGCATGGGCGTTATTGACGAGATCGAAGCCGGTCTCTACTACTTCCCGTTGTCACTGTTTCAAGCAACGGCAGGGGTTTATCGAAAATTTCAGCGAGCATTAATAGATGTTTATGGCGAAGAAGCGGCGGCGATCAGAATTCCCGCTTTCATTAATTTCGGTTCTTGGATCGGCGGCGATCGGGACGGTAATCCCAACGTCAAACCTGAAACCACGGCGTTGGCGTTGCGTTTGCAATCGCGCGCGGTTTTACATGACTACATCAATCGCGTGACAGTGTTAGCCGAACGGCTGTCCTATTCTTACGGCCTATGCCAACCGTCCGAGGCCTTCCTGCAATCATTGCAAGAGGATAGAGACTTACTGGGTGAGCGTGCCGTTTTGCTGGAACGCAGTTGCCGCCAGGAACCTTACCGACACAAGCTAACCTTGATGAAATTTCGCTTGGAAGAAGCACGAGCTCGCGTTGAGCAACTCATCGCCCAAACCGCCGGGCCATCGCACATCCATGCCTATGCCGGTCAGCAAGCCTTGTTAGCCGACCTGAACCTAATTCGCGATTCACTGATCAGCCACGGCGATCAAGCCATCGCTGATCTCGAACTGCTGGACCTGATCCGCCTGGTCGAAACTTTTGGTTTCCATCTGATGCAACTCGACGTCCGCCAGGAATCCACCCGCCACTCGGAAGCGGTTGCTGAGTTGTTTACGCTGGCCCTTGGTATCGATTACCACGCCCTGACCGAAGCCGAGCGGATGAGCCTGCTCGCCGAAGCCATCGCCGCACCTGGCAGCCTGAGTTACGACCCCATGTTACTCAGTGATTCCACCCGCGAAACGCTGGAATTATTCCAGGTCATGGTCGATATGCGCCGGGAAATCGGCAACGATTGCTTCAGCCGCTATGTGATCTCTATGACCCATGCGGCTAGCCATGTCATGGAAGTGATGTTGTTGGCCTCGCAGACCGGACTTGCAGGCCGCATCGGCGGGCGCTGGTATTGTCACATCGGCGTTTCGCCGTTGTTCGAGACTATTGAAGACTTGAGCCATATCGACGAGGTATTGCGCAACCTGCTTGGGCAACCGGTCTATCGTGCATTGCTTGATGCCTCGGCGAAGCGGCAGGAAGTCATGCTGGGTTACTCAGATTCCTGCAAGGACGGTGGCATTCTGGCTTCGGCTTGGGGCTTGTACCGGGCCCAACAGCAAGTGATGGCGATTTCCGATAGCGAAGGCGTGCCGTGCCGTTTATTCCATGGTCGCGGCGGCACTGTCGGTCGCGGCGGCGGGCCCACCCACGAAGCCATTCTGGCGCAACCGCCAGCGACTGTGCGCGGCCAGATAAAATTTACCGAACAAGGCGAAGTGTTGTTTTACCGTTACAACAACATGGAGACCGCAGTTTACGAATTGACCATGGGCGTAACCGGGCTAATGAAAGCCAGTCTGAGTTTGGTGCGCCCGGCGGAGCCGGACCGACCCGACGCGTCACTTATCATGAACGAATTAGCCAGTATTGGCGAGCGCGGTTACCGGCAACTCACCGAACATACCCCGGGCTTTCTGGATTATTTTTATGAAGCCACACCGGTTACCGAAATCGGTCAGCTCAACATCGGTTCGCGGCCATCGCACCGCAAAAAACAGGATCGCTCGAAAAAATCGGTAAGAGCTATTGGCTGGGTATTCGCCTGGGCCCAGTCGCGGCAAACGTTTCCGGCCTGGTATGGTATAGGGTCTAGCCTAGAAAGTTGGTGCGCCGGCAAGTCGGAGCGTCTGGACTCGCTCCGCGATTTGTACCGAAACTGGCCGTTTTTCCGCAATCTGCTGAGCAACGCGCAAATGGCTTTGAGCAAATCGGACATGAACATCGCCCAGGAATATGCCGCCCTCTGTGTGGACCCGGAAGTTGGCCGACGTATTCATGGCTTGATCGCCAGCGAGCACCAACGCTGCGTGGACTGGATTTTGGAAATTGTCGAAAGCGATATACTCTTGGCGGATAACCCGGTTCTAGCGGCATCGCTGCATCGGCGCAACGATTATCTGGGGCCGTTGAATTTCCTACAGGCGGATTTACTGCGCATGACGCGGCAACAGGAAGACGATGGCAACGATGCGGTTTCGACGAAGTTGCTGTTACGCACCATCAATTCGATAGCCGCCGGTATGCGCAACACCGGGTAATCGAATTTGGAATCCAGTCATTCATGGAAGAAAATTGATCTGCGCAAAACCTATGTCAACCGTTAACCAAAAGAGGAACTGATCATGTCTGGGCAAGACCCTTTGCACCGGCTGCAAGAGCTAATTCATATCGAGCGCGAAGACATCATCGTGTTGCTGGCTTACGGTATCGGCATCGGCGTGCTGTCATTGGCAACTCCGGTTGCGGTGCAGGCTTTAGTCAACACCATTGCCTTTGGTGCCTTGCTGCAACCCTTGGTGGTGTTGACCTTGGTCTTGCTGGTGTTACTGGCGTTCAGCAATAGCCTGGTGGCGCTGCAATTTTATGTGGTGGAAATGCTGCAACGTCGCCTGCTCACCCGTTTTTTTGGGGAGGCCGCGCGGCGTTTGCAGCGCGCGACTATTGCCTGCCGCAGTAATGTCTATCTACCGGAATTGACCAATCGCTTCTTTGATGTGGCCGCGCTGCAAAAGTCTGCGGCTTCCATGTTGTTGGAAACCATGGGTTATGTGTTGCAAACCCTGATCGGGATGATTCTATTGGCGTTTTATCACCCAATGCTGCTGGCCTTAGATCTGTTCCTGATTCTCTCGCTATATGTCGTGCTTTTCATAATGGGCAAAGGCAGCATCCCTACGGTCATCGAACAGTCCAAAGCCAAATATGCCGCCGCAGCTTGGTTGGAAAATATCGCTGTCAATCCGCTGCTCGGCAAAAGCCGGAGCGAAGCCGAATTCATCGGCTTACAAACCCGACGCCTCGCCGAAGATTATCTGACTGCCAGCGTTAAACACTTCCGCATCCTGTCGCGACAAAATATCGGTGCGCTGGTTTTACATACCTTGGCCAACACCGCGTTACTGGGGGTGGGCGGCTGGATGGTGATAGAACGCCAACTCAGCCTGGGCCAATTGATTGCAGCCGAATTGGTAGTTAACGCCATGATCTACGGCTTTACCCGTCTTGGCAAAACCCTGGACAATTTCTATACCCTTGTCGCCAGCATGGATAAGATCGGTTACTTATTGGATTTGCCTCAGGAACACGACGACCATGACGCTGAGCTACAAACTGGCTCTGGCCCGCTCAGCCTGGAAATCAAGCAATTGACCTTGCCGGAAGCGCCGCAACAGGACAGCATCAAATCGCTGGATCTTAAGTTGGCGGCTAGCGACAGCTTGGTGATCAGTGCAGGTGCTGAACATGGCAGCTTGCTGGATGCCTTATTCGGGCTACGTATTCCCGCCTCCGGACAAATCCATTTTGATGGGCAGGACCTACGGGACCTCAGCCTCGGCGCACTCCGTGACCAAATTAGTCTGGTGCGTCAAGGCGAAGTCATCGATGCCGATGTTGCCGGTAACATCAACATGGGGCGAGGTATCGAACCCGAGAAAATTCGGGCAGCCTTAGATCAGGTCGGTCTACTTGAGGATATTGTCGCTCTGCCGGATAGCCTGAATACCCGCTTGTATCCGCAGGGTATGCCTTTAAACGGCGAAAAATGCTTGCGATTGACCTTGGCGCGCGCTATCGCGATGCGGCCTCGGCTGCTATTGATCGATAGAGTATTGGATCGTATCGATCAGCGCTGGTTACCCCGTATCCTCGACAGTCTATTCGCCGCCGATGCAGGCTGGACTTTGATAGTGGTCAGCCAAGATGCCCGCGTCATCGCCCGCTGCCGTTACCACGCCCAAATCCACAACGGGCAATTGACTTGGATGGGTGAGAAATTATGAGCCGGGAACATTCACCTATGTTTGCAGCCCCGGAATCGGCCAATCTCCCCGATGCCATTACCGCACCCATTGCCAAAAAGTTAGCCAGTTGGCTGATAGGTTTATTCCTGGTCTTGATGATATTTCTGGCGTTGACGCCCTGGCAGCAGAACGTGAGCGGCGTTGGTCGGGTAGTGGCCTATATTCCCGGCGACCGCCAGCAGGTGATCGGCGCGCCGGTGGAGGGTCGGATTTCGCGCTGGTTGGTCAAGGAAGGTACTCGGGTGCAGGGCGGCGACGTCATCGCCGAGTTACTGGATAATGACCCGCAGCTACTGCATCGCTTGCGCAATGAACGCCAGGCGCTGCTGGATCGCCAAACTGCGGTCGAGAACCGGGTGGAAACCTTCCGCGAGCAATTGCGTATGGCAGAGCAAGCTCGTCCGCAAGCCTTGGCGGCGGCCGAATCACGGCAAGAAATGGGCCGACAACGCTTGAAAGCCGCGGAGCAGGCCTTGGATGCGGCTCGCGCCGCGCGGCTTACCTCAACGTTGAATTTGACGCGTCAGCAAACGCTGCAGGATAAAGGCCTAGCCTCCCGTCGCACGCTGGAGTTGGCGCAATTGGAGTTGGCGCAGCGCAGCGCCGATGCCGATCGCGCTCAAGCCAGCCTGTCTGCGGCAAAAAGCGAGGTGGATGCGCTAGGCTCCGATTTACAAAAGCTAACCGCAGATACGGTCGCCGGCATCGAGAAAACCCGCGCCGATCTGAATAAAGTCATTGAAGACCAAAACTACGTGCGCGCCGATTTGCTAAAGGTGGAAACTCGCCTTGCTAGGCAGCAGACCCAAACGATCACCGCGCCACGCAACGGCACCGTGCTGCGGCTGCTGGTAAACCCGAATGCGGAAATGGTCAAGCCCGGTCAGCCCTTGGCGATCTTAGTGCCTGATACCGAGCAGCGCGCGGTGGAGCTTTGGGTGGACGGTAACGACTTACCGTTGATCGTTACCGACAGCCATGTTCGACTGCAGTTCGAGGGTTATCCAGCGATCCAGTTTGGCGGCTGGCCGGAGTTTTCCGTAGGTTCGTTCGGCGGTCGCGTTGTCTTAATCGACGCTACTGACGACGGCAAGGGCCATTTCCGTATTCTCGTCATGCACGATCCGGACGATATTGCCTGGCCGGACCCGCGGTTCTTACGCCAGGGTGTGCGGGTCAACGGCTGGATTTTGTTGGGCCAAGTCACGCTGGGCTATGAACTGTGGCGAATCTTCAACGGCTTTCCGCCGCTGGTACTCCCGGAACCGGAAGTTAAGGAGAGCGTCAAAGACGATGGTAAAAAAACCGAGAGTAGCGAGAAGAAGGACTGATGAAGAAGCTGATAGTGCTTATAGTCGCGCTGTTGCCGGATTTGGTGGGAGCCCAGACCCGCCCGCTGGCCCTAGATGAAGTGCTGGATGCCGCCTTGCGTGCGTTTCCCGGCCTGTTAGTTGCCGAACAGCGTAAACAGGTTGCCGAGGGCGAACTGCAAACCGCGGCTGGTGGCTTCGATACAACGTTGAAGTCGCAAAACCGTTGGTCGGTGACGGGGCTTTACGAAAACAATAATTACGACGTGGTCATCGAACAGCCCACTGCGCTGTGGGGGACTAGTTTCTTTGGTGGTTGGCGACGCGGTACTGGCGATTACCCAGTCTACGAAGGCAAAAGCCAGACCGCCAACGACGGCGAGGCTCGCATTGGTGTCAACATTCCGCTGTGGCGTAACCGAGAAATCGACAGGCGACGCGCCAGTTTGCAGCAGGCCGAATTGGGCCAATTGATCGCCAGCCACGAGTATGATCAAGTTCTGCTCGATCTAAGCAGGCAGGCTAGTCACCGCTATTGGGATTGGGTCATGGCCGGTCAGCGCCTGCGCATCGCCCAACGCTTATTGCAAGTCGCGGAGCAGCGCAACGAAGGTATCCTGCAACGGGTGGCAGCAGGCGATATTCCCGAATTCGAAGCACTGGACAATCAGCGTGCGATCCTGGAACGCCGCGAACGGCGCGTCGCCGCGCAACGTATGCTGGAACAGAGTGCGATTCAGCTATCGCTCTACTGGCGCGATGCCGACGGTCAGCCGCAATTGCCGACCGAGGAATTGTTGCCAGAGGCGTTTCCGAATCAGGAGCCTAAAATCGAAAACCAAGTCGATGATGCCTTGGCCACGGCGCGTCTGCAACGCCCGGAGCTGAAACGTTTGGAACTGCAAAGCCGTCAAACCGAAACCGAACTAGCTTTTCAGGAAAACCAGCGTAATCCGGCCCTGGATTTGCAGGTTGTCGGCGCCAAGGACATTGGTAACAGCAACGTCAAGATCAACCGCGACGAACTCTATCTGGGGCTGAACGTGGATATTCCGCTGCAACAGCGGGTTGCTGGCGGTCGTGCGCAATCCGCAGCGGCCAATTTACAGCGTCTAAAATGGGAACGCACCGGTACCGAAGACCGAATCGCCGCCGAAGTAAAAGACGTGTTGTCGGCCTTGAACGCCGCCCGGCAACGGGTGTCGCTAAGTCAGCAACAACAGCGCGCCGCCGAACAGTTGGAAGATGGCGAACGTACTCGTTTTGAGCTAGGCGATACCACACTGTTGTTCGTCAACCTGCGGGAAATTTCCGCCGGTGACGCGACGCTGCAAGCCGCCGAGGCCGCCAACGCGCTGTTTAAGGCCCACGCCGATTACCGCGCAACGCTGGCACTACCTTTAGCTGTCAATCCATGACCAGGCCGAGAGCTTGAGACTAAATCTCATTGCAATTAGCCCAATCGCATTGCTGATTTTGTGGCAGGAATACCTTATCCATAGGCTTGCGGCTCTGGTGCTGGTGATTTACTAAAGTATCGCTTTCGCGATTGAGGAATTGTTGGCCCACGGCATAGAGGTTTTAACGAATTCCAGGGGCTGATATCGGGGTTTATTTGAGTTTGGCTAGCGAGCCTTTTGGATTGCTTGCCGCATGCCTCAGGTGCCGATTCGGGTCAAAGCGAGCATCCGGCAGAGCTACGTGCGGAAACCTGGCTGTTTGCAGGGCCGTTGCCAGTGTTTTAACGGTTTGGTGCTTGAATTTATTGCTGATATAAGTCGTCGAAATCGCCAGCTTCAAGGCAATGCTCTTGGTCTCATGTGGCTGAACCGAGTGACTCTAATGTGACAAGGACCGGCGGTCAGGGCCGATTTCAATGCTGTTAAGTGGCTCCTCGGATGAAATCGCAAAATGAGCCACCGAATAGGCTGATTCCCGCCCCCTTTTCGTTAAGTCTGCAAGGGATGCTTTCGGCCAAACTAAGCTGAAATTGCATACGCCAAAGGGATGAAATAACTTCAACAAATAACGCTGGATAACACGATGAATCCTACAACTCCGCCAATTTGGCATCATCTGCCCACCGAAACGCTGCCGGAACATTTGGGCGTGGATGCCGCGTCCGGCTTTTCCGAGCAAGAAGCCGCGAATCGCCGCGAAAAATTCGGCCTCAATCGCTTAACCCCAAAAAAGGGCAAGAGCGCCATCGTGTTGTTTTTGTCCCAATTCCACCACTCGCTAATATACATTTTGCTGGTGTCGGGGTTCGTGACCGGATTTTTGAAGAGTTGGCTGGATGCTGGCGTGATTTTCGGCGTGGTGCTGGTCAATGCCGTCATCGGTTTTATTCAGGAGATGAACGCGCTAAGGGCCATTGCCGCCTTGGCACACGCGCTTAGCGTCAGCGCCGCAGTATTGCGCGATGGGGTTCGCATGGTCATCGCTGCCGAAGACTTGGTGCCCGGCGACATCGTGTTTCTGCAGTCCGGCGATAAGGTGCCGGCTGACTTGCGTCTTTTACGCAGCAGGGAATTGCAGATCGACGAATCGGCCTTGACTGGCGAGTCCGTGCCGGTGGAAAAGCAGACTGAGCCATTGCCGAGCGACACCCTGTTGGCCGACCGCAGCAATCTGGCGTATTCCTCAACCTTGGTGACTTACGGCACCGGCGTGGGCATCGTGATAGAAACCGGCGATCGCACCGAGATTGGTCGTATCAATCGCTTGATTAGCGAGGCCACCGAACTGGAAACCCCGCTGACCCAAAAAATTGGCAAATTCAGTGAATTCCTGATGTGGTTCATCATCGGATTGGCTGCGCTGACCTTTGTGGCCGGCTGGCTTCGAGGCGAAGCGCCGATTGATACCTTCATTGCTTCGGTGGCCTTGGCGGTCGCCGCCATCCCGGAAGGCTTGCCGGTAGCGGTTACCATTACCTTAGCGATCGGCGTCCGACGCATGGCCAGACGCCATGCCATCATCCGCAAACTACCGGCGGTCGAGACGCTGGGCGGTACTTCTATCATCTGTTCCGATAAGACCGGCACATTGACGCAAAATCAAATGACCGTACAGGCTATTTATGCTGGTGGAGCCTGCTTCGAGGTTCGCGGTGCCGGGTACTCGCCTGAAGGTGATTTTTGTCTTGACCAGCAAACGGTCAAGCCCGCAAACCACGAAACACTAATCGAAATCCTCAAGGCTGGTTTGTTGTGTAACGATGCGCGTCTGGTCGAGGATGCGGAGGGCTGGCACATTGAGGGCGACCCTACCGAAGGTGCATTGCTGGTTGCCGCGCACAAAGCCGGCTTGCATCACGGTCCCCTGCAACAAATCCATCCGCGCCTAGATGCCATCCCTTTCGAATCGGCCTATCAGTTTATGGCGACTCTTCACCACAATCAGGCGTCGGAGACCCGGCACATTTACCTGAAAGGTTCGGTGGAAAGCATTCTAAAACGCTGCGCAACCGCTTTTGATGCCAACCTAAACCCCGTCGTGCTGGAGCCTGACGCGATTCAGCAGCAGGTCAATGACTTGGCTGCGCGCGGACTGAGAGTGTTGGCTTTTGCCCGGGGCGAGCGCGCCGCCGACGATCTGTCGCAAGTCAATCATGAACATGTGGCTGAGGGCCTCACTTTTATCGGACTACAAGCCATGATCGATCCGCCCAGGCCTGAGGTGATTGACGCCGTGGCGCACTGCCGCCGAGCCGGCATCCGGGTAAAGATGATTACCGGCGATCATATTGGCACTGCGATTGCCATCGCCAAACAAATTGGCCTGACCGGCGAGAATGAACCCTTGCGAGCGCTCGATGGGAGAATGTTAGCGGAAGTTCCGGATCATGATTTTGCGGAAGTCACCGACCATACCAGCGTGTTCGCTCGAGTAGCCCCGGAACAAAAGCTGCGCTTGGTGACAGCCCTGCAGTCGCGCGGCCACATTGTGGCTATGACCGGTGACGGGGTCAACGATGCACCCGCGTTACGCCAGGCCAACATTGGCGTGGCCATGGGCATTACCGGCACCGAAGTCTCCAAGGAAGCTGCTGCGATGGTGTTGACCGACGACAACTTCGCCACCATCGCCGCCGCCGTGGAAGAAGGGCGGGGGGTGTACGATAACCTGGTGAAGTTTATTACCTGGACCTTGCCCACCAATATTGGCCAAGGCTTGGTGATCCTGATTGCGGTGTTTGCCGGCATGGTGTTGCCCATCTTGCCCGGACAAGTGCTTTGGCTGAATATGACGACTGCTGTGCTGCTTGGTTTGCCGCTGGCGTTCGAAACCAAGGAGCCGGACATCATGAGGCTACCGCCTCGTCAGCCGGAACAGCCGATTTTGACCGGATTATTGATGTTTCGGACTTTGCTGGTGGGCTTTATGCTGGCGGCCTGTGCCTTTGCGCTGTTTGAGTGGGAACTGATGCATGACGAACCTGTCGAGAAAGCCCGTACCGCTGCGGTCAATGTGTTTGCTGTCGGGCAGGCCTTCTATCTGCTCAACTGCCGATCCCTGACCCACTCCATGTTCAAGCTTGGACTGTTTTCCAATCTTTGGGTCTGGGGCGGAATTGCCGCGATGATGCTGGCCCAGGTCGCCTTTATCTACCTGCCTACCATGAATTGGCTGTTCCATACCCAAGCGCTTGGCTACGAAGAATGGCTGCTGACGCTGGCCGGCGGGGTGGCAGTGTATCTAGTGATCGGCGTGGAAAAATTCCTTCGCGCTCATTTGACTAGCGCTGATACGCAAGAAAATAAAGTCAGTGGGTGCCAGGACGAAGATGGAAGGCTTCTCGCGCATCGGGACAGCCTTATCGCAGCGCGGCAAGCTCTCGTGTATTCGCGTTGGGCGCTGGGGTTTGCGATGTTCGCGGCGCTGATGAGCGTTGCCACAGCACTCTGGGTACTTTCCAGCGGCAATGGGAGCGGGTAATAGTCTTGTCCGTGCTTGTTTAATCTATGCGGGTTCCGATGTGTTCTTCAGTATCGAAAAGTCCGGCGTTGAAACGCTTTCCGTTGCCCAGTCAACAAGCCGCGAACCCCAGTTGGTATTGCAAGCAACTCAGGCGCATCCGGCATAGAATCTCCGGGTGGTGCCCGCAAGGAGTGCGGTTTGGCAAGGGCAGGGTATCAGCGCTTGATTGTCGATAATTAACAAGGCATCGCGGCGGTTGGAGAATGACTGGCGCCGTCGTCAAAACCGCAGCCACTGCTAGCGATACCTCAACAACAGCAATTGGCGCATCAAGAAAGCCTCGCTTTGACTATTGCTGCTTCAGCGTGACATCGGGCGCAATGATGTTTTGTCACAAGCGGCGCCGGGCTCGGCCAGCGGCTTTTTAGTGCTAACGAGGAATACCATGCATGGGTTGTTAAGGAGATCATCATGATTAAACATCTTAAACCGGTTCGGAGCGCGCTGGGTCTCAAACGGCTAATGTTGATCATTGCTTTCTCGGGGATGATGCTGATGCCGGAAGACTTGGTGCATTTTTTTGCCGTGGTGATACATACGGTTTACGAGAGCATCGCCTATGCGCTAGAGGAAGTATTGATCCACGGTGTTGGTTTTAGTAAGTTCCACGCGCAAATGATCGTGTTTTATACGAGTGTTGTAATCGGGATATTGGCTGCGATTGCTTTTTTTCGTCGTGTTCCGCAGTGGTTCGCTCGAGGAAAAATATGGGCCATACAACGGTATACGCAAGTCAGTGCCGATATCAGTAACAACTGGCGCATCTTTTACCATCAACGGAAACTGGAGCTAATGCTGCTGCAATTTGCGGGTATTGTAAGTTTGATGGCTTTTGCTTTGATCTGATTGTCCCGCTACCGCGGACGATGCTATTGCATAAGTTAATACGGCCAAAAATTTAGGCTAAAGATCTATCCATCCGGCTTTGCTATGGAATCCTCAATCAACGCCTCTTAGCGACATCAACAAACCCACCGCTTACTCAGTATGCTCAACGATTCCAGCTATTCACATAAATCACAGATTGTTCGTCATTGCTACGCATCTATCAGGCAATTTATTGGTTACAAAATCCTGTTCGCAGTATTCGTTACATTAGTGTTTGTGTTTCCGGACAAAGCCCTGCTGGTCATTAACGATATATTGCAACTAAAGATGAATGTAGTCGGTTTTTTGCTGGAAAGGCTGCTGCAATCGATTTTTGACATACCGTTACGCCAAGCTCAAGTCATTGCAGCTTGGGTTTACTTAGTTATTGGTGTTTTTATTATTTGGTATGTATTTCAAAAGTTTTACCAGGTTTTGTTTGACGCTTTTTACAGCATGCGACAAAGCTGGCTAGCGAAAAGCCGCTTGCAAAAAATGGGTATTTCCGGGCTGATTATCTTTTTAGTTTTTGCATTGATTAAGTTAGCCTTGCTTTTTGTTTAGCTTTAATTGCTCCTGACTTTAACGTCTTTAATTTCCATATATTTCACTTATTATGTTAGATCTAATCAACTGGACAGAGCTTTTCAAAGATTTTGTGGGTATTTTTGCCATACTGAATCCGCTCGGCGCAATACCTGTTTATCTAAGCATGACTGCCAACAAGTCAGAGTCGGAAGTCAAGCGCATAGCGATAAAGACAGCGATGGCGGTGGCCGTCATTCTAGTGATTTCAATTTGGGCAGGCAGCACGGTATTACAGTTTTTCGGTATAACGATGCCCGCCTTTCGAATTGCCAGTGGCTTATTGGTATTACTAGTGGCTATTTCCATGTTCCACGCTAAATCCAGCGGTGCAAGCCATACCCATCAAGAAACCCTCGAAGCCGCTCAAAAAGACGATATTGCTATTGTTCCTTTAGCGATACCTTTATTGGCGGGGCCCGGTGCAATCAGTTTGGTGATTGTAAACGTTAACCAAATGGATCAATGGTTTGAAAAACTACTATTAACTTTAGGTGTCTTTGTTTTGGCGGCGATTATTTGGTTAACCTTGCGCATCGCCAATAGCCTAGGGCAGTTAATGGGTACAGCGGGGATTAATACGGCCACACGGATTATGGGATTGCTACTGGCTGCGATGGCGGTGCAATTTATGATGCTGGGGATCGCAGAAGCATTTCCAGGTCTGTCATATAAAACTTAATGCCTTTTTTTGCGGTGCCTTAAAAATTCACTTTGAAACCGGCCTGTACCAAACGTGGCGCACCTGGCAGAATGCCGCGGGTACGGTCCACTATGTATTCTTCATCCAGCATATTTTTAAGTGAAACGAACACGTCGGTATTCAGTGGCTTAACATGATAGGTAGTGCCGAGATTTAGCACCACATAACCGTCGATCTTGCCGAGTTGGCCATTACCATTCAAGGCCGCTGCCGGCGTATTGGCAAAGTCGCTGAATTGCTCCCCGACAAACACGGTTTCCAGATGCACATCAAAGCCTTGGGGATGCGAATAGCCGATAGTGGAGGTGAGTGTGTGCTTGGGAGAATAAGGCATGCGATTGCCCTCTCGCGCTCCGGGTACTATGCCGCCGACACAGGCGCCCGGAATACTTCCATCCACTGCCAAACATCTAAAATCCGAGGTCATTTCCGCATTGCCCACCCAGGTGTAAGCTGCCTGGAAATAGACGTTGTGATCGCTATCGAACAAGGCACCGAAGTCCTGCCGACCAAATAACTCAACCCCTTGGTATAAGGCTTGACCTGTAGCCAGGGGTGTCGTGCCGCCAGCGATGCTGCCGACTGCGTTTTGTTGCTGAAAATCCGCATGAAACAGCGTAGCGTCCAATTTAGCACCAGCATAAGGTTTGGTACGCATGCCTAATTCGTAATTCCAGCTTTTTTCCGGGCCGACATTGATGGGTCTGCCGGTGCCGCTGACCTCATCCTCGACGCGGGGTGGCGCAAAGCCGCCGTGGAAGCCAAAAAAGGTGTTGATCTTGTCGTTGGGATTATGGGTAATACCGAACGCGGGCAGAATTTCGGTTAAGACCGATTGGCCGCTGTTATTTCTCAGTTTGTCCTGGCGGCTGAAATCCACATGTTCGATACGCACGCCTGGCGTTAGGCTCCAATCACCCAGGACGAAGCGGTTTTTCGCAAAGCCGGAGTATGCATCGGTACCGCGGTCGTTATACTCACCAACTGTCAATGGACCGCTGAGTGGCCTGCGGTTTTCCTGAACGCGGAATTGCTCCTCGTAATGGGCGCGAAAGCCAATGTCCAGTTCGTTGTCTATTCCCAAGGTTTTGTGATTGACGTGCAGTTTCGGTTCGACGCCATACGAGTAGTAATCGCGCAGCCGGCCTTGCGTAGAGTCGCAGCTATCGACATTGACGGCGTTACCGGCAAGACGCAAGTCCCTGAAGGTATTGCCGCACTGGGTGTCGGTTGTCGTGCTGGACTGTCGCCACCAGTCACGATGAAAATGCGACCAGTAAGCATTAGTGGTCAAGGTCACATCTTTGTTGAAGATAAATTGATGGGTCAATGACGCCCCCCAACGGTCGGTTTGCATCCGATCATTTTTAAACGGATTGTAGCGAATGCCGAAGTTACGCATTTCCGCGTCAGTAATGCCCGAATAAGTGACTTGCGAATCTTCCTGGAAATAATTGGCGCGGACGGTCAGGGCATTGCTGGCGTTGATGTCGTAAACGCCTTTGATGTTGAAATCGTTGATGTCCGAATGGGTATTGTCGCGCGCGCCTTCACTTTCCTTATGGGTTATATCCAGCAGGCCGCCGAAATCGCCGACGGTGCCGCCATAATTAAAATGGCCGTCATAAAACTCGCGGGTGCCGCCGGTAAAACTCAGCGAGCCGCCGGGTTTGGCCGGGGGATTTGGCGTAAGGTAGTTGATGGTGCCCGAGATGGTTTGCGGCCCGAACATGATTTGGCTCGGGCCTTTTAGAACCTCGATACTGGCAAAGCGCTCGATCGGTGGGTGGTAGTAGCTGGCGTTATCGCCATAGGGCGCATAGGACAGCGGAATGCCGTCCTCCAACAACAAGGTTTTTGTGGAGCGAGTCGGATTCATGCCGCGAATACCAATGTTGGGCCGCATACCGAAGCCTTCTTCGTCGCGGACATTTACGCCTGGAATTTTTCGTAAAGCTTCATTCACATTGAAAACGTGGCTTTTAAACAACTCTTCCTGCTTTAAGACGTTCACTGCGCCAGGAATGGTTTGCAAGGCATCGGTGGACTCGACAATCTCCACGACAGGCATTTCCAGGCCGGAGGTCCGGCTATCACTGTCAGTTGTATCGGCAGCTATTGCCAGCGATGAACCGCCAAAAGTAAGCGCGATTTGCCCGGAAACCAACAGCTGTTTAGCGCACTTGTGCATCTCAGTTTCTCCAAAAAATTCGTATTTATCGACATGCAGCCTGAAGAGGCAGTGTAGAAAGTGTATCGAGAAATAAAATCTAATGCAAGTAAGAATCGTTATTATTTGCAATACATCAGCCCGTGTTCAGCCGCCAAAGCTCAGTTAAACGTCATTATTAGGGGAGGGCGGAAATACGTGTCTTTCTTGGCTGGAGAGGATTTGAGTGGGGGCTTTAAACTAGGTAAGACATTGATTAGTCTGTTATAGATCTGCTGTCTCCCGGAGAGAAGGTTCTATTTTGGCTTTTAAGATGAAGGTTTTCGGGGGATATAGCGATTCTAAGTCGACATCCTGAAAACTGCCAGTCGCTTGAATTGTTCAATCGCCAGAGCCTCATGCGATGCCAAGAGGGCGGTTTACGCACCAAGACCGGATAACCATCATGTCGGGCTTGGCGATTTATGAAAAACCCTAAATTTAGCAGACGGTGTAAAGGAGTTCTCGATGATTGGAGCCGGGGTGAGCATCTGCTTGCGCAACTGTGCAGTCACTGATAACCCGCTTTGTACTTTAGAGTGTTTACTGCTGTTAATGCCAGACCTAGTCCCGCACTGCCTGCTCAATGCCTTGCCAACAAACATCTACCATAAGGCTGATTTCAGGTTCTGAAATCACATAGGGCGGCATGAAATAAATCACATTGCCCAAAGGACGCAATAGCACGCCCTGTTCAAGTGCATACCGGTACACTTTCAACCCTCGCCGTTGCTGCCACGGATACGCTTCACGCGTTTGTTTGTTTTTCACCAGTTCGATAGCGACAATCATGCCGGTTTGCCTGACTTCAGCGACGTGAGGATGTTCCTGAAAACGTTCGACTGCTTTGCTCATCAACTCCGCCAATCGGCGATTATTGCCGATGACATCCTGCTGTTGAAACAAGCCGATAGTCGCCAATGCCGCCCGACAACCCAATGCGTTGCCCGTGTAACTATGCGAATGTAAAAATGCGGTCAGATTCTGGTAGTCATCGTAAAACGCCTGATACACCGTGTTGCTGGTCAACACCGCCGACAACGGCAGATAGCCGCCGGTCAAGCCCTTGGATAAACAGATAAAATCGGGACTGATCGCCGCTTGCTCGCAGGCGAACAAGGTGCCTGTGCGGCCAAATCCCACTGCTATCTCATCGGCGATCAGGTGCACACCGTAACGGTTGCAGGCCTCGCGCAACATAGTTAAATACGCCGGGTCGTACATACGCATATTACCGGCGCACTGCACCAGGGGTTCGACGATCACCGCGCAGGTCGAGTCGGCGTGTAGCGCTAAAGCCTGTTCCATTTCAGCAAAACGGCGGATTGAATAATCCCGCCAGCTTTCGCCGCGTTCGCGATAGTAGCAATCCGGGCCAGGTACTGTGATGACATTCATCAACAGCGGCGCATAAGTTTCCTTGTACAAAGCCACGTTTCCTAAGGCCAGCGCGCCAAGCGTTTCGCCGTGGTAACTGTTCTCCAGCGTGATGAATTTGTGTTTTTGCGATTTGCCGCAATTACGCCAATAGTGAAAACTCATTTTCAGTGCGACTTCAACGGCTGAAGATCCATTGTCGGCGTAGAAACACTTATCCAATCCAGCCGGGGTAATTTCCACCAGTTTTTCGGCTAAAGTCAGCGCTGCTTCATGGGTAAAGCCGCCGAGAATCACATGCTCTAAGGTATCGAGCTGTTGCTTAACGGCTTGATTAATAACTGGGTTCGCATGCCCAAAAATATTCACCCACCAGGAACTGATTGCATCCAGATAGCGCTTACCCTCGAAATCCTCCAGCCAGACGCCCTGACCGGATTTAATCGGAATCAACGGCATGGCATCAACCCGGTTTCCCCTTGGATCGTGGTCTTTCATCTGACTGCACGGATGCCATAGCACCTGCAAGTCACGTTGCACCATTGCTTGATTATTCATCAGCCGTCTCGGATTAGTATTTTCGTTCGACTTGAGTCACGTCTCTCACTGCACCTTTCGCGGCCGAAGTTGTCATCGCAGCATAGGCTCTAAGCGCGACTGATAACGGTCTTTCTCGATTCATGGGTTTCCAGGCTTCCAAGCCCTTGGCTTCCATTGCGGTGCGCCGAGCCGTCAGTTCTTCCGCCGTCACCGCCAGACGTATGACGCGGCTTGGAATATTGATTTCGATGAGGTCGCCTTCTTCGACCAAGCCAATAGCACCGCCTTCGGCGGCTTCTGGCGAGACGTGGCCGATCGATAGTCCGGATGTGCCGCCGGAAAACCGACCGTCAGTAAGTAGGGCGCAGACTTTACCCAGTCCCTTGGATTTCAGGTAGCTGGTGGGATACAGCATTTCCTGCATACCGGGGCCGCCCCTTGGACCTTCATAGCGAATCACTACAACGTCACCCGCAACGATCTTGTTATTGAGTATGGCTGCCACAGCGGCGTCCTGACTGTCGAAAATACGCGCAGGGCCGCTAAATATCAGGATGCTGTCGTCCACGCCAGCAGTCTTGACGATGCAGCCATCCAGTGCAATGTTGCCATACAATACAGCTAAACCGCCATCCTGCGAGTAAGCATGTTCGCGGTCGCGAATGCAGCCGTCGGCGCGGTCATCGTCCAGGGTTGGATAGCGCATGTCTTGCGAAAATGCGACAGTCGTGGGAATGCCGCCGGGCGCAGCGCGGTAAAAATCCTTCACGGATTCGTCTACGTTGCGCCGAATGTCCCACTGCTCCAAAGCCGCCCCCATGCTGGCGGAATGTACGGTCGGCACATTCCGGTTAACTAAGCCGGCACGATCCAATTCACCCAAGATAGCCATTACCCCGCCGGCTCGGTGGACGTCTTCCATATGATATTTCTGCGTGGCGGGCGCCACTTTGCTCAAGCACGGTACTTGACGAGAAATGCGGTCTATGTCGGTCATGCTGAAGTCCACGCGGGCTTCATGCGCGGCTGCCAGCAGATGCAGTACGGTATTAGTGGAGCCGCCCATTGCCACGTCGAGGCTAACGGCATTCTGAAACGCTTGGAAACTGGCGATGGCACGTGGCAGAACCGCGCCGTCGTCGTGTTCATAGTAGCGCTTGCTGAGTTCCACGGTGAGCCTGCCAGCCTTTAGAAATAGCTGTTTTCTATCCGCATGCGTGGCGACGATGCTGCCGTTACCGGGTAAGGACAGGCCCAGTGCTTCGGTCAGGCAGTTCATAGAGTTCGCGGTAAACATGCCGGAGCAGGAACCGCAGGTCGGACAGGCGGAGCGCTCCACTTCGGCAACTTGGGCGTCACTGACGCTATCATCCGCAGCCTCTACCATGGCGTCGACCAAATCCAGCGCCCTGATTTCGCCCTTCCAGTTGACTTTGCCAGCTTCCATCGGGCCTCCAGACACGAATATTGCCGGGATATTTAAGCGTAAAGCAGCCATCAGCATGCCGGGGGTTATTTTGTCGCAATTGGAAATGCAAACCAACGCATCGGCACAGTGTGCGTTGACCATGTATTCTACCGAATCGGCAATCAGGTCCCGGCTGGGCAGCGAGTAAAGCATGCCGCTGTGCCCCATGGCGATGCCATCGTCCACGGCGATTGTGTTGAATTCTTTGGCCACTCCGCCCACTCGTTCAATTTCTCTGGCGACAAGTTGTCCCATATCCTTGAGATGGACGTGCCCTGGAACGAACTGGGTGAAAGAGTTGGCAATGGCAATGATGGGCTTGGAGAAATCCTCATCCTTCATGCCCGTGGCGCGCCAAAGTGCGCGAGCACCGGCCATATTTCGACCCTCGGTGGTAGTGCGGGAGCGGTATTTGGGCATGGTAAACCTCAGGGACTTAGGGAAGGATTGCCTGAAAAAAACGGCAGGCATGCTGATCAATTATCATCGGGCTAATTCGTTGCCAGCGGCAATCTGCCGCTTTAATGCGCGCCATAATGTGACTCGATATAACGTTCGACCAAAGCCTGAAACTCTTCGGCGATACGCTCGCCTTTCAAGGTGACGGTTTTCACCCCATCTTCGTAAACCGGCGCCACGGGCGATTCTCCGGTGCCGGGCAGGCTGATACCGATATTGGCGTTTTTACTTTCACCGGGGCCGTTGACCACGCAACCCATTACCGCCACTTCCATGTTTTCCACGCCTTGGTATTTGGTCTTCCAGACCGGCATTTGATCGCGCAGATAGTCTTGGATGTTTTGCGCCAGCCGCTGGAAGTAGTCGCTGGTAGTACGTCCGCAGCCGGGGCAGGCGATCACCATCGGTGTGAAAGCGCGAAACCCCATGGTTTGCAGAATTGCCTGGGCGACGATGACTTCTTTGGTGCGCGAGGCACCTGGCTCCGGTGTCAGCGAAACGCGGATGGTGTCGCCGATGCCTTGCTGGATCAATACCCCCAAGGCGGCTGCGGAGGCGACGATACCCTTCGAGCCCATACCCGCCTCGGTTAAGCCTAGATGCAAAGCATAATCGCAGCGGCGGGATAGATCTTCATAAATGTTGATCAATTCTTGCACGTTACTGATTTTGCAAGACAGGGTGATTTTATTTTTGCCTAAACCCAACTCCTGAGCTTTGGCTGCGCTTTCCAGTGCCGAAACGATAATGGCTTCACGCGTGATCGCAGCTAAGGGCTTGGGCTCGGCCAATAGTCGATTTTCATCTAATAAACGCGTTAAAACCGCCTGATCCAGACTGCCGCCATTCACGCCGATACGCACCGGCTTATCGTAGCGGCAAGCCAGCTCGATCATTTGCTGGAATTGTGGATCGCGCGCTTTTCCCTTGCCTACGTTGCCGGGATTGATACGGTATTTGGCTAGGGTTTGCGCGCAGTCCGGGTATTTTGCCAACAGTTTGTGGCCATTAAAGTGGAAGTCGCCAACCAAGGGAGTGGTATAGCCCTTTTGCGCCAGTCGGTTGACGATTTCCGGCACGGCCATGGCCGCTTCTTCCGTGTTGACGGTAACCCGGACGATTTCCGAACCAACATCGGCCAGCGCCATGATTTGGTGAACGCTGCTCGACACGTTGGCTGTGTCCGTGTTCGTCATCGACTGCACGACAATCGGCGCACCACCGCCAACCTTGACGTTACCGACTAGCACTTGTTGCGTCTGTTTTCTGGGTTGCATTGACATAAAATAATCTTCTGTTTTGTTGTTGTCAGAGTTACAAGGCCGTTGAGGTTTGATTCTTCACAGACCCCTCGTCAGCCGATCAATCAAGTTCGTTAAGGCCGGGCAAGGTAACTGCCAAGTGGGTTCGGCAGCGTTGGTGTGCTGATAACCGGTCGTTAGCACCGGCTCTCCCAACCAGCGAGACAGTTCCGTCGCGTTTTGCATATGAGGATCAAGGCCCACCGCCACTTGATTTACCACCACCGCTGCCAGCGTCAAACCCCGCCGTTTGATGGCCTCCACGGCCAACAAGGTTTGGTTGATTGCGCCCAATCGATCCGACGTGACCAGCAAAACCGGTAAAGACAGCGCAACAGCCAGATCGGCATTCAGCACCTCCGCAGCCAAGGGCGAATAGAATCCGCCGGCGCCTTCCACCAGCAAAAACTCGGACTCTGCGACACCTTGGCGGCAGACGCTGGAAACATCCGCGAGCGTCAGGCGTTTGTCGGCCAGGGCTGCGGCTCTCTCCGGCGACAAGGCCGACTCAAACCGGTAAGGGCAAATGTGCTCCAGAAGCTCATCGCTGCCGGCGGCGGCCTGCAAAGTAGCCGCGTCGACCGGCATAAGGCCGCCGACAATAGGCTGGCAACCCGATTCCACCGGTTTGCGTGGCCGCACCATCAAGCCGCGCTGCTTGAGTCGATGCGCCAAAATCGCCGAAATGTGGGTCTTGCCAACGCCCGTGTCGGTGCCGGTGACGAACAGTCCGAGTTGCATGTGTTTAACCATCAGTATTGCCCCGCTTGGCTACAGGTGTTCAATGAATCACTCCACGTTTTTTTAATGCCCCATAAATCTCGTCGATAGCGTTTAGGTTGCAGTCAAAGGTGATGTCTGTAACTGCCAGTTGGCTATCGACACACAAGCACAGCAAGCCGGCGTTTTTGATGGTGCTGGCTAATGCCGCATTGCCTTGTTCCAGCACCGTGCTGGCATGGCCGGTATCGA
>MSXO01000028.1 GCA_002083615.1 Proteobacteria bacterium ST_bin11 | reverse complement strand
GTCGTAGCTGAAGCTCTCGTCGAAGCTGGTGCCGGGGTAATCGGCGCTGAGCAGGCGGTATTGCGGGTCGTAGCCGAAGGTCGTGGTGCCGGTGACTTGGCCGCTGGCGTTGCGGTCGATCTGAGTCAAAATGTTGCCGAGCCGATCACGCGTGTAGCTCGTATCGTTAACTAGCTGGCCGCTGATAGTGGTGTTTTTGAGTTGCGTCAAGCGGCCCGCCGCGTCCCATCCGTAGCGGGTTTGGGCGCCGTTGCTGAGGATGCGGTCTAGCAGGTATCCGGCAGGGTCGTAATGGTAGCTGACTTGCAGGTAGGCCGGGTTGGTCTCGGCCACCAGACGGTTGGCGTTGTCGTATTGGTAGTCGGTAACATCGCCTTGGTAATCGGTCTTGGTGTCTACATTGCCAGCGGGATCGTAAGTCCAGTTCAGCGTCTTGCTGGAGCGACTGTCGGTTTTGCTTTTGAGCTGGTGTTTGGCGGTGTAGGTATACGTATAGGTGACATCGGCGTTTTGGCTTTGGATCAAGTCGCCGTAAAGGTCGTAGGTATAGGTTTCCTGGCTGTTGTCGGCCAGATGGTCGGTTTGGGTGAGGCGGTTCAGGCGGTCGTAGCGGTAGCGGCTGATCTGGCCCTTGCGGTCGGTGGCTTCGAGGACATTGCCGGCTTGGTCGTAGGCGAAGGTTTGGGTTTTGTCGGTGGGGGTTTCGATTAAGGGATCGACGATTTCGGTCATTCGGCCCAGGTCGTCGTAACGGAAGGTGGTGATATGATTTTCGGCATCAGTGACGGTCAAACGGTGACCTAACAGGTCATAGCTGCTGGCAGTGATGCGGTTTTGGGCATCCTTGGTTTGAGTTATGCGGCTCAGTTCGTCGTACTGCCGGCTTTCGGTACAGCCGTCAGTATTGCCGGGTTGGTGGCCGGGATCGCCGGCATTGCTCAGCGCATTGGCGTCGATGATACAGGTTTGATTGCCGTTAGCGTCGTATTGAAAGCGAGTTTCGTGCCCTAAGGGATCGATGACCTTGGTTAGTCGGCCGATGGCGTCGTATTCACTTTTGACGGTCTCGCCGTTGGCGTTGGTGACCGCTATGGCTTCGCCGCGCAGGTTGTATTTTATGTCGGTACGGCGACCGTTGCCGTCGATCACGGCAGTGCGGCGATTCATCGCGTCGTACTCATACTGGGTGACATGACCATTGGCGTCGGTGACTTTGGTCAGGTTGCCGGCAGCGTCGTAACCGAATTGCGTAGTCTTACCCAAGACATCGGTGGTGGCGATGCGGCGGTCGGCGGCATCGTATTGGTGGCTAGCAACGGTGCGAACCGTGTAGAGATTATTGGGTTGCTTGTGCCAAACTTTTTCCTGAGCGATTTGGCCGTTGGCATCGTAAACCGTTTCGCGAATGTCGCCGCGCGGGTTGGTCACTTTGGTCACCCGATCCAGGGCATCATATTGGTAACTGGTGGTCTGGAACAGCAGGCTGCTGTCGTTGGGATCGGGCACATACAGGATCTGCGCAAGCAGTCGCCCCAGGCTGTCGTAGCTATAGTCGATGTAAAGGTAGGGCCGAGTGAGGTCGTTGGATTGGTGGACGACTTTGTAATCAAGATACAGGTTGCTGGCGTCAAAATACCAGTCGGTCTGCCGAAAGCGATTGGTATTACCCGCTTCAATGAGTTCGCGGGTTACGCACGGATTGCCGTAGGGATCGTAGTAGTGTTGGGCCAGCAGCACATCAAGCTGGCCATTCAAGTCCGCTCGGGTTTCCTTTAATTTACCCTTGATGTCGCCGCCGCAGGCGGTGGCGTTGGTGGTGGTGGCGTACACGTAGCGGCGGTTATGGCCGTTTTTATCTTTGACTGCGCTGACTTGGTCGTAAATACCGTAATCGCTGTCGCTATCGTGATTCAAGGCATCACGCTCGCGGCTGACGTTGCCGCCATTGTCTGAGGCGCTGCCGAAGCTGCGGTCGGAACGATAGCTGTAGTTTGTCGCATAGCCCAAAGCATCGTATTTTTGGTAGCGCAAACCGTCGTTCTGGTTGGCGAACAGGAATACGCCACCATCCGGTTCTTCCAGCCGAGTCAGTGCGCCATTAGCATTGTAGCCGTGGATACGCACCGCGCCGCGCGCATCGGTAACGCGGGTACTACGGCGGTACAGGTCGTATTGCAGCGTTTCGCCTTGGTCCAGTGCGTTCTTTTGAGAGAACGCTCGCCCGTTGCGATAGTATTGGAAGGCGGTTTTGACCGGTTGCCCGTTACGCAGCTCGGGCAGGGTCACCTCGGTGAGATCGTGAGGTCCATTTCCAGTGCCACCCTCCTGATAGCTGTAGTTGATCTTCTGACTCAAAGGATTGAGCGCAAAATCCAGATTGCCGTCGCTGTCGTAGCTGTATTGCCATTGCCGCCCGCTCCAGTCCGTAACACTTTTGAGACGACCGTTGGTAAAGTACGCTAGCGCTAGACCGGTGCGAGTGGCAATATTCAAATTGTCGCGCACTTGAGTTAACTGCCCGGAGGCGTTGTAAGTCAGGTTCAGCACGTTGCCGTAGGGATCCTCGATGCGGGCCAAACGGGCCGAAACGCCGGGCGTGTTTTTCAGAATACCGCTGCCGACGGTCTGAAACACGTATTTCACGCCGTTGCGGAACGTCAAGGTATGATAACCGGCAGCCGGACTATCAAAGCTCAAGCTATCGAATTCGCCTTGCGGCGCGGTAACCGCCTTAGAGGTTTCGTTAACCAGATATAAATGCTCGCCGCCTCGTTCATCGATATAGGTGATGGAGGCGGTGACGCCATTGCCGTTTTCGGGGCGTTTGCCCGCCCCGGTGCCCGCCGCGCAGTCCGGGCAATCGCCCCAATCGTTGGCTTTCAATTTCATGCCATAGCTATGCCTCCAACCGACGCCCAAAATGCCATCCAACGTGGTGGCCTGCTGGCCGGAGTTATAGGTGCGGGTAAAGGCGTAGTTCAAGCCGCGACTCTTGATAGAAAAATCCGTCTCGTCGTGGTAGTTATTGCCGGTCACGGTGGAGATGGGATCGACGGTGGAAGGCGTCTTCAGCGGGTCGTTATTAACCTGGGCGATCAGGTGTTTGCTGGTGAACAAAGCGTTGGTGTAAGCCGGGGTAATGGCGGCGCCTTCCGACAACGGCGTGGACGGCGTAACGATGGTGCCGACGTCTACATAGCCGCCGCCGGCCAGAAAGGAATTGTTCTGGATGCCGAACAGCATGCCGTACAACGCGTTATCGGATACGTTATGCCACTGCTCGATGAAGACCGAAAACCGGTAATAAGGCCCGTATGCCTGTTTGTTCGGAAGCAGAAACTCTGCCCAAAATTGGGATGGGTTTTGCGTGTAAAGTTCGTTACGGACCCTTTGTAACGTATAGACATCGAGTGCATCGGCCGACTGCGTCGAGTTTCGGTAGACGTGTTCGCTGTTGACAAAACCCTGGTTCTGATCCAGAAATTTCGACACGTCGTCGCTGGTACTGGCCGTCCAATAGGCGCTGAGGGCGTTCAGCACAGTGCTGCAATTGCCGGCATGGTATTGTCCGCCGAAATAATAGCCCGGACTGCTTACGGTGCAACCACTGCCGTATTGGGTAATCCCGGCGTTCAGGTTGTTCTCCAAGGTATCTACGTTGCTGACAAAACTGTCCCTACCATCGTTCGAATAAACATTGACCGGACCATACCGGTACGTAGGTGTCGTTGATCCGACTTGTTTCTTTAATATGCCGAATCCCCTGACGACACCATCGTTGGGATTGAGATACCATGACGCCGGCGTACTGCTGAATATCGTCGAACTGCGGAATGCGAAAGGCGTTTGCGGTGCGCTCTGATAGCCAAATTGCGTGTATAAGCCTGGCAGTGTGTCGGTGGTCGTGTTTTTCTTCGGATTGACCATTGTTGCGCCATTCGCCATCGCCATCTGGATACCGCGAACGGTGGAGATGGCGTCGAATCCGGTCAGGTCCTGCCAGACTTCGTGCTCAAGCGCGGAACTCATATGGCCGATAAGCAGAAATTGCTTATCCGAGGCTTGTTGCGCCGCATTCGTGCGCCACGACCCGAGGATTTCCAGGCCTTTGACATCGATCAGCAAGCCGCCGGGCAGAATCGAGAACGGAATGTCGCCATAATAATCGGCTTCGTATGTCGAGCTGGTAATCCCGGCAAAGCCTTCAATCGGGGAGATAGTATGGCCCAAGGTGTCAATGCGTTGCACGCTCTCGCGAACGCGAACCAGATATTCCCGCATGGCGACTTCCAGCAAGCCGCCGGTCAGCGCCTGCATAGCTTGATCATGATCGATCAGCTTGATTTCGCCGGCATCGACCATGCCGTTACGATTGGCGTCGATATAAGGCACATAGGTCTGATTGGCGCTATCGTACAGATAGGCGATGGCGTATTGCTGATTGGCCGTCAACAATTGACTGGCCGCCAAATGAACGCTGCCCCAGTTGGAGGCTTCGCCGCCCGCGCCGATCAGTTGCATGCCGCCCATGGTTTGGCCGGTATAAGACTTCAGATGATGATCGGTTTGACCGCTGCCGTCGGTCTTGGCGCGACCATCCATATCGAGCAATAGCTCGAATTGCGATCCCAGTTGCACGGGCTGTCCGGCGCCGTCCAACTCGCTGCCGTTCAAAGCGACGCGCAAGAGTTCGACTCCGTTCAATCGTAAGACTTGAGCAGGGCTTGGCGTTTTTTCGTAGGCGAAGGTCAGCCGTTGCGTGGAAAGATCGGCTTCGGAGACTTTGACGCCCGTTAGCGTGCGACCGTTGAGATTCACGGTGACGGTCACATATTTTCGCCAGTCGGGGTTCTCGGCGGTGTCGTGATCGGTGACCGAATTGTAACGGCGCAAACTGCCAGTCGTTTGGTAAGGCAGCGAAGCGGGCAGGATGCCGGCTTCCTCGGTTAAAATCTCGCCAACATCCGCCACGTCAGCCAAGCCCTTACCGGGTTGATTGGCCCGCAGATAATCCAGAATGGCGGTTTCGTGGATTTGCAGCGGATTATTTTCTTTACGGCTCTCGTCGTTGTTCTTGATGGCGTTGTAATACGCGGTGTAGTCGAAATTCACCGTATCGTGAATGTCAATCGGCGCCGCCGGATAGCGCTTGAGCTTGAACGAAGGATCGAGGGCAATCCAGGAGCAACGGCTGGGCGTTGTTGCGCAGTTTACGCTGGTTGCTCCGGGACCGGCGCCACGGTAATCGCCAAAAGGCACTGACACTTCGGTCCAAACGTGTTCGAATTCGACATAGGAACGGTCGGGTGCCAATATCACGCCCTGAATGCCCTGATCGTTGAGGATACCTAACGCCAGATCGAGATTGTGGACGCCCAGCCAGTTTTGAATGTCGGCAGCCTTGACTTGGACTTTGCCAACTACGTATCGAGCCGGAATTCCCTTATAGCGATACATCGCAATGAGTACGGAGGAAATATCCACGTCATTGCCTCGCTGGCCGAGAAAGGTGTTGACGGCGTTAGAACGTGCGCCGTGATATAGGGCGTGCTCGAAGTCGTTACGGACGTATTCATAGATGCGGGCCGGTGTTGCCAGCGCCGTGGCTTTATCCCTCAGTCCCTGGGCATCTGCCGAATTAAACAGCGTCTCCGGCGTATCGGAAAGCGTTGTGTCGGTGGCGAAACTCGGCGTTGCCGCCATCGCCAAGACGACGAACAATACAGTTTTGAAAAGTCGAGACAACGGGGCTTGATTCGCATGACGCATGACGGGTTCCTTTCCGGAAAAACTATTTTTGGCGCTGTGAAGGGGTTGTTGAGGTTGCCTGCTCGTTTGAATAATGACGGACGAGAGTCGTCAGGCCTCGATGCTGGTTTTCAAACCCGCTACGTTGGCTGGCTGTTTCATGCTTATCAAATCGCTGTTTGAGTTGTGTTAGCCGTTGTTGGCGTTCTTCGGGAGGTGCTTGCAACGCTTGATCCAATTCGTCGCTCATTTGGCGGAGTCGTAAGGAAATAGGGTATGCAGGCTGTTGTTCTAGCCGAGATTTGGTCTTGGCTCTCGACAACATGTTGCTTTCGATTTCAGCATGTCGCACCTGGAATTGGTCCAGTCGCTTGCTTAGCGCGGGCGAGTCTGCCGTATCAGGGACGCCGCTATTTTTGGTCGAGGCTTTGTGCGTAGCAGTCTGACTATTGACGATCAACTGTGCAGAATTGGCGGGTAGGGAAATTGAAGCGGCTTCGTCGATAACGGCTTTGAGCGATTTGGCGCTTTGCTTCAATTCCTCGCTATCGGGGTCGGGGACTAAGCTTTTCTTGGCCTGTAAAACCGCTTGCCCCAAAGCCTGGAGGGCTTTGGTTTGTTCCGGCGACAACCTCGTGACGCCGTTATCCGAGGCAGCGGCGCTTTTTGCCGACAAGGGAGCCGATAAGGCAAACGCAACCAAACAAGACAGTAGATATCGCATGAGAGCTTCCTAGCTAGCTAAAGGTGTTCGACGAGAATATCGAGAGATGGCAAATAGGAATGTACCCATCAACAGCAATCCCCATTGCGGTACCGCCGGCACTTGCACTGGTTCGCCGGGATTACCGGGATTGCCGATCCAGTCGAGTGAAGCCAGTTGCGTTAGGCCGTCCAGGGGCGTGATGTTGATGAGATTGTTATTGTTCAAGTTGGCCGTGGTTAGATTGACGGCCCACTCCAGCCCGATTAGATTAGAGATGCCTTGGTTGACGGCCGTCAGGCTGGTCAGTTGGGCCAGCTCTCCCCGGTTGAGGTAATCCATGGCATTGCGTCCCAGGGCCAGATTGATTGCCTTGCGTAAGGCTTGGTCGGGTATCGAAACCGGCGTGGATTGCACCGATGAGTTGGCGGCGGTAGCAACTGCGCGTGTCGCCAGCGCCGTGGTATAAAGATCGCTATCCCAGCTACCGTCCAGTGTTTGGCTAGCGGTTAACCTTGTTAAAAAGGTTGAAGCAAGCATGGTATTACCGGCTTCCTGTGCAGCTTGCGCGGCCAAAGCCTGAACGAGCGTCGGCGCAGCTGAGTCGACCAACGTATTCAGCGTATTCAGACCGTTGGTGATGTTCGTGGCCAATGTGGCATCTTGTGCGGTGTAACGGGTCAAGGCCTGAATGACTAAAGCCGTGACGGCCGGGTCGCTAAAGCCGGCACTACTAATCGTCCATCCTTGATCATTGGTACCGGTTCGTTGCGTGCTTTTCAGGTAATTAATGGCCGGTAGGACGTTGCTATTGTTTCCCAGATCGGCATACGCGATCAACGCCAGAGCCGTGTCGATGGGCGAACTGGTATAGAGAGAAGATAACCCCCATCCCGAGTAAACGGTACCGGAACGAGACTGCGCATTTTGCAAATAAGCCAACGCATCAGCAAGATCGTTACCATGGCTAGTGAGGGTGCTAATGCTCCGAGAAATCAAATCAACGTTACCGTTGTCATGACTTTCCAGCCAAGTCAAGCCGGCAAAAAAAGCGTTTTGGCGTTTGTATGCGGTACCAAGTGCGCGTATCACGGCACTGGTATACACTGGCTGTATGTCAGGGCTCGTACCCCAGCTACCGTCGCTGTTCTGATGCGCCGCCAACCATTGCGCACCTTTTGCCGTCGGTTGATCGTATGTGCCAGCATTAGCGGAGAGACTGAAAGCTAACAAGCAGGGCGTAAACAGACAACGAAATTTCATTGAATAACATCCCTTTCATTCGGATTCTCGAAGCATGGCCCATCAAGCTTGCGGTGACTTTTGACCGAGCGCTAGCGTGCCAAGTAGTGCGCGTTACGGAAGCTTACATAAAAAATATGACAGATGTATTAAGGATGCGCCTAATTTGACTTGTGAGGACCCCAATTTAAAACCGCTAAACGTTAAGATATCGCCATCAACGCATTCCTAAACATAGGCAGAGTTGTCGCCGGTTCCGGTTTGAAATCCTAGGGTTATTAGACCTATGGCAGCACTGGATTGTTTAGCTAAACGACAGCGGGCAACACAAATGACGGGGCTCCATTTAAGTAGCTATTATCTGTTTTTGCATGACTTAGAACGAATTTCGGAGTGACAAAATTTTCGGCGGTTCCGGCTTACAACCCCATATAAGCTTTTTTGCGGACGTCTGGATCTGAAATGATTGTTTTTAAACTACCGAATCGCTTGTATCAAGGTATCAAACAGATTTTTGGCAATAGAAACTACATGCGCTGCTGCCTGATATGAATGCTGATACTTAATCAAATCGGCAGCCTCTTCGTCCAGGTTGACCCCCGATACGCTTTCTTGAGCACCTTTTGCCCTTTGAAACAAGGTTTGTTGAGCATCGCGGTTTAATTGGGCTGAATGCGTTTTTGAACCAACATCCGCAACCAATTGGCCGTATACCTGAGTAAAAGTCACCTTGCCATTTTGCATAATTGACTGTGTCTCAATCTTTGCTAATTTCAGAGCATTTCTATTATCCCCTGACAACCCCGGCATATCAGCAGCGGCGACTTGTCTTGGGCTGGTAATAGCCGCATTGGTTCGAAGTGTGCGTGCAGCATCGATACCGGGACTGATCTTAAAACTATCACCCGCATTCAACACGCCACTTGGAAAGGTGATACTAAATCCAGCCGCTACGGTCGCAGTCGGCAAGGAGGCGTTATTCAAACCATTGATTGAAGTGCCATCGGATAGATTGGTCAAATTGTATGTGACGTCAGGAACCGTGGCAGATACGTCTAAGCGATAGGACGCTCCAATATTCGCCGCTGACGGCGGGGCTGAAAAACTCGCTGTAACTATCAGATTTGAATCCTTCGCAACACTTTTGACGCCTATGCTAGGTGAGCCCAAATCAAACAGCGCTAGCCCAGGATTACCGTTCAGATCGAAACCGCTCTGATGTACAGAATTAAATTCGATGGCAATTCCCATCGCCAGAGAACCTAATTGTTGTTGAGCAACATCCAGCACTAGGTCGCGAAAGTGTAAATTGCCGTAAAGTTCGCCACTGGTTATTTGAGGCGATATATCTTGCCCATTGAGCAGAATCGATTTGTGCGCGGAATCTGTTTTCGACGCTTGCACCGAAAGATTGGCAGCGTAACTACCCAATACCAGTGGTTGGCCTTGACCAATAAATATACTGACGGAGCCATCCGTCTGATTGATGACCGATACGTCGACTTTTTGGGCAATATTGCTTAATAGCCAATCGCGTTGATCCAACGACTCATTTGGTATTTGCTTGCCGGCTGAACGCCCCATATCACTCACAATATTGTTATTCAACTTGGCAAGGGCTTTGGCAAAGTTGTTTAGATCGCCCACGATACTGTCGAGTTGACTATTGACCTGCTTACCCATTTCATTAAAACGAGAAGCCAAGTTGTTAAATTGTTTCGCCATGGTATCGGCTTCAGCCAATATCACTTGTCTGGCAGGCACAGAACTTGGATCATTTGAGACATCGTTAATCGCGTTGAAAAACGATTTTATAGCCGGTGATAACCCTGTAGATTCATTAGCAATTAGATTATCGACTTGTGTAATCAACTTCTGATAAGTATCCGCACCGGCAAAGGCTGATGTACTGGACCGTAATTGTTCGGTAATAAACTGATCATAGCTACGAACAATGTTGACGGCATCAACCCCGTTACCCACATATCCCGAACCCGTGTATTGTTCTGATCGTGTCGCTAATTCTACTCGCTGACGACTATACCCCTCTGTGCTGACATTGCTGATGTTATTACTGGTCGTTTCGAGCGCCCGCTGTGACGCAGCCAGTCCCGATAATGCCGAGCCTAGGATGTCCATACTCATTTCGGCCTCCTACTGATTGAGGTAGTTATTAACATGCGTCAAATCCGGATGTTCTTGAGCTGAGGATGGACGGCAAAACCTTGCCGCCACCAACGCTAATAATGGAAAATCTCTCGCTTATATATTGCCATTACCGTTATTTACGTCACTTGTAGGATTTATAAGCAATAATTGCACCCGATATTATTTTTGGGTTAGCTCTGAGTCGACAGTGTTTACCAGCAAACCGGCCACTTTTAGAATTTCCAGCTCAGCCTCGATTTCCGCCTGCATCAAATCCAGATGCGTCAATTGTGTTTCGGTTCGGGAGCGTGAGGCGTCGAGCAGTTCCAGCAAACTCCCTTTACCGAGCCGATAACTGGCTTCACCCATCGCCTTAAGATCACTCAGTCTCCCCATCACTTCCTGTTCAAATTTAATGCGTGTAGTTCGGCGTTTGCTCAATTGGTCAACTGCACGTTCCAAGGCGCTACGGGTTTGGGCGTTCGTTAACCCTCGCGCTAAGATAGCTGCTTGTTTTTCGGCATTCGCGCGGGCCATGCCGCCTTGACCACGATCAAAAATCGGCAGGTCGACGGATACACCCGCAAAGCTGGTATTACCGTAAGGTTTGTCGGTAAAGACCGAGCCGACTTGCAGCGACGGAGTAGGCCAGCGTTCTCTCTCGGCGCGTTCCAGTCCCGCATCGGCGGCGATTTCGCCACGTCTTGCCGCCTCAAGCGCTGGATTCAGATTGACGGTATCCGCCCAAAGCTTTTCGATATCGGTCGGTACATTCAGATAATCCAGCTTGCCGGCCGCTTGCGGTTTCCAGCCGGATAAGCCCACTAACACCCCTAACTCACCGGCGGAGGACGATAGATTATTGCTGACCGTTTCCAGCCGGGTTTGCACCGCCTTGGTTTCGATTTCGATACGCAGCAAATCGTAGCGACTGGCATTGCCGGCCTGAGCGCGTCCCAACACGATGTCGGCCAGATGCCCCATATATCGAGTGGTTTCATCCAGCACCGCGATTCGTTGTTTATCCGCCAGTTGCTCGACAAATAAGCCCCACTCCTGGTGAATCAAATCGGCAAATTCGGCATCAATGTCGGCGGCAGTCACTTCGCGATTTTTTTCAGCGGCATCGACGCGGGCACCACGTTGACCCGCTATCAACACGGGTACCTCCAGGGTGACTTGTTGCTGGACATTGCCGTCATACATGGTGTTCTGCCGGGTCAACAGGTCGTAACGGCCGTAACTGATTCTGGGATTAGGCAACACCCCGGCAGCCACCACTTCGGCATTGGCCGGTTCGATACGTTGCCTCAGGGCTGCAAAGCGGGGGCTCTTTTCGCGGGTAATTTGCATTAACTGCTGGATAGTGACAGTTTCCGGCAGCATTGTCGAATCGTCGGCAAGCACCGGCGAAGTCCAGGAAATAGCGCTCACCAAGCAAAAACAGACTGCTGGCAATACGAGGTGTTTTTTCCAATCAGGTGTTTTCATAAGGATTCCTCCGGTAATTCATCTGCTTCTTCCGGGGTGATGAGCCTTTCCGGGGTGATATAAGAGTAAATAACCGGCAACACCAGCATCGCGACGAAAAAGGTGGTGAACATGCCGCCGACGATAACCACTGCGAACGGTTGTTGCGTTTCACTGCCGATACCGGTCGAAACGGCCATCGGTAGCAAGCCGAGCAAGGCCAGCATCGAAGCCATCAATACCGGCCGCAAACGGTCGGTGGCACCATTCAGGATGGCCTCCATAACCGATAGCCCTTGTCGCCTTCGATCTTCAGTCGCGCTCAGCACGAGTAGCCCCATCAACGACACTTGGCCCAGCAAAGCAATGAAACCGATCGCCGCGCTGACCGACAAGGGTATGCCGGCCAACAGCAGCACGAATGCGCCACCGGTCATGGCAAAGGGGGCGCAGAGCAAGATGGCCAGAGCGCTACGCGCGGACTGTAAGGCGCCATATAACAGAGCCAAGACGATCAGCACCGCGATAGGCACTACGACACCGAGTCTGGCCATCGCCCGTTGCTGGTTTTCGAACTCGCCGCCCCAGACCAGAAAATCTCCCTCGGGCAATTCGATCTTGCCTTCGACAGCTTCCATCGCGTCATGCACCACTGAACCGAGGTCGCGATTTTCCACATTAAATTTTAAGGCCAGGAAGCGGCGATTGGCCTCGCGCTCAATGGAGGTGCGACCACGCTCGGTCGGCAAATCGGCTACTTCTCGTAGCGGTATGCGTGCTCCGGACGGCGTCGGCAGCAACAAACCGCCGATTTGCTCGCTATCGCTTCGTTCAACACTGGGCAAAATCACCCGTACCGGCACCGGGCGTTCGTCCTGCCAAAGTTCGGTGACGACCATGCCGGCTAGACCGGTTTCGATAGTGTCCTGAGCGGCATCGATGGTAATGCCTTGCCGGGCCAGCGCGGCCCGATTTAGTTTGATTTGTAATTGCGGCACAATCGATTCCCGATACAAATCAAGGTCGATGACGCCCGGAATCTCCTTGAGTCGGCCTTTGGCCTGCTCCAAAACGGCACGCATTTTTTCCAGATCGTTACCGTAAATTTTTAACACCACTTTGCCGCGCACGCCGCTAACGGCTTCTTCGACGTTGTCCTTGATGGGTTGAGAGAAATTGAAACGCACGCCCGGTATGGCGGCCAGTGACTCACGCATGGCATCAACCAAGGCTTCCTTGTGCCACCCCGGCCGCCATTGCTCATGGGGCTTTAGATGAACAAAGGTTTCGCTCATGTTGACGCCTTCGTTATCGGTGCCGTCCTCGGAACGGCCTTGCTGACTGAGAATGCCTTTGACTTCCGGAAATGCCAGCAGACGTTGACGCATATCCAGCAATACGTCTTGTCCCTTGGCGAGGGAGATACTGGCCGGCATTTCGACGAACACATGCACGTCGCCTTCATCCAGTTCAGGTAAAAACTCAGTGCCGAGAGCACCCACCGCAACCCCACCTGCCAGCAGTAAACCTGCTGCGGCGCCAAGGGTAGTCGTTCGGCGAGCTAGCGCCGCGCCGAGGATACGTCTGTACGCCCCTCGTAGACGAACTAAAAATTTCGGCTCTTCGATCATGGCATGTTTAGGTTGAATCAGTGCCGCACAGAGCGCCGGTACCAATGTCATCGCAAACACCAAGCCACCCACCAGCGCAAAACTATAGGTCAATGCCAAGGGTCGAAAAATGCGCCCTTCAACCTGTTCCAGGGTGAAAACCGGAATCAGTGCGGCGATGATGATCAGCATCGCATAAAACGTCGGCTTGGCCACATCAAAGGCCGCATTGACAATCAAATGCACCATTTGCCGATGATTTTTGGGTTTTTGATGATTCGCTTGGTGGATGACGTTCTCAACCAGCACCACGGCACCATCCAGAATGATGCCGAAGTCGATGGCGCCCATGGAAATCAGGTTTGCGGGCAATCCCATTTGGTATAGCCCGGCAAACGCTACCAACAACGATAGCGGGATGACGCTGGCCACAATCAGTGAGCCACGGATACTGCGTAGGAACAGCCAGACCACGCCGACGACCAGAAAGAACCCGTGCAACAAATTGTCGTAAACCGTGTGCAGTGTCTTATTGACCAACTCGGTGCGGTCCAGGAAGGGTACTAGTTTCATGCCGGTGGGCAGGATGCGGGTATTCAGCTCCTCGACTTTTTTGTGCACGGCCGCCAATACCCGTGAAGGATTTTGGCCACGACGCAGGAGCACGATACCTTCCACGGCTTCTTTCTGGTCGTTCATCCCGACCGCACCTTGGCGGGGCGTGTAAGCTTGTACCATGCGGGCAATATCGCCGACGGTTACCGGCGTGCCGCCTTCGCTTTTCAGCACAATTTGCTTCACATCCTCGGCGGAACTCAGATAGCCGAGGCTACGGATCACCATTTGCTGATCGCCGTGGCGTAAAAAGCCGGCACCGACGTTGCGGTTAGCACTGGCAATGGCTTGATTGACTTCATCCAGGGTCAGGCCAAAAGAGTCGAGCCTGACGGGGTCAATTTCGACATGAAACTCCTTGTAATAGCCGCCAAAGGTCAGCACGTCCGCTACGCCTTGTACCTGGCGCATCACGCGTGACACGTTCCATTCCATTTCGGAACGCAGCTCATATAGCGAATGGCGATCGCTGACCACCACAAATTTGTAGATTTCCCCCAGCGGCGTGTAATCCGGGGTCAGTAACGGTTTGACTGCTGCGGGGAGTTCGGCACCGGTCATGCGCTCGGTAATCAGTGTTCGGGAGTGAAAGCTGTCGACATCATCGCCAAAGGTGATGGTCACCAAAGACAAGCCAAACAAGCTTTGACTGCGCATTTTCAGCATGCCGGGCGTACCGTTGAGCACACGTTCTAGCGGTACGGTGACCTGGCGTTCGACTTCTTCCGGCGCGTAGCCTGGCATCAGACTAATCACGGTCACCTGAGTATTGGTGACATCCGGATAGGCTTCTATCGGCGTTTCGATATAGGCATGAATGCCGAACAAGGCAATAACACAGGTGACCACCATAGCGGCAATACGCCGGTGGACACAGTATTCGATCAGGATTTTTAGCATAGTAGCCTCCTACAGTAGTAAAGAGGCTTCGCCGTCGAGTAGTAGCGCACCGCTGACCACGACACGCTCTCCACCAGACAGGCCTTTCAGCACCGGCGTAATACCTTCGCGAGATTGTCCCACTTGCACCGGGCGCGCTTCGAAAACGTTGGGCGCAGTTTCCACGTAAACCAGGGTTTCGCGGCCATCCTTGATAAGTATCGCTGCCGTGGGCAGGATAATCCGGTTGGGCGTGGAAGCTTCAATCGTAACCCTGGCGTACATGCCGGGCCGCAACGATAGCTTTGGATCATCCGGCTCGATAAACACCGATGCCCGCCGTAAGTCGGTCTGAATGGCCGCGCTTTCCGCCACTACATGCCCGAGGATGGGATCCGGCGAAGAGGCGAGTTCAATAACGGCTTTGGCGCCTTTTTCCACCAAAAGCAAATCTTTCTCGAACACGTCGGCGATGATCCAGGCGGCGGAAGGTTCGCCCAGATCAAACAGTGGTGCCCCCGGCGCCACTGCCGCGCCTGTCGAGACATGCGCCTTCAGAATCATGCTATCCATGGGCGCACGCACGATCACTTCAGCAGCAGTACCGTCGCCCAAAAGCTTTAGAAAATCCCGGCTGCGCTCCAACTCCGTTTTGGCTTGCTTCAGCTGAGTGTCGGCTTCCACCCGTTCAATCTCAAGCCCCACACCGGTGCGCTGCATTTCCATTTGACGCCGTAGGTGATCCTCTGCACGAGCCAATTCGGCGACCGCACGGGCATAATCCGAACGCATTTGCGTGGCTTCGCCGCTGGCCAGTGTTGCCAAGGGCGCCCCGGCCTTAATCCTGTCACCGATTTGCACATGAATTTTGGTGATGCGGCCAGCGACTACCGTGCCAGCCGTGGAGATCGCCTGAGCCCGAAAATCGACACGGGCCGGTGCGGAAATCGTACCCGCGAAGGCTTCCGGTTGAATTTCCTGGACTTTGATATACGGGAGCGAATCAAGACGAAGAGAAACCGTTCGATTTGCTGTGGCCGAAGGTTGCTCTGCGGGACTTGATTGAATCGTCGGTTCTGGAGTGCGCTGTTCACAGCCGCTAAGAGACAAAAAGCAAATAAGGAAAAACAAATAAGAACAACGCATGTATATGAAACGCCAAGGATTTTAAGAATAGAGACAGTGACGTAGCATCCTAACCATTAAACCTTTCATCAACCTTTCAATAGCTTACTTATTCACACTTTCTTGGGTCTGATGTTTCGGTGTCTGCGATATCCCTAAAATTTATCGGTAGCCCTGCTGTGAATCTCCAATTGGGTATAACTCAGCCAACGCGACTGGCTACCTTGGTGAGGAAAGCCGAAGGAGATTGACTTATCAAGGCTGTCGTCGACGAGGATTGATCTATAGGTGCGGGATTGTGACAAGTACAACCGGATGTCAGCTGGATGACGGAGACAAAACAAATCAAATAACTGAGCTGTCTGATGTGATTTTTTGAAAACATGGCAATTTCGTATCTTTCTTGTGAATTGCCGCGACATTCTAGTCGCCTAAGCTTTCATGAACCTTTCAACGGTAGAGTTGATCTCCAACAAATACCGCTATATTCTGATTTTATTAGCCCACGCCGAAGCTAATCTCAATTCGGGTGCCTCTGCCGCGCGGCCCACTGCCGACTTCGATCCGCGCCGAGTGAAGGTCGGCAATTTCCTTGACGATTGCCAGTCCCAGTCCGCAACCCTCTCCACGACTACCCGGAATTCGGTAAAAACGCTCAAAAATCCTGTCCGCTTCGTTTGCCTGGATGCCGGAACCGTCATCTTCGACGATCAGTCTCGGCTCAAGGCCGGGTTCGATTTGCACACTGATATGTCCATCCGGATTGCCGTAAGCAATGGCGTTATCTAATAAATTGCTGAGCAACTCTCGAAGCAAGGTTTCGTCGCCAGCAATGCCAACGGGAGTGGTTGGGGCATCCAATCCCAATTCAATGTTGCGCTCCAATGCTTTTGGCACCCAGTCCATACAGCACGCGCGGCTTAGTGTGATCAAATCCAGTGATTTTAACTCATGAGCTGTTTGAGAAACCGACTCCGACCGAGCCAAAACCAGCAATTGGGTACTGAGGTGTGCAACACGATCCGCAGAGTTTTTGATATGCGCCAAGGCCGGCCTCATGGATTCAAGGTTGTCGGCCATCAGCGCCCGTTCTGCCTGGACTTTCAATCCGGCTAAAGGTGTGCGAAGTTGATGTGCTGCATTTTCGATAAACCGCTGCTGGGTCTTCAGGTTAGCGCCTAGCCGATCTAGCAGAGCATTTATAGTATGTGTCAGTGAACGCACTTCCAGGGGGACACCGGCATCCGAAATGGGATTTAAGTCTCTGGCCGAACGCTGGGCAATAAGTTTTGCTAGGTCGTTCAAAGGGCTGAGTCCCCGGTTGATACCGGTCCATATGTGAAAACCGGTAATTAACACCAGCAAAAGCTGTGGCAGCACCACTGCCAACAAAATTTCATTCATCATGCCACGCCGCTTATTAAGGGTTTCGGCGACAGAAATCAGCACATCGTCGCTGTCATCAGTTGTCGGCGCCGTGAGTACCGACACGATCCGGACTTTTTGTCCCAGGATTTCGCCGTCGGAAAAAAACGGTTCATCACTCGCCATGGTCGCCAACACGGGACTGGGTAGTCCCTTATCGCCGGCGATAAAACCGGCGGCTTCGGATTCCACCTTGAAAAAGGTTTTGTCCATGGCATCCCAACGAAACACTTCCACCGCGATGGGTGGCAGTTCAAAGGTGACTTTATCTTTATGCGCCTTAACCTCCTGCGTCAGGGATTTAGCAGAATCCAACAACCAACTGTCGTAAGCCTGGTCGGCATAATGCAGTGCCACAAAATAGGACACCGAGGCATCCAGAATCACCACTATCAGCAACGGTAAGGTCAGTCGTGACAAAAGCTGTGCCCGCAAGCTTTGGGGTTCACGCATCGTCGTTTTGCTCCAACAGATAGCCCAATCCACGCAGGGTGCGGATACCGATACCCAAAGGCTCCAGGCGTTTGCGTAAGCGATGGATATACACTTCGATAGCGTTGTCGGCCAGTTCTTCCGACCGAACCGCCAGGCGCTGGGCAATGTTGTCCTTGCTCACTATGCGCCCGGCTTGCAATAACAAGGCCTCCAGTACGCCATATTCCCGTGGCGGTAATGCCATCGCTAATCCCTGGTTAGTGATCTGTTGTTGACGGGTATCCAACACCAATTGGCCGAAGCGAATATCGTGATTGAAGCCGCCTTGCCAGCGGCGCAACAAGGCTCTGACCCGAGCCTCCAGCTCCCGCAATTCGAACGGTTTGGTCATGTAATCATCCGCACCTAGCTCCAGACCTCCGACTCTCTCATTAAGACCATCGCGGGCAGTCAAAATTAGTACAGGAATAGCCGACTGGTAGCGACCGCGTAAATGTCGTAATACGTCGCGTCCATCCATATCTGGTAAACCCAGATCGAGAATGACTAAGTCGTAAGGTTGCGTACTCAGTGCGCTGTCAGCAAAAGCCCCCGTGACGGCCAGCGTGACATCGAATCCCCAATCGGTAAGACTACGAGACAGGCCATCACCCAATACAGTGTCGTCTTCGACTAACAAAATTCTCATGAAAAGATTTACGTCAATGAAAGGTTAATGAAAGGTTACGCCGATACCATCATCAAGTTTGAGAGAAATACAGCTCTCTATATTTGCTCAGAACTGGAATCACGGTGTTGCGCGTCACCTGCATTTTAGGGTGACTTCACGATCATCGCCATTGGCTTATTCAGAATAACAAAAACTTAGCGGAAGCTGATCCGCCTTAATCGCCAAAGGATTCATTATGGAATCACAGCTCTATCCGGTGCTATCACGTAATCTGCAATTGGACTTTTTTCGTGGGATTGCTTTGATAATTATCTTCATCAACCACATGCCTGACAATCCCTGGTTCTGGTATACACCCTCTCGATTCGGGCTCAGCGATGCAGCGGAAATGTTTGTATTTCTGTCAGGCTTTGCCTCAGCGATCGCCTATGGGCGCAGCTTTGATCGCGCAGGACTTTGGCTGGGCAGCGTTCGAGTGCTGCATCGTTGTGGACAAATCTATGCCGCGCACGTGGCCTCGTTTTTATTGATGGCAGTGATTTGTGTGCTGGGTAATCGCTGGACTCTGGGGGCGGATTACATCCAACGCCTTAATATTGCTTACTTTTTCGACAACACCCAGCAAGCAGTTATAGACATATTTAGCCTGGCATACGTCCCCAATTATTTTGACATCCTGCCCATGTATCTGGTGTTGATTTTGTGGATGCCGCTGGTTTGGGCTTTGTCTCGTCTGCACATTGTATTAGCCTTGAGCTTTTCAGTTTTGATTTACTACGCAGCATGGCAGTACGGGTGGGAATTGACGGCTGACCCGACCACCGGCCGCCCTTGGTATTTCAATCCTTTTAACTGGCAACTAATGTTCTTTACCGGTTTTGCATTGGGGGAAGGTTGGATTCGAGTACCGGATAAACACAGGGGACTCATGTTGATTTGCGCAATTATCGTGTCGGTATCTATTCCGCTGGGTCATGAAGCCACTTACGGACAGATGGCATTCTGGGGGGAGTTACGCGCACGTCTGGAGCCATTCTTGGATAAAAGTCATCTAGGGCTGTTGCGCTGGGTTCACCTGTTGGCACTGGCCTATCTGATGAATCAACTCTTCAAATGGAAACCCCAGTGGTTAACGATGGGTTTACCACGTTGGATCATCAGAATGGGGCAACAATCCTTGCCGATTTTCCTATGCTGCATGAGTTTGTCATACATTGGCGGTATCGCCTTGGATTGGTTGGGACGAGACGCGACCAACGTGGCGATGGTTAACCTAGCGGGCATTGCGCTAATGCTGTTGACTGCTAAGACATTGGCCTGGCTGGATGGAAAACCTTGGAAATTGCCTACTGATCAATACAACCAAAGGCAAGATTCAACTCAAAGCACGTCGGCAGATTTAAAGGATATTTCTTGCACCTGGGGCAAACAGGCACTGTTGCTGCCTTTCTTGATCGGTTTGGCGGTATTACCGATGCTGTTATTGCAGGGGAAAAACACAATCGGCACCGCTTCACCAGACATGATGGTGAAATCGCCAAACACCGATGATTTCCAGAAAGTGAACGCCGTTATGCCAAAGAGCGATCCCGAAACAGCATTGGAAAACCAACAACAGCTTTAGCCAGAACTTCAGGGGATAGCGCGATGGAAGATCAAGCGGTTCATCAGTTATTCTTTCAGTTGATGGTTATTTTGCTGACCGCACGGCTGTTCGGCGAATTGTTCGCACGCTTGAAAAGTCCTCCGGTAGTGGGTGAATTGCTAGCCGGCGTAATCCTCGGCCCCAGTTTGCTGGGTTGGATGGAGCCGAGTCAGGTCATCAAGTTATTAGCCGAGATCGGCATCATTTTGTTGCTATTTGAAGTCGGGCTGGATACCGATATTCGCCAATTGGCAAAATCCGGCTGGCAAGCGTTGTTTGTGGCGGTCAGCGGTTTCTTCTGGCCGTTCGTGTTTGGTTTCGGCCTCAGTCATTGGCTGTTCAACCGCAGTTTGCTGGAATCGCTATTCATCGGCGGGACCCTAACCGCCACCAGTATCGGCATTACCGTCCGGGTTCTTACCGATTTAAAACGTCAACACAGCCGGGAAGCGCAAGTGGTATTGGGCGCGGCAGTGATTGACGATATTCTCGGCGTTGTGCTTTTGGCCGTTCTTTACGATTTTTCTCGGGTAGGTCAAATCAACACAGCCAATGCCATGCAGGTCATAGGCTTCATCGCGATGTTCTTCGTTTTGGCACCGCTATTCGCCAAAGCCATTTCCTTAATGATTCGGCAATTTGCCAAAATCAGTCAAACCGAAGGGCTGATTCCCACCCTGATCGTCTCTCTGGTGTTGTTCTTCGCCTGGTTAGCTCACGAAATGGGTGCGCCGGAGTTATTGGGCGGCTTTGCCGCGGGCTTGGCGCTTTCGCGACGGTTTTTTCTGCCTTTCGGTATGGCTTTGCATGAAGATGCGGGTTTTACCGGTCATATCGAAGCCCAAATGCTGCCTATCGTTCAATTATTCGTGCCGATATTTTTCGTGATGGTCGGGCTTTCCCTCAATCTGCGCGAAATCGACTGGACCTCGCCATTCATTTGGTGGTTTTCAGCCAGCCTGTTCGCTGTGGCCATAATCGGCAAGCTATTAGGTGCGCTATTACTACGTGGGCCTTGGACGGAGCGTCTGGCTATCGGTATCGCCATGATTCCGCGTGGCGAGGTCGGCTTGATCTTCGCGGAACTTGGGCGAACGTCAGGTATCTTGAATAACGATATCTACGCCGCGCTGATTATTGTCATCGCCATGACCACGCTGCTTGCGCCGATGTTGTTGAAAGGTTATTACCGTTACCTGCGATTAGGATGACCTGTTTTTGCTAAATGCCAAACGTTTCCGATGGTGTCTGTAACAGGCTTACATCCGAACAAACGTCACTTCATAAGGGGTAAAACATGAAAGAAAACATTCGAAAATTTCTGGACTATTTCCTGCTGGGTGTCCTGTCGGTATTGCCGATTCTGGTGGTCGTGCAAATCGTTGTCCTCATAGAACGTTTGCTGCGGGATACATTTCTGAGCGTTCATGGTTATTACGAAAATTACTGGATGACGTCTTTTTTATTCGCCATCACCATTCTGTTGCTGATCTTTTTAGGCTATCGGATTCGGCATGGGAAAGGAAAGACTTATATGGTTTCCCTCTTGGAATCGTATCTTGAGAAGCTGCCGATACTCAGTACCGTATATCGCGTGAGCAAAAAAATCATCGGCATATTTTCCGGCGAAGGCCAGGATAAGCCACGGGAAGTCGTCTACGTCGAATATCCCAAGGACGGTGTCTGGGTGCCGGCCTATGTGACCAATCAGAAGGACGAGCTTTATGTTTTGTATGTGCCCACTTCGCCAAACCCCACTTCCGGATTCACCGTAATGGTCCACGAATCCAAGATCGTTAAATCCACCATGACCTTTGAAGAAGCCTCCAGTTTTGTCATCAGCGTGGGCGTCGATTTTGCGAAACTCGAGGATGCGGCAGCCAAATTGATTCAGCAACACCCCAAATGACGATTGTCCGCAGCACAGATTAATAATAACCAAAGGAACCCGAAACATGTATGACGATGAAATAATGGCAGAGAGCAACCCCGGAAAACGCCATTTCGGTATTGAGCAAACGGTGTTTATCCTGTTGGTCCTCTTGTCGCTGGTAGGCATTTTCATCACCGACTTTAATCCCGATGACGGTTACGGCTATTGGCTGTTAATGGTGTTCGTCTTTGGTTTGCTGTCCGTTTTCATTGCCTGGTTACAGGCCAAAAGCAGTGATGTAAGCTTCGCTGACATCATCAAGGCACAAGGCATGCATTGGCTACACACAATCATCGTCGTAATTGCCGCCACTTTTCTGAATAAATCCGGGCAGTTATCCGGTGTTAGTGCTGACTTGGTGATACTGTTGATATTGGGATTATCCACCATGCTCAACGGTTTTCATGTTGGCTGGGAATTTAGCTTGCTGGGTTTTTTCCTAGTGGGGTGCGCGGTGATCATTGGCTATGTCCATGCCTTTATGTGGGCCTGCGTAGTGTTTGGCATAGTCATTGTGATCGCGTCTTTTATGCGCGCGTTTTGGTTTCGTTCCGCGGATGATTAATTCAAAACACAAATTTAATCGGGAAACCACCCAGATTCTGCTCTGCCTGATCTTTATAGTATTCGTTCATGGGATATTGGCCTGGTTTGTCAATTTGCCGGAAGATGTTGGCGTCGATGTACCTTCCGGTCGATTGATGAGCCTGTCGTTTGCGCCGTTTCGGGATGGTTTCAGTCCCATAACACATAAATTTCCACTGCCCGAACACATCGATGAAGATTTGGGGCTTCTGGCGGACAAAACCTTTGGCATTCGCACTTACTCCACACTGGGCGGCATGGAGTCCACCCCTGATTTTGCGCGCAAATATGGGGTGGATATGATATTGGGCGGTTGGCTCGGTGATGGCAAGGAAGGCAATGCGCTGGAACTCGAAGCATTGATCAAATCAGCCAATGCTCATCCTGATGTGGTGAAACGAGTCATCGTCGGCAACGAGGTGTTGCTGCGCAATGACTTGGACGTCGACAGTCTGATCGGTCATATTCGCGACGTCAAACAGGCGATCAATCAACCGGTTTCGTATGCCGATGTTTGGTCGATCTACCTGCGCTACCCTCAACTTTTCAATGAGGTGGATTTTATTTCCATTCACATCCTGCCTTACTGGGAAGACGAACCGATAGGCATCGATCGAGCAGCCGAGCATATTGAAAGGATATTCAAACAAGTCGAGGACAAAATGCTCAGCATGGGACTGAGCAAACCTATCCTGATTGGTGAATCCGGTTGGCCGGGTATCGGCCGGCAACGCGGTTACGCAAGACCCAGTATCGTCAATCAAACCAAATTCATCCGCAGCATGGTGCAAGTCGCAAACCAACATGGTTTCGACTATAACCTCGTCGAAGCCTTTAACCAACCCTGGAAGAGCCATCATGAAGGTGTGGTGGGAGCAAATTGGGGCTTTATGTCCATCGACCGTAAGCCCATCCTGTCGTTGACCGGCCCGGTCAGCGAAAATCCGAACTGGCTTGTCCATTTTGCCTGGGCGACGATCTTGTGGTTAGTGATTGTGGCGGCCTATTTCAAAAAGCTGCGGTGTTTTTCGTTGCCACGTATATTGCTGTTTTTGATTCTGGGCCAAGCATTTTCGGTTTGTCTGGTAACGATGGCGAATTTTCTGTGGCTCACCAGCTACAGCGCGTCGCAGCGCGCATATGCCCTATTCATGGTGTCGGTTAATGCCGCCCTGGGCGGTTTATTGACGCAGCGTTTTCACGATATATTGATTGGCAAACCCGATGATAGGCGACTCGCAAAACTATTGAGAGTCGTTTACCTGATTTTTATTCCGATAGCGCTCTATAAAACCCATGGTCTGGCCTTTGACGGCCGCACGCTTAGTTTTCCGAATGATCAATTTGCAATCCCCGTGCTCGGCGTGTGCTGTTTGGCCGTTTGCATGAGGATCAGGATAAGAAGATTAGAATGGCAAATTCTGGCATTTGACAAAATGACGGGAGGAAATTTGCATATGCCTATTGATAAGTTGCTCGCCTGCGCTTTAAGCATCGAGGCCGTCGCATTGGTATTCGGTGAAACCAAAAATTTTATGAACGGATATGATTTTATTCAGGCTCATCCTGATTTCATGGAAGGCCTACCATTCGCATTGGGTTACACGTTTCAAAATCAGCAATTAACGACCTGGTTGCTTTGCATACTGATTTTGTCCATCCCATTTTGGTTCCAGGTCCCTCGTAGAAGGAGGGTCTAAATTTGAGCGCTTCTTGTATGCGCGCATTTTGGTTTCGGTTCACGGATGATTAACTCAATTGGAGTAGAACTATGAACATGAGCCTTAATTGGTTTACGAGATTGAATAAAAAAATCGAATTGCTTTAGTACTATCTATTTTATGGATAGTTATCGTGCCTTTTTTCATGATCCCTTATGCCGGGGAATCAGGTGGCCCTATTGAACATTTTCTTTGGTGGGGGCTATTTCCTTTGTTTTTGTATTGGGGGCGTCGCTTTTGGGTCAAAAAATGGTTTTAGGCCGAATCGTTAGATTCTTTTAAGGGATTCAGATCAACATCCCACCTAACAGATGTCCTTTGTTGTTGGCCATTTCATATTAAGACAAGCAAACGGATGCAAACGTGGCCGTTCCGCCCCCATAAAGCCGGTGTTTGTTCACCCGCAGGAAACACACAACTCGACCTGCACATTCAGGATCTTGAACAACAAGGTTGCCGAAGATTTACTCATAAATATGCCAATACTAAAACAAATGAAACCCCAGAAAACAAATTGGCATAATCTGCCACCGGAAACATTGATAACAGACCTTCAAGTTGATGTTCAGCAAGGTCTCACTGACATCCAGGCTGAACAGCGCCTGAGGCAACACGGTTTGAATTGCCTCACGCCCCAGCGCGGCAAAAGCCCATTGCGTTTACTGTTTGAACAGGTAAACCAGCCGCTGGTTTACATCTTATTGATTGCAGCGGCGATTACCGGGTTCCTGGATGAATGGGTGGACAGCAGCGTCATTTTTGGTGTGGTGTTGGTCAACACCATTATCGGATTTATTCAGGAATCCAACGCGCTGAAAGCGATTGATGCACTTAGTAGGGTTCTGACGGTCAAAGCCACGGTACTACGCAATGGTCAACGCCGTTCCATTTCGGCTAGCGAGTTGACGGTTGGGGATTTAGTCATTTTACAATCAGGCGACAAAGTACCTGCCGACTTGCGCTTGCTGCAAATCCGAGAGCTGCAAATTGATGAGTCCGCGCTGACGGGGGAATCTGTACCGGTAGAAAAAAAGTTAGCGACGCTAAGCGAAGCCACCTTGTTGGCGGATCGTTTTAATATGGCGTATTCCTCAACATTGGTCACTTATGGCAGCGGAACAGGGGTCGTTGTGGAAGTCGGCGATCACACTGAAATCGGACGCATCAATAGCCTGCTCAGTTGCACAATTGAACTGGAAACGCCGTTGACGATTAAGATTGCTCAGTTTAGTAAGTTATTGCTTTGGGTCATCCTGGGCTTGGCAACCGTAACGTTTTTAATCGGGGTATGGCGAGGCCAGTCGCTGCTGGATATGTTCATGGCGTCGGTGGCTTTGGCTGTAGGCGCTATCCCGGAAGGATTGCCCGCCGCCCTGACGATTACCCTGGCGATAGGCGTGTCTAGAATGGCAAAACGCAACGCCATTATTCGCAAACTGCCCGCAGTAGAAACATTGGGTAGTACGACTGTCATTTGTTCAGATAAAACCGGTACCTTGACCCAAAATCAAATGACGGTTCAGGCCTTGTATGCAGGCGGAGAGTTTTTTGACATCACCGGCAGCGGTTACACGCCCGACGGTGACATTGGTCTAAATGGCAAGACGATAGACCACCAACATTTTCCTGCTTTGATGGAATGCCTGAAAGCCGGACTGTTATGTAATGATGCGCGATTAATTGCCGAGCCAGAGAGTTGGCGCATCGAAGGCGATCCCACCGAAGCCGCGTTACTGGTGGCGGCACACAAGGCCGGTTTACACCAAACAGCCATTTGTACCGCTCATCCCCGTCTGGATGCCATTCCGTTTGAATCCCAGCATCAGTTCATGGCGACCTTGCATCATAATTTGGCGATTGATAGTCGCCATGTTTACTTAAAAGGCTCATTGGAAAGTATCTTGGCGCGTTGCGATAAAGCGATTGACCCGCAAATGCAGCTAATGGCATTGGATAAGGCCTTAATGCACCAACAAGTTGAACGCCTGGCGGCACAAGGGCTTCGTGTGTTGGCGTTTGCGCGTGGCGATCACGACTATGACGATGTAAACCATGATCAAGTGAAAGGCGGATTCATTTTTCTGGGTTTCCAGGCAATGATCGATCCGCCTCGTCCTGAAGCGATCACCTCAATCGCCGCCTGTTATCGGGCGGGTATTCAAGTCAAAATGATTACCGGAGACCATCCTGTCACCGCTTTGGCGATTGCGAAACAATTGGGGATGCGGGATGTCGAACGGGTTGTGACGGGTGCGGAGTTGCAGGCTACTCTTGAAGCACAATATCCACAGCTAGTGGAACAATGCGCTGTTTATGCCCGAATTGCGCCTGAACAAAAGTTACAGCTGGTGCAAGCCTTACAGGCCAATGGGCATATTGTTGCCATGACCGGTGACGGTGTGAATGATGCGCCGGCCTTACGCCAAGCCAATATTGGGATCGCGATGGGACTTGGCGGCACCGAAGTAGCCAAGGAAGCAGCGGCCATGGTGTTGACCGATGATATGTTTTCCACCATTGCGGCGGCGGTGGAAGAAGGGCGTGGCGTGTTTGATAATCTGATTAAATTTATCGTCTGGACTTTACCGACCAATGGCGGCGAAGGCTTGGTGATTAGCGCCGCCATTTTTGCCAACGTCGCCTTGCCGATTACGCCGGTGCAAATTCTGTGGATCAATATGTCCACAGCGGTATTATTGGGGTTGATGCTGGCCTTTGAACCCAAAGAGCCTAGCTTAATGAGTCGCAAACCGCGCGACCCGCAACAACCGATTCTTAACGGTGTGCTGATTTTTCGGATTTGCCTGGTCTCGACTTTAATGTTGATAGGTGCGTTTGGGCTGTTTGAATGGGAGCTTGGACGCGGCGAATCCCTGGCTTCGGCACGGACTGTAGCCGCTAATGTGTTTGTTTTTTGCGAAATGTTTTACTTGTTTAACTGCCGCTCTTTGGAACATTCAATGTTTCATGTTGGGGTGTTTTCCAATTTATGGGTGATTGTTGGCGCATTAACTATGACGCTGTTGCAATTACTATTTACCTATTGGCCACCTATGCAAAAGCTCTTCGGTACAGCTGCGATTGCCAGTGGAGAGTGGCTATTGATTTTAGGCGTAGCGACAAGTGTTTATTTGATAGTCGGATTAGAAAAACTAATGCGTCGCCGACTTTTTAAAAAGTGAGAATAATATATGAAAATTAATCTATTGCTTTTCTCGATATTGATCGGTGTGTTTTTTAGTAGCACTGTTGTGGCGAAGCCACATTCTTTGGTATTGCCAACTCAATTCCCGCTAAAGAAGATACAAATAACTGTTTCCAGTCAATCTAATAAGGAAAACGCCGAAAGGTATCAAATTTCAATAAATGGCAATGGAAACAGTTATTTTATTAAAAATAACCAACAACAACCATTAAACGTTACTAACGATACCTTGATCGAGCTACTTAATGATTTCTATGCCGTGCATTTTTTTGAAATTTCGGATACTTTTAATGTTAAAAAAAAGGTAGTGCTCAAGGATAACGAAACCGCAACTACCGTTATAAATAAAGAGCCTGTTACAGAGAGTAAAAAGGTTTGTGTTCAATTACGTGCTTATAAAAAATGCCTTTCAATTGTTGACAATCAACCTTTGGGTGTTTCACAAATAGTGAATAAAATTGAATCCTTAATTAGAAAAACGGGAAATTGAGGATAAGCGCCTAGCAAAAAGTTAGCGTGTATTTTGAGCCAAATCCTTGGCTGATTTCGTCAATGGCCTGTTCAAGATCATCATGGCTAAAGGTTTTACTGCTCATAGAAAGTATTGTCACTGGCCAGCATATTGACATTCTGGGTGTCTGAAGAAAGATTTCACGACATCCGGGAGTTTCTGTAAGCGATGCATGGCAGATTGAACGAGTTTCTTTAATTCGATTTTATTTTCCGGCATCTGCTTGGCCACACGTGGCTTGATATAGCCCCAAACCTGTTCATCCGGATTGAGTTGTGGCGCGTACGGTGGCAGAAAAACCAACTGCAACCGGCCTTGCTGTTACTCCACAAACGTTTTAACGCTCTTAGCCTTGTGAATCGGATGGCCGTCGACGACCAAGATGATCGGCTGTTCGGCACCGCGTAGCAGACGTTTCAGAAATTCGATAAACACCTCGGCGGTGACGTTGCCTTCTTGCACCATGAAGCGAAAATCGCCTCGTGCGCTGACCGCAGAGATCAGATTCAAACCGTATCGTCGCCCGGTGGTCTTCACAGTCGGCGTCCGCCCGACAGGTGCCCAGGTAGTACCGGCATGAAAGTCAGAACGTACGCCAGCTTCGTCGACAAAATAAATCACCGCACCGGTGCGTTTGGCTTCGGCTTTCAAGGCAGGAAACGCCTCCGACTGCCATTTTTCCACCAACACCGGATCCTACTGCCAAGCCGCATATTCCATCCCAAACCCACCACCCATTCCGCTTGAAAACAGCCACCTGTTCCGACTGATTGTCGGCCAGCGATTCCGATAACAAAACCGCCACCTGTTCCGATAAAAAACCCGCCAGCAGGCGGGTTCTGTTTGATGCCTGAATCCGGCGGGATTATTCTTTAGACTTCCAGCAATCTGCCGGCGGCTGAGTTTAGATTCATAATGCAGGCGTAGCACCTGGCGGATTTTTCTCATGGCAATTCTCCTGTTGGCCATCATTAGACCTCGTTGGCATCGGCCAACGTTTTTCTCCAGTTTGGGGGTAGATACCGGCGCGTTGCAGCCTCACAGCGCAAGTGGCGGCGATGAATATACATATAGGCAGGCCGCCCGTACTTGACAGACGGGCAAGGGAATCGCAGAATTGACATCGAAGGCTCACTTCAAATGCAGTTCCGCAAAGCCCCTAGAGTTGGCGCTCTAAGGGCTTTGTTATTCCTGGCCTTGTTTACGGTCAGTAAGTTTTAAGTCATGTTTTTTCTCCAGTTGTCGATTCGGCTTTGATTTTGGTGCGATGCGATGACGGCCCTCTCGGTTTGAAACTGTAACGTTCAGGCCAAACCTCCTCGATCCGGCATCCCAACAGACCGGCGATATAGCGGGCAATCTCGTAGGCCGTAATCCGGTCATGAATGACGTTATTCACCACACCACCTGACACGCCTAATTCGCGAGCAATTTGCGCCTGGCTTTTGCCCAGGCGTTGCAAACGGTAAATGATTTCAATGGCGTCCATCGTGGCTAAAGGTGACATCGTTTCGGGCTGCGAGTAATCTATCGTTAATTAAACAACAATTATTGTAACTCAATAGAGTTTCAATATAACTCTATAAATTATGATTATGCAACGTAACCCGCCTCAAAATGCTAGTTTGGGTCTGGAGGGTTTCGCTACTCGACTGACACAGCTCATTGCCCAATCCACGCCCAGTCAAGCCGAATTTGCCCGCCGTATTGGCATATCCACCGGCTTTCTGAGCGATGTAGTCCGCGGACTCAAGAAGCCAGGTACCGAATTTTTCTATGCCATCCGCACCGAATTCGGCGCATCGATCGATTGGCTGCTCACCGGCGAAGGCACGATGTTTGGGCGTAACGATATCGATCTGGATTTACTGAGGAACATCGAGCTCTATATCGCCGTCGCCCGTTCGGCCGTTGTGGATGGCGACCCAACCGCCAAAGCGCTGCTACTGCTTTGCCAAGCCGGCCACTTGCAAGAGGCCCTGGCCGATCCTGCTTTAACTGATTTTCTGGAACGCATCGCGCCCCACAGCGACCTCAATTTAGCGGCGGAACTCTACAACAGCCATCTCTGGTACCACGATCCGACATTCCGTCGGCGCAACCTGCTCGCCGCCGCCCAAGCCCACTTCGAAGCGCAAAAACCGCACGACAAACGGGCCGCGTTTGCCAATATGGCTAATTCTACAGTCCAGATCAATTTTGGCGGTTCGCAACGTAACGCCGGCCGCGACTACTACGAAAAATAGGCGCTCGAAACCGCCAGAGATGACCAAGCGATGAACCAGGAACAAAACCAAAATACCAATCACTCCAGCACCCACCTCAACATCGACGGCATTCAGCGCAATGCCGGCCGTGATTACTACGAATACATTGCCTTAAGTTCGATTAAAACCCTGCTGACATGCGCCCCAAAAGCGCTGCTTGATCGGATAGCGTTGGATAACCCAAGAATGTTTGAGTGTCGGTTTGGTTTCGAAACGTCCCTAACGATTCGGCAGCAGATTCTGGCGATCCAGAATCGCTACGACTTTACCGACAAACAAATGCGCGGATTCCGTGTATCGGGCACGTTAAAAATCACCCCCGAAGAAGCCAAATTGGTGCCCAGTCGGTTGGCGTTGGCCGCCGGCTGGGCGCAGGTCTGGATACTCAGCCTCTACAGCATAGTGATGCTATATTGCACGTCTCATAAGTTATTGCATGGTTTATGCTGTCACTGCTTGAGCTTAAGCAGGGTTCAAGGGGACTGATGTGCGGAAACTTATGCGACGCGCTATACCTCGTGGGATATTCGCTTCCGCCAACGCCGAAACAGCTACAAGCCCTGGTGCTGCTCGGCGGATTCTGGCTGATCATGGCCTGGATGCTCAACAAGCTCTATATCGCGTCATGGTACATCGCCAAACAGGCTGGCGTCCCGACGGCATTCCGTCGGCGCAGACTGTTCGCTGCCGCCCAATCCCATTTCGAAACCCCAAAACCCCACGACAAACGGGCTGCATTTGCCGATACACCCAGCGCGCCGGTTCAGATCAATTTCGGCGGTTCGCAACGCAACGCCAGCCGCGACTACTACGAGTATTTAGTGCCAAACTCCCTCAAATTGCTGTTAGCGTGGACATCAATGGCGGAACTTGACCGGAGAGCGCTGGATAACCCCGAGCTATTCAAGTGTCGTTTTGGATTTGCACCGCCGACTACCATTCGCGAACAGGTCATTGCCATTCGCCGGCAGTACGACTTCACTGATCACCAAATCCGCTGGCTCCGCTACTCCGGCTTGTTAAAAATCACCGCCAAGGAAGCTAAGCTAGCGCCCAGTCAACTGATATTCATTGCAGGATGGATGCTATTGCTCGTGGTTAGCCTGGTCTGTTCTTCCATGCTGTTTCGGATTAGCTATCCCACGACCATGATCCCCGCTTGGAAACAAATGGCAGGATACCTGTTCATTTGCGGATACTGGACGATGATGGCCTGGCCGCTAGGCAAGCTCTATCTGGAGCCATGGTACGTACTGAAACGGGCAGGTGCATTAGCTGCCAAAAATTACCCGATAAGTTGATACCTGTATGTGGCCCCGAAACAATGAGCCAAAAACAAAAACTGATAGGTAATTTGTTTGGCGATAGGGATTCGGACGGATTTATCAAACCGACGATGAATTAGTGGAGCCGCTTACAATTGTCGCTAAAGATTATCTCTGGGTAGCCGATAGCAAATAAATACACTTTGCCATCTCGGAACCAATGAGCCTAAGGAGGATGCAATGATAGTCAGCTTGAATTCAACGGGAAGTGCAAACCAATATAAACTTCTTGATAAAGCAGAGGCAATGCCTTGGAAAAATCGGTTTACCACATCGAAAACACAGCCCATTGGCCAGGGATTCGACGCCCAACAAGCGGCATTAAAACCAATCGAAATAAAAAAACTGTTAGCGAGTGTCGATCTAAGAAATATATCGCCACATGACTTGGGTATGTTGGGTGGTTTTTTGAATGGAAACGGTGAAATATCGGACAATTCTGCTAATGAATTTGTCCTTTCGACCATAACAAAAGATAATATGAACGCTAATACCTCCATGGATATGATCAAGTTTTTTGAAGAACACTATACTCTTGTTGACAAGCTTATCGCCCAAGGCGAGCAGGGAATGGAAGATGCCAGGAAATTTTTAGGAGATGCTCTCCATACACTATATAGCATGGATGAGTTTATAAAAAATATGGGAAGCGGCGTTTTTGTCGATGAGAAAGCGTAATGCGCGGGAATCAAGGGGGAACATCCCCCTTGACTCTGCTTGTTACAGAAGGAACGAGTATTTCAAAGACCAGTATCCAGGTTGGGAGCTATAGGGGCTATTAACGACTACCCATCTATACGTACCTGCTGTCCCGTTATACATAACGGGCTCTGTCGCTACAGTTGACCATAAGCCGCCTAAATATTTTTGCAAAGATAGAGTTAGGGATGCTGAGGACATCGGAGTTAAAGTTGCCCATTGATACCCTGCACAGTTTGTCGTGTAAGGTCCATAAGCAACTGCTGCGGCTCCTGGAGCCAAAGGACCTCCGGTTACGGTATTGGTATATCTAACGCAGGTCGCGGCGGCTTGCTGTACATTGACTTGTGCAGATGGAACTATCTTATAGATTGTGGATTCTCCATTTTCATCCAGTATTTCAAGATATTCCTGTGGGGCCACAATAGTTGATGATGTTGTTGCCTCTTGTTCATCCGCGAAGGACAGCGTTGAAAGAAAACTTATAAATAAGCCCATGAAAATGGCATATATCGTTGTTTTTGACATCTAATCTCCTTGAACTTGAGCGTTCTAGATCAATAGTAAATTTGAGAACTCATGTTGTGGGCGTTATTTATGCCCGAAAGCAAGTATAGCGTGAACACTAACACGTAAAATGCGTCACATTGCCGCAGACTCAAGCCCTCCGTTAGTCGGCTGTCGCGCATTCTGAATTTCCTTTTCCAACTCCTTCCAAACCCAATCCTCACCATAGGAATTCACGGTTTCCAGGCGGAGGTGTATCCAACCCCATTGCCTTCCATGAAATCCAATTGCCAGACATTCCACTGCCGTTCGGTCGGTGGCCCGTATTGCCAATTGGGCGCGAGTACCATAGCCTTAGCTCAACAGCCAACCTCAACATCGGCGCCACCGGCTGTTTTGGTGTCGGAATGCCTGGTGGTTTTGAAGTCGGAATAGGTGGCGGTTTTAATCGGAATACGCAGCCAAGCCCGATACAAGGGCTTTTGCGGCTTAAAACCCAGCAGCCGCATGATTCGCCCCACACTTGGCGAGGTCAGACGTTTGCCAAACTGGCGGTAAATGACTTCGCCAATCAACGACAATGTCCACAAGCCAAACTCCAGCCTCATTTGCCAGGGTGTTTTATCCCGCACGGTCTCGGCGATCCAGCGCATTTCGTCGGGCGTGACCAGCGGTGGGCGTCCGGTAATCTTTTTGGCCAACAGCGCATTTTGACCGCCCGTTGTAAAGTCGGACAACCAACGAAACACCGTGCGAATGTTGACACCCATCGCTGCCGCCACACTGGCCGCTGTCTGCCCATTTTTCACCGCTTTGACCGCCTGCTGCCGCATCACTTGCAGAGTATGGTGATCAATTTCTCGGCCGTCTGAATCTCGTTTACATTTCATGGGCATATTATCCCACGAACATGACTTAACTTATTTTAAGAGCAGTAAAAGGAAGACATTCATAACGGTTCAGTTCAGGGTCTAGGGAGGCAGAAAATAAAATCGCATTCCTTTCTCTTCCAACAAATCCCAATAAGGTTTCAGTTTCTTGGCAGTATGAATGTACGCATTGTCCAAAATCGCTTCAGGCGAAAATACGACAGTCATCTATGTCGATTATTACCCGAACTTTAGATAGTCGAATATTTTTTGTAAGGTTTGATCCTCTCCTAACGACTTATAGCAACTAGTCGACCCAATCCAGGAGATTTCTTATGCTCACCAGCATTTTATTTATCAGCGTTTGCTTTCTGGCCTATGCCAACGGTGCCAATGATAACTTCAAGGGCGTGGCGAGTTTGTTTGGCAGCGGCACCGCCAATTTCCGTCAGGCGCTGACGTGGGCGACGCTGACAACGTTTGCGGGTTCGATTACAGCGCTGTTTTTAGCTCAGACTTTGCTGGTTAAATTTTCCGGCAAAGGCTTGGCGCCGGATGAATTGATACACACTCTACCCTTCATGATTGCCGTCGCGGGTGGTGCCGGAATGACCGTGATTCTGGCGACGCGTTACGGCTTTCCGATTTCCACGACCCATGCCTTATTGGGCGCCATGGCCGGAAGCACCTTGTTAGCAACAGCCGGCAACATCAGCTTGTCACCTTTGCTGAACAACTTTGTGCTGCCATTGCTATTGAGCCCGTTTGTGGCGTTGCTATCGGCCGGCTTGTTGTATCGCATTCTGAGCATGTGGTTTAGTCGTCGGCCAATCGAGAACTACATGTGTTTGTGCATTGAAAACCCAGGCCGTCTTGCGCCGGTTGGTAACGCCAATATATCTATGGCAATCGATCCGGCAATCGTTCCCTCTTTAAGCCTTGATCGCCAAGAGGCTTGCGCCGAGCGACAATCTAGCCTGGTTTTGGGCTTTAATCTTGAGCGCCTGCGCGATGGACTGCATTTTTGCAGCGCCGGCGCGGTCTGCTTTGCGCGCGGCCTGAACGACACGCCGAAAATTGCCGCCTTGTTATTGCTGGCACCCGGTTTTGATCTGCAATGGATCATTATCGTGGTAGCCACTACCATGCTGCTGGGTGGCGTATTCAATGCCCGGCGGGTAGCGGAAACCATGAGTCATAAAATCACCACCATTACGCACAATCAGGGCTTGTCCGCCAACTTGGTGACGGCACTGTTGGTGATTTTCGCCAGCAAATTTGGCATGCCGGTTTCCACCACCCATGTGTCGGTGGGTTCATTATTCGGTATCGGCTTGGTCAGCGGCAAGGCCAATACCGGCGTGATCGCATCCATTGCCTTATCCTGGCTGTTGACCTTGCCCTGCGCGGCTGCCTGTTCTGCCGTAATCTATTACACTGCCATTGGCGCCAACCTTTGATAAAAAACACACGAGAAATCTTATGACTACCAGTATCGAAATCAGTGAATCGGTCCGCCATTATTATGGCCAGGTATTGCAATCCAGCGATGACCTTAAAACCAGCGCCTGTTGCAGCATCGACGCCATGCCAAGCTATTTAAAAGCGCTACTGGCCGGATTGCATCCGGAAGTGCTGGAACGTTTTTACGGCTGCGGTTCGCCGTTGCCGCCGGCCCTGGCAGGTAAGACCGTGCTGGATTTAGGCTGCGGAACGGGCCGCGACTGTTATCTTTTGTCGAAACTGGTCGGACCGACAGGCCGGGTAATCGGCGTCGATATGACCCCCGAGCAACTGGAAGTGGCCGTACGTCATCGCGACTGGCACGCCGAGCGCTTTGGTTTTTCGAATGTTGAATTCCTGCATGGCCATATCGAAAACCTGCACACCGTGGGGATAGCCGACGACTGCATGGATGCAGGAGGTAGAGCAATGCAGGGAGCAATTGCCGATAACAGCATCGACGTAGTGGTCTCCAACTGCGTCATCAACCTGTCGCCGGAAAAACCCCGAGCACTGGCGGAAATCTTCCGGGTGTTGAAACCGGGCGGTGAACTGTATTTTTCGGACGTGTTTGCCGACCGCCGCATCCCGGTCGAACTGCGCCAAGACCCGGTATTGCTGGGTGAATGTTTGGGCGGCGCGTTGTATTGGGAAGACTTCCGGCGCATTTTGCAGGACTTAGGCTGCCCGGATGTCCGTAAGGTCAAACAAACCCCCATTAGTATCGACGACCCCGAGGTGTTCGCCAAAATCGGCATGGTCAAGTTCGACTCGGTCACGGTCCGCGCCTTCAAAATGCCTTTGGAGGATCGTTGCGAGGACTTCGGCCAAGTCGCGGTCTATTTAGGCTCTATCGACCAACATCCGCACAGTTTCGATCTGGACGACCACCATCATTTCGAGACCGGCCGGCCGTTAAGAGTATGCGGCAACAGCGCCGACATGCTGGCACTCAGCCGTTACAGCAATCATTTTCAAGTGTTGGGTGATAAATCCCGGCATTTCGGTTTATTCGATTGCTCGCCCGGACCTGGCAGCGAATCGGCCAAGACTGATAGCGCATGTTGTTGAACGCCGGGATGAATACATCCGATCAATTGAGTGAAGCCCTACTGGCCGAGCATCGGCCCGTGCTGTTTCGCTATGCCTTGCTGCAACTAAAGGATAACGAACTGGCCGACGACGCCGTGCAGGAAACCCTGCTGGCCGCTTGGCAATCCTCGGCAAACTTCGAAGGCAAGGCTGGGTTACGCACCTGGCTAATCGGTATTTTGAAACACAAAATTGCCGACCACTGGCGGCGTAGCGCCCGTGAAGTCGTCACCGCTGAGTTCGATCAAATCAATAACGACGAGGACGAAGTAGACGAAGACGCGTTTTTCATGAGCAACGGCCACTGGAATGGCGGCCCAACTACCTGGAACGATCCCGAAGCGGCGCTTAAGCAACAGGAATTTTGGACCATTTACGAAACCTGCCAGAACAATCTACCGCCAAAAATGGCCAAGGTATTCATGTTACGCGAGTTGGTCGGTCTGGAAGCGGAGGAAGTCTGCCGGGAAACCGGCTTAAGCGACGCCAATTACTGGGTCACCATGCATAGAGCCCGGTTGCGGCTGCGTGAATGCCTGGAAATCCGCTGGTTCAATCAATCGAAAACAAAAAAGGAGAAGCGTCATGCGTAGTTGTCGCGATATTACCGCTCTGGTGTCACAGGGCTTGGACAAGAAACTCAGCGTTGGCGAACGACTGGCGATTGGTTTGCATGTGATGATGTGCTCGCGCTGCCGCAATTTCCAGAGTCAGAGCCAGTTTATCCGTAAAGCCGCGCATGGTTATACCGAACAGTTACAAAATCGTTTGGTTAAAAAACCTGAGTCAGATTGAAACTTGCATGTTGACGATGGATGAATAGGCACTTTGCTATGCCGCGTTTCAGCGGCGTTTTTCCTGCAACGCCAGAATTAGCGGACAACTCGCCTCATTCTGATTGGTTTGGCAACGTCCGATCAATTCCTGCAAGGCCGTTTCCATACGGCGTAACTCGACGATGCGGTGTTGGACATCTTCGAGTTTATGTTCGGCTAGTGTGCGTACCTCGTCGCAATGACGGCTGTCCGCCAGTTTTAACAAATCGGCCACTTCGTCCAAACTGAACCCTAGCCGTTGCGCAGATTTGATGAAAACGATCCGCTGAACGTCCGCCGTACCATAACGTCGGATGCCGCCCAAAGGTCTGTCTGGCTCGGGCAATAACGCCAGACGCTGATAATACCGTATGGTTTCCACACCAATTCCAGCCGCTTTGGCTAATCCACCAATCGTCAGGCCGTCCAGGGTTTTGTTCATGGCTATTGACTCCG
>MSXO01000027.1 GCA_002083615.1 Proteobacteria bacterium ST_bin11 | reverse complement strand
CCATGGCAAAAATGCGCAAAATACAGCCCCGCTTGAAAGAGTTACAAGAGCGTTATCCTGACGATCGCCAGAAATTCAACACCGAAATGATGGCGATGTACAAAAAGGAAAAAGTGAATCCGCTCGGCGGCTGTTTACCGATCATGGTGCAGATTCCGGTGTTCATTTCCTTGTATTGGGTTTTGATCGAAACCGTGGAATTGCGTCAGGCCGAATTTGCCTTGTGGATTCATGATTTGTCCGCGCAAGACCCGTTCTATCTGTTGCCAATTCTGTACGGCATTACCATGAAGATTCAGCAAAGCTTGAATCCGGCGCCGATCGATCCGCTGCAAGCGCAGGTGATGAAAATGTTCCCTATCGTTTTCACCGTGTTCTTCCTGTTCTTCCCGTCCGGTTTGGTGCTTTACTGGATCTGCAACAACAGCTTGTCGATCATCCAACAGTGGTACATCACTAAACACGTGCTTGAAGAGGATGCACACAAGCATAGCGTAGTCCCTTAATGCTGGATGGCGACACCATAGCCGCCATTGCCACGCCGCCCGGTAACGGCGGCGTCGGCGTCATTCGCATCTCCGGGCCATCTGCGCCCGGAATCGCGCAAAGCCTCACCGGCAAAAATCTACCCAAACCTCGATACGCACAATATGCCAACTTCCTCGATGCCGATGGCCGAGTGATCGACAGCGGCTTGCTGCTGTATTTTGCCGCGCCGGCTTCGTTTACCGGCGAACAGGTAGTCGAACTGCAAGGTCACGGCGGCAGTGTGGTGCTGGATATGCTGTTGCGTCGGGTATTGGCTCTAGGCGCGCGCTTGGCTAACCCAGGCGAGTTCAGCCAGCGAGCCTTTCTAAATAACAAAATCGATTTGGCTCAAGCCGAAGCGATAGCCGATCTGATCAGCAGCGGCACTGAACAAGCAGTGCGCTCTGCGCAGCAATCCATGCAAGGCGTGTTTTCCGAACAAATCAACGAACTGATAGAAGAGCTGATCGAACTGCGGGTTTTTATCGAAGCGGCCATCGATTTTGTCGATGAAGAAATCGACTTCCTCGGTGATGGCGTCGTGGCCGGGCGCATCCAGCGCTTGCAAAGCAAACTTACCGAAATCTGTAAAACCGCTCAGCAGGGTAGGCTTTTACATGATGGCATGACCGTTGTGTTGGCCGGCAAACCCAATGCCGGTAAATCCAGTTTATTGAACGCCTTGGCCGGGCACGATGCAGCCATTGTGACCGACATAGCTGGCACCACTCGCGACGTACTGCGCGAGCGGATTCAACTGGATGGCATGCCCTTGCATGTCATCGACACCGCCGGCTTGCACGACAGTGACAATCCGGTCGAGCGGGAAGGTATCCGCCGCGCCCGCCAGGAAATCGCTAAAGCCGACCGAATTTTACTGTTGATAGACATCACAGACCCGGACAGCGCCAGCCTGGACGCCAGTCTGCCGGCCAACATAGCGGTCACCAAAGTCTTCAATAAGATTGACTTGGTCGGCGGCCAACCGCACGTTTTGGAAACCCCGCAAGGCACCGAAATCCATTTATCTATCAAACACCGGCTGGGTCTGGACTCGCTCCGTAAACACCTTAAGCAAAGCATGGGTTTTACCGAAAGCGCGGATAACGTGTTTGTCGCTAGAACCCGCCACATCCAAGCCTTACAATTGGCAGCGCAGGCCGTTGATCGCGCCGCCGAGCAGTTGCAGCATCAAACCCACGAACTGGTCGCCGAAGAACTGCGTCAGGCGCAAACCAGCTTATCCGCCATCACCGGCGAATTTACCTCCGATGATCTCTTGGGCGAAATTTTTTCCAGCTTTTGCATTGGAAAATAGCGCCACTTCCAGATTGTTCCGAGTAGTTCCTAAAATTTCATTCTATAGCAATAACTTACGCTAATTTTATTCCAGAATGGACTTGCGTAATCCAGTCAAATCCGCCTAATCATGTGACCATGATAGATTTTCAAGCTAGCCATGAGCACAAAATATGTGACTAGGCGTCATTCAAAAGGGACAGAGAACTCGTTATTCAAGGGTAAAAATTGACGGAGGTGGGTTCATCGGCCATTTGGCGACATTCAATTAGCTGAAAACATTGTTCAACAGCGAGTGGTTATGGTTGAGAATCTGACCTCTACGGTCCTATCCTTTCCTTAAGTGCATGAGCTTGAGTTAACATCCGTGTTCTTTCCACAACTAACCAAAGTCCAACCCTCAAAAGTTGGGCTTTTTTTATGCTTTCTTCTGCGGTTTAAGATCATTGCCCTTCCTGAGTGAAACTGAACCGATATTCCGCAATCGATGGCTAACGATGAAACACTTGCGCGATATTTACGGTTTATTTGAACCAAACACCGTTAAATAAACAACTTCTTAATCCAAAACCAACCCATCTTGATCAATTTGATCGCAAATAAAGACAATCCAACATTGTCGGATCTTCTAACTCGCTCTAGTCAAACATATGGCAACATTTACCAAGTATTACAGTAGGTTATTATCAAGTTGAGCCCCTCCTATTACATTTATCAGGGCGATCAACATACCGGTAAGGCATTTTGGCCTGCACTAGCCTTAGAAGTTGGCAAAAAATTTGCTTGAGATACTTTGCCAAATACAATTTAGATATATTTTTGGTATAGCGAATTGCTTTGTCACAAAGAATTTAAACACGTTTCGAAAAGAATATTACTTTAAAAAAAATCAACGCATTGCGAATTAAGCACGGTAGAGACATGAATAAAAAAACAACCGTAATTATTATGTTAATCGTCACTGTATTGGGCGGTTGCCGGCAAAAGGAAACTGCAAAACCCCAAGAAAATCCAAAATATGAGTCGACAACGCCATTACGCGGCGACACTTCAATTGTCAAAGAATATGTATGCCAAATTCATGCGTTCCGGCATATCGAAGTTCGCGCGCTGGAAAGGGGATACGTGCAGAATATCTTTGTAGATGAAGGGCAATCGGTTCACCAGGGCCAGTCGATGTTCAAAATCATGCCGAATATTTACCAAGCCGAACTCTTAAAAGCCCAGGCCGAGGCCAATTCGATGAATATCGAATATTTAAACACTAAGGGATTGGCAGACCAAAAAATCGTATCCCCCAATGAACTTGCCCTTGCAAAAGCTAAGGTAGATAGGGCAAATGCGGAAGTCAAACTAGCGGAAACTCACTTAGGCTTTACCAATATTAACGCGCCTTTTGAAGGCATCATGGACCATTTGGATGTGCGAAATGGTAGTTTGGTTGAAGATGGAGCTTTGCTAACCACGCTGTCTGATATCAGTAAATTATGGGTGTATTTCAATGTGCCAGAATCGGAGTATTTGGATTTTAAACTACATAAAACTGAAGAAGCCCGAGCCAAGGTAAAGCTGAGAATGGCTAACGGCCAGATTTATAACCAAGACGGCGTGATAGAAACTATCGAAGCTGATTTTGATAACACCGCCGGGAATATAGAGTTTCGTGCCACGTTCGCCAACCCAGATAAATTACTCAGGCACGGTGAGACCGGCACCATTTTAATGACGAAACCCTATAAAAACGCCTTAATGATTCCGCAAAGAGCGACCTTCGAAATACTCGATAAAACCTATGTTTATGTAGTGAATGATCAAGGAAAACTGGAGCAAAGGCTGATTAAAATCGAAGCAGAATTACCGCACTTATTTATTATCAAAGAGGGTTTAAAAGACGGAGAAAAAGTATTGCTCGACGGGTTACGTAAAGTTCATTCCGGCGATGAAGTCGAAGTCGAGCTATTACCCGAAGAAAAAGTTCGTGCCGAACTGCAATTATATACAGAGTAATTCTTTAGCCAGAGATTAATTATGTTTAGTATCTTTATTAAAAGACCAGTAATGGCGATTGTGTTATCGCTTAGCTTCCTATTGATGGGATTCTTGGCGATTCGCTCATTACCAGTTTCGCAATTTCCTGACATTGCGCCGCCGCGCGTGACGATTTCATTGTCGTTTCCCGGGGCGAGCGCCGACGTGTTGGTCAAGTCGTCTTTGATTACAATTGAACGAGCCATCAACGGTGTGCCAGGCATGAAATATATTGTTTCGGACGCCACCAGCGCCGGCGAAGCGACCATACAGGTATTGTTTAATCTTGGAGTCGATCCGAATATCGCCATGGTCAACGTCAAGACCCGGGTGGACCAAGTGATGAGCCGCTTGCCCAATCTGGTCCGGCTGGAAGGGGTGGTCGTGAATTTCGTGCAACCCAGCATGTTGATGTACGTCAACCTCTACAGTAAGGATAAAAACGCCGACCAGAAATTCTTGTTTAACTACGCCTACGTCAACGTCATTCCGGAAATTCAACGCATCTTCGGTATCGCACAGGCGCAAATCCTGGGCGCCCGGCAATACGCGATGCGTATCTGGCTGAATCCGGACCGGATGCGCGCCTATAGCGTTTCGAGCGAAGAAGTGATGGACGCCATCGCCAAGCAAAGCATCATCGGCCGACCCGGGCGGATCGGCCAAAGTACCGGCATGGCGGCGCAATCCAAGGAATACGTGTTGACTTACCAAGGCTGGTACAACACGCCGGAGCAGTACGGCGACATCATTATTCGCGCCAACTCGGAAGGCGAAATTCTGCGCCTAAAGGACATCGCCAAAGTCGAGCTGGACAGCGAGTTTTACAACATTTACTCAGACAAGGATTCCTTCCCGTCCGCATCCATGGTCCTAAAGCAGAACTACGGCACTAACGCCACGAAGGTCATCGAAGACGTCAAGGCCAAACTGGAGGAATTAAAAAAATCCTTCCCGGAAGGTATGGATTACGAGATCAACTACGACGTGTCGCGTTTCGTCGAAGCTTCGATCCATAAAGTCTTGCATACCCTGGGCGAAGCGTTCGTACTGGTGACTTTGGTGGTATTTCTGTTCTTGGGCGACTGGCGTTCCACCTTGATTCCAATTCTGGCGGTGCCGGTATCGTTGATCGGCTCGTTCGCGGTGATGTCAGCCTTCGGCTTGTCGATCAATTTGATCACGCTGTTTGCGTTGGTGTTGGCTATCGGGATCGTCGTCGACGATGCCATCGTGGTCGTAGAAGCGGTGCATGCCAAGATGGAAGCTGAACACGTCAGCCCGTTTGTCGCTTCCCGACAAGTGTTGGGCGAAATTGGTGGTGCCATTGTGGCGATCACACTCGTGATGGTGTCGGTATTTATTCCGATCGCGTTCATGAACGGACCGGTTGGGGTGTTTTATCGCCAATTTTCGATCGCGATGGCCTCGTCGATTGTTATTTCTGCTGTGGTGGCTTTATCACTTGCCCCTGTGTTGTGTGCAATGATTTTGAAAAACACGCACGGCCAGCCAAAACGCAAGACACCAATCGGTTTATTTATCGACGGTTTTAACTATGTCTTCGAAAAAGTTACTGGACGTTACGTCAAACTTCTAAATGTCGTCGTAACACGACGCATCGTCACCATCGCTCTGCTCGGCGCGTTTTGCTTCGGGATTGTCGCCGTCGATGAAACTTTGCCCACGGGTTTTATCCCGGGAGAAGATCAGGGCATGATCTATGCAATTATCCAGACTCCGCCCGGTTCGACTATCGAAGTAACCAATAAAGTCGCGCGACAACTGGAAGAGGTCGCGGAAAAAATCGATGGCGTGCAATCGGTATCGTCTTTGGCCGGTTACGAGGTATTGACAGAGGGCCGGGGTTCAAACGCAGGGACTTGTATCATCAACCTCAAAGATTGGTCGCAACGCAAGACATCGGTCCAAGACGTGATTCGTCAACTGGAAGAAAAAACCCACGATTTCGGCGCGGTGATAGAGTTTTTCGAACCACCGGCAGTGCCCGGTTACGGCGCAGCGTCCGGTTTGGCTTTCCGCTTGCTGGACAAGACCACAGGCACCGATTACTTCCAGTTCGACAAGCTTAACCAGGATTTCATGGCCGCCTTGCGCCAACGGAAGGAGTTATCTGGCTTGTTCACCTTTTATGCGGCGAACTACCCGCAATACGAATTGCAGATCGACAACAAATTGGCAATGCAAAAAGGTGTCAATATCGAAAAAGCGATGGAGAATCTGGACATCATGATCGGCAGTACCTACGAGCAGGGCTTCATCCGGTTTAACAACTTTTTCAAGGTCTATGTTCAAGCCTTGCCCGAATTCCGCCGCTTTCCGACTGATGTACTTAACTATTTCGTGAAAAACGACGAGGGCAAAATGGTGCCTTATTCATCTTTCATGACTGTCAAACCCCAACAAGGCCCCAACGAACTAACCCGTTATAACCTATACAACTCGGCCGCAATCCGAGCGGAGCCTGCTCCCGGTTATACCTCCGGCGACGCCATCAATGCGATCAATGAAGTCGCAAAGGCGACCTTGCCGCAAGGTTTCGATGTAGCCTGGGAAGGCTTATCGTTTGACGAAGCCGCACGCGGTAACGAAGCACTAATCATTTTTGCAGTGGTTTTGGTCTTTGTTTATCTCGTGTTGGCGGCCCAATACGAAAGTTTTGTGTTGCCGTTGATCGTCATATGTTCGTTGCCGGTCGGCATTTTCGGCTCGTTCTTTTTGCTCAAGGAAATGGGACTGGCCAACGATGTCTATTCCCAAGTCGGTTTAGTAATGCTGGTCGGCTTGCTGGGTAAGAACGCAGTATTGATTGTGGAATACGCGGTTCAGAAACAAGAACAAGGATTGTCTATCAGAGAAGCAGCTATCGAAGGTGCAAAGGCCCGCTTTCGGCCAATCCTGATGACATCATTTGCGTTCATCGCCGGTCTAGTACCGCTCGCCTTCGCCACCGGCGCCGGTGCGGTCGGCAACCGCACCATTGGCACCTCTGCTTTGGGCGGCATGCTGTTTGGTACTGTGTTCGGTGTCGTGCTAATTCCAGGGCTGTATTACATCTTCGCCAAATTGATCGAAGGCAAACGCCTGATCAAAGATGAAGACGTCAATCCATTTACCGAAACCTATCATTACGGTACCCAAGATGTTGAAGAGTAAAACGAATGTGTTGATAGCAACGACTGTGGCGGCATCGCTAATGCAAGCCTGCGGGATTCCAGACATGACAAAAAAAGTCGCGGACACTCAACTACCCGAACGGTTCAAATTGGAAGCCAACCAGCAAGCCAGTTCCGGCTCGGTGAAATGGCAGGATTTTTTCGACGACCCGCACCTCTCGACTTTGATCGATACCGCGATTGCCAATAACAAGGAAATCAACATCATGCTGCAACGCATCAGCATGGCCGAAAACGAAATTCAGGCACGTAAAGGGGAATACCTTCCCGTTGTTAAATTGGGCGCTTCGGCGGGTGCCGACAAAACGGCAAAATATACCCGCAACGGGGCGGTGGAGGACAATTTAAATATCGCCAGAGGTCAGGCTTTCCCGACCTTTCTAGGTGACTACCAGTTCGGCTTGTTCTCGACATGGGAGATAGACATCTGGAAAAAGCTCAGAAATTCGACACAAGTTGCGGTTTACGAGTATATGGCGTCCACCGAAGGTCGGAACTTCTTGCTAACCAATCTGGTTGCGGAGGTAGCACACTCGTATTACGAACTGATGGCACTGGACAACCAATTGGAAAATTTGCGGCAAAACATTGCACTGCAGCAAAATGGCTTGCTGGTGGTTAAGCAATTGCAAATTTATGCTAGAACCAACGCGTTGGCGGTCAAACGTTACGAAGCCGAGGTGGCAAAAAATCAGGCGCGCCAATACGAGATTGAACAGCAGATTATCGTTGTCGAAAACCGCATCAATACCTTGCTCGGAAGAACACCGCAAGCAATTGAGCGGGCGTCGGTCCATTTCATGGATATTAAGCCGAAAGCGTTGGCTGCGGGGGTGCCTTCGGAGTTGTTACAAAACCGCCCAGACATCCGCAAAGCAGAATTGGAACTAAAAGCCGCCGATCTGAACATCGATGTGGCTAGAGCCAATTTCTATCCTTCGTTTGGCATAAGGGCCGGCGTCGGCTTTCAGGCGTTTGCATTGAAATATATGATCAATACCCCGGAATCATTAGCAGCTATGGTTGCAGGCGAGTTGGTGGCGCCATTGGTTAACAAAAACGCTATCATCTCCGAGTATAAAAATGCCAACGCTAACCAGGTTAAGGCCGCTTATGAATACGAGCAAAGCATCATCAACGCCTACACTGAAGTCGCGAACCAAATGTCCAACATCGACAATTTGGATAAAAACTACCAGTTGAAGCGGCAACAAGTAGATTCATTGGTGCAATCAATAGATGTTGCCAATCAATTGTTCAAGTCGGCACGTGCTGACTATTTGGATGTCTTGTTGACGCAACGTGACGCCTTGGAAGCTAAGAAAGAGCTGATCGAAACCAAGGAAAAGCAGATTAGCGCGACAGTTGATCTTTACAAAGCGCTTGGCGGGGGGTGGCAATCATAGTCAGGGGACGAATAAATAAATTCGGCCAAAAAAATATATAAAATACACGATGAATAACAATAACAACGACCTATCAACTCACATTTTACCTAATTCGGCCACCATGGTGGGTGTATGTATTATGGTTATTAGTATTGTCAAAAGCCAGCCTGCAGATATGGTGAGTTACCTTATTGACAAGGCTTTGGCGATTGATAGCCTATTATTTACAATCAGTGCGCTTCTATCATTTTTATCGATTCGTCTCAAGAAATCCAGCGAAGGATTTGAACGCTGGGCAGAAGTGATTTTCATAATAGGGCTAGTCTCAATGATGCTGATTGCAGTGATTTTGTCGTTTGAAATTGTTTAATTTTCTATTCCCCGCAACATTTTAACCTTTAATCAATGGACACATTAGTAGATATCCCGACAGTCACTCATGTCATTCAACAAGCATTAACCCCTGTCTTTTTAATTGGCGGTGTAGGTACCCTTTTAAATGTACTTACCGGGCGCTTGGCCCGCATAGTCGATAGGTATCGTTTTTTGAGTGAAGTGGATGCTGGTCATCGGGATGAATTATTGAATTTACCCTTCAGAGTTCGGTTGATCCATAGAGCCATATCATTATGTTGCGTATGCGTCCTACTTATCTGTCTGTCGATCGTTATTTTGTTTATGGGGGCTGAATTGCAATTAAATATTTCAAGAATAACATCTCTACTATTCGTTGCTGCAATGTTGACTTTAACAGCCGGGATAACCTGTTTTTTACGGGAAATTGCGTTGGCAACAAAAAACATGGAGACTATTATAATTTTAAAATATTAAATTAAGCTTTGAGCTCTAGTCATCTGTAATAGAGCATTTTTGATATTTTTAAGGAAAACAATGCGGTTCAACAATAATAAAAACGGCAACAATGTTTACATTGCTATAACTAATCGATACTTTATTTCAATCATCAGCTTCGCCGTATGTTCGGCAATTGTCTCATCAATTTTTGCTGCATTTGATTATTTTATGACATCTAGGAATGATTTTGATCTGATTGAAGATATATTAGATGGAATTGCTACGATACTAATAGCCTATGGGGTTGCGTTAGAAGAGCGCGAATCAATTATGGAAGTCTTTCATCTTTATCCCGCAATGCACGACGAAGTCCAGCAACGAATTGATAAATACTGTCACTTTTACGGGTTAGGCATCCTGCTCTACGGACTATTTATCGAAGTGCTAGTTGAAGTGTTAAAAATACCCATGAATATATTCGATATTGAGATTCACGAGTATACATTGCTGGGCATTAGCATTGTAATTTTACCCTTGTCGGCATTTTGCCTTTTAAGACATGTCTTTTTATTGATAACCTTACCAAAAACCGTTTGACGAAATCACCTCGGCAGTCTTTACCGCCGCAAAATCTATCAATTAACGATATACGTTTCAGAGACCGTTCTGAGTATTATCCACGATGGGTTCAATCTTGACATTCAGGAAAAATACTCATCTCAAAAACAAACAGATTAGAGATTAATTGGCTAACCGTTGAGAAGATCATGATTGCCCGGCCGCCAAGTCTTATCTTACAGGGAAGACAGGGGCCGAGATGATTAAAAAAACCGTGGTGAAATTTAAAGCCAAAGACATCTTTAGAGCTATATTCGTGGAGGCGTATTCTGCAGGTAGACGTAAAAGTTGGGAGTTTCTAGGCAGGGGGAGTTAATTCATAAATAGTGCCTTACCGTCGAAATGCCCTATCGGATGTTCGATTTGCGAGTCAAAAAGATTGATCGAATGAATCTCTTCATTCTCTAGCTGGAAATAATCGAGCACTACTTTCAGTATTACCTGCTTCTCGCTGGACGTCAAAACACCAAATTCCGGTGTGACATAAATCCGCGGCAAACTCGCATCCTGCTCCACTTTCAATAGAATTCCATCAGCGATATAACCCTGAATTAAAGACTTCAACTCATTCTGCTTCTCTTCAACCGACAGGGATCCGAAGCCTTCCAGTTTCAAGTAAACAATCGCTGTAACCATCATCAGTACACTACAGATTATAGTAGTCCACAAAATTTGTCGGCTAGTTGTTTTCAAAATAGCTCCTTTTAAATCGATTCGAGTTAGCGTCATTAGGCTCAATTATGAGTTTATTCAAGCAGGTATAGTGCCAATATTAGAATCGCGGAAATCCTCCTTAGCTTGGTCATTAAGCGCCAATAATGCGGTTTAAATCAACCAATCAGCCATTTTTTCAACCATCATTATCTTATTCCGATCTCCCTCCTGACCACCGTGTGCCATTGGAATTCTGGAAACAGTCATTGGCATAAAACTGGCTTATTGAACAGTGAAGGTATCCCAAGCCGATGAACCCAATTAGCCGGAGTGATGAAAATGAACAGCCAAGAACGTGACCAAATCAATCATTTTTTAAAACTATTGATCGAATTTAAACTGCCCCAAAAAGACCTAGAAGCGGAGAACTTAATCCGTGAAGCGATAGCAAAGCAGCCGGATGCGGCTTATTTATTGGTACAAAGAAGTTTAATACTGGAACAGGCTGTCAATAACGCCCAAGCCAAAATCAACGCATTACGGGAACAGTTGCAAGAGAGACAGTCTGCGCCTTCAACAAGCAGTTTCTTGGGCAATGATCCTTGGGCTCCAGTATCGAACAATTCAAATGCCGTGCCGGGGGCATCCAGCTATCAAACGCCCGTCGCGCAGCCCGTTGCTGGTAATTCAGCTTTTTATCGCCCGGCGCCGACCACTACAGGAGGAGGATTCGGTTCAAGTTTTCTAGGCAACGTAGCCACCACCGCAGCCGGTGTGGTGGCCGGTTCGTTTTTATTTCAAGGTATTGAAAACCTGGTGGGGCACCACGGTTCCGGTTTTAACCAACAACCCGTTGGCGAACAAATCACTGAAAATACGGTGGTCAATAACTATTATGGTGATGATGCCGGACAACAAGACTCATCCAGTGACTATCTAGCCAACGACGATTCCAATAGTTTCTTGGACGATAACGATGATTCGGATTGGGTTTGATCGGTACATCTTGATAACCCAAAAGCAACTTCCGAGTCGGGAGCGATTGTTGCGAATACACTCCGACGCCTGAAATCGTTGGCTTTTTGCAGATAAATCCATTTATGCGTTGCTGCAAATTTGTTTGGGTTCGAAAATCAAAATTTGGCAAATCGGAAAAATAGGATTTTGCTACTGTCTAAGAAAAATCTTTCAGATCGATGGCATGTATAAGCAATCAGGTTTTCATAACTATTCAGCGAATGGTAAGGCTCTGTCAAATCCTCGAGAAATTGCGCCCTCTCCTGGTGAAGAGGGATTGTTATTCTCCACGGTGAATAATGACTATTTTTTTAGATTTTTCCGACAAATTACTTTGTTGCCTGGCGCAACGTATTCGATCTCGTCAAAGCTCAATATATTTGACATGGCGATACCTCTACCGTGGTTGTCAGTAGCCCGCATTGGATCCATTACCATATATTTTTCCCAGTCAAAACCGCGACCCTGATCTTCAATAGTAAATACAATCTGATCATCATTTTTTTCTAGCGATGCAATCGCATACTTGTCTTTGTATTCCGGTAATGAAAGGCGGTTCTGAACTTCTTTAGCCCATATACCTTTGAAATTTAATTCGGACTTTTCGTCATAGGTAATACCAAGATTGCCATGTTCCACAGCATTAATCATTAGCTCCTTAAGTCCCATAATTGTTACTTCAGGATCGGGATACAATTTCGCGATATAATAAGAAACGTTTGACACATCATCTAAATTTTGTAGTAAGAAACTGCAGCTAACAATGCGGTGGAGGGCGGCGTTTACCTGTTCTAACTTGGTTTTTATCTCGTCATAGACAGAAAAGTCCTTTAGAGCACTTTCTAAAACTGAAATAAGAACATTTTTTTTGAAAGGCTTCGTTAAATAATAAAATACGCCTGCTTTAATGCCTTCGGCAATTTGATCTTGCGTGGCAGCTGCTGTTTGCATAATAACGGGTATATGTTTATAGCGATCATTTCCCTTTATTTGTTCTAGGAACTCCATGCCGTTCATGCCTGCCATCATCCGGTCCAACAAAATAGCGTGAAATTTATTGCCAGATTCGAGTTGGGCCAACCCAGCTTGTGCGCTCTGAACGGAAGTAACTTCGTAATTTCCTTCCGAAAGATATTCTTCAAGTATAATTAAGTTTGTAAGTTCATCATCTATGGCTAGAATATGGTATGTCATTTTTTTACCCTGAGTTATTGGTAGCTGGTTTTTTCTAAATTAACGGGAAATTCCAAGAAAAAACTGGCGCCACCATCGTCGTTATTTTCCGCCCAGATACGTCCTTTATGAGCTTGTATGATTTCTTTGCATATTGAAAGACCCAGTCCAGTGCCTCCGGCGTCTGTTTTGGTCTTACTGCTTTGAACGTACTTATCGAATACGGTGTCTAGTTCATTTTCTGGAATGCCAATTCCTTGATCAGACACCATCAAGTTTAATATGTCATTATTACTTTTGGCTTTAATGCTTATACGCTTACCCGCCGGAGTGAACTTAACGGCATTGTTAAGCAGGTTAATTAATACTTGTGTCATGCGTTCTTTATCAAAGACGATATTGATTTCCTCGTTTACATCTGCACACAGTTCAAGTTCCTTGTCATCAGCCAGCTTAGATATTTCTTTTATCGCCGTATCAACTACAGACTTTAATGAGTATTTCGCGAAATTAAACTGCATCATACCTACTTCTAGCTTAGCCAAGTCGAGTAGATCGTTGATCAGTACAAGTAGGCGGTCGCTGCTGCTATGAATCAGAGAAAGATATTGTAGTTGTCTTTCCTTAGGCATTGAATCGATCTTCTCGATTATAGATTCTATCAGGCCTGTCATTACATGGAGCGGCGTGCGTAATTCATGACTCAAATTCGCGAGAAATTGGCTTTTAAAGGCGTTGGCTTTCTGAGCTTGATCAGTTTGTAGCTTGGCATCGAACAGAGCGCGTTTCAGCACAAATTCATGGCGGAATGTTTGCGCAATCTTTAGCTGGCTATCTTTCCAGGGTACACATTTTCCTTGTACTCTATTAATCCAAGAATCAAATGATTTGCGCGGACCGACTTTGCCACTCTTATCCTGAATAACTGCCTGAGAGGGGTTGCCTGCCCATTTTTCGTCATAGGCATGTTCTTTTCGATACCAGATTATTATTTCATCAATACTTTGATTTTCGACCAATCTAATTGCAAGTATTCCACAAATTTCGTTTTTTATGTCTGACAATAATGGTAGATGCTGCTCCAATGAGTTTGTGACAATAATACCATTGTTAATTTGTGAATGGATTAAGTCGATAAGGGCCTTATGATAGGAATCATTAATTTTTTCAGCGCCATAAAGACAATTATCTTTACAGTATATAAAGCCATCGGCATCCATTAGCTTGATGAATAACGATAAGTTGCTCCTAAATAGTTTTAGAATGTCAAATTTTTTGGAGGCGAGATTGGTAATAATGCTATAAATAAATGACTCTTTTTGGTTAAATTCCTCTATAGCTTCTTTTTGGAATAAAAACTCATATTTTGCCAAATACTTATCGACCATAGACTGGCAGGCAGCAAGCTGTTTATATCTGACTAAGGCAGGTTGCTTGGAATGTGCGCCAAAAAGAGCAACCAGTTTATTTTCTTTGACTACGGAGAAAGAGGCGGAAGAGGCTACTCCCATAGTGCGCAAATACTCAAGGTGAGTTTCTCCGGCTCTTCTTGCAAGTGAATATGTTAATTCTATGTTATCCGCTGCACCGCCATTTTTATTTACAATCAATGAAAAATCAGCGTTTGCATCAAGAATGGCGCGTGATTTGTTTTTTACGTAAATAGACCGAATACCTAACGGGATGTCCGTCGCAGGAAAGCGGTGATGCATCAGTGACGGTAAAACATTGTTATTGAATTCTCCAGAAACATAGCCATTTCCCATCGCATCAAATTCGCAATACCATATTCGGTCAAACCCTATGATTTTATGAATGGCGTTGCACGTCAAACTTGCCAATCCTAGGCTGTTTGCTTCGCAAGAATTAATAGTGCCCGATAAGCGTAACAAGAGTAAATCAAGATATTCTATGTTAATGCTTTTAAAGATATCGGTTTCAAATTCTACACATATAAAATCGTCATTACGGTAAAAGAGCGCCTCTGTTTCCATGTGAGTGTTTGCGATTATCACATGCGCAGGGAAGCGGTCGCTATAGTTAATATCTTGGATGTTTTCTTGCGCGAGTAATGTCCTAAGTTTCTCGGCGCTAGTAGCCTCGAGTAAATCTAACAGATGGTGCCCGATAATATCTGTTGCTGTTTGATTGAATATTTTGGAGACATTATTACTTGTAAAAACGATTCGATAATCTTCAGGATTCAAAACCAGCAGGACATAAGCAGGGTGAATGGCATTCGTTATATGGTATTGCGTGCTATTACATATTTCCGAGGCGTCGGTTATTTCTTTGGATAATAAATTCGTCACTTAGTGCCTCCTGAAACACTGATAAGTGGGTATGTTAAATTATGATTTAAAGTGCTGTTGCACCTAATGATAAATGTCTGGGCTTCACCCGGTAGTTCTATTCTCGATCTGTTAGCTAGTAATAATTTTTTGGTCTGATGGATATTGTTATATTGCGACAGGGTTTTTTCTAAACCTCCAGCGCATTTAGTCTACAGAAAAAGCTTTTGAGCTCTGCACGGGGTGGATTATTTTGCGACTGTTAATTCTTTTAGTTTAGTATAAATTGTATTATGAAAATGTCTTTGCGCAGCATCCGCGTTTGGGTGGTTAACGCTAGGCTAGCCAAACTAACTTTTACTCATTCGGAGAATGGCATACGCCAGGACAAAACATAGGAGGCGGTCGTTCTTGGGTAGATGCAACCTTGACCTTCCTTGACCCGTGGGATGATGTTGCTCAGAGTTATTGTCTTAACGGGAAATGCAATTCGGTCACTGAATAGGGGGCTAGCGTTGCGTTGCCCCAACAGACAAGGCCTGTGGCTTCCACTCACTGAGTCCACAAGGAATACCACTATAAACAAGGTTATGTATTTAGGTACTTCACCTCGAGCTTGAGATACTTTGATGGATTGCTATTTGAAAGCCATCCTACTGGCTTGATTTGGATAATTGGCAATAAATTAGGAGATGATTTTTATGAAGCACACAAAATCTTTATTAGCTGTTTGTTCGCTGCTCAACTTTAACTTCGTTTCTGTAAAAGCAGACGTTTGGACTCCCTTTACAGTTGTTGGGGTCACGACAAATCGATATTTGATCCTAACAATGTGATTCGGCCTTTTGAGCGCTTGGTAGATACGCAATCCGCTCAAGTGGGTTCTAACTCTAGCTTGCTTGCCAAAGGCCGGTCTTTGTTCGGAGAGACCGGGGCTTACGCCATCGCCAACAGCCAGCCAGCTACAGATGGCGCATTCGCCGAAACCATCTGGAGCGATGCGTTTACCCTATTTGGTGCGGGTGGCGGAATATTGTCGGTGAGCGTCAGAGTGGACGGATTATTAACCGGTGGTGGCGCGTTGTCTAGTTACAAGTTGTTTGTCAGCGAGTTGCCCATCACACTTGGTGAAAATGGCGGTAGTGGAATATTGGGTTATGATGACAATCAAAGTAATACCGGACCGGATGAAAGTGAAATTGTGATTCAAGCTTACGGCGTGAGTCCTGATGTTTTGGCGCATTTAAGCCAGCAAGAGATTGACCTTCTAAATCAATTCCCAAACATTAATTCGGGATCAAATATTTTTACTGCGGAGATCCCATTTACCTATGGGGTTACGTTTTACATTGCAAGTAAATTGAATGCAGAAGTGATGGGGGACGGCGCCGCCGATTTCTTTGGATCTTCATATTTCAGCGCAACTGCACCTGGCGGTGTAGCAGTGACAGGAGCATCCGGTACTCTTTATCAAAAGACCGCAGTTGTGCCAATACCAGGGACTATTTGGATATTTGTTACTGGACTATTCGGATTGATAGGTTTTAAGCGGCGTTGCATTCTGTAAAATAGGAAGTTCATTTGCCTTATCAGGCAAGGTGTTGAACCAAGTAGGTCCCACACCTTGCAACTAGCGGCTACGGTAAAGAGCTCACGCCATATTTAAGTGCTTTCTCCGCAAACCATTCATGCCCAATCCCAACAACGCAGTGCCGAACAGCGGAAAAGCCGCTGGCAGCGGCACGGCCTTTACTTCGAACGCCAAAAATTGGCTGAATTGGGTAGACGAAAAGTTGTTATCGGATGCCAAAATCAAGGTAGGGTTACCGTTGAAAGTTTCGCCCCAGGTGATGGCTTCGATATTGTCCAGCGCCAAAGCTGAGCCGTCGCTATTGGTCAGCGTGCTTAGATCCAGTAACAACTCCTTGCTCATGCTGGTGTAGGTCGGCGCGCTATCCAAATCGTCAACCCCCAGCAGGTTGCTGGCGTTGCTCAAACTAGTCAGGTACAAGCGGATATTGTTACCGGTGCCGGGAATGCCCGCCGAGAACGAGCGCTCGGTGGCGATAAAGGTGTCGCTGAGGCCCGGTATGTTTAACAGCTCGACTAAACCATTGGTGGCGAAATTAGTGATTGGGTTGGGGGTGTCGATTACCGCGTCGGTGGTATACACATATTCGCCAACGGCGTTGCCGCTGTTAACGTCAAAAGCCAATACCCTGCTTTTCGAGCCGTTTAAAATGGTTGCCGGCAAGGCATCGTCCTGTGCCAATGAGTTTTCGGTCGCGGTGTATAGCGTGTTACCGTCGTTGGAAAAGCTTAGGCTTTCGAAGGCCAGATTGTTGCGAATCCCCTTATCGCCGACCCCGAGAGAACTGTTGCTTCCGCTAGGGTTGTAATATCCCGGCACGGCAAAATCCCGTACATAGCTACCGTTCAAATTCATTTCCCGGACCGTCGGGTTCTGAAATTCTACGGCAGAGCGCTGGCCTTCGTTAGTCCAGAACAGGCTGCCGTTACGCAAGCGCATGGATTCGGGATCCACTTTGTTGGCAGCAAAAGTACCGCCACCGGGAGTCAAAATAGTGGTCACGCTGTTAAATGTCACGCCCGCCGCGCCTGGTGCGGCATTTTTGTTGAACAGGGCCAGGTTCAAACTCAGTTCATAGTATCTGGCCGGATTCAAACTCGAACTCGAATGATCATCGCTGATCGCCAAATATCTACCGCTGACACTATCGTAATCGATACCCGACAAGCCACCCACCGTGGTGCCGCCAAATAGCGTGCCGGTGGGGACAATGTTTTGGCCGATGTAGTCCAATGAAAAAGGCGCGGCTGCGTTAGTGTTGCCGGCGACTAATCCCAGTAAAGGAATCAGGGCGTTTCTGCATTTCATATTGTTCTCCTGATAAAAAATCTGCTGCGGGGAAAGCCGACTGACACAAGCCACTTAAGGACCTGAGTCAGTCGGATGAAAAGGGAATTAGCCGCGTTGACGGCGACGGAAATTTAGGGCCAGCAATCCAGAGCCGAACAACCAGATCGCGCTTGGCACGGGAACAGCCGTAGGCGTGATTCTGAATTGGCTGACGATTTGCGGCGTGCGGTTGACGATACCAGTCAAATCGTTGGCGATATCGCCGGTGTCGTAGGGGTTTATGCCGTAGGTGGTAACCAGTAGTTGCTGAGTGAGCTGATCGATTTCAAACTCGGTCCAACCGTAAGTATGCGTTGCCACATAGTCGCCCTGCAGCAGTTGGGCTTGGATCTTGCCGTCAGCATCAGGCAGGTTGGCGTCGAGACCCAGTGGGTCGTAACCGAGGGCAGTTAATGCACCATTGGTAACCGTTTTGATGAAGCTGTCCTTGGCGGCATTGCTAGGCAAGGAATCGTAGAAGGCTTTTTCTTGGGGCGTAAGCAAACCCACTGCAGCAGCCAGTTCCGCAACCGTTGGCCCAAATGGCGCGTCATAGGCTACCGAGCCGGTGGTGATTTCGAAGGCGTTGGTCGCTTTTTGCTGGCCGAATGGGGTGAGTTGATAGCTCAGGTTATTCACCAACGTGCCGTGGATGTCGGCGGACAGAAACACCACGTTATCGATTTTGTTGTCATCGATAAACTTCAAGATTTCGGTACGTTCGGCGGCGTAGCCTTCAAAACGGTCGGGGGCACCCACCACACCCAGGTTTTGCATGGGCTCCGGGACGGCGATGAATTTCCAGGTGATATTATTTTGCTCGGCGGACAGTAGATCGGCTTTCAGGTCAGCGACCTGTTGTTTACCCAGCATGGTGCGGCTTGGGTCGAACGAGCTTGCCAAAAATCCGCCAATTGAATTAGGGTCCAGGGGGTTGGCATCGGCTAACTCGGTGTCGCGAAACGAGCGAGCATCCAACACCATCAAGGCGGCGTCGTTACCGAAGGTTTGGTTGCGATAGAGCTTTACTTCGCCAGCGTTACGAACGTCGCCAGTGGCGCCATAAAGTTCGTTACGAATTGGATTGTATTCTTGGAAGGCTTGGATGCCGTTGTTATACAGCGTGCTGTCGTTAATTAAGGTGCCAGCGGGATTGGCATTGAAACGCGGATCAACCGATACATCAGCGCCGCCGGCGAAATCGTTGGTGACTTCGTGGTCGTCTATGGTGGCAAAAACGGCAGTGGATTGGCGCAAATCGGCCAGGCCGTTTAAGCCACCCTTAGCGCTATAAACTTCGGCGTGCTTATTGCGGAAATCGTTCAAGCTCTGCGCTTGCTGCTGACCATTGTTGACGTTGGAAGCCACGTCGCCGTATATGGTATCGCCCATCGCCACGAAAAAATCCAGATTGCGCTGGCTGGCGTTTTTCACGGTCGGATAAGGCAGCAAGTCGCCGCGCCAATCGCCGGATACGCCAAAGCGTAAGCCAGTAGTACTACCTAGCGCAGCCGCCGTTTTAAATTGGCCGCTGGCTTGACTACCCACGCTGTCAATTGCGCGGTAATAGTAAGTCGTATCGGCGGACAAGCCCGATACATCCCATTTGACCGGTGCCAGCGGGTCACTCACTGTTTTAAAGCTGCTGCCCACGATTTGCGTGAATGCGCTATCGGTCGCGTACTGGAAATTTAAATCGCCCAGGCTATCGGATCGGCCCCACAGAACGGCAGACGTTTGGCTGACATCACCGGCGGCAACCCCATTGGGTAAGGCCGCTTGCGCTTTACCGCCCAGAGCAACTAGGGTTGCGACGGCGGTTAATCGAACTACTCTAAATTTCATGAGGATCTCCAGGGATTAAACACAAAAAACGTGACCGAGTTGGCATCACTGGAGTGTAAAACCGCTTGGTGACAATTTGATGACTGAGGCTGCGAGTAGGTGTTTAGGCTTCTGCGGATACTGAGATCAAACTATTCCGCTCTGGTTTTCAATCAATTTTAGATAGCGCTAAAAACGTTATATACGGTTTATACTGTTCATTCCACCCATCAGTGAGGAAGTGACAATGAATACCAAGAAGTCAAGATCTAAAAAAGAAGTCGCTCAGCCGGAAACAATAGAGTCAGTTATTGAGGAAATGACTGTTGCGGTAGCGCCCGAGCAAATCGTCGAAGCTGCTCAAATCGAAGAGAAGTCTTCCGCTAAGAAAAGCAAAGCGCCAAAAACTAAAGTGATTCGGGATAGTTTTTCCTTCCCGGAACACGATTATCGGATGATTTCGGATTTGAAAAAGTCCTGCCTAGCCAGCGGGATTCATGTGAAGAAAAGCGAAATCCTGCGGGCCGGCCTGCATCTGTTGACTGCAGCGAATCCTGACGAGCTGAAAAAAGCCATAGAGAGCGTGGATAAAGTCCGGACTGGACGGCCAAGCGCTGCGACCGAGTAGCAATCGTGCTCTAGGTATCGACGATCACAGGGCAGAAAGTGCAAATACGTGGTTACAGAGGTTGTCTTGCTGACGTTGGGGGGGAGCAGTCATTTGCGTCGATCACACACTTATCAGCCCAGGCGGAGCTGCTAGACCGGGTTGTGCCAACTGGGTGGAAGGCCTGAAAAACTGAGCGCCAGACTTCGCAGACTAGCCAAGTTTGGCGAATTCGGCCTGTAAGGTAGCGAGGAAACTCTCCCTGGCTACCTGCGCTATGCCCAATTGCTGTTGCAGGCGCTGAATCTCAGCGTCGACAATTTGCAAGTTAGTGATTTGCGCCTTTGCAATCTCGCTAAGGCTATCGAGCGGATGGGTTTTATCGCCGATGGTCAGCGTGGGGACTACTGGGTTTTCGTTGGTCATATTACTGGGTCCGTGAGTCGCTGAGGTTGCCGGGATCTATGGCGAACCTCTGTTGTATTTTCGGGCCAAATTTTACTGATCAATTGTGACGAAATATTTACAAGCGGTAAATGAGAGTTCAACTCCTTGTATGAAGCATGGGTTGCTAATGCTGACAACCAAGATCACCGCCGCTAGCCAAACAGATTGGATAGGGTAACTATGTGCACTGCGGCATCTTTAGCCAAGGATGCGCGTCACGTGGTTTAGCCCCCACTGGCCTGGCGTTACAACTTTGGCTGACAGCCAGAAACGACTTGCTCTTTTCAGGTCAGCCAAACATCGTCGTCCTCGGGGCGGCCATTATTCAAGTCCTTTTTCTGGTGCCCGGGCGGGTTGACCAAGCCAGCAGACCGCTGCCAAACAACCAAAATGACGCCGGTAATGGTACGGGCGAATAATTAAAACCGCTGTTGGTCACCAGTTGATAGTTGGGGTCAGAAAGACTTAGAAATATTTTCCCTGTGTTGCTGTAATCAGCGGAAGAACTGTTGCCAAGACCAAGATTATTTTGTTCAACAGCCGACGCGTAAACTTTCAAATACGCTTTGATAAAGTATGTTGTACCAACAGCTAACTGAGGCAGTGTCAGCGTGCCTGAACATGTCTCACCTCTACAGTTAAAATTGCGCGGGCCATTTGGCACTTCTGTAAAACTGATGAATTTATCTCTATCCAGGAAAAGCCCGCCCTGATTAAAAAACAGCCCACCCTCAGCGAAGGCGTCCCCTCCCAGCCCACCGGAAACTTGATAATCGACTTTCAGATCGGTCCGTGGTCCTGAGCCGGAGCCTCGAATAGTGAAACTATCGGTAAAACCCGCTTCTGCAAGTCCGGATGTCGAGAAAATACCTGCCGGAGCGTCAATAAATGCACCGGCACTAGCACTGGTTTTTAGTACGCCTGGACTAGCCGATGCTGTGCCCAATGCCTGCAGCCGGCGAGTCCATTGCGAAGTCGTTGATGGGCCAAACACTTGATAAATGAACGAATCGGCAGTGAATGAGTTGGCATCAATGTTTTGATCTATTTTGCTGCCTGATTGAAAGAACTCAGTATCACGCCCTAAAGCTTGGGCTTGTGCATACGTGGTATAAGCCGCACTGAGCGGCGAATAACCAAAAATCAACAGATACAAAAAAAGCATGCGGTAACGGTTCATGGTATGCACTTTGGTTTGTGGTTATTCGGAGGTGGCCATAAAGATACCAGTATCCGCGCGAAACTGCTAATTTTTAGAGGTTAAGTTCTACGTTGTCAGGTTCTCAAAGATACTGGTCATTCCGGGATTGCCGGACCCGTTAGAGCGCCTAGCGAATCCCGGCCCCTGGAGGGGCGAAGCTTGCCATCCCTGGCACTGGATGCCCGCTGTGGGTATCCAGGCGGGCATGACAGCATTTGCTTAAATCGGAACAAGTAGAGTTAGTTCAATGAAGATTGATTGGTCGAATCGATTTGGCGATAGCGTGCCCGTTTCAGTGACAACCCGTTACGCATTCGCTCGGTACTTACTGGCTGATGGTTTACCCTTTGCCGGGGGAGCAATACCGCTTCCGAGCTTATTTTTTATTCGCTCGGCCTTATTCGGAGGCAAGTGTCTTGGTCTGAAGATATATTCAATCTTGGCAGGCGTTGAGTACCAATAGAATGCCATTTGGCGGAATCCAGCTAGTGTGGTTTCATTGAGTTTTTGGGGATTTGGAGATGTTGACTCGGATGTGGCCGATTCGGCAAGCGAATCGCGCTGACACACTTAATGGCTACTCATTGGTCTTTTCTGGTATTTTCAAATACTTATTGATGGGCTGCAGTTTGATTGCGGTAATTCACTATCGGATTGGCTGACAGATAACGGCCTGCCTGGCTGCCTCTATGGGTAGACAAAGCTGCCATGTAGGCATCAGGCGAGCAAACACTGCTAAGCCTGCCAGTTCACGCCGTAAGATGTTCCAAAGAGCAAGATCAAACGAATCCCGATACAAATACGCCATCCAATCCGCCAGCAACACGGCCGCATAGGTCTCGGCCTGCTCAGTATCGCAGACAGACATGCCGGCGCTATGCTGGTAGCCCTTGAGAATAGTGGCTTCGTTATAACCCCAGCGCTGCAGCGCAATTGCAGCCATGCTGGCCCGAAATGTCGTCTCCTCGGGCAGACTCAATTCCGCGGTCGACGCAAGCGGATTGAGTGCGGCCGGCAACTCGGAGAAACGCATCTCGGCAAACAAGGTTTGAACGTGCGCGGCCAGTTCCGGCGTATTCGCCGCATGCCAGAAATTGAAGACCACTGTTTGTCGCGCCTGAATAGCCTCCGTCACGCCATGGTATGAATCGACGTGCAGCAGAAAGCCAAAGGCAGTGTTGTACTCGGGGTTAACCCTAAAAAACACTTCACTCTCCGGCGATGAGAATAATTCCAACACCCCGCCATGCTCAGCTTGCCATTGCCTATTAAGTTGCACGACCAGTCGTGCAATCTCATACCCCACTAGCGGTCGGTCGCTATGTATACCTATGGCTTGCCCTGGCAGCATGCGTTGCGCCGTGACGACAACGCGATTTGTGAGAGGTAAACCGGTAATCTCGCGCATTCTGTCGAGCACTTCGGCTTGAAAAGGGGCGGGAATATTCTCAGTAACGTCTTTGAGAGAGCACCGATAAAATGCGCCATCGCGATGCTGCCACTCACCGTCTTGCAAAAACAAATCTTCAAGCGCAGCACACTGCGCGTCAGAAAAAGCCGCATTGACATAAAAAAACGGGAACGGGCTGTCGTGGTGGATGGGCTGCGAGAGCACCGGCTAAACTCCTTTTGGCATGATATGAGAGCGTTTTAGGGGGGAAGTCATGCTCCCTGGTTTGGAAATGCGTTTGTTGAACAACTCGCAAGGCCTCAACGCGGTAGTCCAAAATCGCCCAAGGCTTTACTCATTCACGCTAAGCAATATGTGATTGATGACTGTGGCCAAGATCCGAAAATCAGAACGGTGTAAAACCTCGAAGACTGCCCGTGCCGAGGGGATCAAACCTTGCTTTTTGGCAAGCCCGATAATCGCCGCAGTGCCGATAACCCGCAAACCATTTTCCTTGGCAACGGCACGGCCAGCGCGTTCATCCATAATCAACAAAACCTTATCGGGATTACTCAAGCTGATATTGATACAGTCGGTTTCGCCGGTATCCAGATCGATCTCAAGTTGCGGTGCGATGGGCTCGGGCCATACCTTGATCCATTCGACAGCCAGAGCTCGAGCTATAGCTTGTTCGCCGGGCGCCGCTTTGCCGGGCAACACTTCCTGTTTAACGGATTCCGGCAGAAACACCGTATTAAACAGCTTAGGCAACCATTCTAAGCCATCCACAATTGCCAGGCCGATTAAGGGACTGGAATCAATGACAACTATGCGAGTCATGCATTGTTAGGCCTGTTTTAACCACTGGTCCAGGGTGTCCATGTCTTCTTGGACCTCCTCAGTCGTTTGGTTGATCACCGGAATGCCCAATCGCGAGAGATGGGCGATAAAGTTGGCTAACGGCAGGTCGGCTAATTTGGCCGAGCGAGCCAGGGATAAATTGCCGTCTTTAAACAATGCGGTGGCCAAGGCTTTACGCACACCGGGCATGCCGATGATGTTGGCGGATTTGAGCCCGATCATTAAGGCGTCTGGTTCGTTTCTGTTCATGACCAACACCATATCCTCATGCGCCATCCGCAACGCTTCACTGGGGTTATTCTTTAAACCGCTGACATTGACTGTTTTCATGGGTATTTCTCATGGGAAGATTGTATAGGTGCATTATAGGCGCGAATTGCGTAAACACTAAGTAAGGGCGATTTGTTGGGTTTGTTTTGCGGCGGGCGCAAATCCACCATGGTTTAACTGTACTGTTTATTCAAAATCAAACAGGCTGAGTGGGCCGGTTTCGCTAGCTTTGGTTTTGTCGCAAGTGGGAATTTTGGCGGTTTGCGGTTTGAAGGTTTCGTTTTGCGTAACATCGCCAAGGTCTGTAGGCTTGATCTACGGCACAAGGTCGAGCCTTTAGGCTTGGGTACAAGCTGCTTCTATCTCAGTGCCACGGTAGCTAAACATGACGGGGATTAAGATACAAGGCTGGGTTAAGCAACGCGAAACCCGGCAAATACTTTCAAAAAACTAAGCTGGGTTTCATTAATATTCAACCCAGCCTACTGCCCTGGATAGCGCACGTTCTCAAGTTGAAAGAGTTTTCATCAAACCATCACACTCAAGCGGCAAGGTAGCACAGGACACTCGTTAGATCCTAGGGTGTCACGGAGCAATGCCTACCATATTCACAGAGGGATGGTCATCGCATCGTTTTTTAGGTGGGCAGAGCTATCTGAGTGCCAACATGCAAGTTAATTTTAACTAGACACGGAGAAAGGAAAATGAGTTTAACAACCCCCCAACTGGCCCTGGGCCTGCTGTTCAGCTTGACTGCCCTCAACGCGCAGGCTGCTTTAACTTCTTACTATACCGCCGTCGGCAATATACCTGTGGTCTACAGCAGCGTCAGCAACGTCACCTGGACGCAAGACGCCAACCTGTTCAAAACCCTGTACGATGCCAACAACAATCTAGTCAATCTGATTACGATAGTCACCCCGAGCTATAGCGACCCGAGTTGGGGTCTACAAGTAATCGGAGACGTTGGTGGTGCTGTTGACGATTTCGATACTTCTACTGGCCGATTAAGCTGGTGGGGCGGTATTGCCTTCACCAACTACCTCAACAGCATCAACTACGCCGGCAGCAACCAATGGCGCTTGCCGACCAGTAATGCCATTTTTAATTATAACGGCACCGCCGGTAACGAACTCGGCCAATTGTTCTACAGAGAATTAGGCGGTAGAGCGGGCTACACTATCCCCAATACGGCCAACTTCACTAACGAGCAAGCCTATGTGTACTGGTCTGACACGGAGTACGCGACCGATCCTTTCATCGCGTGGTACTTCGATACCACCAATGGCTACCAGGACCACGACTTTAAGCACCGTCAGGTCTACGCATGGGCAGTCAGCCCCGGACGAGTGTCCGCCGTGCCGGTTCCCGGTGCTGTGTGGTTGATGGGGACTGGACTGGTGGGATTGCTTGGCTTGAAACGACGCGGGCACGCTGGGTAATTGGGTCATTCGGGTAATTGGGTTCTTTTTGGGGGTCTGGGGGCGATAGCCCCCAGGCGATTTTTAGGGCATGTAGGAGCGATGCCTACCTCTTGCTCCCGCAAGCTCGTAGGCTGGTTAGAGCTACGCGAAACCCAGCAAAAGCTTTCAAATATCAGAATTTCTTTACGTTCTAACGGCTCGTTGGATTGGAAAACTTATCAGTTTCTAAGCTGGGTTTCATTATTATTCAACCCAGCCTATAGTCGCCGTTGACGAAATAGCCCACTGATCGCACATGGTCATCAATGCCTGCCTTCGGTCAGACCGGCTCAATAATTATTTCGGAATCACATCACCACAAAATAGCAGCTCGATTATCTTAAAGCCCTGACTTACTGAAATTAATGCTTAGGATAAACCTGCACCCATTCAATCCGCGGGCCGTTCATTTCCTTGACGACGATTTCAAAATCGTTAAAGGCGATGCGCTCGCCGACTTCCGGGATATCGCGCAATTGCGCCAGGATCATGCCGCCCACCGAATCCACGTCGTCCAGGTCCAGTTCTTCGTTTTCCACATCGATACCCAGAATCCGCTCCAGCGAGAAAATCGGCAAGCTGCCTTTCCCCAGCAAACTGCCGTCGTCTTGACGGGTCCAGTCGCTTTCGGTTTTCCGAAACTCGTCGCGGATTTCGCCGACCATGGCCGACAGCAAATTGTCCAGAGTGATAAAGCCGTGCGGCTTGTGGCCTTTCTGGCCGATGACCGCGAAATGCGGCGAGCCTTGGGTAAAGCGCCGGAACAATTCCAGGGCCGGCATGTGCGCGGAGATATGTTGGATGGGCCGTAAATAGGGTTCTAAATCGTCGATTTGTTGGCCGTGCTGTTGCGCCAGGAACAAATCCTTCAAATGGATAATGCCCAACACGTCGATACCGTTACTATCGAAATACGGGTACCGGCTGAAACAGCTGCTGTAAACCGTTTCCAGCATATGTTTTTGAGATTGACCTTGGTACAGCGCGGTAATTTCATGTATGGGGCGCATTAGATCCGATACTTCCAGCTTACCGAAATCCAGGGCTTTGGCTAAAACGTTGCATTCATCGCTGGTCAGATTTTCGCCAGCTCGGCTGGAGCGCAAAATCAGCTTCAATTCTTCGTTGGAATAATGACTATCGTGATTATGACCATCGCTGAGTCCGGCGATACGCAGCACCAGATTGGCACTGCCGTTTAGCAACCAGATAGCCGGGTACATCAACCAATACAGTGCGTATAAAGGACCGGCGCTCCACAGGCCTATGCCTTCCGGGTTGCGAATGGCCAGCGATTTAGGTGCTTGTTCGCCGACCACGATATGTAGAAACGAGATGGTGCAGAACGCAAAGGCAAACGAGATGTTATGGATGATTTCCGGCGAGGTGATTTCGGCTTTGGCAAACAGCGGGACTAACAGATCGGCGAACGCCGGTTCGCCTATCCAACCTAAGCCCAGCGAAGCCAGGGTAATGCCAAGTTGGCAAGCCGATAGGTAGGCGTCAAGTTTTTTGTGTACTTTGGCGAGAATTCTACCGCGCCAGCCTTCGGTTTGTTCGATTGCCTTGATTCGGGTCTGCCTTAGTTTAACCAAGCTGAACTCGACCGCAACAAAGAAGCCGTTTAGAAATACCAGCAACAAGGCGCAGGCGACCAGAACAATATTACTCATAGATGAAGCACTAATTACAGCGGAATGGGCATTATACCGGTTATCCAGCCCTTTGCTTGTTGTGTAATGGTGAGCAGCGCGAGTTGCACTTAATCCGGCGGGCCAGGAAGCTGTTCGACATTGGCCGCCATATGCATTGGATACAAGGCCGGACCGAATTGGGTGAAGATTGCGACATCCGCCGCATCGTGGCCGTAAGCGACGATGACCCGACCGCCGCATGGCTCGGCTTGGGTGGGGTCGAAGGTATACCAGCGCCCGTCCACATAAGCCTCGAACCAGGCATGAAAATCCATAGGCTGTAAGCCATACAAATAGCCCACCACCATTCGTGCCGGAATGCATAAAGCTCGGCATAAGGCGATGCCCAGATGAGCCAGTTCGCGGCAGACGCCTTCGCCGGCCATATTGGTTTCAACTGCCGACAGTTGAAAATGCGGCGAGTCTGGATTGAAACGGATATTCTCGCGCAGCCAGGTGTGTAACGTAGCGACCTGGTCGTAACCGGGTAGGGCGTCGGCGACGATTTCCTGGGCCAGCTCTATAAAACGATCAGATTCGCAATAGCGGGTAGGAATTAGGTAAGTCAGTACGCTATCCGGCAAATTTTGGATTTCCGTAAACGGCGCGCCGGGGCTGACATCGATATGCTCGTTAGTATGAATGTCGGCGCTGGTGCGCACGGAAAATTCGCCGGGCGGCGCAATCAGGCGCTGACAGAGGTTGCCGTAGTAATCGGTGTACTCGAAGACCGGCACGGTCGGATTCAACGTGTACGACTCTCGGGCTACCCACTGATTAGCGCCGTTTCGCGGTCGCAGCATCAAAATGAAGGGGGTGTCGATGGTGACATCGAAGGTTATTTCGCAACTAGTGCGCAGCCACATATGGGGTGTCCTTGTGTTGATTACCGAAAAATCAGCCTTGGGGCACGCGCCGCTAGGCGCGTTGCCGGAACAAGCCGCTTGAGCAACATTAATCGTACGTGCTAAATCTTGGCTTTGCCTGAGCGGAAGGGCCAGAACGGGATCGACAGTAGCAGTATACACAGCAACCAACGGACGAGTTGTTGATTGTGAAATGTATAACCTAGCGCCACCGGCAAACCTTCGCTAAAACCCGGATGCGCTTGGATAAAGTCATAGGCGGCCATGAATTCGTGCGTTTCGCCTATTACCACCGCAAGTATGCCAAAACTTAAAAAATAAGCCAGCAAACGGTCGCGGGGCGTTTGCAAATCGCCGCCGGACAGGCTGTCGAAACGCGGCATCTGTGTTTGGAACGGGTACTTAGCCAGACAAAGGCAAAAGATCAACGCGCAAATGCCGATAGCCGGAATCGCGAATTGCTCGACAGGGAAACTCAGATACCGACCATTGAACGCCAGGCTATAGGTTTTGAACAGCGCTAGTAACACAAAGAACAGATACACACTTCTCAAGCGATGAGCCAATGTCGACTGCGCTGCTTGGCCGACTAGGATTACATTACAGCGCTGCAGCAACAAAGCGCTCAATACGCTGTTGGCGATCACAAGCAGGACGGTGTAAGCCTGTTGCCAGAGGCTATAACTGGTAAACCACATAAAACTGGCCAGCGTCACCAGGCAAACGCCCAATATTTGCGCCAAGCTCAAACACACCAACAACCCAGGCAGCGACAGTGCAGAAAATTGTTTAAAGTAGCCGGCGACCAGCAATAGCCCTAGGCCGGTTGCCCAGGCGAAATGCAGCAGCCAATCGGGGTTTTCGTGAACTGGGCCGGTCAGCGGAAATACCGGTTTGCGGTCGATAGTCAGCAAGCCCCAATTGGCGCCGACCACGCCTTCGTTATGGCTTTTCCAGGGTTGGTTAAAGGCTTCGACGATGTTGTAGTCCAAACCGTGCCGATTCACTACCTCAATCAGGCTGCGGATGAAGCGGGCTTCGTTAACCACGCTAGGTATCGCTTCACCGCGTTGTCTGCCGGCGGCCGGCCAGCCGGATTCGCCGATCAGAATCGGTTTGTTAAGACCCATGCTGTGGGCTTTGTCTTCTATTTGCTGGACGATTTTCTCGACATGGCCTGCCGCGTGTTCGATAGCCACCGGCTCGTCTTCCCAATACGGCAGAATATGTACGGTGATGAAATCCACCTCTTGCATGAGCTGCGGGTATTTCAAATAAATCGACCAAACATCGGCATACGACACCGGTTGCTTCACCGCTTGTTTTACCTGGCGGATATAGCCGATCAGTTTGTCCACATCCATGTCTTTGCGCAGCAAAACTTCGTTGCCGACCAAGACGCGTTTCACCACGTCCGGATTGGCGTTCACCGCTTCGATCAAGGCGGCGATTTCCAATTTGTTGCTTTCATGCCCGTCACCAAGCCAGCCGCCTTGAATCATCTCCACGCCGGCCTTGCGCGCAAATGCCGGGGTAGGTTGCATGCCGCCCAGGATCGAGTAAGTTCGGATTGTGTGGGTTTTATCGGCAATCAGCCCTAGGTCGGCGTCGATATGTTCCGGCAGTGGAAACTTTTCTTCGATAGGACTAAAGCCTTCGCGATACGGTGCGAACGACAAACTGCGCAATTTGCCCGATGGCACATCGACACCGGCGTCTTGGGGGCGATTTAGGCTCCAGGCGATGGCGCCATGCACAATAACAATGAAAACCAGGCAGAACAGGAGTTTGGCGACGCGCATGACAGGGGGTGGTTAAGCTGAGTGAATAAATACGTGGAGTTCCAAGGATTATACAGTCTTGGCGCGCGCTAAAAATCAAAGTCGGCGATTCAAGCGGCTATTCTCGATAAAACTCACTGATTATAAAGCTGATTCAATAGCGTCATTCCGGCATGGATTGCCGGAATCCAGACTAAATGGATGTGTTTGAGGCTTGCCAGCCGAGGCTTCTGGATCTCGGCAATCCATGCCGAGATGACGGTTCTTGACACGGCTTGAGCAAATTAATAATGAGGTAAAACTATGTTATCTGCCGGCCATGTCTCGGGTTATTTGCCGCATTTTAGGGTGGCTCGGAAGTAATGTTCAGCGCAAGGCAGCAGGAAGGCTGGGGCTTGCCAGCAACATGCGTCTTTGGTTCAATTATTGCACAAGCTCTGACGCGTGGCTGCGCTGCAACGCTTTGGGGCCGGTAATTGCCTGCCCTTGTTTTCGATTAGAGCCTTGGACATTTTTGATACGCATGCGTGCACAGCCAATTACCGATACAACCGCATTCTGGACCGAATCATTGGCAAATGAGTTACTGCGCTTTTTGACCGGACGCTTGAAATGCCCGGACATTGCCGCTGAATTAACCCATGATACTTATCTGGGCTTACGCCAAATAGCCGAGAAAACGCCGCCGGACAACGCGCGGGCCATGGCGTTTCGAATCGCGATCAACTTAGCCATCGATCATCAACGCAAAACCATGGTCAGGGAACGTTACGGCGCAGATGAAGATTTCGATGTGCTAGCCGAATCCATTCCCGGCAACGCCGCGCCGCCGGAACAGGTTTTGATCGGCCAACAACGTTTAAGCACACTAAATCAGGCCCTGGACGAGTTGCCGCAAGCCTGTCGCAGCGTGTTTTTATTACACGGCGTCGATGGCCTGACCTATACGCAAATCGCCGAACGTTTGCGGATTTCCAAATCGCAGGTCAATAAACTGTTGGCTCAAGCCATGGCGCATTGCGCGCGGCAACTGGCGGATTGAACCAAACGCCAGCTTTTTGTTCGCCACTCCGTCTTAGCCTAATGTCAGCCATTCCTTGCGTTTGTTTGCATATCCCGTCTAGGTATGATCGCTTTCCCGCCTCATACGTCTTTATAAGTAGCGCCCCCGCTTAATTGGAGTTTGCATGCCCGTATCCGACAAATCTGCTCACTCAAGTCTGCAAGACCAGGCCATTGCTTGGTTGGTCTGTCTGCGCGACGACAGTTTGACCGATGCGGACCTCGAGGCATTTGCCGATTGGTTAAGCCGTGACCCGCTGCATGGCGAGGCGTTTGCGGCTGCGGAAAACTTGTTCAGAGACATGGTCGCGGCAGGCAGTCTTTCGAGAGTCGGGGAAGCGCAACAGTCGGTGCCTTGGCAAAACGCCGCGGCTCGAATCCAAGCGGCTAAAAACAGGCCAGCCGCGTCCCTACCGTCTAAGAGAAGCCGTCGCTCATGGTTCGCTGCCGGGCTGGCCATCGCGGCGATGTGTCTATTGGTGGTCGATCTAATCATGCCCCAACAAGCGCGCTTGCTGAGCGACTATTTAAGCGACTACCGTACCCAAACCGGCGAAATGCGCGACATTCAACTGAGTGACGGCAGTCGGTTGCTGATGAACACCAATAGCGCCGTTTCGGTGGCGTTCAGCAGCGAGGTGAGGCGGATTGTTTTACACCACGGTCAGGTGCGTTTTACGGTTGCCAAGGATAGCCGGCGGCCGTTCGCTGTGGTTACTGACGATTTAACGGTGCGGTCGCTGGGTACGGTGTTCGAAGTGTATAGAGCCGCAGCCGATCAGACCCAGGTGAGTGTGCAGGAACATGCGGTGGCGGTCGACACTGTTGGCCGGTCGAGTAATATTGCCGATAGTGTGACCGTGCATGAAGGGCAGGTCTTGAGCTACGAACCCGGCCAGCCGTTACCGCAGCCGCAGGCGGTGGGCATGGATCAGTCTGCTTGGCAACAGCGCCGACTAGTGATCAACGATAGACCTTTAGCCGAGTTGATAAGCGAGTTGGAGCGCTATCGCTTCGGGCGGATATTTCTAGCCGATGCCTCGCTTAAAACTCTGCGGGTAACCGGTGTGTTTGCGCTGGATGCGCCCGACGCGGCGCTTTCGTCGGTGCGCAAGGCATTGGCTTTGCAGGAAACCCGTATTGGACCCTGGTGGGTGCTTTTGCATCGCTGATTATGCGGGTGACACGCCTGCCGTAAAAACGGTTTGTCGCAGATTCCTCTGCCGAGCTGATTGGGATGGCTGGCTAAGACTGCCGATTCGATCCCGACGAAAATTCTCGCGCATCCACTCAAGCCCTCCACCAATTACCTGATTAGTTAGCGTCCATGCAAAGCATAGTGGTTCCACCGGGAATTTCCGGATGCGCTGTGCTTAGCCGACCGACGATTTTTTGCGCTGTGTCGACTGAAAAAAATTACGAATTGTGCCAATCAGGAAATTTTTTGTGATCGATTTTTGTGCTGAAACGACTTCTATGTTGAGAAACATTATTTTTCGGATAGGACGGATTTTGAAAGCACGGATTGACTATTTTCGCTGCCCGCTTACAGTCAACGCATGGCCTTGGCCCGCGCTGTACATGTGGTGCGCGTTGCACAGCCATGAGCAGCGCGGCGGCCGTGTCGTCGATGCCTGGGTATTGATTTGGTTGGCGGCGGCTGGCGGGCAATTACACAGCAGCCAGGTGGTCGCTGCGGACCTTATCCGTCACTTCAATATTCCCGGCCAGTCTTTAAACAACGCCCTGATTCAATTTGCCGCACAGGCTGAGTTGGAGTTGATATTTTCAGCGGACATGCTGCGTGAGATTAGTAGCGCGGCGCTAAATGGTGACATGTCGGCCGAGCAGGCCTTAACCCGTTTATTACATGGCAGTGGCTTTACCTATCGTTTTATCGATACCGACACGGTAACTTTGGAACGCAGCGAGGAGTCTAAGACGGCAGGCAATACAGCGCCAGCCATTACCTTGGATGCTATGACGGTAGTGGGTTCCAAAACCGGCGAAACTGGCGCGGAAACCCTCACCGAGTCCACGCTTGCAGAGGCAAGAATTTATGCCGTCAGTCATATAGTCAGTGCAACCCGAACCGATACACCGATCAGACAAATTCCGCAGTCGGTGCATGCGCTTAAACGCGCTGTGCTCGACGACCAGCAAACGATAAACCTCAGCGAGTCGTTGCTTAATGTCAGCGGCGTGGTGCCGCGCAACGTGCTGTATTCCCCGGTTATCGAAGGTACCTTGATTCGCGGCTTTCGCTCCGAGCAACTGATAGACGGCTTTACCCAGTACTACAATCCCGGTGACCGGGAAAGCACGATCAATATCGATAGAATCGAGGTACTGAAAGGTTCCAATGCCTTACTTTACAGCGGCGGCTCCGGTTCGCCGGTGGGCGGGGTGGTGAACCTGCTTTCCAAATTGCCGCGGGCCAATGCGTTCGGCGAAGCCGGCTTTAGAATCGGAAGTGATAGTTTCTATCAGCCATTTTTCGATATCAATCAACCGTTAAACGACCACGTTCTGACGCGCATTACCGGCGAATACACCAACGCCAGAAATACTGTCGACGTGATCGAAACCCAGCGTTTCAATATCAATCCGGCCCTGACCCTAACCGATAACGACAAAACCCGTTTTACCCTCCAAGCCAAGCTGTCGCGCTGGCAGCAACCGGAGTATCAGGGTTTGCCGGCTACCGGCAGCATTGCCGGCAGTTTTAGGATACCCCGAGACATCTTGCTGGGCCCAGACGATTTGCCGGATAGCCATTCCGAGTCGGCGGCGGTTTGGGCGGCGCTGGAACATCGCATCGACCAGATTTGGCGGCTGTCAGTCAAAGCTCGTCTGGCGCGCTCGGCGTTCGACGAAAAGATTCAAACACTGTTCGGCGCCGACGGCTTTGTCGCGGATCGGCCGTTATTGGGTGATGCGACTTGGGCACTGGTCAATGCCGAGTTGTTTCAAGAGCAGCAAGAGCGCAGTGTGCTGGGCAATTTGCTGGCCAAGTTTCGCTGGGGGCCGAGCGAGAATCAGCTGCTGCTAGGCGCCGATCACAGCGAGTTGAACGATGCCGGCTTTGTCGACGGCGACTTTGGGCCGTTTGGTCTCGGAGCCGGCTTGCTGGATCTGCGTGAGCCAAGTTTCGGTAGTCGCTATCAAACGCCGGGGCCGGGAGTAAACAACCAGTTTATTCAAAACCTTACCTACGGCGGCTATGTGCAATGGCAAAGTACTTGGTATGAGCGTTTGCATGGCTTGGCCGGCTTGCGGCTGAGCAATGTCGCAATCGATTTTAACAATACCCTGACCGGCGTCAGTGCCCGCACCGATACCTTGAAATGGTTGCCTCGGGTTGGGGCGGTGCTTGATTTAAATCCGCAAGTTTCCTGGTTTGTAAGTTACAGCGAAGGCATGCGTGGTCAGCCGTTTGTCAATTTTGTCGATACGCCGCTGCCGGAAATGTCGCGGCATCTGGAAACCGGCTTCAAGTTCGATGTCGCCAAACAATTGACTGGTCAACTGGCGCTATACCAAATTGATCGCAGTCAGGTGGCGGTTACCGACAGCAGCGATATTCAGCGTCGCTCCGTGGCGGCTGGACAACAACGCTCGCGCGGTATCGAAGCGGATTTACTGTGGCAGCCGCTGGCCGAACTGAGTGTGCTAGCCAACTACGCTCATACCGACGCGCGTTTCCTTGACGACAAGGCCGGCGTGCCGACAGGCAACCGACTGGCGATGGTGCCGGAGGACAGCGGCAGGATTTGGGCGAATTACCGGTTTTCCGGTAGCGAGCCGAGCGGCTGGAGCGTGGGGTTTGGTGTCTATTTACGCACCGGCGCTTATTTATCGAACAACAACGCCTTCAAGGCTGGCGGGTATCACAGTTTCGACGCGGCGTTGGCTTACGAAACCCGACGTTTTAAATGGGCAGCCACCGTTAAAAATCTCAGCGATGAGCAGTTTTTTCAGCCTTACGGTTATTTCGACGGCCGGGTGGCGACTAGCCAGGGGCGGGCAGCCTACCTGACATTTTCGATGAGGTACTGACGCGGATAGCAAATTGACCATCCAATAATTCGACTGATAACAAACACCTTGCTCTATCCGCAGCACGAGGCAGCGCAATTTTTGCCGTTAGATAGTTTTTGGCTATTGAACGGATAGTTGCCGGATAAACCGAGACTTTGCGAGAGGGCCGCCAGCCGCGAATTTTTGCGATTGGGCCGGTAAAACAGAGCACCATCACTATAGGGAAATATATGCACGATTCGACTGATTTGGTCCGGGGCCGGCTTGGCGGTTTTTTGATCGCGGCGGTGGCTTTTGGGTTTGCGCCGAATGCCGCAATGGCTCAGATGTTGACTGCTGCCAGTGCTATCGGCACATTCACAATAGCTTTTGATCGCGAGCCGTTTGCGCTGATGTGGGGCGGTACGTTGTCGGCGCCAGGCGTTTTTCATAGCCATTTTTTCGATACCACTGCTTCCAACTACTTAAGTCAATCCGGCGCCGCCTTGTTGGCTACCGGCGGGAGCCAGGAACATCCGGCGCTGAGCTTGCGGCACGAGATTACTCCAACCGGCCTCAATCCGGCCGGCCAGGCCGCCAGCCGCTATGTGCAAGCGACTAGTGCCGACTTCAGCGTCGATGCCGACACCTTGGCCGGAACTGGACATTTGGGCCTGACCGGTGTGCAGAAGATCAGCGTCGGTACCGGCATCTGGGCCGGCTCCTCGCTGGTTTACGGCGACTATGCGCTTCGCTACGACCCAAGCGCCCGCCAAAGTATCTGGAATGCCAATGGCGTCACTGCCATCGCCAATGGCTGGTTTCTGGAAAACCACATCTACAGCATCGTCGCAGGGGTATACGACTTTGCCAACCTAAGTCTGGTCGTCGGCGATGCCGACAACTGGCAAATGCGCGGTGACCTGCTGATCAGCCCGGAAAACGCCTACATGCTCACCGGCGTCGCTAAAGTCGAGGATGTCGGCGATTTTTGTCTGGGCGTCGGCAGTTATGCCGGTTGCGCCGCCGCGCCGGTGCCCGTGCTGGGCGCTTTTGTGCTGTTCGGCACCGGTTTGGCGGGCTTGATGCTTAAACTGAAAAAGAACAGTTGAGCCTTCAATAATCCCATTCGTTCTGGGCATTGTCGAAGGGGGAGCGGGATTTTTCAATCATCCGCAACTGCTCTTTTTAGCTTAAACGCCGGGCGCGGTTTTCACGCGGCATCGGCAAACCGTTTTTGCAGGATAGGAGGATAAGGGACTAAACGCTCAGGGATTCGAGCGTTGTCGCCGGGATGGCGACACTCATGCCACATCCGCCGCGAGGCGGAGCCGGAAAGCCGCGGGTCTGGAACACAGATAGCCGGGTTGCCTCAATGACGGACCATGCGATCGGGCGCGGTTAACCCCCTCCGCCGTTGCAGGGCCGTTACTGGAAGATTTTTCAACCAAAACCACTTTTTAAGGATAAAACATGATTGCGATAAAAACCCATGGCTTGAAACTCGCGACCGCCGGCGTGCTGGCAATTTCGGCGTTGAGCGGCTTGTTGGCGCCAACAAGTGCCAGCGCCGCATTGGTGAGCGGTGATGCCACTATTACCATCGATAACACTGCGTTCAGCGCGGCGACCAGCGGTTTCATCATCGAGCGGTTTTACGATGAAAGCTATAACACCACCCCGGCATCCAGCCTAAACACTAGCATCGGCACGTCTAATACCAACAATATGTCGTTTCCGGTTAATGACAATCCCAGCAATATCAGTTATGCCGGCAACCGCAGCAAACAGGCTACCACCATGGATGCCGGCAATACAGCGGCCGGCCAGATCGGTTTGAGCGGCGCGTTCCGGATGACCAGTTCGATATTCGGTACCTTGCAACCTTACGACTTTACTTTGCAAAAATTTTCCGGCGTCTGGAACTTGGTTACCCACGATACCAGTTTCGGTGCCACCACCTTTTTGCAACTGACCAACGTTAGCGAGTCGGTGAACGGCAGCGGCCAATTGTTGTTGGACGGCGACTTGATTTTTGGCGGCGGCATCGGCCCCACGACTTCGCCAAGCCCATTTTTCCTAACGTGGAGTTCGTTTCTGACCAACTCCGGCGCTACGGTTTCGCCTAACGCTGTCGTCGGCCACTTGAGTCTGGCCCCGCCGGCCGCCGTACCACTACCCGGTGCTGTTTGGTTGTTCGGCAGTGCCGTGTTGGGATTGATCGGTGTTAACCGCCGCAAGGTTTCGGCTTTGTCGGCCTAAGGTTAATGGCCGGGGCGTGCCGCTTCGCGGCGCGCCCACTTCGAGAAATTGTCCGGTTTGCCAGAATAACTTTCCGCCTGGCGAGTGGGGCAGTTTTACTACCCTAATTCGATTCGAAGGGCACGCCAACCGGCCAATTCCGGCCGGAGGCCATCGCTGTGCCCTCGTTTTTCGTAAGTGAGAACAGATCATGAGCATTATTCGTCATTCAATACGCTACTGCCGGCAAGCAGGGTTTGCCATGCTGGCGATTGCCGGTCTGATCGGCGATCTCCAGGCCGCCACGGTGAGCGGCGGCAGCCTTACCCTGAATCTGAACCGGGAAGGTTTGATCGCCGGCGTGGTGCTGGACAATTTCCCCGACACGCCAACCGCGAGCTTTCCGATTTGCTGTCGGCCATCCATGTATCTGGAAGAATTCTACGATGCCTCGGCAGCCGGCAAGACTTTTAATCAATTGCGCGAGGAGAATACTCCGGATCTTTATGACACGGTCTTCGACGAGATCTCCGGCGCCGACCTGAGATTCGCCGTCAACGGCAGCCAGGTTGCCGCCAATCCGCTAGGTCGCCAAAACCAGGCAACCACCTTTAGCTTCGATCCGACCAATCTCGCCGGCAGCGCCGCCGGAAAAATAGGCTTGGGTGGGGCTATGCGCTTTAGAGTCGACGTCGATCCGCCAACCAATCGGGTGTTGGCCGGAGATATGACGCTTGAATACGATCCAACATTGGTAGACACGGTAACCGGCCGTTCCGGTTGGGTACTGATGAATCACCTGGGTTTTCGGGCGAGTGCTTTTGATTTGTTCCACGTCAGCACTCTTCTGCAAGACGGCAGCCTGCTATTGAGCGGAGAGCTGGGCCTGGGAGAGGGCTTTGACCATGTGGGTGGTATCAGCGACAGCCGCGTTGGCACGTTCAGTTTTCAAACGTCGGTGGTGCCGGTGCCAGCCGCTGCCTGGTTGTTTTTTAGCGGCTTGGCCGGATTGGTCTGGAACGGCGGTCGCCAGCGAGCCCGTCCGCTTAAATATTGGAGAACGATATGATCAGTATGCCTTGCTATTTTAAAGTCGGGCCTAGGCTGGCGATGGCGGCGCTGGCCGGCTTGATGCCGGTAGCGGCAGACGCAGCCTTGCTTAACGCTAGCAGTGGCGGCTCTTTTACGATGAATATGGATCGTGAGGCGATGGCACTTTTCATTGGTGGCAGCTCCAGCGATCCCGGCCATTTTCTGGTGGAATATTACGATAGCGTGAAATCGGATTATCTAAGCCGCAGCGATTCCTCGTTTTATTTGGGCAACACCAGCCGTACCGAAATTTCGGCGCAAAACTTGGTGCACGAAATTACCCCGGTTAGCGCCAGCAATCCCGCGAATCAGGCGCCGAATCGCTATGTTAAATCGACCACACCCAACTTTTCGATTGAATCACAAAGCTTGGCCGGCACAGGTGTATTGGGTATGACTGGTGTGGAGTTGTATCGGGGACGTTATGGCGGCTCGCTGATTTACGGCGACTATACCTTGCAGTACAACCCGGATATGCGCCAGGAAGTCTGGGATTTCTTTGGGATCAACGGTACGCCGGGCGGCTGGTATTTACAGAACAATATCAGTTTCCCGGCGGCGGTCTATGAATTGGACCATTTAAATTTGATCTATACCAATGCAGATAACTGGCAGCTTAGCGGCGACTTGCTGCTGACGCCGGAAAATGCCGGCTTGGTGCAGGGCGTGCGTTTAACCGACGTCGGCGATTTTTGTCTGGGCGTTGGCAGTTACGCAGGTTGCGGGCAAATCAGTTCGGTGCCGCTGCCTGGAGCAGCTTGGCTGTTTGTTGGCGGTTTGCCGATGTTATTACGCAAGCGCTTGGGAGTATCGTCATGAGTTCTATCCCCTCATGGCGCCTATTGACGGTGCTGGCCGTTGGGCCCTTGTCTTTTCCGCTCAGCGCCGCACCTTCGCAATATAGCTTCGGACCCTATACCAGCGTGCAGATGAATGTCGACGCCGCCGGTCAAAATATCGCCGGCGATGCTGCGCATGAGCCGACCATCGCTTTTGATCCGAACAATCCGGAGCGTTTGGTCGCCGGTTGGAAGCAGTTCGGCTCGGTCGCGTCCGGCAATCGGCAAGGCGGTTGGGCCTATAGCGACGACGGCGGCAAAATCTGGCAGTTTCCGGGTGTGTTAACGCCGGGCGAGCAGCGCACCAATATCATGGTAGACGTCGATTCCTCCGGCCGGTTTTTCTACCAAAGTCTACACTACGATCCGACCGGAAACTTTGCACAGGATGTGCAGGTCACCAAATCGGTGGATGGCGGCGCCAGTTGGCAAGCTCCGGTTTACGCCCACGGCGAGGGCGCCGACAAGGGGCGCATCGGTATCGATCGTAGCGGCACTGCCAGCGATGGTCATATCTACGTGCACTGGCGGGAAGGCCTGGACGACCGGCATTTTACCCGTTCCACCAACGGCGGCGCGTCGTTCGACGCGCCAGTGGCGATTCCCGGTCGGCCTTCGTTCGGCACGATAGCGGTAGGTCCGGAAGGGCAGGTTTACATTGGCGGACGTACCGAGCATGGTAGTTTGGCGGGCGTGAAAGTGGTTTACGATACCTATCTGTTCTCGACATCGTTGAACGCCAGCGACCCCTTGGCGACAACGAGCTTTACCACGCAAAACATCGATTTGGGTGGTTCTCCGGTGATATTTTTGTATCAGAACAATCCCAACCAGATCGGGCCTATCGGCGATGTGCAGGTCGGCGTCGACCACTCCAACGGCCCGTTGCGCGGCAATATCTATGTTTTGGCCTCGGTCGATCCGGCCGGCGTGGATAATCAGGATATTAAGTTTATCCGCAGCAGCGACGGCGGCCAGACTTGGTCGGCACCGGTCCGACTTAACAACGATGCGGCGCATCGCGATGCTTACCAATGGTTTGCGATGCAGGGCGTGGCGCCTAATTCGCGCATCGACGCCGTTTGGTACGACACCCGCGCCAGCTTGCAGCCAGGCATATCGCAACTGTATTACGCCTATTCCTGGGACGGCGGCGTGACTTGGAGCCAAAACCAAGCCGTGACCGCGCCGTTTAGTACGCATATCGGCTACCCGCTGGGGGCGCAAAAGATGGGTGACTACAGTCACTTGGTGTCGGATGAAAATGGTGGGCACATCGCCTACACCGCTACCTACAACGGCGAGCAGGATGTTTACTACCTGAACGTGTTCCCGGACTGTAATAACAATGCCAAATCGGATGTGCTGGATATTCAAAACCGGCTCAGCGGCGATACCAACTTCAATCATCTGCCCGACAGTTGCGAAAACATCAGCGTAACAGGCGATCTGGACGGCGATCGCGATGTCGATCAACTGGATTTGAATGTGATCTTGGCGGCGCGCAATAAGCCGGCTTCCGGCGTTAATGATCCGCGCGACTTGGATAAAAACGGCCTGATCAATGCGTTGGATGTGCGCAAGCTGACTTTGCTTTGCACCCGATCACGTTGCGCAGTTTAAGCGGGCTTGACCCAAAGGCCGGTAACGACTTTTCCAGCCGGACTTACGAACCGAAAGCATTCCGTCATTCCCGCGCAGGCGGGAATCCAGGATGCCGAATATAGGATTAACAACGATGATTAAACAACTAAAAGCCGGTCTGGCCGGCATAGCCTTATGCGCGGCCAACGGTGTTGCCGATGCTGCCATTGATCTACATCTTGCGCCGCTTAGCCAAACCGCCGACGCCATCCAGATCGGCCTGAGCATCTCCGGCTTGGGCGACAATGCCTTGGGCACCTATGATTTTAATATTCAGTTCGACTCAACACATTTAGCGTTCGCCGGCGTGGCCTTCGGCGATCCGGTGTTGGGCAACCAGTTGGATGTGTTTAATTTGGGTGGAAACAGTGTCGCCGCCGATTTGCTGGCTCCGGGTGTGCTGAACCTATTCGAGTCGTCCTTGGACGACGCGGCGGATTTACAAACCCTGCAAGCCGATAACTTTACGCTGGCAATCATCCGCTTCAATGTGCTGAGCAGCGTTAGCAGTGAGCTTGATTTGCTGATTAATAGTTTGGCGGATGCCGGGGGCGATGGCTTGTCGGCAAATACAGCGCAGCTTATCGTCAGCACGGCCGCCGCCGTGCCGTTGCCGGGGATGTTTTGGCCGATGGTTGGTGGGTTTTGGGTGGTGTTCAAGCGGCGTAGGAGTTAGTCAATGTAGCCTGGATGAAGTGAAGCGAAATCCAGGGGACGATTCGGTGAATAACCTAGATTGGATTGAACTTCATACTGGCTAGTTGCGAAGAACGTGTTTGGATGATATACGCAAACTTTATAATTACTTGTTAGAACTTACATGCTCGGACTACCTGAATCCTCTCTCGGCGCTGTAATCGCTGCAACTATTGCAGGTGTCGTTTCATTGCTTAGTCTAATCGTAAGCAAGGAGCAAAAGGTCTCGGATTTTCGCCAAGCCTGGATTGATGCTCTTCGTTTGGAATTATCTACAGTAATTACTCACGCGATGTCGTTGCAAGGTTTATCAACCACAGAGGTTAAAGATTCCTCCGACGCCTGGATTAAATCACACGGCGACTTTATTGAGATCAACAAGGCGATTACAGCAATAAGGTTACGCCTCAATCCAGAAGAACCTGAATGCAAAGCCATTCTCTTGCAATTAAGTGAACTTGAAGTCACTTTTCGTACTTTCCCAATATCCAATCAAAAAATTTGTGACATTGAAGCGGCCATCATTAAGCACTCGATAACGTTGCTAAAAAATGAATGGGTGCGAGTTAAGAAAGGCGAACGGGTCTACAAGATCGCAAGGCTCATAGCCACATTCATTGTAGTCATCGGTTCAGCGCTTGTTTTTGTAGGTTATGCGCGCAACCCGTTCTAACAATCTAGTCAACCGGACAGCCATAAAGCTGCGCTTTTTGCCTGCCGGTTACTTAGCTCGTTAGCCATCATGACCGAAGACGAACGCTGAGCTCATCTTGTCACTCTTGATGATGAACTTATTAACGGCGGCGTCATCCTCTCAGAATGGTGCGCTTTAATCGTTCGAGAAGTCGACACGGCATTCGTGAGCTGAGCGCATTTGGCCGCAATACTTACCGCAGTTTCGGGGATTGAGAGATATCTCCTATCAGCCTGGTAGGTCAGGGTGCGCGGTAGCGTTCCCTGACATATCCAAAAGCTATTATTGAAATGTCACATAACCGCTTAGGCGGCAATCTGACCTACGCTTGCCGGATTTTCGGGACTATTCCCGATCACCCAACTTAGGCAATCTATCCGCTAAACCCATCGCATGCCTAGTCAACAATTGCTTGGCAAACGGCAGGTGGTCCAGCAAGGTCAGCCCGGCGTTGCGGACGGCGGCTAGCGGTAAATTGTCGTTGGAGAACAGCTTCACCACGCTATTCGTAAAGCCTATGGTTTTACCGTGATCTTGTTGGCGTTGCCTGCTGTAGTTTTTCAGCAGGCGGGCGTCGCCTAAATCGCCGTGCTGCTCGTGTTGATCAATCAACATTTCTGCGAGTAGGGCCACATCGCGTATACCTAGGTTGAAACCTTGGCCGGCCACTGGGTGCAGTTGATGTACAGCGTTGCCGATGATGACGGTGCGGCCGGAGACCATGCTCTCGGCGCGGATCAGGCTCAAGGGAAACGCCCGGCGCGGTGCGGCCAATTTCAGTTCCCCCAAGCGGTAACCGAAGCAGTTTTGTAGCTCGGCGAGAAATTCGCGGTCGCTGACGTTAATCAGGGTTTCGGCTTGCTCGTGCGTGCGCGTCCAAACCACCGACGATTGTTTGCCAGCCCCCGGGAGCAGGGCCAGCGGACCGAATTCTGTAAAACGTTCAAAGGCGATGTTGCGATGCGGCAGCGCCGATTGCACGGTGGTGACCAGCGCGGTTTGACCGTATTCGGTGACTTGCTGCGGAATTTCCAGCAGTTTGCGTACCGTGGAGTTGCCGCCGTCCGCGCCGATCAGCAACTGCGCGCTGACGTTTAAGGAACTGCCGTCGTGCTGTTTCAAACTGACGTTAACCGCATCGCGACCAGACATTAAGCCGGCGACTCGGGTTTGATAAAGACAAACCGTGTCGGTATTTTCGACCAGATCGGCCATGTGCTGTTCGATGTCGCGGGCGACGATCACATATCCCAAGGCTTCCACGCCCTGATCTTCCGCTGCCAGCCGGGTTTTACCGAAATGGCCGCGATCCGAGACGTGGATATGTTTGATGGCAGTGGCTTTATCGGCCACTCCGCGCCAAGCGCCCAAGTCATTGAGCAATTCAACGGTGCCGGCCGCCAAAGCCAGCGCGCGGTCGCCGGCCGGGGAGTGGCGCAGTTGCTCGCGGCTATTGGCTTCGACCAAGGCGATCTTCAAGCCGCTTTTTTTCAGCGCCAGGGCTAGGCAGTTACCGGCTAGACCAGCACCGACGATGATCAGGTCGAAATCATGTTGCATGGTTTAGCCAGCCATCAGTGCTTCGATGTCGGCAACGGCTTTGGGGACGCCATGCGTGAGAATTTCATGACCGTCTTTAGTCACCAGAACATCGTCTTCGATGCGGATACCGATTCCGCGCCATTGCTTGTCGACGGTTTCGCAGTCGGCAGGCACGTATAGACCGGGTTCCACGGTTAACACCATGCCGGGTTCAAGCAAGCGCCATTCGTCTTTGATCTTGTAATCGCCAACATCATGCACGTCCATACCCAGCCAGTGGCCGATGCGGTGCATGTAAAACTGTTTGTATTTTTCGTCCTTGATCAGTTTTTTGGGTTTGCCTTTCAGCAGGCCCAGTTCGATCAAGCCCTTGGTCAGGGTTTCCACCGAAGCGTCATGAGCCTTGTTCCAGGGATTGCCGGGTTTGATCTCGGCCAATGCGGCGGATTGGGCGTCCAGCACCAATTGATAAAGCTGTCTTTGTGGTTCGCTAAATTTGCCCGACACCGGAAAAGTGCGGGTAATGTCGGCGGCGTAATGGTCGCATTCGACGCCGGCGTCGATCAGCAATAAATCGCCCTTGTTGAGTTTGTCTTTGTTTTCCACGTAATGCAGCGTGCAGGCGTTTTTACCGCCAGCGACGATGGACGGATAAGCCACCGCCCTCAGGCCGTCCTGGATAAATTCGTGGATCAGCTCGGCTTCGATTTGATATTCGTACAAACCGGGTTGGCAGGCCTGCATGGCGCGAATATGCGCCTTGGCCGATACTTCGCCGGCGCGGCGCATCAGTTTCAGTTCTTCCGCGCTTTTGAACAAACGCATTTCGTGGACGATGTGCTCCAGCGACACCAGTTCGCCCGGTGCGGTTACGCCGCTGCGCGATTGCTTACGGATGTGGTTGATCCACTCCAGCAGCTTGTGGTCCAGATCGCTGTCCTTGCCCATTGGATAGAACACTTTGCCTTTGTTTTCTAGCATGCCGGGCAGAATGTCGTCCAGATCGTCGATCGGGAAGGAATCGTCTGCTTCGTAATGTTTGGTGGCGCCTTCGAGGCCGGCATGCGCACCTTCCCATAAGGCTTTTTTCTCGTCGAATTCGCGGCAGAACAAAATGTACTCGCCTTGCTCGCGACCGGGGATGAACACCGCCATCGATTCGGCTTCGTTAAAGCCGGTCAGGTAGTAGAAGTCGCTGTCCTGACGGAAGGGGTAGTGCACGTCGCGGTTGCGAGTGCGCTGCGGCGCGCTGGCAATGATGGCGATATTGCCTTTACCAATGTGTTTCATCAGGCTGGCGCGGCGTTTTTTGAATTCACTTTGTTTCATGGTCGATCTTTTAATTAATGCGGTTGCGATTGATTGAGTTCGGCAAATTGGTCGCGGACGGTAAACACTGCGGCGCGCACATATTCGCGAATTTCGATTAAGGCATTTTCGTCTTCTTCGTCACCCACATCGGCATCGATTTTGGTCAGCTCTATCATGTCGCGCATCACTTCGGCAGTATCGCCTGGCCAGTCGGCGCCGGTCTGTGCGTAACCCACCCCGAATAAAAAGCCCTGACACCAGCAGCGTAGGGCTTCCACTTGCTCGTCAATGGGCTCGTCGTCTTCCGGCATCAGCAAATCGAAAGCAAAATCCTCATTTTGGTTTTCCAGTAACACGCGGGTTTTTTCGAATACACCGTGCAGCAGGGCTTTGTCTTCGTCGATCAATTGTTGCTCGTCGTCGATTAGTTCCCGCAGCCAGTTTTCAACGTCGGCGCGGATTTCGACGCAGAGCATGCCGGTGGCGATGCCATGGGCTTCGGCGGCGCTAATGTCGGCGTCTTGTTGCTCTAAAATCGCTTCAACTGAACGGTAGGTCATCTGGGCTGCGCTTCCTATTAAAGCTGTTTAATAACATGGCTTATGCTAACATTCTTAGCCATCTACTATGATTATAACGTCATATCGGCCCACACTCTTGCTATGTCTGAAACAGAAAAAGATCCGTCAACCGAACTGGAAGCCTTGGAAGCGAAACTCGATACGCTCATAGCCCAATTCAATCAAGTCAAAAGCGAGAATAAGTCCTTGAAAGTGAAACAGGATGCCTTGGTTAGGGAAAAAGCCAAGCTGTTGGAAAAAACCACCTTGGCCAAAACCCGGGTTGAAGCCATGATTGCCCGCTTGAAAGCCATGGAGCACGATTCGTGAGTAAAGCCGTCCAGCCTGTTTCGCTGAATATCCTGGATAAGGAATATAAAATCGCCTGTGCCGCCGACGAAAAAGATACCTTGATCAGCTCCGCGCGCGAGTTGGATAGACAAATGCGCAAAATTCGCGATACCGGTAAGGTCAGCAGCACCGACCGCATTGCGGTGCTGGCGGCTCTAAATTTGGCTCACGATTTGGGTGCATCCAATAAGACCGAAGTCAACGGCAGTTTTGATATTTGTGAGCGGTTGGCCGATTTGCGCAGCAAAATCGAAAACGCTTTGGAAAACCCGTAGTTCCCCGGTAGACTATTATTCCTATCTCCTGCGGCGTTCGAGCAGTACTGGGTGTTTCCTGAACCTGTTTTTACCCCGGAAACTTTTTGCCTTTCATGGTGCGCATGCCTGTTTATTCAGGAAGCCTGATTGACTGGATTTGGTTTCCACTTGAACCTTCGGTTCAAGGACGAAAGTATCAGACGGCGCAGGCGGGAGATCTCTTCGTTTATTCCTTTCTTTGTCAGTTAGGCTGATTTGCAGAGCGGTTAATCTGCTCTTAGCTTGCTGGCGGTTCCAAGCGGTTTTTGTTCTAGCGCGTCTCAAGTGAAATAGAGTTGTTCCTATGCTTTTTGTGTAGTCTGCATAACTCGACGCCACTTAGCTCTTCCTACATCGTCAAAACAGCTTCCTTAGCGTCGTGTGCACCATTGGCCTTCGGGGAACTTGTTTCGGGAAACTAAGACTCAGCAACGATAGCCAACTGTTCGCCATCCGGCTAAGCAGCATGCCAGACAATCGGGTTACTGCCTTGACGTGTTGCGGATTAAGCCTTAGTGTCTCTAGTCAGAGCCCCAAAACTTAAATAAATAACTCGGAAAAAATGACTATCGAATCCCTGATCAATTTTGCGATTCAATTTTTCGGTGCGGCAGCCGCTGCGTATTTGGCCTATCTCGCCTTCCAGAAACGCCGGATTCAGCTAGGTACTGAACCGACCTTGCCGCAGTACTTCATTCGGCGCGGCACTTACTGGAGTGGGATTGCTCTTTACTGCACGTTGATGGCGGCCATCTTCTTTTTGCTGACCTGGCAGTGGTTACCCTTAGAACCGCTAGTAACGCTGATCGTTAGCCACTTGCGAGCGGGCGAGTTGGTGAATCTGCTATACGGTTTGGACGGGAATAAATTATTACCGTTAATCGCTGCCGGCATCATGCTGTTTTTCGTTGCCTGGGAAAGTCCGTTTAACCCGTTGCTGATATTGCGGGACAGCATTCACGACGCCTTTGCGATACCGACCAAAGCCGTTGAAGTGTATAACGCGCTGATCAAATCCCGGCTGTCGGCGGTTGACGATAAAATAAAAGCCCAAATTGCCGACCGTCTGTTGGTGCAAAGCATCGACGCCGGCGATTTCGATAAATCCGGTGCGACGGTCGAATATAAATGGGCGCATAACAGCCTGCTGTTCGACCAGATTCAACATTACGCCGACCAATCTTCGTACCGACGCTTATTCAGCGAGCCTTCGCTGAAATGGGGCGAAATCTGCATTTCCTATAATGCAATGTCGGAAAAAGTGAATATTTGGAAAGAAGCCGAACCGCATTACACCAAGACCGTCAACTTGCTAAAGGACTTGGACCGACTGACCAGTCTTCTGTGCCGATTGTTGGCGGCGGCGGTGGTATTCGGTAGCCCTAGCGAGGACGAACTGTGGGCCACCGTGAAGAAACTGGGCGGCAATGTCCATGAAGCACGCTTGAAACATACCTACAAATACCTGCTGATATTTGCCGCCGCGACGGCTTTCGGGGTGATTTTGGGCCGGGAAGTATCGGTGGCGCTGCACAACGTGTTTTTGTTTTCGGACAAGCCGCTCCCGCACTTTAGCTACACGACTCTACGCTGGATAGCCTACTCGATCGCGATTTACGTGGTGCCGATCACGCTGGTTTTCGCTTTGCGCAGTGTCGCATTCCGGCACCAACAGGAACCCGCCGAACAGAATTACGGCTTTTACATGGCAATCATGTTCGTCGGTTTCTTGCTCAGTACCACCATATCGACGTTTATCCTGGAGTTAACCTTTTACCGTCGGGATGATTTTAATTTTCTGGATAGTTTCCTCGACCATGCCCGCTGGGGGATTATGCCGGCGTTGATTTGCGGATTCGTGGCCTACCGGATGGACGCCCCGGCCAGCGAAGCAGAAGCCCTGAGTAAAACCATCCTGTCTGCGGTTTTGGGTTTTCTGGCCTGGGGCGGGATTGCGGTGATTTTCATGCTGTATGCGACGGATGATTTGGCGATTGAGAAATTGAATTTGCGGTTTACCTTGGTGGGGACGGCGTTTTTTGTATCGGGTTTGTTGGGGGCGGCGGCTCGGTTTAAGACGGCAAGTGATTAAAATTAGATTTGTTTAGTTGGAGCGGGCTTGCTGTTTATGTGTCGCTAGCGCGACGGTTTTTTGTATGTCGGGTTTCGGCCCGACAGCCGAGTAACTTTTCTTTGTTTGGCCAAAGAAAAGTCACCAAAAGAAACGCCACCCGGACGCCGCTTGTTACCTGCGCGCCGAAGCTTTTATCGAGGGTCGGCAGAAGGGGCTTCCCAGCCCCTCCGCCGACGTGCGGCATCCCTGCCGCACCCCTTCGGGCTATTCTCGATAAAAGCTCCGGTGCTCGGCGCGGCATACGGGAGAAAACCCCGCGCCAAGTCCGACAATTTGTTATTTAAGAAGTTTTGTAACGCCGAATGATTTAAGGTCAACATACGGCGCAATACGGCTACGCCTATTGACGCCCTACAAATTGCAACTTACGGCCTTTAATTTTGTGGAGATAGATTTATGGGAAGTGTTCAGCCATGCTACGTTGGAATTGATTTAGCATTTGCAAAGAATAAGCATCTCCCAATAGTTGTGTGCTCCTGGGAAAACGGACGATTAGTCCCGCAACCTCTCCGCCGTTTTGCTTTCGCTCCACCTCGCGGAAAAGGTAACGCTGCGACACTTAAGCAAGAATCGATATGTTGTTTTGCAAGAGAGGCGCGGATTTATATTGAATCCGTCTGTAACCAGTTAGCGTTACATCCATTGCGTATTGGCATTGATGCCCCCAGTGAGCCACGAAACTCAAAAATAAGAAGGCGATTGGCAGAGACAGAACTTGATAGAGTTGGTATAAGCTGTTTTGCCACTCCAAGTACTAGCGAGTTTGATGTAATTCTCGATAAGGTACGAAAACATCTAGCTGCTGGAGGCGAAGAGAGCCGGATTCCCCATGCAAATCAACTATGGATGCTAGTGGGCTTCGCAATGTTTGAAGAATTGTCACATCTTGCGCCATGTTTAGAAGTTTTCCCTCAAGCCACGGCAAGAGTTTTGGGGGCCTCCCAGCTTCACAAATCGCGACCAGGAGCTGTTGAGGCACAATTGAGTGCAGTGGCGCGTTATACAGGTTGGCCAGTACATGAGGAGGATGTGTATAGTTTGAGAGAAATTGCTTGGGGAGATAGGCATGATCAACTCGATGCTTACCTTTCCGCATGGGTTGCTAGCTTGGAGGAATCAGAAAGAATGGCCTACGGAGTACCGCCGAACGACGCAATTTGGGTACCAAAATTGGGTCCCGAGAAGCCGTCGATAATACCTGTGGATACTCCAGCCACTCCTAAGCTTTCAATAGGGTTAGATCTGCAACACCTTTGCCCAGGATGTGGAAAGAAAGAATTCAAACAATGGCCATTAGGTTGGGATTCGCATGCGGCCCATAAGTGCGAAGGACTTAAAGAAACTGATCAGGAAAAGCGGAAGTTAGAGTTTCGAAGTAAATATTTGTACAAAGTGCCATAACTCGACAATAACATATATCGTGCAATAACTTTGCGGAACGGTTTTCTCCCGTATGCCGCGCCGAGCACCGGAGTTTTTGAGCGGAATAGCCCGTAGGGGTGCGGCATGGATGCCGCACGTTGACGAAGGGGCAGGAAGCCCCTTTCGGCAACCCCGTTCAAAAGCGAGGAGCGCAGGGAATAAGCGGCATTCGGGTGGCTTTTTCTTTGGATACTTTCTTTTGGCCACGCAAAAGAAAGTATCTCGGCTGTCGGGCCGAGACCCGACATACAAAAGAACCGTCGCGTTAGCGACACAACTAAAAAACCTGGATCCCCGCTTCGCGAGGAAGAAGGTAAGAAACCTAAACGTTATACGGCGTAGAAATCCAATCCCTCAACACCGCCTCATCCCGCTCCGGCAAATAAGCAAAATCCCCGGAAATATCCTTGTACACCGACTCGGCACTGTAAGTAGAGACCAACTTGCCTTTCACCATATAAAAAAACCAGGCAAACGGATAACCGGCCTGACGGTCAAAACGGCTTAGCACATTACTCAAAGCACTGCCTTTTTTACCAGCAAAGTCTTCTAAGTGCGGAAGGTTGTTTTTGTGAGTGTTGACGATTTCCACGTTGACGATTTGTTCGCCGAAACGGCCGGTATGCCGATAGGGACGGATGATCCAGTCTTCGGACATGTTGTGTTTCTGGCCGGCGCTGCTGCGGTTCCAGTCTTCCATAAAACGTTGCACCGGGTGTTCGCCGGGATGACGTTCGTTGATGACTTCCATGAACAGTTTGACATCGGTTTTACGGCGGTAGGTATATCTCGAATGTCCGAAGCCGAAGCTCTCGATGCAAAAGGGTTGCAGCGGGTCGATGAATTCTTCCAGGTCGGCCGGCGGATTGCCTTCATCGACCAGCATCCGATCGGATACTTCGTGGGTTTTATCGATTTCGATCAGGGTAAATTCTTCGGCTTTAGCGCCGGTCTGCACCACAAAGTACAGGGTTTTGCCGGTCTGCTTGGTGGCGATCAGCTTTTGCTCCAGCGTGTAATCAATCAGGGTTTGCAGGTTTTGCCCGCATTCCAGAAACGTGCGCTCAACCCATTCGATTAAATCGTTGGCGATGCGCTTACCGGCCATATCTACCACGCCACCCAAGCGGTACCACTCGTCGCCGGTTAAGGCTAGGCGGATCGGATGGTCGGGAATTAGCGCCTGTAGCTTGTTGAACAACAATTCGTCGGTTTGACCGGGGATGATTTTTTTACAGCAATCGGTAATGTCTTGTCCGGCAAGATTGAGTCGTGATTCAGTCATGATCGGCTTCAGGAGTGGAGTTTGAATTTAAGCGCTGCTGCACCAGTTCGCGGACATCCGGTTCCGGATCGTCGGCTAGACCGGGTAGGTGCGCAGGGTCGACTTTTAGCGCGGCTGTGTAACGGACTACCCAGTCGCTGTCGTTCAACAGCATGGCCGCATCTTCCGCAGACATGCGTTCTGCGACAATACGTCTTACATCGGGCGAGCGGTCGTTGGCCATTAGCCCTAAGCTGACTTCCGGTAGCCGTTCGGCAACCCGTTTACGGACTTGTAGGTCGTCGTCTTTGATAAAGCGAAACAATCGACCAGGCGGCAACCGTTTGGCTACCATCAAGCGCACGATATAGTCAGGATCGTCAGCCAGCAATTCCAGGTGTTCCGGATCGATGCGATCTGCCACCGTCATACGCACTTCGCGGTCCGGGTCGTCGATCAATGCCTGTAATTGCTGGATTGGCAGCCGGAAAGCCACGGCGCGGCGGACCACTTCATCTTCATCGGTAATGAGCGCCGATAAGGATTTTAACGGGGCGTAGCGCACGGCAATGGCGCGGCGCTCCCAAAACGGGTCTCGCAGATAATGCGAGGCATAGGCTGGGTTAACCCGAAAGAAACGGTCGATTTGTCGACCGCTATTGATAAATACGCAGGTATCGCCGGGCATGCATCGGCCCATTAACAAGGTTTTACTCCGAAATGGGCAGAGGCTGCAATCGGCGACGGGCAGGGTAACAGGGCTGTCTTGTTCCGCCATGTTATCGCCTTATTCGCCAATAACTTCTGCTATCACAATGCCGGAGGCGTTCTCGTAGTTATCGGTAATCCGTAGGCAATGTTCTCGGCCATCGACCAGGTAAAGATTGAAGCCTGTGCCTTCCAATAAAGGTTCATTGTTGGGCAGGTCGTCGTCCATGCAATAGGTGAAATGCACGCCCGGATATTCACCGCGCAAAGCGCCCACTACCGTCTCGTTCAAGTCTTGGCCGTTAATTTTGTCGGCGATGGTTTGTAATTGCTCTGGACTAATCATCGTTAGGATTCCTGTTCGAAACAAACGCGTTGCACGGGCTGGATGCCCATCGATTTGGCGAGCCACGGGGGTGGGGCATGCGCTAAAACGATTTGCAGCTGCTTAATGATTTGGGTTATGGCCTCGCCCTGATCCGCTTTGATCGGATGAATGCCGTATTTGATTATCTTGGCCGCCGCCGGGCCGCCAATAGAAGCAATATACAGCACTTGGCAGTCGGCTATCAGCTCTGCTCGGTAAACATTTTTATCATCATGCAGGCGTTGGGCATCGATATTAATGCTGCGTACATCGATTAGACGGGCCTCGTCGGCGGCAATTTGATAAACCAAGAACTGCCGGCAAGAGCCGAAATGTCCGCTAATCGACTGCGGATCGTCACTGCCGATGGCGATTCGGATCGAGCTGGCCGATTCAAGTGTCTGAGCGGTATCGACTTTTGGCGTGTTTGCTTCGTCATTTTGCAGGATGCGCAACGAGTCGCGGATGCTCTCGGCGTCGGCAACGATACCGAAATTGTTTAACGCTTGTTGGAACTGTGCGTTGCCCAGTTCGGCCAGACTGCTCTCGTTCAAAACGTTCCCGCTACAGGCTCGTAAAACGGAGATAAACAGTTTGGGTGGGGTATTGGGCAGGGCGCGAGCTGCGAGCCCGATGCGCAGGGCCAGTTCCCTGGATAAGGTCGACTGGCTCATGGTGTCACGCCACTAAAGGCAGAATGCAGTTGTCGATTGGGCAAACCTTCACGCATTGCGGTTCGTCGTAATCGCCATTGCATTCCGTACAGGTCTTTTTGTTGATTTCAAACACGATCGCACCTTCTTTGATCGAGTCAGTTGGGCAGACCGGCAGACAATCGCCGCAGGAGATGCATTCTTCAGCAACAATATATAAAGTCATAATTACCTCATAATTCCGACAAGCGTTTTGCTTGCAAAGTCATCGGGATTTTAGGGGGAGCATCCATAGGCTCAAAGTAGTATTTTGAACCGTCGCCTAAGACGACTTCGCCGCCCCATCTATCGGGGCTATCGAATTCCAAGGATTCGATGGTTTCTTCAAGGTCTTTTTTGGCAATGTAGAACAGCAATTTGCCGTCTTCACGTTTCCTGAGCATGACGCTAGGCATTGGGATTCTCCAGACAAGAGTAGGTCGGGTTACGACTGCATGGATGCAGGAGGATAGGTAACGCAGGAGCAGTTACCTATCCGATAGCCGTAACCCGACACGAGGGCTTTGAAATGTTGGGTTACGCTCTTTACGTTGGCTCAGCGCGTAACCCAGCCTACATTAACGAACTAGGTCGTAGTTGTAGTCGGTGGTTCCCATACCTTTGGTTTCTTTATCCAGCTGTTCCAACAAGGCGTTGACAATGGTGGTCAGCAGATACATACCGCCTTCGTAACCTAGCGTTGTCATGCGGTGCAGATGATGACGATCGAAGATTGGGAAGCCGATACGGATCAAAGGTACTTCGAACTCTTCGCCTTTGTAGAAGGTGTCGCGTTGGATGAATTTGCCGTAGGAGTTGCCGATCATGAAGTCCGGTTTGTTGGTGAACATCAATGAACGGAAGTGCCACAAGTCTTTGCCGATATGAACAGTAGCGGTTTGGCCATATGGAGAGGCTTTCAACACTTCTTCAACTGCTTTTTTGTAACGTTTGTTCGCGTGGTTGACTAGCACGTCTGTTACCTCGGCGCCCATTTCCAGCAGGAATTTGGTCATACCCAAAGCAAAGTCAGCATCGCCGTACAGGGCAAACTTTTTGCCGTGTAACCAAGCGTGTGAGTCGGTCATCATATCAACATAACGGCCACGCTCCACTTCCAGTGATTTTGGAATCGGTTTGCCGGTTAGTTCGGAGATTTTCATCAGGAACTGGTCGGTCCACTCCAAGCCCATTGGGATGTTCAGCTTAGGCGCGTCATGTTTCCAACTGTTTTCCAAGAATTTTTTGGTTTTTTCCAATTGCCAAGGTTGCAACAGAATGGTCGTAATCGCATTCGGCGCGTCTTTGACTTCGTCGATCGTGGTGCCACCGGCATACATGTTGAAGTGACCATCAGCAGGCGTATCCAATACTTCGGTAGGATCGCTCAACAAGGTATGGTCGACGCCCATTTCGTTCAACATCCGGTGAATGACGCGGAAGTTGCCCAAATAGGTTTCAAAGCCAGGAACTAAGTTGATTTTGTTGTTACTGCCAACTTCGTATTTACCTTCAGGCATCACACCTTTCTCAAGGGTGAAGTAGCGGGCAATGCCTTCGAACATATTGTCCCAACCAGTGGTATGGCTACCAACGAAGCTAGGCGTGTGAGCGAATGGTACAGGGTAGTCTTGATCGACGTGGCCTTCTTTTTTTGCGTTGTTGATAAACGCATTCAAGTCGTCGCCGATAACTTCCGCCATACAGGTGGTCGATACCGCAATCATGGTAGGTTTGTACAGGGCTTTCGCATTTTCCAAACCGGCAAACATGTTTTTCTGACCGCCGAATACCGCTGCGTCTTCAGTCATCGAGTCGGACACGCAAGAGATAGGCTCTTTGAAGTGACGGTTGAAGTAAGTACGGAAGTAAGCCACGCAACCTTGTGAACCGTGCACATAAGGCATGGTTTTTTCGAAACCCAGTGCGCACAGAACCGCGCCTAAAGGTTGGCAAGCTTTTGCAGGGTTAACAGTAATCGCTTCGCGTTGGAAGTTCAGTTCTTGGTATTCCTTGGTGGTAGTCCACTGGAATACTTCGTCTATGGTTTCTTGCGGATGACGTTCTTCGTATTGCTCACGTTTGTTGGCCAGGTTTTCCTTGTATTCGTCATTTCTAAATAAAGGATAACTTGGTTCTATTTTATCGACATTTTGGCTCATGATAATCTCCTAACGCGCCACTAATCTGTGGTCTAGCGTTGATTGGATTTTGCCGGGACGAAATCCCGACCGACATTTGGGTTCCTGGTAGGGTGGGCAGTAGCCCACCCTACGGATTACGCAACCGCTTTAACGGGTTCGCTTTCGGTAGCCTCGGTTTTCCAAGGTGCTTTAAAGCTTTTCCAGCAAGGATTGTTGATGGTCATGTCCATATCGCGGGGCGAAAATGGCAAAACCGTCATAGCCGTGATAAGGGCCTGAGTAATCCCAGGAGTGCATTTGACGGAAAGGCACACCCATTTTTTGGAAAATGTATTTTTCCTTGATGCCGGAGCCGACCAAGTCAGGTTGGACTCTTTTCACGAACTCTTCAAATTCGTAGCCTGTTACGTCGTCATACAACAATGTCGCATTGCCCATTTCTTTAATGGTACGGTCGTAGTCGTCGTTGTGACCGAACTCGTATCCGGTACCTACTACTTCCATGCCCAAATCTTCGTAGGCGCCGATCACGTGGCGAGGACGCAGACCGCCGATGTATAACATCACGCGTTTGCCTTCCAGGCGGGGTTTGTATTTAGCGATTACTGCATCGTATTCGGCTTTGTAGCGTTCGATTACGCGCTCAGCACCTTCTTTGATGGTGTCATCGAAGTGAGCAGCAATTCTGCGCAAAGACTCGGCGATTTTGGTCGGGCCAAAGAAGTTGTACTCGATCCAAGGGATGTTGTACTTTTCTTCCATGTGGCGCGCGATGTAGTTCATCGAACGGTAGCAGTGAATCAAGTTCAGTTTTACTTTTGGGGGTTTTTCGATCTCGGCAATGGTGCCGTCGCCGGACCATTGGGCAACCACGCGCAGACCCATTTCTTCCAACAAAGTACGTGATGCCCATGCATCGCCGCCGATGTTGTAGTCGCCGATCACGGCTACGTCGTATGGAGTGGTCGGGAAGCTTTCGTCGCCATCGCGGTTTTCCAAGACCCAGTCGCGGATCGCGTCGTTAGCGATATGGTGACCCAGCGATTGCGAAACACCGCGGAAACCTTCGCAACGTACTGGCACGATGGTTTTGTTGTGTTCTTTGTTTTTAACTTTAGAAACCGCTTCGATGTCGTCGCCGATCAGACCGATTGGGCACTCGGATTGAATTGAGATACCTTTGTTGAGCGGGAACAAAGTTTCGATTTCGTCGATACATTTGGCCAGTTTTTTATCGCCGCCGAAGACGATGTCTTTCTCGGTAAAATCCGAGGTAAAGTTCATGGTACCGAAGGTGTTAACGCCTGTAGTTCCTACGTAGTAGTTACGGCGACCGGCACGTGAATATTGTCCACAGCCCACCGGACCGTGTGAAATATGGATCATGTCCTTAATAGGACCCCAAACCACACCTTTCGAACCGGCATAGGCGCAACCACGAATGGTCATGACACCTGGTAAGGATTTACGGTTGGACGTGATACATTTATTTGATTTTTCCAAGCTTTGATCGTTAACGGCCAAATGTTTGGCGCGATCGGCTTTGGCTTTTTCGGGATAGACTTCCAGCACTTCTTGAATAAGCGCTTCGGTCTCTTCTCTTGTCATGGCTGCCATGATGAAATCCTCCTGGTAGTCGTGGGTAATCCCCCACAGACCTGTTAGGAACAATGCGAAAGCAGGTTGAGCCGGCGTTAGGGACCAGCCCAACCTACATAGTGATTAAGCTGAAGCTTCTGCCGCTGCGGTGATACCGACAACGCTTTCGTCCACTTCTTCCATAACACCAAACTCCATTAACAGGTCTTCCAATTCGTCCATAGTGATGGGAGTTGGGATGACCAGGTTGGTGTTGTTGATGATTTTGGTAGCCAAGTCGCGGTATTCTTGCGCTTGTTTAGCTTGTGGTTCGTACTCGATAACAGTCATACGGCGAATTTCAGCGCGTTGTACAACGTTGTCGCGTGGTACGAAATGGATCATGTGTGTGCCCATTTTCGCTGCCAACTCCATGATCAGTTCGTCTTCACGAGCTGTTTGACGCGAGTTGCAGATCAAACCGGCTAAACGTACGCCGCCTGAATTGGCGTATTTCACGATACCTTTAGCGATGTTGTTGGCAGCGTACATAGCCATCATCTCGCCTGAGCATACGATGTAAATTTCTTGCGCTTTGTTTTCACGAATTGGCATCGCGAAACCGCCGCACACAACGTCACCCAATACATCGTAGAAAACGAAGTCGAGGTCTTCGGTGTAAGCGCCTTCTTCTTCCAAGAAGTTGATCGCGGTGATAACACCACGGCCAGCACAACCAACGCCTGGCTCTGGACCGCCGGACTCAACGCATTTGATATCGCGGTAACCGACTTTCAACACGTCTTCCAGTTCCAAATCTTCAACGCTGCCGGCATCAGCTGCCATTTGCATGATAGAGTTTTGCGCTTTAGCATGCAGGATTAAACGAGTAGAATCGGCTTTAGGGTCGCAGCCGACGATCATTACTTTTTTGCCCAGCTCAGCCAAGCCAGCAACCAGGTTTTGCGTGGTGGTAGATTTACCGATACCACCTTTACCGTAAATAGCACATTGACGTAATCTCGCCATGATCTTCTCCTCTTGAGTAGGTGTTGTTAATAACAAGCTGATAACAGCAATGGCCGTGCCAAAGTTTTA
>MSXO01000083.1 GCA_002083615.1 Proteobacteria bacterium ST_bin11 | reverse complement strand
CTACTATACTTCAGGCCCATGTGGGTTCTGCAAGCCTCGTCTGAGCATGCTTGAGCCAAATTCAATCATATTCGATCTAAAAAGGGTTCATTCATGAGTTGGTTGAGTAGGAATCCGTCGGCTGTGCTAGGTGTGGATATTAGTACAGCTGCGGTTAAATTGTTGGAATTAAGCCGGGTCGGTGCTCGTTACCGGGTAGAAAGTTACTCGGTGGCGCCTTTGCCTCAGGATGCGATAGTCGATAAGAACATCACCAATATAGAGCAAATCGGCGCGGTGATAAAAGCGGCGGTAAAGCAATCCGGAACTCGTGCAAAGCAGGCGAGTGTTGCGGTTGCCGGTTCGTCGGTGATGACCAAGATTATTTCGATGCCTGCCTCTCTATCCGACAGGGACATGGAAGAGCAAATCATGGTGGAGGCCGATCAATACATTCCTTATTCGCTAGACGAGGTCAACCTCGATTTCGAGGTTCAGGGCATCACCAAAAATAACCCGGATATGGTCGATGTTTTGCTGGCGGCGTCGCGGCGCGAAAACATTGAGGATAGGGTTGCCGCGCTGGCTTATGCCGGTCTGAAGGCTGTCGTAGTCGATGTAGAAGCCTTTGCGATGGAAAATGCGTTTTCCTTGCTGGCCGATCAGTTGCCGGAAGGTGCCGGAAACCTGACTGTCGCCATTGCCGATATTGGCGCAACCATGACCTCGCTGAACATCTTGCATGAAGGTAAAACTGTTTATACCCGGGAACAGGGTTTTGGCGGAAAGCAGCTAACTGAAGAGATTCAGAGACGCTACGGCCTTTCTTATGAAGAAGCTGGCTTGGCCAAAAAGCACGGTGGCTTGCCTGATAACTACGTAACAGATGTGCTAGAGCCTTTTAAAAAAGCCATGCTGCAACAGATTGCCAGATCGTTGCAATTCTTCGTTTCTTCTAGCGCCAATCGCGGCGTGGATGCGTTGGTTTTAGCAGGCGGTTGCGCGTCAATCGCGGGTTTGGATAAGTTGGTTGAGCGCGATCTGGGTATCCCTTCTTACATTGCCAATCCCTTCATCAATATGGCGCTTTCCAATCGGGTCAAGCCACAAAGTCTGAGTAACGATACGCCAGCGATGATGATAGCTTGTGGTTTAGCGTTAAGGAGTTTCGATTAATGGCAAGAATTAATTTACTCCCTTGGCGTGAAGAGCTGCGCAAAAAAAAGCAGCAGGACTTTGTGGCGGGTATCGGCGCCGGCATTTTGGTGACTGTGCTTATTTTGATCGTGGTCTTTATGTATATCGAAGGCATTAAGGAGTATCAGACCCGCAGAAACACGCTCTTGCAGAACGAAATAGCCATCTTGGATAAGCGAATTCAAGAAATCAAGGAAATTGAAGATAAGAAAAATAGGTTGTTGACCAAAATTGAAGTGATCCAAAAGCTGCAGGAAAGTCGGCCTGAAGTGGTGCATTTATTCGATGAATTGGCGAAAACCACGCCGGATGGTATTTACCTGACAAAATTTGCCCAAGCCGGACCGGTTTTGACTTTGGACGGAAAGGCGGAATCGAACGCGCGCGTGTCGGCTTATATGCGGGCTATCGATAGCTCGCCATGGATGAATACTTCTATTCTCACTGTGATCAAAGGTGAAGGTAAGAAAGACGGCCAGATGAATGATTTCACAATGACTGCTAAGCAAGGTAAGAAGGCCGATAAGCCGCAACAAGGAGCCGTCAAATGAATTTGTCTGAGATAAATTGGGACATAAATTCGGCTGGTAGCTGGCCGACACCACTGAAAATTATCGTAATACTTATTTTCGCGGTATTAACTGCGGCGGCTGGCGTGTACTTTGTGACGATGCCGCAGTTGGATGAATTGGATGTACTTGAAAAGCAAGAGGAGAGCTTGAAAAGTGCGTTTGAAGTTAAACAGAAAAAGGCCGTAAACCTGCAGGATTACCGAGATCAGTTGGATCAAATCGAAGCATCGCTTGGCGAAATGCTGAAGCAAATGCCTACCAAAGCTGAGGTGGCCAGCCTGTTGGTCGATATTTCCCAAACCGGTTTAGCAAGTGGATTAGAGTTTAAGTTGTTTCAGCCGAGCACTGAAATTAACAAGGAGTTTTATTCTGAACTGCCGATTGGTATTCATGTTGTCGGCAAGTATGAAGAGTTGGGATTGTTTGTCAGCGGTTTGGCTTCGCTACCACGGATTGTGACGGTGCATGATGTGGTCATGACGCCGTTGGGTAAAGAAGGGAAAGATGGTATGAGCATGACTGCAACCATAAAAACCTACAACGAGGGCGAAACGGCACAAGCTGCTGGCGGATCGACGGCCAGAAAAAGGAGAGGACAATGAGATGCGGTGGTGTGAAAGTGCTTTCTATTGTGCCGGTGTTTAGTCTTATTTTCATGGGCATGACGGGTTGTGGTGGTGACGATGTCAGTGATCTGACCAAATATGTTCAAGAAGTAAAAGCGCGTCCCAAGGCCGCTATCGAGCCGTTGCCTGAAATTAAAGTGGTTGAGTCGTTTATATTTAAACCCGATGGCTTACGGGACCCTTTTAGGTCAATCGAAAGAAAGGATGCCGATAGCAGTATTGATGTCTCCGGCATCAATGGGATTAAGCCCGATATTGAACGTCGTAAGGAAGAACTAGAAGCGTACCCTCTGGATAGCCTGCGTATGGTTGGTACTTTGCGCAACGATTCAGGATATTGGGGCTTGGTAAGAGCTAGAGATGGGACCATCCATCGGGTCCAGGTTGGGCATCATATGGGACAAAATTACGGCAAGATTCTCCGTATTCTTGAGGACAAAATAGAGCTAATGGAAATCGTACCTGATAAGCCGGGCACTTGGCGCGAACAACAGTCTTCACTAGCATTGGCCGATGAAAAAGGGTTATAGAAATGAGTACTAAACAAAATAAATACGGATGGAACGCGGCTGGCTTCGGCTTCTGGTGCCTGGTGTTACTGGGTTGTTTTATGCATGTTGCGTATGTAAGTGCCGATGACGGGGCAATCAGTAACTTAGAGTTTTCCACTTTGGCCGGAAACCAAGTGCAGGTGCAGCTAGAAATGGATGGCCCTGTTGTAACGCCAAAAATTTTTCAGACTGACAATCCATCCAGAATCGCATTGGATTTTGCTGGCGTAAAAAGCAATTTGGCAAAAAAAAGCTTCCCAATTAATCAAGGTGCCGCAGGTACCGTGTATGTGGTTGAAGCGTCGGGACGGACTCGGGTCATCATTAACTTGGTTGAAAAGGTGCCTTACGAAACCAAAGTCGAGGGAAACAAATTTTATGTAATATTGAAGTCTAGCGGAACTGTAGCAGCGGTAAATCGAGCAGTCGAGCAAGCGCCAACGACCAAGGACTCGGTGGTTAGTAAGTTTTTGCCGGAACAAAACATCAAGAGTATTGATTTTCGCCGCGGTCCAAACGGTGAGGGACGTTTATTGCTGGGCCTATCTGCGGCTAATACCGTCGTGGATGCTAAGCAAAATGGAGGTAAAGTCGTATTAAGCTTTCTAAACACCCGCTTGCCGGAGTCTTTAGTCAAAAGTTTCGACGTCTCGGACTTTGCAACACCGGTCCAAAAAATCGAGGCATCGCCAAGAGGCGATAGCGTCAACATTGTTATTACGCCTAACAACGGCAATTACGATTACTCATCCTATCAGTCCGATAATCTGTTGACTGTCGAGTTTCGGCCATTGACACCTTTGGAAAAAGAAGCGCAGCAAAAAGAAAAATTCCCGTATATCGGCAATAAGTTGTCGTTAAATTTTCAAGATATCGAGGTGCGTTCAGTACTGCAAATTCTGGCAGACTTTACTGAACTCAATATCATTGCCGCCGATTCGGTGGCGGGCAACGTAACTCTCAGATTGAACGACGTACCTTGGGATCAGGCTTTAGAATTGATACTGAAATCCAAGGGTTTGGCAAAAAGACAGAATGGTAATGTGGTCATGGTAGCCCCAGTAGCCGAGATCATGAAAATAGAGCAGGAAGAGTTGGATTCGAAGAAAATATTCGAAGCGTTGGAGCCATTAAAAACCGAAAATATTCAGATCAATTACGCCAAAGCTGGGGAAATTTGTGGCGTATTAATGGGGATAGGTAATAACTCGCAAGGCGGGCAGTCAGGAGCCGGGGCGGGTGCAGGCGGTGGCGGTGGTTGCGGTGGCGCTGGCGCTGGCGGTGGCGGTGGCGGTGGCGGCTTAGGAATGCAACCGGCCGGTGCTGGGCAGAATGCTCAAGGTGGCGGAGCGGCGAGTATGCGGTTGCTATCCCCTCGGGGTACCGCGATTGTCGATGCCCGGACTAATACGCTGATTGTCAAAGACACTGCAAAGGCTATGGAAGATGTTCGCAGAATGATCAAACTTTTGGATGTGCCGGTACGTCAAGTGTTGATTGAATCAAGGATCGTAATAGCTGACACTTCGTTTGCGCAGAATTTAGGCACCAAGTTCGGTGTTGCTAAAGGTGATCCTGATGTTGGAGGAGGAACTCGTTTCGGAATGACGGGTAGCGGCGCAGACTCCACTACTTCAGTGTTATCGGATTTGGGGTCGGCATTGGCGGCTTCAAGCGGTGGTGCTTTAGCTCTAACCTTGGCGCGTGGTGCGGACTACCTTTTAAATCTGGAAATAAGTGCATTGCAGGATGATGGTAAGGGCGAGTTGGTATCCAACCCTCGTGTAATGACCAGCGATATGGTGCAAGCGTCTATCAAACAAGGTGTGCAGATCCCTTATCAAACTCAGAGCCAGGCGACAGGGCCGGTAACGGAACTGGTCGATGCGGTATTGGAGCTGAATGTCACGCCGCAGATTACGCCTAGCGGTAGCGTGATCATGCTGCTCGACATCAAAAAAGATTCGCCGGGAACGCCGCTTGCCACAGGCGGTAATGCTACTGTGCCCATCGATACTCGACAATTGAAAACCAAGGTTCAGGTAGAAGACGGTGAAACTGTAGTCTTGGGCGGGATATACGAGTCTACTGTTCAGGAGTCCTTTAACACTGTGCCTTGGGTGTCGGATTTGCCGGTAATCGGATGGTTGTTCAAGAAAAGTGTCAAGAACGATACCAAAAAGGAATTATTGGTGTTTATCACACCTAAAGTCGTGAAAGAGTCTATGACGTCAAAATAAGTTTCGGTTTGGCAGAGCACAAAAAAAGGGGCTTGAAGCCCCTTTTTTCGTGCTCTGCCGAGATTGTAAGGTCGTTGTGCGTTCGTTCTTTTACTTGCGCGGCTATGCTATATTTCGCCTTCACCAGCCAATCGTTACGAATATGACGACAAACAATATTTTAATTTTACTTCTCTGGGCGCTGCTGTTGCAGGCTTGTGGTCAAACCGGGCCTTTATATATGCCTGATAGCCCGCCACCGATATACGTACCTAAACAAGACAAATAAGCCATGGATTTTTTTAATTATCGGCAGCACGAACTGTTTGCCGAAAGTATTGCTGTAGAAGAAATTGCCGAAAACTACGGCACGCCTTGTTACGTCTACTCCCGAGCTACCTTGGAAAGACATTGGCAAGCGTTCGATCAAGGCTTTGCGGATCATCCGCATTTGATTTGTTATGCAGTAAAGGCAAATTCAAATATTGCTGTTCTCAATCTGTTAGCGCGATTGGGTTCGGGGTTCGACATTGTTTCTCTTGGCGAGATGCAGCGTGTGTTAGCGGCGGGAGGCTCGCCAGACAAGATTGTGTTTTCCGGCGTCGGCAAGCGTGAAGACGAAATCTTGGCCGCGCTAAAACTAGGTATACGCTGTTTTAATGTGGAAGTCAGCGGTGAACTTGATCGGATCAATCGTTTAGCCGGTGAATTGGGTGTTGTAGCTCCGGTGTCTTTCCGGGTCAATCCCGATGTCGACGCCAAGACCCATCCCTATATTTCCACCGGTTTGAAGGAGAATAAATTTGGTATCGATATCAAGGAAGCCATCCATGAATATCGGCGGGCGGCACAGCTAAGCAATATCCAAATTGTCGGTATAGATTGCCATATTGGTTCCCAATTGACAGAAACGGTACCTTTTCTGGATGCGTTGGATAGGGTTTTGGCATTGGTTGATCAACTTCAAGCGGAAGGTATTCAATTGCATCACTTAGACCTGGGTGGCGGGTTAGGTATATGTTACCGCGATGAGCACCCGCCTCAGCCTTCTGAATATATCGCAGCGTTACTGCAACGGTTGGCCGGACGCAATTTTGAAATCCTGTTGGAGCCGGGACGAGCAATCGTGGGAAATGCTGGCGTATTGCTAACCAGAGTGGAATATCTTAAGCCAACCGCTAATAAAAATTTTGCCATTGTCGATGCGGCAATGAATGATTTGGTCAGGCCGGCTTTATACGGCGCGTGGCAGGAAATTATTCCTGCGAATACGGATAGCGATCAGGCCGAATTGGATTGGGATATTGTCGGTCCGGTTTGCGAGACGGGCGATTTTCTGGGCAAGGCGCGGGTTCTCAGGTTGAAACAAGGCGATTTGTTGGTGATTCGCTCTGCTGGTGCCTACGGTTTCACAATGAGTTCAAACTACAATTCAAGGCCGCGAGCCGCGGAGGTGATGGTAGACGGCCAGCAAGTGCATCTAATTAGAGCTCGAGAAACTCTGCATCAGCTGTGGGCTGGAGAGCAGCTTGTACCTGAATAGCTATGAAAATTAATTTCACCAAAATGCACGGGCTGGGAAATGATTTTGTCGTGATCGACGCTATAAACCAGCAAATACAATTGACGACCGAACAGATTCAATTTTTGGCAGATCGCCATTTCGGCGTGGGTTGCGATCAATTATTGTTGGTGGAAAAACCGATTAGCGACAATGCGGAGTTTAAGTACCGCATCTTTAATGCTGACGGTAGCGAAGTTTCCCAGTGTGGGAATGGTGCGCGTTGTTTCGCTCGGTTTGTGCGCGACCAAGGGCTAAGCAATAAAGAGGAAATTGTCGTCGATACTGACGCAAGACAATTGATTTTGCGGCTTGTTGCGGGAGATTTGGTCGCCGTAGAAATGGGTATTCCAGTGTTTGAGCCTTCGCTGATTCCGCTGAATGCTTCCGAGGAGTCCACCCTTTATAAAGTCAACTTGGCGGAAGGCGACGTTGAATTTGCAGCGGTATCTATGGGCAATCCCCACGCGGTTATTCGGGTTGACAATGTGGTGATGGCACCTGTTTCATCTGTCGGCGCAGCGTTGGAATGTCATCAACTGTTTCCAGCGCGAGCGAATATTGGCTTCATGCAAATTATCGATCGTCGGCAAATCAAATTGCGAGTTTACGAGCGTGGTGCGGCGGAAACTTTGGCTTGTGGTAGCGGGGCTTGCGCTGCTGTGGTGGCGGGTATCGAGCAAGGTTTGTTGGATCAGGAAGTCCGGGTTGAATTGCCTGGCGGGGAATTAGTAATTAGCTGGATTGGTAGGGGATATCCAGTGCTGATGACAGGGGCGGCTAAAACCGTATTCGAGGGGCAGATAAAGTTATGAGCAGTGAATCGAAAGTCTTTTTAACCGAGGCCCACGTTAAGGCTTATTTGCAAGACCATCCGGAATTTTTTCAGAATCATTTGGATCTGTTGGAGAAAATGCACATCCCACATCCCAGCGGAAATGCAATATCGCTAATATCCAAGCAATTGGAGATTTTTAGGGCAAAGCATCAGGAACAAGAAAATCAGCTGACCGCTTTGATTGACATTGCTAGAGAGAACGACGCCTCATTCAATCGCATGCACGAGTTGACGCTAGCAATGCTGGAAGCCAATTCGCTGGAAGACGCGGTAGCCAATTTAAGTGAAGTGTTGGCCGAGTGTTTTTTTACCGATTTCGTGGCCATCAAGATCATTAGAGAGCAACCGCTGTCACCGATCGGTAATTTATTTGTTGAAGCAGGTGACGCTAACTTGAAACATTTCGCTAATGAATTAGCGACAAACCAGCCGAAGTGTGGTCGGCCTACTTTGGCGCAGGCAAGATTTCTGTTTGGCGATTTGGCGGCAGAAGTTCGCTCGTGTGCAATCATACCTATGGTGTTTACACAGCTCGATGGTTTGCTGGCAATCGGCAGTCGCGACGAATCGCGATTTCACTACAGCTTGGGCAGTATATTTCTCACCCAGATGAGTGAAATTATCGGGACACGCCTTATTTCATTGCTGCAGCAAATGGATTGAGCGCGATGCAAGTCGAAGCAAATGATGCCTTACAATCATATTTTTGCTACCTGGTTTCGGAAAGGCGGGTCGCAAATCATACGTCGACAAACTACGAGAGGGATTTAAAGCGTTTTCAAAGCTTTTGCAATATGCAGAAGCTGATGTTCTGGGAGCAGGTTCAGGATAGAGATGTGCGGAACTATATTGCGGGCCGACATAAAAACGGCATTGGCAGCAAGACGATTCAGCGGGAACTTGCGGCGTTGAGGAGTTTTTATCAATTTTTACTTAAAACCAGCCAAGTATCGCACAACCCTGCTCAGCATGTGCAGGCGCCTAAAGCGTCGAAAAGGCTGCCCCATGTCATAGATGTAGACCAGATGGCGGGTATGCTTAACGCTACGCCTGATTCTGCATTGGAGGTGCGGGATTTGGCGATGTTCGAACTGTTTTACTCGTCCGGATTGCGATTAAGTGAATTGGTAATGCTCGACATATCTGATGTTGATTTGCTGGACGGCTATTTGAAGGTGCGTTTTGGTAAGGGCGGTAAGCAAAGACAGTTACCCGTTGGTATTAAGGCTCTGGGTGCTCTTAAGATTTGGTTGGCGAGTCGACCGGCTAATAATGACCAGGCATTGTTCGTATCTATGCGGGGGCGTCGTTTGTCACAAAGAAGCGTGCAACAAAGGTTGGATCGATGGGGTAAGAAAAACGGTATATCCGAGCATCTTCATCCTCACATGTTACGTCATTCGTTCGCGAGTCATCTCTTAGAGGCCAGCCAGGATATTCGGGCGGTTCAAGAGTTATTAGGGCATAGCAATATATCGACAACACAAATTTACACGCATTTAGATTTCCAGCATTTAGCGGCGGTATACGATCAAGCGCACCCGCGATCGCGTAAGGTGT
>MSXO01000026.1 GCA_002083615.1 Proteobacteria bacterium ST_bin11 | reverse complement strand
TTTCAATCGGCGCCAACATGCTATTGATCGGTTTGGGTTTGTTGACGGCGGTTCTGGTCGTCATGGCGACGTTGCCGGCGCAATTATTAGGCAAATTGGAAATCTCCTTTCAAAATATAGCCGTTGCAGGTCAAAATCCTCGGCCTGTACCCTTGTTTCTTGATTGGATGGTGTTTTGCGAAGTGGGTGGGCGTTGGTTGCTGGCCATTGTAGCGGCATGGCTATGTATTATGTTGCAGCAACGCGTACTTCGAGCCTAATCAAAACGAATGTCCGCTTTTCGATTAATTGAGATCGCATGATCGGATTTGCAGAATACATTGACTGACTGCTTAGGGTCGTTAGGAATCAGTGACGAACGACCGCTTTCGGGTATCGGAATTCAATGACGGCTTTCGGGCGATGAATCTGAACAGCTGACGGTCGCCAGGCGATCCAAACCGGCCTGTCGCGTTTCGCCAAACCGGCCGTCAGCTAATCCAGATTCTGCGGAATGGAGGCCTACAAACGAGTCGCTGGGGACCTCAACCCATCGGCCCCTTGTTTTCGCCCCTAGTTTCGTCTACCTTAGTGGGCGACATGAGGGGATGGCAACGGGAGTGAAAGAATGAAATGTTTGAGGAAGCAGGGTTTTCCATTTTTTATCGCCGGCGGATTTTTGCTTTATGCTGCACTGCTAATTTTCATTGGTTACTTTCACCTGGCAATACCGGGTGCTAATGAAACTTTTGCCCACGACCAATTGCAATACCTGAGTGGACCCTGGTGCCAGCTGATCGCTATCCTAGAACTACCGGAATGGATCGTCCAATTCGATCAGTTGTTTGGGCTTTTATTGAACGGCATTGTTTGCTACGGTTCGCTGTGGCTCATTCGCCGCTTCTATCGCAACTGGCTGGCCCGCCGCAAAGCCGACACATGTGCTCAAGTACTTAGCTTTAGCCAACTGCTGAATCAAAAAGTGGCTGCGGGTTATTGTCCCGACACAACGCAGCCCAGAGATACGTCTGACTTTTTCCCTCCAAGTCCAGTTACTGTTCCGGCTGATCTTAGTAAACCGAACGCGAACTACGTCCGCGTGATCTGGCTGGCGATCGGCACCCTGAGTTTATTTCTGCTATTTTATCTCTCCCTTAGCGTCTGGTTCGGCTGGAACAGTTTGCTGTTCCTCAGTCGCGGAAATTTTATTGTCGGCGGCTTCCCGCTTTTTCTAGCCGTTTTCATGTTCAAAGCTTTGCTGTTTGTCCGGCATCGCGCACCCGAAGGCGCCATCGAAGTCACTTCGAACGACCAGCCCCGCCTCTTCGATTTTCTCCATCGACTTGCTGACGAAGCTGGCGCTCCTAGACCCAAACGCGTCTTTCTATCGACTCGAATCAATGCCTCCGTGTTCTACGAAGTTTCCATCAAGAATCTTCTGTTTCCTTCAGACAAAAACCTGGAGATCGGATTACCTTTGGTTAATTTGCTCACGCTCAGCGAGCTAAAGGCCGTCCTTGCCCATGAGTTCGGCCACTTTAGTCAACGATCCATGGCGATCGGCAGTTGGGTCTACATCGCCCAGCAGATTGCAGGAGAAATGGTTGCTCGGCGCGACACCCAAGATAAAGTTTTGACCAGAGTCGGTCGATCGGATATTCGTATCGCCTGGATTGCGTGGCTGGTTTCCCTGGTAGTCTGGTCCATTCGATCGGTCATGGATACCTTATTTAGCTGGGTATTGTTGGCATAACGTGGATTATCGAGGCAGATGGAATTTCAGGCTGACTTGGTGGCGGTGTCTCTGACCGGCAGCGACGAACTGGTCCACGCGCTTTACAAGCTACCGATGGCCAACGAGTCATGGAACCACAGTCTCGGCTTCGCAGGAACTGAATGGAACCAAAATAGGACCGCACACGACATATTTGCGGCTCAAACCCTGTTCATCGACAAATTAGGGCAAATAATCGGCAATGAATCTTATGGTCACGTGCCACCGATCGATAGGACGAATCCGGCCGATCACCGGATATTTCGTAAAAACTTTACCCAACCACCGCAGATGTGGTGCACCCATCCGGCTAATGTCGACCGAGAGGAAAATGCCAAGCGGCATTACGTCGAAGGGGGCTCACGATGCCCGTAGCCCTTGGCTATTGTTTTCAGATGCGACAGCCCTAAAGGAAATCTGTCTGGACCTGCTTTATCCAGTGAACGAACCAAGGCCATCTACGGTATCCCCAGAAATAACGGCGACATCGATTGATACCAGCTACGACTTTCCTCAATACGACCGGCGCTATAAGGGCGCCTACATTGGGCGCTCCATCGTGCGGCATGTAGCTGCTGTGTCAGAGCTTTACAACAGCTCTGCTGGCCCAGGAGACATCGCAGCATCACTAGCTCAATTATATCCAGACCATCTTCGCGACGATCTCAGCCGCCTACACGATCTCAATGAAGAATTAACTCTGTTAAGGACTCTGCGCCACCAAGCCCACCGTGGAGTTGGGGGGCGCTTAGTTTTTCGCGGTCAGGAAATCTCCAAGCGACAGATTTCCAAGGCCATTGCGGAAGTGGAAACCGAAGCGAACCAGGTGCAATTACAAGTGCAGGAACATGACTACCAGTGCCGTTCGACTCATTTCGCGGCGGCCCAATCGTTAGGTCACGGTTGGGCAGAATATTGGCTCGGGCTGTTAAGCGTTCTGCACTTCGCTGAGCACGCTGTAGCTGAGATCCAGGACGCTCATGGACTATTGAACAACACGATGATGATTGTCTTGGCGGACGGCAAAGTCAGTTGGTGGGAGATGAAGCGCCTGATCAAGGCTGTCAACATGTTGCGTGAAGTCATAATGATCGTTTATCAACAAAAGTCTGAGATCCATCTAGATAGCAGTCTGTTGGCCGCTTTGGGGATATCTGCTTGGGGCGATTGCTTTGGCGATTTCAATCCACCCTTGGCCGATAAGAAAAACATGCAAAGTTGGATCAATGCCGTTGATAGTTTTGTCAACGCTGTGAGGGGGCCGCTATCGGCACTGGCTTCGAGGAGTCTTGTCCAACTGCTGGTGACCGAAGCCACCATCGCCCGACATCTGCAAGACAAGAAAGAAATACCGGAAGCACCTCCGCCAACCCAAATCTTAGCGCCATACCCTGTGTTGCTGCATGGTATGGAACGCAAGTTGCAAACAAAGTTGGGGCTGTGGGATCGCTTTCTACTAGCGGACGGAACACTGGCTTCGGTTTTCCGAATGGCCGTCGCCGTTGCCGTCGTAGGGTCAGTGATTTACTTTGGCTCAACCAAATTTTCGCTCAATTAACGCAGACGGGGAGTCGATTCCAGACTGAAGGTGAATGACTGTTCTGACATTCCATCAAGGTGAATAGGAATGAGTGGGAACTTATACAAAGACGCTTTTTTGGTACCATAGCCAACGAAAACCATGCATTCCGCTGCTGTCACTTAGCTTAGAAACTTTAATGTTCGTCATCGCCCGAGGCGAGGCAGTGTGACGTCAATTTGCGTACCGTCGAGAGACTCATTGAATGCCTTAACTTTGGAGATTGGGTAGTTATCTTGACCGGCGGGTATTGGTCGAATTCCGGAGACCACGAAAGGCTGCTTCGTAGAATCGAAACCCGAAAAACGATCTTTGAGTATGCGGCCGCTTTGGAGAAATGCGACAGTCACGTATGGGTCGATAGCGACAGTTCGAGTTATCAAAAATCCTCGCTCTGTACTGTCGCAGCAATCATATTGGAATTGGTGGATGGGTTGGGGTGGAATACTACGCTGGTATAGGCCGGGAATATGCGGTGGCATTCAGTGCACAATTGAATCAATATGGCTGCTGTAGACTGCTTTTGCCAGAATTGACCAACACACCATGTGCATTTTTTCCATTCCCTTAGATTTTTCCCTATCAAACCAAAAATCCTGACAATCAAAATCAATTTAGGAGAGCAGGTACCCTTCAAAAAAGGGCACCTGCTTCGCGAGTGCTCAGTTTCAAATAAACGAGCAAGAACTGTCGGATTTTTTCATTTTTTGTGTCATTAGTTTTTCACTTATTTGGCACAGTTTTCACTTTTTGTGTCACTCGACACGACAACACGTTATACGTCCAAATTCGCCACATCCAAGGCGTTCTTCACAATAAAATCACGGCGCGGTTCCACGACATCGCCCATTAGGGTGGTAAAGATTTCGTCGGCGGCTACTACGTCGTTGATGGTGACTTGCAGCATGCGGCGGCTGTTGGCGTCTAGTGTGGTTTCCCAGAGCTGTTCCGGGTTCATTTCGCCTAGACCTTTGTAGCGCTGGATGTGCTGGCCTTTTTTGACTTCTTTCATCATCCATTCAAACGCTTGTTTGAAGGTATCCACTTGCTGTTCGCGTTCGCCCATGCGCATGACGGAGGTTTCGCCGAACATGCTGAGGGTTTTTTCCACATAGCGAGCGATTTTTTGATAATCGTTGCCGGCGAAGAACGGTGCATGCAGCACAAAGCTTTTGGTAATGCCGTGCAGGCGCTTGCTTACTTCTATATCAAAGTCTTCGCTGTCGCGATATTTTAGCTGGGTGTTGAAAATGACTTTATGGCCACCCTCATTCAGATTCTTTTGCAGCAAATCGAACCAGGCTTGCAGCTTTTGCTGATCAGCTTTGATTTCGTCGCTTAGCACCTGCATGTAGGTCATTTGCTCCAAGTACAGGTCATCGTAGCGTCTGGACAGGCGGTTGATGATGCTCATCACGTCGGCAAATTCTGTCGCCAGTTTTTCCAGGCCTTGGCCTTGGATGACCGGGGTATCAGCATCGGTTTGTAATTGCGCTTTATCCAAAGCCAGTTGGATCAGGTATTGGTTTAAGGCGTTGTCGTCTTTGACGTAATGTTCTTGTTTACCTTTTTTGACTTTATACAGCGGCGGTTGGGCGATGTAGATGTGGCCGCGCTCGACCAGCTCCGGCAATTGCCGATAGAAGAAGGTCAGTAACAAGGTACGAATGTGCGAGCCGTCGACGTCCGCGTCGGTCATGATGATGATGCGGTGGTAGCGGAGTTTGTCGATGTTGTATTCGTCTTTACCGATACCGCAGCCCAGCGCGGTAATCAGGGTGCCAACTTCTTCCGATGAAATCATTCTGTCGAAGCGGGCGCGTTCCACGTTAAGGATTTTACCTTTCAACGGCAGGATGGCTTGGGTGCGACGATCACGGCCCTGTTTTGCGGAGCCGCCCGCCGAGTCCCCTTCCACTATGAACAGTTCGGACAAGGCCGGGTCTTTTTCCTGGCAATCTGCGAGTTTGCCAGGCAAACCGGCAATATCCAGGGTGGTTTTGCGACGGGTCATTTCGCGGGCTTTTCTAGCGGCCTCGCGGGCTCTAGCTGCATCGATGATCTTGTTGACGATGGCTTTGGCGACTTGCGGCTGTTCCAGTAGGAACTCTTGCAACTTTTCGTTCATGGTCGACTCGACCAAGGGTTTTACTTCTGACGACACCAGTTTATCTTTGGTTTGCGAAGAAAACTTAGGATCGGGCACTTTTACCGATAACACGGCGGTTAGGCCTTCGCGAGCATCGTCACCGGTAGTGGCAACTTTCTCTTTTTTAGCCAGGCCATTGGTTTCGATGTACTGGTTGATGGTGCGAGTTAATGCACCTCTGAATCCGGCCAAATGCGTACCGCCGTCGCGCTGTGGGATGTTGTTGGTGTAGCAGAACACGTTCTCTTGGTAGGAGTCGTTCCATTGCATCGCCACCTCTACCGTTACGCCTTCTTTTTCGGCGATAAAGTGGAAGACTTTTTCAAACAGCGGGGTTTTGTTTTTGTTCAGATGTTGCACAAAGGCGCTGATACCGCCTTCGAATTCGAATACATCTTCTTTGCCGGTTCTTTCGTCGCGCAGGGAGATTCTTACGCCGGAATTCAAAAACGACAGTTCGCGCAAGCGCTTGGCTAGAATATCGTAGTGAAATTCGATATTCGTGAAGATGGTTGGACTGGGCTTGAAGTTTATGTAGGTACCGCTGCCTTCGCAATCGCCAATCACAGCCAAGGGCGCGACAGGCTCGCCAAGCACGTATTTTTGCATGTGGAGTTTGCCGTTCTTACGAATCTTCAGCGTGAGCTCTTCAGATAAGGCATTCACCACCGAGACACCTACGCCGTGCAAGCCACCGGAGACTTTGTAAGCGTTATCGTCAAACTTACCGCCGGCATGAAGGATAGTCATAATCACTTCTGCGGCAGAACGGCCTTCTTCTTTGTGTATATCAACCGGAATGCCGCGACCATCATCGTAAACGGATATCGAGCCATTTTCGTGAATCACGACATCGACGCCTTTGCAGTATCCAGCTAACGCTTCGTCGATGGAGTTATCAACGACTTCGAATACCATGTGATGCAAGCCGGAACCGTCATCGGTATCGCCGATGTACATGCCTGGACGTTTTCTGACCGCATCCAATCCTTTAAGTACTGTGATATTCGAACTATCGTATTGTTCACTCATGGGTATATCCATTGTGTTGTGTTTTACCGCAACCATGCTTGGTTTTTGCTCTGTACAAACACCAAGTCATTAGCGTGTGATGGGATTTGTTATTTTTTATTATTTGTTTCACATGAAACTTTGTAGCTGTTTTACGTCACCGCGTTCCACGTGAAACCATTTGTAGTTTTCTATTGCACTTAAGTCACCGAAATCAGCTACATCAGTACTGCTGATAAAAACCTGGCAGTTCAATCCAACGAGGTATTTTATCAATTTTGCCCGGTTTTCTGTATCCAATTCAGATGCTAGATCATCAATCAGAATGCAGCAGGAATAGGGGCTTTCCTGGTTCAATAAAGTCACTTGCGCCAACATCAGTGCCAAAACTAAAAGCTTTTGTTGTCCACGTGACAGATAGTCTTTAGCCAATCTTTTATCTTGATAGGTTTGAAAGTCCGCTCGGTGCGGCCCGCTATGGGTAAAGCCGTAACGCATGTCCCGATCAAGATCGTCTTTCAAAATAATGTCCAAGGCTTGCCTATCATCCCAACCTGCCAAGAACCTTAATTCCACATCGTCTTTATCCAAAAACTGTCGCGCCAAATCCAAAAACACCGGTTGCAAGCTTGCGACATAGGCCAAGCGAAAATCGTTAATTACCTGCCCGTATTCCACAAGCTCCTTATCCCAAGCCGGTATTTGTTTCACTTGCCGGGTTTTCAATAAGGCATTGCGTTGCTGCAAAGCCTTATTGAACTTACGCCAACAGGGCAGAAAGTTTTTGTGCTGATTAAAAATCCCCCAATCCAAAAACTCCCTTCGGATCTGCGGCCCGGAATCGAGCAAGCGATAACTCTTTGGATGAATCAACTGCACAGGCAATGCGTAGGCCAAATCAGCTTTTTGTCGATCTTCCTGATCTATACGGATCTGGCACTGCTTATTATCAATCTGTATCCCCAGCGTACTGATCGAACCGGACTGTTGCTTATTTTGCCCGGAAACTGTCAATTGATGCTGATCGAAAGCAATGGCCTGCTTGGTATGAGTCGTCCTAAACGATCGGGATCGACCCAAGATAAAAATGGCTTCCAGCAGCGAACTCTTGCCGCTGGCATTAGCGCCGGTGATCAAGTTAATGGTCGGCGATGGCGAAATACTGACAGATTGGATGTTTCTGACCGACAGCACATCCAGCTTTAACAAGGTCATGAAGGTTAAAAGAACTACATCCGCATCGGCATGACAATAAATTTAAACAAAGCCTGCTCTGGCTCTTCGATGAAGCAACTGCTGGCATTGCCGGCTATGGTCAGCACCGCCATTTCGGAATCCAAATTAGAGACCGCGTCCAACATGTACTGCGAGTTAAAGGAAATACTCAAAGGCTCATCTTGATAATCGATAATCAATTCTTCCTCAGCTTCATCATGTTCCGGGTTATGCGTGCTGAGCTTCAACATATCGCCGGAAATATCAAAGGTCACCCCTTTGTACTTTTCATTAGACAGAATCGCCACCCTGGTTAAGGCGTCTCTCAAAACTTGTTTTTGAATCAGCAACGGACTCTTAAAGCTTTGATTAAACACTTTACTGAAATCCGGAAATTTGGCGTCGATTAGCTTGGACGAGAACACCACATCCTTGTAATAAATCCGGATGTTGTTGCTGGAAAACTGGATGTTCAATTCTGCGTCTGCATCGTCCAGCAAACGACTCAATTCCTGCACCGCTTTTCTGGGCATGATGATGCGGGATTCATAGCCGGTCGCTTGGCCGATATCGTCTTCATAAATCGACAAACGATGCCCATCGGACGCCACCAGTTTAAGTTTGGAATTGCTGACATTCAGTAACAAGCCGTTCAAGTAATAGCGTACGTCCTGATTGGCCATGCAAAACACGGTTTTATCCAGCGCTTTCTTGAATTTGCCGGCATTGAGTAAAAAGCTATGCTCAAAATCGGACTCATTGAATTCCGGATAGTGCTCGGCCGGCAAGGTACTCAAGGAAAATCGACTGCGTCCGGCAACGATTTTGACTTTGTCGTCCAGCAACTCGAAGTGAATTTCCGCGCCGTTCGGTAACAAGCGGCAAATATCCAGAAACTTTCTAGCAGGAACCGTGATTTCCCCGGAATTGGCTATCGATTCTATATTTAACTTAGCAACAATCTGAATTTCAGTATCTGTACCCGTCATCACCAACTGGTCGTCACTGGCCTGCAACAACACATTGGACAGAATCGGCATCGTCTGCCGCTTCTCGATAACGCTGACAATTTGCTGCAGCGGCGGCAAGATTTGATCTTTGCTAATAATAAATTTCATATAAATATCTTTTATATATTGTTACTACTAAGTAAACAAAAAGCTGTGGAAAACCGGTTTTATCTAATTTAAATCAAAATCTTAGCATGTATCAAACATTGTTGTCAGATACCGCTTTAGCTTGTATGGGGTTTGTGGATAACCTGGATAGGCAATTTTCGGCACACTTTATCCACAGCTTAAACGCAATTAATGCGATAAGGTTCTCAACAGGTTTTTGTAATCTTCCGCCATCTTTACATCATCGTCTTTCAACTCAGCCACACGCTTGCAGGCATTGATAACCGTGGTGTGATCGCGTCCACCAAAAGCGTCGCCAATCTCTGGGTAACTGTGTGAGGTCAATTCTCTGGCCAGGCACATAGCCACCTGTCTAGGCCGGGTGATGGATTGTTTACGGTTTTTTGACGATAAATCCGCTACCCGGATTTTGAAATAATCCGCTACGGTCTTCTGTATGTTATCGATACTGATCAACTTATCTTGCAAGCTGATCAGATCGTGCAGCGCTTCCTTGGTAAATTCCAAGGTAATGTCGCGACCGGTAAATTGCGAGTTGGCTACCACTCTACGCAAGGCACCTTCCAAATCTCTAACGTTAGAAGGTATGCGTTTAGCGATGAAGAAAGCGATGTCCTGATGCAATCCGACACCCACTTGTTGCGCTTTTTTGATCAAGATTGCCGCACGGGTTTCCAGATCCGGTGGTTCTATCGCCACCGGTAAACCCCAACCAAAGCGCGATTTCAACCGATCTTCCAAGCCATCGATTTCTTTCGGATATTTATCGCAGGTCAAAACCACCTGGTGTTTGTTGTCCAACAGGTTGTTAAAGGTGTGGAAAAATTCTTCTTGTGAGCGTTCTTTACCGGCCAGAAACTGGATGTCGTCCATCAATAAAATATCGATGCTACGGTAGTACTCTTTAAACTGATTAATGCTGTTTTGCTGTAACGCTTTGACCATGTCCTGCACGAACTTCTCGGAATGCAGATAGACTATATTGGCATCGGGTTTTTTCAGTAACACCGCGTTGCCAATGGCATGCATCAAGTGGGTTTTACCCAGACCGGAACTACCGTAAATGAACAGCGGGTTGTAAACCTTGCCGATGTTATCGGAAACCGTCATCGATGCGGCTCTGGCCAATTGGTTGGATTTACCTTCTACAAAGCTCTCGAAAGTGAAGGCTTTGTTTAAAAAATTGGGTTGATTCTTCTTTTGCGTCGGGCTTTTGCTGAGGATGGGTGCTCTGATGGCCGGCGATTTTTTACTGCCAATTTCAAACTGCACCGCCAAGGTTGCATTAGAAAACTCGTTGACAGCGTCTTCTATTACCGCAAAAAAATGCTGTTTGATATGGTCGATGATGAATCGGTTGGGAGCGAGCAATTTTAACTGACTGTCAACTTCCACTGCCTGCAGCGGCCTGATCCAGGTGCTGAAATCGGTGCTAGGAATTTCATGTTCAAGCTTGGCCAGGCAGTTGTTCCAAATCACACTCATCGGCATTTAAGAAGGGGTTTAGAAAGGCCTTGCATGATACCACAGTGACCGCTTGGGGCTTGACTCTATGGTCGTTATCAGAAAAGAATGACGACCGCATGAATTACCCACTTTAATACAAGATGATTTCGGGCAAACTTTACATTATTTCCGCACCATCCGGAGCAGGCAAAACCAGCCTGGTCAAACGACTCGTTGCCGAGGTTGATGACCTTAGCGTGTCGGTTTCGCATACTACGCGGGCAATGCGCAGCGGTGAGCAGGACGGTGTCGATTATTTTTTCGTGTCGGTCGACGAATTTAAAGCCATGATCGAGCGGCAAGCCTTTTTGGAACACGCCCAGGTCTTTGATAACTTTTATGGTACTGCCCAACAGACCGTCGAAGATAATCTGGCCCAAGGTTTGGACGTGATTTTGGAAATCGATTGGCAAGGCGCGCAGCAAGTGCGACGGATGTTGCCGGATAGTCTGTCGATCTTCATTTTGCCACCCTCGATAAGCGTGCTGAGCCAGCGTTTGCAAAACCGTGGTCAAGATAATACGGAGGTGATAGCCAGACGCATGCGCGACGCGGTCACCGAAATGAGTCACTATCCCGAATTCGATTACTTAATCGTTAACGACGATTTTGCTCTCGCTTTCAGCCAGTTAAAAAGCATCATCATCGCGAATCGTCTATTGCAAAGTCAGCAACAACAGACTTTGGCGCCATTGCTGCAAGATTTACTCAACTAATAAAACTAACAACACTCATGAAAACTAGAAAAACTTCTTATCTCTTTGCGACGTTGATTATTTCGGCGTTGACCATTGTCGGCTGCTCCAGCGATGAAGCTGAAGCACCTAAAACCAGTGCCGCGCCTACAAGCAAAAAAGCGGTGCATCGCGTCGATACTGGCGAAGCTACTGAACCGGAGAAGCGCCAATTCGAAAAAGAATTTTCCGCCAAATGCGTGGAGCGTGAGCTGAAAAACTCAGTGAATAAAGACGTTGATGAAAAGCGCTTCCAAGAAAGCTGTGACTGCATTGCCGAACACATCATGAAAGATCTCTCTGAAATCGATGCAGAAAAATACCTTGAAGACCATGAAGACACCCAAACCTTAGGTATCAAATTCGACGCCGCTGCATATTTTTGTTTGCAAAGTAAACCGCAACCCAAAGGACCGCAGTTATTTGGCAAATCGCAATAAACGTTGTTCTGGGGTTACCACTACTAAAGCGTACCCTACGATTGAAAGCCTCCGTGTTGGGTTACGGCTAACGCCTAACCCAACCTACACGATTTACGACACCTTCCATTCCTCATGACCCAATCTTCCCAATTATTTTCTCAAGCCAAGCACTACATTCCCGGCGGTGTTAATTCGCCGGTACGTTCCTTCAGCGGTGTCGGCGGCACGCCGGTTTACTTTGACCACGCAGCCGGCGCTTACGTTTACGACAGCGAAGGCAAGCGTTACATCGATTATGTCGGCTCCTGGGGACCAATGATTTTGGGCCATGCTCATCCGGCTGTGATCGAAGCGGTTAAGCTCAGCGCTGAAAAAGGCTTGAGCTTTGGCGCACCCACTGAAATCGAAACCTTGATGGCTCAAACAGTTTGCGAACTGCTGCCGTCGATAGAAATGGTGCGCATGGTCAGTTCCGGCACCGAGGCCACCATGAGCGCTTTGCGCTTAGCGCGCGGGTATACCGGCCGTGACAAGATTGTTAAATTTGAAGGTTGCTACCATGGCCATTCTGATTCCTTGCTGGTCAAAGCCGGTTCCGGCGCTTTGACCTTTGGCGTACCCAGCTCACCCGGCGTGCCGGCCTCCGTCGCTGCCGACACCCTCACCCTGACTTACAACGATAGCGATGCGGTACGCAACACCTTCGCGGAACTGGGAGACAAGATTGCTTGCATCATCGTCGAACCGGTGGCCGGCAACATGAACTGCATCCCGCCGGAACCAGGCTTCTTGCAAACCCTGCGCGAGGTCTGCGACCAATACGGTAGCGTGCTGATCTTCGACGAAGTGATGACCGGCTTTCGTGTCAGTTTGCAAGGTGCGCAAGGTCTGTACGGCGTCAAACCGGATTTAACCACGCTGGGTAAAATAATCGGCGGCGGCCTGCCGGTCGGTGCTTTTGGTGGCAGCCGCAAAATCATGGAATATTTGGCACCGCTGGGGCCGGTTTATCAAGCCGGCACCTTATCCGGTTGCCCTGTGGCGATGGCCGCCGGCTTGAAAACCCTGGAACTGATCACTCAGCCCGGCTTCCACGAGGCCTTGACCGCGAAAACCGCAAAACTATTGACCGGCTTGCAAACAGCCGCTGATCAAGCTGGCATAGCCTTCACCACCAACCAGGTCGGTGGTATGTTTGGATTGTTCTTCAGCAATGAAAAACCCGTCAGCCGTTTTTCCCAAGTCATGGCTTGCGATGTTGATCGGTTCAAACGATTTTTTCATGGGATGTTGGACAAAGGATTTTACCTCGCGCCGTCGGCGTTCGAGGCAGGGTTTGTTTCTGCGGCGCATACGGATGCCGATTTGCTGGCTACGGTGGATGCAGCAGCTGAGGTGTTTAAAGGGTTATGAGAATGAGTTTGGCTGGATGATATACAGAAACCGTTTAACTACTTGTTTGGCAAAGGGGATCGAATGTTTCTAAGGAATTTAAATCTGTTTTTACCGTGCTTTAGTCTGCTAAGCACTGTGTTGGGTACCATGCTTTCTGGCTTTACTTACATCTTCTTTATCAAATTTTTCCCCCAAGCAGCCAATCCATATCTCGTGCCATTAACATCATACTTACTCATTGCGATTGCGCTAATTATCGTTTGGTGGCGCATAGGTCTATCTCCAAGCACAATTATTCCTGAGCGTGAAAAACGTTTTAAGAAGGGACACCTTTTGGTGGCCATAGCAAACTGCATTAGTATCACCACTGCAGCACTTGTGCTACTTATGGCCTTGAAATATGCAACCTTCGGAAGTTTGCCTTTCCTCCTGATGCCATTTGCACTTTTTGTAATCGTCGCATGGATCGTTGGATTGATCATGATCTGGAGTTCCCGTGCCAATGCCTAACGTATCGCTCAACCGGAACGCGGAAACAATGCGGTTTGGCTTTTTGGGCTGCGCCCTGTTAGCTTTACGTTACCGATATAGCCAGCGTAGCTCCGATTAGCGCAGCGTAATCGGAGGCATAAAAGACTCCGATTCGTGCCGGTACGCTCGGCTAACCGCACCTACCTTTAAATGATTTCCCCATATTTGCGCGGTGTTTGGGCGAGTTACAGCCCTCTTTGTCACGTAGCCGCTATTGCGCCAACGTGACCTACGAAACTCGTTCTCATGGCCTTTCTAAGAGCCTACAATCTTCCCTCGATATGGCGAGAAAACCATGTAACTCAGAATTGGATAAACAAATGAATGAACAGTCAAACATCAGCGGACTTCGCCGATACAGCAAATTAGTTACGGGTACGAGTCTTCGATTGAAGGCGATTTGTGCATTTTGCCTATGTCTAGCATTTCCAAGTTCTAGCCACGCTGAGTTTGTAACGCATCCTTTGGGTGAAGCCTCAACCACACCTGCACCAGAAACTCCAAAGCCAGGAACAACAGAAACTACTGACGATCAACCGCCAATCGATCCTGAAACCTATTTTAAAGAGGAATTCGGAGATAAGAAGTTAGGTACCTGCACCATGACCTACAAGCTGGAAGGATTTTCCCTGGCGTATAAGCAATATGACGGCACCGGGGAAGTCAGTTGTCGGAATGGGCAAAAGGCGAAGGTAAAGCTGTCGTCAAAAAGCATCGGCTTCTCTATTGGTTACTCTGTAATCGAAGGCGAAGGCTTTTTCACCGATGTAAAACACATCAGCGAGGTGTATGGCAATTACATTTCCCTGGGAAATCATTTTGGCTTTAAAAACTCGGTGGACCGGCAGATACTGACTCGCGGTGAAATTTCCTTGGCATTGCGGGGCAAAGGCAAGGGTTTTGATATCGGCGTAACGATTGGGGATCTTTCCATCCAGCCGCGTTAGCCCGGACGTTTTACTAACAGAGAGATGTTGATGGAAGAGATATGGATGGTGCTGGCAGCATTGCCGGCAGCAGCACTGCTAGGTTATGGCGCATGTGCTTGGCTGAGTGCTAAGCGACAATCCACATTAAAAAACCAAATGGAGCAGCAGCAACAGCAACTTCAGGAGCAAATAGTCAAACTGGCGGTGGCCGAGGAGCGGCTGTCTTTGTTGGCGCAAAAGGAATCGGAGCTGTTGGTCCTGCAACAACAACTGTTAGAGCTAAAAACCGAAAACGCTGACCTCAATGCCCGTCAGCAGGAACAACACAAGAGCAACGCCGAGAAGATCCGCTTGCTGCAAGATGCGGAAAGTCAATTAAAGACCCAGTTCGAAAACTTGGCGCACAAGATTTTTGAAGAACGCGGCAAGCAATTTGCGGAACATAATAAAGTCAGCATCGAAACTTTGGTCGCGCCGCTCAAACAACAACTCGGCGAATTCAAAAACCGCGTCGAAAGCGTCTACGACAACGAAACCAAAGACCGGATTTCTTTACGCGAGGAAATCGTTTCCTTGCGCCGCGATACCGCCAAAATGAATCAGGAAGCGCTGAACCTGACTCGAGCCTTGAAAGGCGATCACAAAACTCAAGGTAATTGGGGCGAAATGATCTTGGAAAGAGTCTTAGAACAATCCGGCTTACGCAAAGGCATCGAATACGACACCCAGGGCGCATTTCGCGACGAAGACAATCGCCTGTTCAAGCCCGACGTGATCGTGCGTCTGCCGGAAAACAAAGACGTGATCATCGATTCCAAAGTTTCGCTCCTAGCATACGAACGCTATTGCTCAGCGGATGATGACAAGCAGCGCATCGAAGCCTTGAAACAACACACCGAAGCGGTCAGAAACCATATCAAAGGATTAAGCAACAAAGACTATTCCAGTTTGAAAGGCCTTAGGTCTTTGGATTTTGTGCTGTTGTTCATGCCCATCGAAGCAGCGTTCATGGCCGCATTCCAAGCCGACGAAAAATTATTCAACGATGCGTTCGAACACAAGATCGTCGTTGTTACGCCCACGACGCTGCTGGCGACCCTGCGTACTGTGCAAAACATCTGGCGCTACGAACAACAAAACGAGAACGCGCGCTTGATCGCCGATAAGGCCGGTAGTCTGTACGACAAGATCCGCGGCTTTGTCGAAGACATCGAAAAATTGGGTAACCAACTGAGCACGGTACAAAGAACCTACGACGGCATCGTCAATAAACTCAGTAGCGGTAGCGGCAACTTGTTGCGCCAAGCCAGTGCTTTCGAAGAATTGGGTGTCAAAGTCAAAAAGAAGCTGCCGAAAAGTCTAACCGAACAAATGCCCGCCGATGAATGATGTTTCCAGGCGCTATAAAAAACAGGGTTTTGCTTCGCTAGTAACAATAACTATATAAATATTTAAAGATTATTATTACTACTAGGCCTGAAAAATCTGTTGAAAAGCCTATTTAGGCGTTTTAATTCATTTATTTAGGGTAACTTTATACTGTGATAAATCCGCTTTTATGCCTGTTAATGGATTGTGGATAAACCAAATACTGGGTTTTTCGGGTTACTTATCCACAGGTTGTTAGCTATTTAAGCAACAAGTTTTCAACAGTTGTGACAAAATTTTGGAAAGTGCGATTTAGGGAGGGTGTCGGACTCAAGCATGCTTCGATGGAATCGAGGTTTCGAAGGCCAGCTTCTTTGAATTGCCAATTTGGGTTTGATGGCCGGTAGGCCGACTCCCTCGATTCCGCTAACGCTGCATCGAGGCTACGCAAAGTTTTAGGATTGGAATCGGTGGCGGATTTAGCCGGTATCGGCAGATTGGATTTGTGCTTGCGGATCTTGCTGTGCAAGAGATCTCTCCACCTCGCTTAGGAGGTGGAGAGAACGGAGCGGCGTTTATTTCAAGCCGTTTTCAAAGGTAGGCAGTGGAGTAGATTTGCCGTTGCGGCCAATAGCCGGCAAATGGCGAATCTCATCCACACCTAGAGCAGGGTCTAATGGATTTCCACCGTTTACCACAAACTCATTGCCGACATGACCATTTGGAATTGCCAGCGCTGGGTGGTCGAATGGCGCCCGTTCGTGACTCACTCTGGTATCAGTGAAGGTTTTCATGAACGACACTAAATCCGCTTCTTCTTGCGGTGTTAAACCCAATGGTTTGACATCGGGGTGTTTTTCCGGATTATCAAAGTTACCGCCTCGGTTGTAGAAGCTGACCACTTGTTCCAACGTGGATAAGCTTCCGTTATGCATATACGGCCCGGTGAACTCAACATTACGTAGAGTAGGCACTTTGAAGCCGCCATCGACAGCGGCGTTGTTCTGAGCGCGTCTGGCAGGCGAATTATCGAGACACAGACCATTGTCTTGGTCAAACTTACAAGGCTCTACACCAAAACTATCGACAAAACGACTTTGCACATACTGGCGCGAGAAAGACAGTGTGTTAGCGAAAGGATCTAATCCGCCACCGCCAATATCGTATGCAGTCGGTACGACACCAATGTTGTAATAACCGCGGTCATAGATGGCGATTTGATTGTTTTGCATCAACATGCCTTCTATGACGTTATCGTTGGTTTGCAGGAGTGCGGCGTTCGACATGATTGGGCCTTTATGGCAGGCGTTACATTCGCCTTTACCATTAAAAACAACTTCGCCATTACGTTCCGCAACAGTCGGCAGGTAGGTACCGCGTTTCCATCTATCAAACTTGCTGTCATCAGACACCAGAGTCTCTTGATAAAGCTGCAAGGCAATACCGAAGTACATGGAGAAATTGGCTTCCATCTGGTTGTAAGGGCCGGTCGGCGTTACACCTGGATTTGGTGTACCGCACTGGCTACCGCAATCGCCATTCCAATAGGCTGGGGCGAAGGCTTTTTGCACAAGGGTGCTGTAGGTGCCGTTAGTGCCTAACAGGGTGGGTAAGCTAGACAACACGCTGTCATCAACCGCTACCGCTTGCAGTTGCAAAGGTTTTCTGTTCAACAACTTGCGTCCTACGTCGGCGAATTTCCGCGCACGGCAGGCCATTTCAAAATCGCTGCCAACTGGTCCAACGGCTTGAGATGCCAAGGAAGCATTGGTCAATTTCAGCGGTTTTTTCACGATTCTTGCGGGTGGCGTATAGGTTATGACCAATCTTGGACGTTGTGTTGCCGTTGCTGCTTGGGCGCTAGCTATGGTCCAGTTATCAGCGTCCGAAGAACCAGTGACAATTACCCAGCCATAGTTTGGCGAACCGTTTGACCAGGCTTGTACCGATGAGGTTAGGTTATTGAAACTTTGGTTGCCTGAACCGCCTGCGGATAAGCGGAACAATGAGGTGCTGCTGGCCTCCAAATTATTGTTAGAAATGCCGCTCGTCAGCGAGTTCCAAGTCGAGCTGTCGCTCCAAGGAACTAACATTTGATTGATACTGACGAAGTCAAGCGCATCTGTTCTAGTCACAAATACTTGCAGTGACGCGCTTTCGATTTTTGAACCTGGCGGAATCTGACCATTCGCATTGCCAAATAAATTATCGAAGCGAATCAAAATGTTTTTCTGATTGGGTGAACCGTCATCAACTTCCAAGGATGTAGCGACCGCATAAGAGGTACTTCTGCTGCTGGCATTTACGAAGGTATCGACCGTGCCGTTAAAATTATTTACGCCTTGTTGAAAATTAAGGCTACGGCTTTGGTTGTCGTTGATGTAAACACCTGCAGCAACATCCCGTGCGCCGAAAGGCGAAACGCCGTTGAACTCGTTATTAGCCCGACCATCCCAGAAATTGCGATGGTTATAGGCGGCATTGATCACCGTCGGCGAGTTTCGGGGTTCGACATTTCGAGTTCCCACGCCGTTGACGTGGAAGATAGGTGAAACATCCCGGTCGCAATCTTCATTGTTACTCCCCGCAATAGTAGTGCGGAATTGACCGGAGAAGGTGCCTGAAGAAGTAACGGTATCGTCGGTGTTAGGATCGAACGGAAAATCAGCTTTGGTTAAAGTGTAATTCGGACCGCCAAGCGCACCGGACAGCATGGGCTCAAATGTTGTGCCACTGGCTGCTGCGTGAGTGAGGCCCGGCGAAAGTTGGTTTTTGACCCGATTGTCACCACCGGCATGAAAGTGACAACTGGCACAGGCTATTTGATCGCTGCCGATACCTTGTTCCCAGAATAAGGCTTTACCCAAGGCAACAGCCGCTTGTTTATCGACTACGATGGGGGTGACGATGTCGGTTCTGGTTTTTTCGTTGCCGAATAAGCCGGGAGTTGCTGGGGGTAAAATGCCGGTTAAGGCTTCTGGGATACCTGGATTGCCAGCAATGGTGGTTTCCAGGGATACGTCATCCAGAAAAGTACCAGTACTGTCAGAAACACCGGTGGCTTCAAAACTTAAAGTAGCTTCACCACTGGGGCCACTATAATTGAACACGAAGTCCCAGCCGGTCCAATTGGTAGTATCACCGACCGAAAAAAAGCCGCTGTTATAGTTGGTTGCAGTGACTGAAGCGCGCAAACCGCCGCCAGATTGGAACAGGCTTCTGGCACGAGTGTGAAATCGCAGCCGGTAATTTTGCCCGTTGACCAATTTAACCTTGGTCGACATGCTGGAGTTGGCCCACGTGTCTAATTCTACGAAATGCCGGCCACTGCGAGCGGAGACGCCGGCAAAGCCAGACGTCAACAATTCAAGATTATTGTCGCTGGCAGTCCACACCCGCGTTTTACTGAAATACTGATACGCGCTGTTGGGCATTTGATCCTGAACAAATCCGTTTGGTGTGCCAGCGCTTGGTTCCAAGGTGGTGCGTTCGAAATCATCGGAAAAGAACGTCACAGCCTGAGCGGCAGGCATGCTCAAGGTGCTTAAAACCAACGCCAAAATAGCTGAGGTATTTTGCCTGATGGGCCGGGATTTGTCTGACTGCCTATTGAAAGGCGGCGACTGCTGGAAACTGTGTTTGATCATATCGTTTTGGGATAAATTTGCATGGGTTAAAAGGTGGGCGGTTCCAGGATGGTCAGCCCGGAGCAAATTCAGCAATAACCGTACCGATTGATTATTTACGTTGTTTCCTAGCACCTTAAAAGCCATTGCGGAAAGCCGATTCTTAACCGTGTAAAGAAAACCGACACTTTTTTGAAGTGGGTGTGAATTTCTAAGACACCACCGGTTAGCTGCATGTGATCTGGCAATTAGGGATAGAACTGAGCTTAGACTTGAGCTGATTGACGTGCATCGGCTGAATTGCCGACTTGGGGAACGTAGTCTAGTTTCTCCTAGTCAGGTATCACTTCAACATGCCCAACTGGACTCTCTGTCCTCGATAAGTTGGGAGCAAAAGATTACACTTAATTCATCAGACGATAGCTGAGCGGAGGCTTCCCACATGAATCTAAACAATGCTGACTTTTTCGGTCAACTACATATCGACATCGCCCGCAATTCCACTGACGATTTCAATTTGTTCCACGATAGTCGGAAGTGGCAAAACATTCATGGCAATCCGTTTAATGGCCCGATCACTCTGGGCTTTCAATTGGAATCCTTGATTGAAGGCAAGATTGCAGACTATCGCCGACAACACGGCGAGGAAAAATTGATAGCTGAGCAAAAGTTGAACTTCAGCAATTACCAATTTTCCTTTGCCAATGCCATTAAGCCCAATCAGGCAATTGAAGTCGATATCAAGGAATCGGTGTTTAAGCAGGAGCCTTCACTCAGCTTGAGCAACCGAGTTATCGTAAAGGCCGACGGTAAATTGGCTTTGACCGGCTATAAAAGAGAAACCGCCGAACCGCTGTTTTTAGGCGAGCCGGACTTATCTCGTGTTGGCGAATTGAAAATCCAGCCGGACCGTTGTTTTCTCAGCAACGGCTATTTTCTAAAGCGTAAGTTCATGATGACCAGCAATGCCAAGAATTTTCTCTGTGCATCGCTACGGGATCAAACGCAATATTTCGACGAATTGCAAGATAAGGTGATTTTCCCGGAAATGTTTCCGTGCGCTCTGCTATCCAGTGCCTTGCTGGAGAAAGCCTTGAAATGGTTGCACGATTTCGAACGAAATCCTATGGTCTATACTTCGCACAAAATTTGTATCGATAGAGGGTGTTTGGCGCAACTAAGAAGTAACGATGCTGTGCATATTTTGATCAAACCCGCAGAAGAGTGCGTCGCGCACGATTTTGGCGATTTGACCGCCACACCCTTGGAATATGCATGTTACGGTCTCGTCAACAATACGAATGCCATACTGTTTAGAGCATCGATTTCGCTGGTGCCACTCGAGTCAATACGCAAAGCCATGGCATAAGCAACGTGGGAAGCAGCTTAGGAATAAGCAAAAGGGATGAGATGAAATACTTGTTGTTGATGTTGCCGCTGTTGCTAGCGGCTTGCGAAAAGCCCGCTCCACCACCACCGCCGCCAAGGCCGGCGTTGGTGATAACAGTGGGGGAGCGAACGGCGGCGGCACCCATCATATTGGTGGGTGAAATCCGCTCTCGCTACGAAACTGCTCAAGGTTTTCGAATCAACGGCAAAATTATCGAACGCAATGTCGAAACCGGATCAGTGGTGAAGAAAGGTACGTTGCTGGCAAAGTTGGATAGCATGGATACCGCTTTATCGACTCAAGCAGCGCAAGCGGAAGTAAGCGCAGCGGAAGCTGATTTGGCATTGGCTCAGGCCGAACTGGACCGACAACACCAACTGCATGCCAGAAAATTCATTTCCGAGCAGGCTTTGGATATTCAAGAAGCGAAATTTAAGGCCGCAGCAGCTCGGTTAAAGCAGATGCGCGCCCAAGCGGCGGTAACGGGCAACCAGTCACGCTATACCCATCTAGTGGCCGAGCGAGCAGGGGTGGTCACCCAAATTCATGCGGAGCCGGGTCAAGTAGTGGCCGCCGGCGAATCTATCGTTCGGATCGCTGTGCCTGACAATCAGGAAGTAGAAATTGCGGTGCCAGAGTCGCGCATGCAGGGCATCGCTATTAATGTGCCAGCGGAAATCAGGCTATGGGCCAATCCCAATAGCGTCTATCAAGGTAAAGTTAGGCAAGTTGCGCCGTCTGCCGATAATCTCACTCGTACGTTTCAAGTCAGAGTGGTCTTGCTCAAAGCCGATACTTCGGTACGTTTGGGCATGACTGCCGGCGTCCGTTTTTATCATCAAGAAACCAACGACTTTTTATTGCCAACGACCGCAGTCACCCAGCGCGACGGTCAATCTGTAGTGTGGGTGGTAAATGCAGCCAGCGGCGAGGTTCAGCCGAGAGCGGTACAAGCGGGTGCTTTCCGCGAAGACGGGGTTTTGATCGCCGGCGGCCTACAAAAAGGCGAGCAAGTGGTGGTGGCCGGTGTGCAAACTTTGGTGCCAGGGCAAATAGTGCGGGCCACGGAGATGCGGGGCCAACCATGAGAGTAGGCTTCAATCTGTCCGAGTGGTCCTTGCGGCACCCGGCATTGGTTTTGTATGCCATGTTGATGCTGACCTTGGTGGGTATGCTGTCTTATACCAGATTGGGCCAGTCGGAAGATCCGCCCTTCACTTTCAAGTTGATGGTTATCCGCACCGGATGGCCTGGCGCCAGCGCCGAGGAAGTGGAACAACAAGTCACCGATAAGCTGGAGAAAAAACTACAGGAAGTGCCTTGGTTAGACAATTTACGCAGCTATTCCCGACCGGGCGAGTCTTTAATTTTTCTCACTGCCAAGGATTCCACACCGGCCGCACAGGTCCCTGACATCTTTTATCAAGTCCGGAAGAAAATCGGCGATATTGCAAATACCCTGCCCAGCGGTGTCGACGGCCCGAGGTTCAACGATGAATTTGGAGACGTGTACGGAAACTTGTATGCCTTGACTGGCGACGGCTATGACTATGCGCAACTTAAGCTTCACTCGGAAACCTTGCGCGCTGAGTTGCTGAGAGTGAGAGATGTCGCCAAAGTCGATTTTTTCGGCGAGCAGAAACAGCGTATTTATGTCGAATTATCCAATGCGAAATTGGCGACCATCGGCATCGATATCCCCACCCTGCTCCGCACCTTGCAAGCACAGAATTTGGTGACGGGAAGCGGGAGCTTCGATTCTGAAAACGAGCATATGCGAATTGCCGTGACCGGTCGATACGATAGATTGGAAGAATTGCGGGATGTGCGTTTTCGCGCCAATAACAACGAATTTCGGCTGGGCGATGTCGCCAAAGTCAGTCGTGGTTATGAAGATCCGCCTAAGGATAGGGTTCGTTATAAAGGCCATGAAGCGTTGTTGATCGGGGTATCAATGCGCGCTGGCGGGGATATCGTTAAATTGGGTCGTGATCTGGATCAGGCTGTAAAAGTTACCCAAGTCCAACTGCCTGTAGGTTTGGAATTGCATACCGTGTCTTCTCAGCCTGAAGCCGTGCAGCGCTCAGTCAACGAATTTGCTAAATCCCTGACTGAAGCGGTAGTGATTGTGCTGGGCGTTAGTTTGCTGTCTTTGGGCTTGCGGACCGGCATTGTCGTAGCGATCACTATCCCGGTAGTCCTAGCGGTTACTTTTTGGCTGATGCATTTGTTTGGGGTTGGGTTGCATAAAATTTCCCTGGGTGCATTGATTTTGGCCTTGGGCTTACTGGTGGACGATGCCATTATCGCCGTGGAGATGATGGCCTCTAAAATGGAACAGGGCTGGGATCGTACCCGTGCTGCCGCATTTGCCTATACATCCACCGCGATGCCGATGTTGAGCGGCACATTAGTCACTGCGGCTGGCTTTTTACCGATTGCCACCGCAGCATCTTCCACTGGTGAGTACACCCGCTCGATCTTTCAAGTGGTTGTCATAGCCTTATTAGTATCTTGGCTTGCGGCGGTAGTGTTTGTGCCGTATCTGGGCTACCGCTTGCTGCCGGACTTGAGTAAACAGCATGAAGGGGAGTCAGGTTGGACGAAGTTTTGGGCTAAATTTTGGAAAAAACCGCAGTCCGAACAACCTAAGAATCACGCCCAAGATCTTTACCAAACTCCCTTTTATCTGCGCTTTCGAAAATTGGTTGCCGCCTGCGTTATTCACCGTTGGCTGGTGATTTTTTTAACCATAGCCATGTTTGTTTCCGCCATCTTCGGTTTTAAGTTCGTCCAGCAACAGTTTTTTCCAGATTCCACCCGGCCGGAGTTAATCGTCGATTTGCGCTTGGCAGAAGGTGTGTCTTATGCCGCAACCGAAGCCGATGTGAAAAAACTGGAGGCATGGCTGGCGAAACAAAGCGGCATAGATAATTACGTGGCTTACGTCGGCAACGGCAGTCCGCGCTTTTATTTGCCTTTGGATCAACAATTACCGCAACGCAGCTTTGCGCAGTTTGTGATATTGACCAACGGCCCCGCGGAACGAGAACAGCTGCGCGATAAACTAATACACCTATTCGAACAGGATTTTCCGGATATGCGTGGCAGTGTATTACGTTTGGAGAACGGCCCGCCGGTCGGCTTTCCGGTGCAATTCAGAGTCTCCGGGCCGGATTTACTGACACTGCGCACTATCGCTCGTCAGGTGGCGGATGTGATGCGCGCAAACCCTTATCCCTCCAATGTGCAGTTGGATTGGGAAGAACCGGTGAAAGTTGTGCGCGTCAATGTTGAACAATCCAAGGCCAGACTGCTGGGAGTCGCTTCCAACGATATTGCCAATATTATCAATGGCGCCCTGCAAGGCTTGTATGTCACTGAATTTCGCGAAGGTATCGAACGCATCGATTTATTGGTGCGTGGTACGGAAACCGAACGTAAGCATTTATCGCGTCTGCAAAACTTGATGATACCGATCCCCGGCGGGCGCAGTGTGCCCTTGTCGCAAGTCGCCGAATTGGAGTACGGTTTTGAAGAAGGTTTGATTTGGCGGCGGAATCGCGTGCCTACCGTCACTGTAAGAGCAAATTTGTACGGCAATATGCAGGCACCGATGGTGTCGGCGCAGATAGAAGAACAACTGGTCGACATAAAGCGTCAATTACCACCGGGTTACCGGGTGGAGACCGGTGGCGCGGTGGAGGAATCGGCTAAGGGTGGTGATTCTGTCGCGGCAGGCATGCCTCTGTTTTTGCTGACAGTTTTGACGGTATTGATGATTCAGTTACAAAGTTTTTCGCGGATGGCCTTGGTGTTATTAACAGCGCCGCTCGGTTTAATCGGCGTGACTTTGTTTTTATTGATTTTTCAGCAGCCCTTCGGGTTTGTGGCGATGCTGGGTACCATCGCACTTTCCGGAATGATCATGCGCAACTCGGTGATTCTGGTCGATCAAATCGATCAGGACAAACTGGCTGGGCGTTCGGATTTCGATGCCATTGTCGATTCCACGGTGCGCCGGTTCCGGCCTATCGTATTAACGGCTGCTGCTGCGATATTGGCTATGATTCCACTCACACAGAGCGCATTTTTCGGGCCTATGGCGGTAGCCATTATGGGGGGCTTGACTGTCGCCACTGCCTTGACTTTGCTGTTTTTGCCGGCTCTGTATGCCGCCTGGTTTAGAACTGCAGTTTAATGCTTAAGATCAAGATCGGGGTGCTACTGCGGGTATTCGCTATTCAGGTTCCCGCCCCCCGGCGTGAGCAGGGGAAAAGCTTTGCGGGAACAATTTCTTAAAGGCTAGCCAAGTTCTATTTGTATTTTTCAGGCTAAGAAATTACGGATGGTGGTGTTCAATTTTTATTAAAGTGATAAACGTCGCCAAATTTGCCTTTTAAGGTCATGGATTTATCGGTTTTTTCCTGCAATGCAAAGATGTCGAATTTATCCGGTCTACCCAACATGGCAATTTTTAATTTACCGCCTTCTATTTCGTAAGCGACTGGCGATTGGTCATAGAAAGTACCTTCGCGCGGGATGTGGGTGATGGTGACTTTACCGTCCTTAAAGGTCCAGGTATCTTCGCGCTTGATCGTTTCTGTGGCGGTAACCGACTTTTTGGTATATTCCAATTTCCAAGTGCCTTGTACTTCTTCATTGGATTGCAGTGGAATGTCCGCAAAACTCAGGCCGGATAATGCCGATAAGCCGAGTAAAACAGCGGTTAATTTTATTTTTTTCATAGTGCTCTCCCGTTTGTAAATAACAAGAGAATCATTCTACGCTCTGGTAGTAGTAAAGTATCTTTAAATTACTGTGGTAAATCGGTAAGGCTTAAATAGCGGTTATTCGAAGGCGGTGATTACCTCGCTTTCCAACTTGCCGGCTTCTATCCACGCGTTTACCGCTGGGCAGGCCAGTACTCTGTCCACATAGGCTTGGGCCTCTTTATTAGTTTCCAGTTGATAGCTATAAAATCGTATGGCGACAGGTGCAAACATCGCATCCACAATCGTAAACCGGCCAAATAACCACGGCCCGTCGTGGCGGTGGCGTTGCAGGCATTGTTGCCAAATTTCACCGATACGCTCGATGTCTGGATGCACCGCCTCCGGTAAGGGTTTGGCTGACGGTGTTCGTTTGCAATTCATACCGCAATAGGTGCGCAGTGCAGTAAAGCCGGAATGCATTTCAGCTGCCAGGGCACGGGCCACCGCGCGCTCGGCAAAGTCGTCCGGCCAGCCTTGAGTTTGCGGAAAGCGTTCCGCCAGATACTCCAGAATGGCTAGCGAATCCCAAACTTTAAGCTCGCCATCCAACAACACCGGTACCTTGCCGGTGGGCGAGTATTGCAGCAACTTGTCTTTCGAATCTTCACGATATAACGGAATTCTGATTTCTGTGAAATCAATGTCGTGATATTTCAAAAATAGCCAAGGCCGCAGTGACCAGGAGGAATAGTTTTTGTTACCGATGACTAATGACAGACTCATAGGCTGAAACTCCATTGCGTAACGAGGAAACGACTGAGCCAAAAATATTGCAGAACAGCTTTAGCCGCTGACTATAGCCATATTCAGTCGTCGGCTTCAATCCCTTCTTAACTTCTCGGTTTGGATTAGCCAAAGCCGCCAAGAAATCTAGTCTATGCTTCCTAAGCATCTGGGACGCCGGATTTTCATCTAGGCTACTGCAAAGCGTTGTTGCAGGGCAATGCTGCTTGTTAATCCAGACCAAGGGTTTTCTCTGGCGGTTTGCTTAGATGTTTCGGCCCATCAGTCAGGCCGTTTTCAAACAAAACATAGGAGAGCTTATGAAGCCTATATCCATCGGAGGCGTTTGCCTTGTTTCGCTATTTTTTAGTAATGCGCTGCAAGCACAGGATGTTTGGCAGAAAATCAATGTCCAGCCCGGTCAATACTCGGTGAAGTTGGGCGATAAACAACGGATGATTACTCCAAGTTGTGCGTTTGGGCAGCCGTATTCGTTTTATATCAAACCGGGCAAGGTTGACAGAGTCGTGATGTACTTTAACGGCGGCGGTGCCTGTTGGGACTTTGGCACGTGTGCGATCCAGCCAAATCAGGCTCCCGTTTATGTGCCTACAGCCGATGCGGCCAACAACCCTAATGAGATGCAGGGCCTCTTGAACATGGAAGACCCCGATAATCCCTACAAAAATTGGACCGCAGTGTTCTTGCCTTATTGTACAGGCGATGTGTTTACCGGCTCCAAGCAGTCAGTTTATGAAAATCCCTTAGACCCCAGTAGTCCGCTGGCTATACAGCACCGCGGGTTCGATAATTTTGCGTATGTACTGAATTATTTAAAACAGCAACGCCGCAATTTATTTGGGTGGAACAAAGGCGATTTTCAGCCGGCTAAAATATTGGTAGCAGGTTCCAGTGCCGGTTCCTATGGAGCGGCTTTGAATTATCCTTGGATTAAGAGAGTGCTGGGCAAGGAAGCCAAGGTATCATTCGTCAGTGACGGCGGTGCGGGTGTAATTACCGATGGCTTTATAAGTACTGCCTTGTTTGGGGCCAGTTCCAGTTGGTACATTGATCAAAATTTACACCCAATATTTAGCCGATTGGCGCCGGTGGATGCTGCGGACTTCCTGCCCAAGGTTATGGGGACATTAGCCAATCGTTACGAAGGGGAGAAGTTTGGTCAGTACACTAATGCTTACGACGCGGTGCAGACCTTGTTTTTGAATATCATGGAAGTTAGCGATGGCACCAGACCACCGCAAGCGCTCTACGATTTATCCAACCTGCCGGTCTGGAGTGCGAGAATGCTGCAGATTACCGGCGGATTGACGCAGGCTTTTCCCAGAAACTACCGGCGCTATGTCGATCCTGGCTGCAACCATACGGTGTTACGTTTTGAGGAGTTCTATACTTCCAGCTTGACCACAAGGACAGGACTAAATCTCAGCTTCCTTGATTGGCTAACAGGTATGACCGGTCGCGACAAGGACGATTGGAAAAATCTCAGCTGTACCCCCGGGATAAGTTGTGGAGAGGAAAACTTATCCCCAGAGTTAATTCAACAAACCATAGGGACCTGCCTGAAGCGCAGTTTTGGACCATAACTGCCGATCTGTTCCCGGTTAAGCCGACCGGGAATATTTTTTAACCACAATCCTCGCCTATATCTTCAAACCAAATTCGTGGCGACTGGGCAATAAAACGGCCCATCAAATCGATACAAGCAGCGTCGTTTAATTCCAAGATTTTAACACCCGCGTCGCTCAGCCAGTCCAGATGCCCCGCAAAGTTGACCGATTCACCGACCACCACCGTGCCAATATTGAACTGCCGAATCAAGCCCGAGCAATACCAGCAAGGTGCCAAAGTTGTTACCAGGATTTTGTCGCCGTAACTGGTTTGCCGGCCTGCTTTGCGAAACGCATCAGTCTCGCCGTGCACGGACGGGTCATTGTCTTGCACGCGGCGATTGCGGCCCTGGCCCAGCAACTTGCCATTGGCATCGAATAAAGCCGCGCCGACCGGTACACCACCTTCGTCGAAACCGGCTTGAGCTTCGGCAAATGCCACGGCGAGCATCTCGTGATAGTTCATCGCAAATCCTAAAGTCACTAAGTATGTAAAAAATTACCTGATTACGTATGTCTTTCAGCCGAATGGATGGCCCTTCAAATAGCCGTCATACCGGCACGGATTGCCGGTATCCAGTGCCACGGATGGCAAGCTTCGAGTCATCCATGCAGCCTGGATTCGCCGCGCGGGCAATCCACTTGTGCCCCAGAGGGTATGCCGGAATGACGCATTGAACAAGGGTAGTCATGTAATCTGACAAAGTAGAATTAGGGCCTTAAACTAAGCTCCCTCCACTGATGGAGAGGGTTGGGGTGAGAAGAATCAAACCAGGCGAATTACCTGTCTTCTTCCTTTAATTCTAATCTTCTGTTTTATGTGATTGGGATTAGCGCGACGGAGTAATTCATCCTAAACACTACGCCCAATACGCCAATACAATTCCAACAAACACTGCCAGACCGAACCAGTTATTGTTCAAAAATGCTTTGAAACAACTGGGTTTATCGAAATGAAAAATCAGTTTTTGCTGGTAAATCGCCAAACCGGCAGCGACCGCCAAACCGGCGTAATACGGCCAACTCAGTTGTTGCATCGCTCCTACCGTTATCAGCAAGCCCATAATCACAACTTGCAGACCGGCGGTAATTTCCCGCACCCGCTTGCCGAATAGAATCGCGGTGGATTTCACACCGATCTTCAAATCATCGTCGATGTCCACCATCGCATACATGGTGTCGTACACCAGCGCCCACAACAGTACCGCCAAGTACAAAATCCAGCCGACTGCTGGAATTTCGTTGGTTTGCGCGGCAAACGCCATCGGCACCGCAAAGCCGAATGCCGCACCCAGATAAGCCTGCGGTAGATGAGTAAAACGTTTCATGAACGGATAACTAGCCGCCAAAAAAGCACCGATGAACGATAAGGCTATGGTGTACCAGTTCATCAGCAACACCAATCCGAACGCCGTCAGACACAGCACCGCAAACACAATCAAGGCTTCCTTCGGTGTCACCTTGCCTGCCGCAATCGGCCGCAGCTTGGTTCTATCGACATGCGGATCGAAATCCTTGTCGGCATAATCGTTGATCACGCAACCCGCCGCGCGCATCAACACTACGCCCAGCGTGAACACAATCAACACCAATAGATCCGGCTTGCCGTTACCGGCTATCCACAAGGCCCACAATGTAGGCCAGAGCAGGATGAAAATACCGATGGGTTTGTCGAAGCGGGCCAGGAGCCAATACTGGTGGAGGCGGTCTTTTAAGTTAGTCATTCAAAGTGCGATTCATTATTAGGGGTGACTAGCCGCAGTGTTGGCAAGCAGCAAAGGTAAGACGATTGTTCCCAATCTTACTGGGCCAATGCAGATCACGATTCTACGGATTCGTTGGGCCAGCGTTGTTTTTGCCACTTCTTGAAATCGAATTTTTCTAGTTTAATCAGCATGATAAACCGCTTGGCATCAACCATGCCCAAGTTTGAAAAAATGGATTCGAATCCGCTATCGATGATTTCGGCGTCAGTTTTCATGAATTGCCTCCCGCATAAATGAATGTCACCGGATTAAACCAAATCATCCAAATCCACATTCAATATTTCGGCTATTTTTTTTCAGTACGGCGACGGTTCCGGTTCGCTTCCCGCTTTCGATTTGCGCGATACTGGCTTGGGCCATATTGCAGCTCTCGGTCAGCCCCGACTGAGTCAGGCCGCGATGTTCGCGCCATACTTTGATTTTATTCTCGCCGTTCAACAGCCGATTTACGATTACGGCAGAAACCAGTTCGTCGTCGCTGGCCAGCGCTTGGTCATAGGCCGTGATGTCATCCAGCAATTCCGCTTTTTCCAACAGTTTTTCGTAGTCGGCGAGGGGCACAACCGCCTATTGTTCTTGGCCGTTTTGTTCGATAAATTGCACGCTCATCTTTAACTCCACAGCTGATTTACCTGCATTTCAATTATCGGCAAATGGTTTATTTGTTGCCTCGAAACTTCTTAAGTTTCCAAACGAATTTTGCCCGTCGCATATTGATGGACTAGTGAAGAAATCAATGTTTGGTAAGGAATACCAACGTCTTGAGCGCGGTTTTTAATTAACGTCACATCGCCCAAGCTAAGGCGAATCGTGACATTTTTCGATTTTGACAAGTATTCTTTAGCCGCTTGTTTGGCCAACGCAATTTCTTCATCAGCGTTGACGCTGCGTATCAGTTGGTTATTTTCCAACGCATTTAATATAGACATTTCTTCGTTATCAAACATGGTTTTCCCCTTTGTAACGTTCTTTGGCTTTGCGACTTGGAATAATGGTTTTAAGAAAGATGCCATCTTCGTTTTGAATAAACGGCACTAAATAAACATAATCAAGCGCCTCAACTACATAGATTTTTTGGCGGGGATACTTAGCTTGATCGAGATGGTCAAACACATCCAGTATCTTTCCGGCATTGATGGCCGCGATAATTTCTTCAAAGCCAATACCTCGACTTTGCTTGAGTAATTCATTTTTCTCGTGACCAAATGAAATCATAGAACGCCAGTCTTATACATACATTGTATTGTCGGCATGGCCTAGTTGCCAGTTTTTTCTCTAATGGTCTGAATAATCGCCGTAGTCGAATGCCCCTCGATAAACGACAAAATCTTCACCTCACCGCCGTTGGCTAGCACGCTTTCGTGGCCGGCGATGCTGCTGATGTCGGTGTAGTCGCCGCCTTTGACCAGGATGTCGGGCAGTAATTGGTCGATGACTTCCTTAGGGGTGTCTTGTTCGAATTCCACCACCCAATCCACGCATTCCAGCGCGGCCAGCATTTCCATCCTATGATCCAGTTTGTTTACCGGGCGCTCCGGGCCTTTCAGGCGCTGCACCGAGGCATCGCTGTTGACTAATACTACCAGGCGGTCGCCTAGGGTTTTGGCTTGTTGCAAGTAGCGGACGTGGCCGGGATGCAGAATGTCGAAACAGCCATTGGTGGCGACGATTTTCTCGCCGTTTTGCTTGGCGGCTGCGCGCTCGGCCAGTAAGTCCGCCAAGCTGCAGACGCCTTTGTGATGGGCGCGCGGCCCTTGCAAGGCGGCATGCAATTCGTCGGTATTCACCGTGGCGGTGCCCATTTTACCGACCACGATACCGGCGCCAATGTTGGCGAGCTGTGTGGCTTCGGCCAGCGATTTTTTCGAGGCCAAGCTTGCCGCTAGTACGGAAATGACGGTGTCGCCGGCGCCGGTAACGTCGAATACTTCGCGGGCGTGAGTGGGTAGATGCAAGGGGGCTTCGAGTTTACTGAGTAAAGTCATGCCATTTTCGCCACGGGTGACCAGCAAGGCTTGCAGCTCCAGCTCGCTCAGCAAATTCATGCCGCGCTCGACGATTTGCTGTTGGTCGGCGCAGCGGCCAACCACCGCTTCAAACTCGCTGAGGTTGGGGGTAATCAGCGTGGCTTGCTTATAAATCGAAAAATCACTGCCTTTCGGATCGACCAAGACCGGTTTGTTCAGTTGTTTGGCCAGGCGGATGAATTGCTGGACTTGGCTCAAGGTGCCTTTGCCGTAATCGGACAACACTATCACTTGCGATTGCATCATTTCCGCGTGATACAAATGCAATAGCGCATCGCTATCGACTTGCTGAAAGCCGTCTTCAAAATCCAGCCTGATCAATTGTTGATGGCGACTCATCACCCGCAATTTGGTGATAGTCGGATAACCCGGCACCGGCTGAAACAGACACAAAACCTTGGCTTGTTGCAGCAATTGCTTCAGAGCGGTCGCTGCTTCGTCTTCGCCGGTAAAACCCAGCAAGGACACTTTTGCGCCCAGCGCGGCGATGTTTAAAGCCACGTTGCCCGCACCGCCGGCGCGTTGTTCGTCTTGTTTGACGTGCACCACCGGCACCGGCGCTTCCGGGGAAATTCGTGAGGTGGCACCGTGCCAGTAACGGTCCAGCATCAGGTCGCCGACCACCAGCACGCGGGCGGTTGAATAGTTGGGTAATTGCATGGCTTTGGGAGCTTATCCGTGATTCGAAGGGTGCTATTATAGCCGCAACCCGTCATGATTAAGGTGCAAACCATGAGCGTCAAAATCTATCACAACCCGCGTTGCGGCAAATCCCGCGACACCTTAAAACTCCTGGAAGCGCAAGGCGTCACTCCGGAAGTGGTTGAATATCTGAAATCCCCGCCTACTGCCGTTGAACTGCAAGACATCCTCAGCAAGCTAAACATTAAACCGCGCGAATTGATGCGGACCAAGGAACCGGAATATAAGGAAAACGGCCTGGATGATAAATCCTTAAGCGATGCGGATCTGATTGAAGCGATGATCAGAGTCCCCAAATTAATCGAACGGCCTATCGTCTTGAAAGATGGCAAAGCCGCCATCGGCAGGCCGCCGGAAAACGTGTTGGCGATACTCTAATGTCGAAAATCCTGATCCTGTATTACAGCCGCGACGGCAGCACCGCGCGCATGGCGCAGCAAATAGGCCGAGGCGTGGAGTCGGTGACCGGTGCGGAAGCGGTGTTGCGCACGGTGCCGGAGGTGTCGGCGGTCTGCGAGAAAATCGCCGACAGCATTCCCGATGCCGGCGCGCCTTATGCGACTTTGCAAGACCTGGAAACCTGCGACGGCTTGGCACTGGGCAGCCCGACCCATTTCGGCAACATGGCGGCTTCGTTAAAACACTTTCTGGATGGCACGACGGCACTTTGGTTCTCCGGCGCGTTGTCCGGCAAGCCGGCCGGCGTGTTTACTTCCACCGGCAGCATGCACGGCGGTCAGGAAACCACGCTCTTATCCATGATGCTGCCTTTGATGCATCACGGCATGTTGTTGATGAGCCTACCGTGTAACGAAATCGCGCTGCGCGAAACGGTTAGTGGCGGGACACCTTATGGGCCAAGCCACGTTGCCGATACTGACTCCGAACTGACCGAGCATGAAAAACGCTTGTGCTGGCTGCTAGGCGAGCGGCTGGCCAAAACGGCGTTGGCGTTGCGAAGCAATTGATACGGTGGGCTTAGTTATAAACCTCGTTTAAATTAAGCCGCGATAAACATCAGAGCGGTTTCATGGCAATGGCCTTGGACTTATTGCCCTGCCGTTGACAAAGTCCATAAATAGACTTATTTTAATAAAAAGTTTAAATAAGTAGTTTGGAGGGCTTATGTTATCAACCGCTCAGGTGCAGTTACCGGCAGATAGCGCGATGGTAGCCGGCGCTGCGTTACGGACTTTTTTCAATATCGCCGACGTCTGGCGGCTGAATGTCGAACAGGCCATGGTTTTACTGGGGCTGGATTCGCGTAGCACCTATTTTAAATGGAAGAAAAATCCGGAAACGGCGAGTCTCAATACCGATAAATTGGAAAGGCTGTCGTATATTTTCGGTATTTATAAAGCCTTGCAGATTTTACTACCCAAGCCGGAGGCGGCGGACGGCTGGTTGCATAAACCCAATCAGGCGGCGCTGTTTTCCGGGCAAACGGCGTTGCAGCGTATGCTGTCCGGGCGGGTAGCGGATTTGTATGTGGTGCGCCAATATTTGGATGCACAGTGCGGTTGGGCCTAATGACGCATCCAAAAATCAGCAGAGTAAACTGGCGACCGTGTTGGCGACTGGTGCCCAGCCGATTTCCGCCTACCGGTTTGTTCGACCGGGTAGCCGACCCGGCTGACCTGGATGTAGTGTTTGCTATTGAAGCGCTGACTAACCAGCGCTTGCGCGACCAAGCCGGCGAAATTAGTTTGGTCGCGGCGGCGGATCGTATCTCCGGGCCGGGGACTACCCCAATCATGGCGGCCTTCACTCATCTTAATCCGGACGGTAGTCGGTTTTGCGATGGCAGTTACGGCGTCTATTACGCTGCCAAAGACATCGATACCGCGATTGCCGAGACCTGCTTTCACCGCAGCCGCTTTATGGCTGCGACGCATCAGGCTCCCATTGAAATAGATATGCGCAGCTATGCCGCCGATCTGGCTGCCGATCTGCACGATATTCGTGGCCAACAAGCCGAAATGCCTGATATTTACGATGCCGACACCGGCAATTATGCAGCCGCGCAAGCGTTAGCCCGGGAGTTGCGCGCGGCTGGCGCGGAGGGCATCGTCTATTCCAGCGTGCGGGCGGCGGGCGGCGAATGTGTGGGGGTGTTTAAACCGCGCTTGCTGGCGCCGGCCAAGCAAGGCGCGCATTATGGCTATGTGTGGGACGGCAAACAAATCAGCGCGGTGTATAAAAAAGAACTTTACCATCCCACCGTTTAACGGATAGCCATGCTCGATTTGCCAGTACCCAGTCCGGAAAGCGATTTCTACGCACCGCATATCCAGTTGCTCTTGGACAGCTATCTGCGGTTACTGGGCAAGCCTTTAATGGCAGGATCTAGCGCTTTGTCGCTAGGCCAGCAAGTCTACGAAGCCGATTTTGCCTTGCTGTCTCATAATACCGCTGCGGATCCTGTATTCAATTACGCCAACCGAACCGCGCAGGATTTATTTGAGCTATCGTGGCCGGAGTTTATCGGCATGCCCTCGCGCTTCTCCGCAGAGCCGGTTAACCGCGAAGAGCGCGAACGCTTGCTGCATCAAGTCGCCGGCCAGGGTTATATCGACAATTACACTGGGGTGCGTATCGCCAAATCCGGCAAGCGCTTTTTGATAGAGCGAGCGGTGGTTTGGAATGTCTACGATAGCGGGCAACGCTATGTTGGCCAGGCAGCTTGTTTTAGCGACTGGCGCTTGTTACCCTGACCGTACAAGTTCCCATCCACTCACTGTCTGCGAGAAATTTATGCTGAAAATATTGTTAAAACGTGGCGGCCGCTTATGCTGCGGATTGTTGCTAACATTGGCCGGCTCGGCGCAGGCCGATGAAGTGGGTTGCGTAACTACGGCCTGGAAACTGATAGGCGCCAATCATAAGGTCTGCGTCGATGCGTTCGAAGATCCGAAAATCCCCAACGTGATTTGTCATATCAGTCAGGCCAGATCCGGCGGGATTTCCGGCGGCTTGGGGCTGTCGGAAGATCCATCTGAGTTTTCCTTGGCTTGTCGGCAAATCGGCCCGATAACATTGCCGGCCAAATTGGGCGCGGAAGAAACCGTATTTTCCGAAAGCACCTCGCTGTTTTTCAAGTCCACCAACATTACCCGGTTGTGGGATGCCAAGCACAACACTTTGGTTTACTTGGCCATTAGCCGCAGAGTGATCGAAGGCGCGCCAGCCAATAGCGTGTCTACTGTGCCGGTGATGCCTTGGGGGCGATAAGCCATCTGATTCCAACCCCAGAACAGACGAACGGTTCGGGTCAGTTTAGTACTAAATAACCCAGCACTTACCCTGCTTGGCTGCTAGCTACTCTGATTAACGCGATCCGTTGTCCGAGGCCTGATCGGCATCGGGTTTGATCCATTTCAACAGTGCCTCGTAAAGTGTGGCCGGCAGAATCGGTTTGCCGATGAAGTCGTTCATCCCAGCGGATAAGCAGTGTTGATGATCGCCGTTCATCACGTTAGCGGTCATCGCAATGACGGGGATGTCGCGGCAAGCCGGGATTTGCCTTAACAGCCGGGTGGCTTGATAGCCGTCCATCACCGGCATTTGCACATCCATCAGCACGCAGTCGTAGTTGTTACGCCGTAATTTAGCCAAGGCCAGTTCGCCGTTTTCGGCAATATCCACCTGTAATTGTGCTTGTTCCAAAAGGTCGATGGCGACTATCCGATTGATCTCGTTGTCTTCCACCAGTAGCAACCTTCTCCCGTTCAGCCGCGCTAATTTACCAACATCTATGGTGCGGTGTCGGCGAATTTGGAAGTTGCGAATAGTGTTTAGATCGGTAGCCCCCAGCAACACGTTAAAGGTAAAGGTGGAACCTATGCCCGGCTTGCTGCTGACTTCGATACTCCCGCCCATCTGCTCTATCAACTGTTTGGATATGATCAAGCCCAAGCCGGTACCACCGTAGTTGCGGGTCACGCTGTTGTCGCCTTGGCTGAAGGCCTGAAACAATTTGGTTTGCTGTTCGGCGGTGATACCGATGCCGGTGTCGCTGATTGCGAATTGCAGACGCACCCAATGTGCATCTCGGCTGACTTCGCTGAGACTGACTTTTATCTCACCGTGCTCGGTAAACTTGATCGCGTTGCCGATCAGATTGATCAAAATCTGCCGCAGCCGCTGCGGGTCGCCAATTACCGCATGATAGTCGGGTCCGGTCCAAGGCCTGATGAGTTGAATTCCCTTATTGGCACTGAGTTGCAACATGGTGGAAAACACATGCTCCAGCATTTCCTCAAGCAGGAAAGGGATAGTTTCCATCTGCATCTTGCCGGCTTCCATTTTGGAGAAATCCAGAATATCCCCGATTAGCGTCATCAAAGAATGTGCTGACGACTCCACCCGTTTCAGATATTCGCGCTGCTTAAAGCTAAGTTCGCTATTCAGGCACAACTCCACCAAACCGACTATCGCGTTCATCGGCGTGCGGATTTCGTGGCTCATGTTGGCCAGGAACTGCCCCTTGGCCTGGTTGGCGGACTCCGCGTCTTGCTTGGCTAATTCAAGCTCCTGGGTGCGGCTAAGCACCTGGCTTTCCAAATCCGTCTCGTGCGCCTGGATTTGCGCCAACATATTATTGAAGGCTTCGGCTAAATCGCTGATTTCGTCGTTACCGAAATAATCGGAGCGCCGGCTGTAATCCTGATCTTTCTCAATTTGCCGCGCGGTATTGGCCAATTTAAGCAAAGGACCTAAAAACGAACGCTGCAAGCGCTGCACATACAAGGCCACGACGCTCAGAGCGATCAAGATAATACCGGTGTTAATCAGTGTATTGAACAGCAGGGAGTGATAAGAGCGTTTCAGATCGGCCACCAAGGTAATGTGGCCGACGATTTGATTATTTTTATGCAAAATTGGCTGAGTGATCTGCCGGGTTTTCGATAGCCAGGTTGGCCACCAGCCGTGCCAATTGGTCGCCGGCTTTTCATAGCTGACTAGCGTGACGCCACTGGGGGTTTGGATTTGCCCGGCGATGATGTCCGGATCGTGGGCCAGGGCATCCAGCACTTCCTGGGCGGTTTGATTATCGTCGAACAATAAGGCAAAACTGCTGTTTTGGCCGATCATATTGGCGGTCAAGGTTAGTTTTTGGCCGATGGTTTGCTGCAAAGCCGAGTATTCCCGAATCGACAAGGAAACTGTCGCCACCATTAGGCTTAACATCACCATCACTCGCAGGATTCTACCCAGCTTGCGGCTAATCGAAATACGAGGAGCTGTAGACGCTGTCATTCTATTATTTCGGCCATCCGCAGTAATTTCGAACTCAGCTTCAGATCGGCCGATTTCACAGCGGCTAAATTTACCACCAGTTTCAGTCTGTTGTCGCGCAGTGTAAATTGCACCATACCACCGCTGTTAGCGAAATTTTCCACATCGCCGACGAGTAACACATGATGTTGTCTGGCTTGTTCGGTTAATACTGGTGTTAACCCAGCCAAGTCGCTGAGAAACAAAATACTGCATTGGGCAATATCGGGTGTGTCGGACAGAGTAACATGGACTGCATTGCCGTTGATTTGCTGGCCTTCCAACACAGGCAAATAGGCGCGTAACAAACTGTGACCTTGCAGGCAAATTGTCACCGGGGCAGCATTAGGCCATTGCGCCAACTCGGCAAAATGAAACAGATAGGCGGTCTTTAATTGAAACTCGCGGCTTTGGCTAGGGCTATCCGCCGCGCGCGCAGTACCGGCGTACCAAACGCAGATGCTGAGTAGCAAAAGTGTGAGCAGACGCATTGGCGTAATCAACCGTCTTAAAAATGCCAGGATATTTGCGCCAGATAACCGCGTTGAATCTGACTGGCGATGGGTATGTAAAGCACGTCACTGAATTCAGGATGCTGGTCATCCAATAGATTTTGCCCGCTTATTGATAACTCCAGATTTTTATGGGGATGCCAGCCCAGTCGCAAGTCCAGCGAGATATAGGCCGGGATGCTGCGTCTATCGATATACACTTCATCGACGTACCGCGCCCAAGCGTCGAACTCAATTTCGCTGGTCAGGTTAAACAAGGAGCGGAGCGAAACATTGTGCTGCGGGTTGAAATGTTCTTCGGTGAGCGGATCGCGAAACCAGGGCTCGTTTTTATCGTAGTTGACCGAGAACCGGTTGGCGCTGTAAGAGGCTTGTAGCCGCCAGTCGTGGCTTACCCGGTAATTGACCGACAGTTCCAAACCGTAACTGTCAACTTGCCGGTAATTAGCCACCGTGGCTTGCTTGATGTTGCCGAATATCGGGTCGTTATAGGTGACGCCGGTAAATTTAGTGCCCTGCATCCGGTCGTAGATGTTGTAAAACACGGCGCTATCGATATCCAGGTTATTAAATATCTGCCAGCGCCACCCCAATTCGTAGGCCACGAGATTTTCGGTCAGCATATCTGGATTGGCTTTCGCTTCGAAAAACCGGTTGGTCTCCGGTATTTGTTTGAACAACCGTATGCTGTGTTGCGCTCGATTCGGCAAGACCACTGCCCGCGAGACTGCCGCCCACAGGCTATGGTGTTTGTGGGGTGTCCACAGCAGGCGGGCGTTGGGTTCGGTTTCCCAGCCGGTGTAAGTGAAATGCTCCACCCGGTTACCCAGCGTCAGTTTAAGGTCATCGGTTAAGTCGATTTGATCTTGTAAGAACACCCCGACATTGTGTTGAGTGAATTGATCCGGTTCAAAACCCAGGGTCAGCGTATTGTCAAAGCTGTCGTTGATGTTTTGGTAGTTCAAGCCCCACATCAATTTGTGATTGTCGATAGCGGGCAGGGTGTGTTGAAAATCCAGATCGTAATGCGAGCGGCTCATCCGATTGACCGCCAATTGCCATTCGGTTTGAGTAAACGCCATGTTCAGCCGCCAATCGTGGCCGCTATCGGTACGATGCGACCAGTTGCCTTGTAAACTGCCGGTCACGCCTTCTCTGCCAAAATCGTCGTTCTGCCATAAGGGTGGGGTTGTCGAGGTTTTGCCAATGTAGTAGCCGCCCAACCGATAACGGGATACATTGGCCTCCACCATTAATTTGTCTTGGCTGCTGAGCTGGCTATCCAAGCGAAAATTAGCGGTTTCGGTATCGCCGGTGTCATGGGTATCCTGCTTGCCGGCCAAGTCGATGCTGGCGTCGCGCACCATCGCACTGATAGTGCCGCGCAGAAAAGTGGATTCCGACAATTTTTTGCCGTAACGAATGCCGCCGAAACCGCGTTCTTCGGTGCCGCCGCCACCACTAATCAAACCGCCTTGCGTATCGCGCGCCGACCGGGTGATGATATTGATGGTGCCGTTCACAGCATTGGCGCCCCATAAACTGCCGCTGGGGCCGCGCAGCACTTCAATGCGCTCAATGTCCGGCAGCGACGGATTTTGCTGGCCCCAATACACGCCGCTGATCAGCGGATCGTAGATGCTGCGGCCGTCTATCATCACCTGCAACTTGTTGGCATACAAATCGTTAAATCCGCGCGCGCTCACTGCCCAGTTCCAGGCATTGATTTTGGCGACGTTCATGCCGGGCACCATGCGTAACACTTCCGGCAAACTGGTCGCGCCGGAGCGGCGGATGTCTTCCGAGGTAATGACAAATGCCGCAGCCGGGCTGTCCTTCACCGTTTGTTCCTGTCGCGCCAGACTGGATACTTCCAACTCGGTCAGTTCCTCCCAACTTAGCGGCAGTAATTCATTGGTCGCTTCGATGTCTGCCGGGTTTCCTTGGGCCAGCGCGTTCATATGCACCAGGCAAATTGCGCTGCATAGATAGGCAAATTTACGCAGATAACGGGTAATAGGCATGACATTTAGGGGCTTGGAGAGGCAAGGTTTCTGCCATTATAAAAGCCTTGAGCGTTAACTGGGCAAATCAGTTGATAAGGTTTGGTATGAAGCGGGCGATATTGCAAGTTCCCCAGCACACACCCGGAGCGGGAAATTTCCACTTGAGCCTCAGCATTGACGAACCACGATGGGCCTGTTTTTACAGTAAAGCTGCCAAGGCTGCGCATTCCTCGCTATTCAGTTGAAACTCGAAAATAGCCAAATCCTCACGGATATGTTCGGCGGATGTGGTACCGGTTAAAGGCACGATGCCAATCTGAGTTAAATAGCGGAAGAATATCTGCGCCGGGCCGCGTTGGTATTTATCCGCCAGTGCTTTCACAGTCCCGTCCGCTAATATTTTGGGGTTGGCGGTTAGGGTCCAGAAGCTTTGATAAGCGATTTGCTGCTGCCGGCAAAACGCCCGCAGCTGTTTATCGTAGCCAGTATCGGCATAAAAGCGGTTCTGCAATACAGCGGGTTTCACCGTCGCTTTTTCATACAAGAATTCGAACAAGCCGGGATCGTAACAATTGCTAATGCCCAGTTGCTTGGCACCGCCGCTGTGCTGGATGACTTCCAACGCTTGCCAAACTTCCAGCAACTGTCTGCGATCCGCCAGCGGCGAATGCAGCACCAAGCCATCCAGATAATCGGTTTGCAGATTTTTTAATGATACTTGGAAGGACTGCGCGACTTGCTCGGTCAAGCTGGCCTTGGCGTCGTAAGGGATACGCAGCGGATCGTGACCGTTCAAGGGCGTGAACTTGGTTTGCAAGTAAAGATCGGAGCGCTGCAAGCCCAATCCGCGGCAAGCCGCCAACACACCTTCGCCCACTCCGGCTTCGTGATAATGCTTGGGCTGGCACGCGGTGTCTATACCCCGAAACCCCAGGGTAATCGCCTGCTTCACTAGTGCAGCGGTGCGCTCCTGCTTCCAGGCCGTCCCGTAAATAATACCCGGCATACGGACCCCAGCGGCAGAGAGAATAAAGTCGTTATCGCTCATGACAGCTCCCTAAAAGCCTTGATCTTCGATGATCAACGCCCGGGCGTCAATCGCCTGGACCACTAAAATTTGGGATTGCCGAGTGAAGATTTTGGGGGACGAATGAAAAATTTGGGGTGCGTGCTTGATTTTGGCGGCTGATTTCAGCCATAAGCTGATCATCACGCTTATTAATTCATTGGACGGTGGTGGTCTAAGAACAGTCGTGCAACGTTAAGGGAAACTTGCATTGAAACCGATTTCAATCCCGTAAGGTTGTATAAGGCATGAAGATAGGTGTGGTTTCAGGTTAACATTGCACTGTCAATCATGACCTTTCTGCCCTTGTTAGAATAATTCAATATTGTCATCGTCTATCACTACTTCTTTAGCAGGCCCCGTAGTATGTCTGGCAATGAAAGTTTCAACGAGGTTTTGTTGCTTTCCCGTAACCGTCTTGAGATTGAGGAAAACATTGGAGAGGGAATTAGCAATAAAGGTGCTGGCATCAATGCGCTTAGCTGCTTCTTCGATTGCCGATTCAATTCGATTAAGAAGATACTTTTCTTGATCGTCATCTAGCGCCATTCTCAATAAGTCGAGATTCAAATCACGCATCATCTGGTGCATGACCTTCGCGCTGTCCTCCTGATTCGTCATCAAGGTTTTTGCCAAATAATAGAGGTCGGTTCTTATCCTGCCAAAGGAACGTAGCAGATCTTCACTTTGCTGCATGAGAGCTAGCTCTGTTTGTAAGGCATGGACTTTTGCCTCCATGCCTTGAAGGAAGACAGGCAAAATATCTTTTGTACGACCGTACCGCTCCATATCCTCAATTGGCATATTTCTAACCAACAGACATATACCCGGGTAGTTCACTATTGTGCGCGAACCAAAATCGATAATGCGGGTCTCTTTCTCCGCCATTTCAATCATTTCTTTCTCCAGCGGACTGATATTGCCATCGGTGGCAAACCAGTGTGACTCGCTCTCATCCGCTAGTAAAAGGCAGCAATTCAATCCGAATTGGCCGGTTGCCAGAAAAAAACCTTGGGCAAGGGTTTCATAGTTATTGTAAGAAAATATCTTCGTCATGAAGTCCATGGCTACGCCCAACTCACTGGTTCCAGTCATGGCAGTAAGAGCAGTTTTTTCTGCTAGCTTATACCGCTCCTCCAGCGACGCCTTCTTCTCTAGATATTTGATGAGCACTCTGACCTTTGCCATCAGATGCTCTGGATCAAAAGGCTTGACTAAGTAATCATCTGCTCCGGCTTCGTATCCTTGCATTCTTTCCCTGAGAGAGCTATGTGAAGATATGAAAACCACCGGAACATCCGACGTTTTAGGGCTTTCTCGTAACTGATGGCATACTTCATATCCACTCAATCCAGGCATTTCGACATCTAGAAGGATGATGTCAGGGGTGGAATTATTGGCTTCAGCTAAGCCATCTTCGCCGTTGAGAGCGCTTCTTACTGTAATACCTTCACTTTCTAGGGACCTCTTAACTATTTTCTGAACCACCTTATCGTCGTCAACGATAAGTACATCCACTTTGCTAGCCATTCATGTCACCAATAGTGATGTTTAATATGTATTTAATTAGTTGATGGTTCATGCGAAAAACAGAAGTGGCCCCATCTGTTCGGATTTTAAAGTGAAATCCCAGTAGTTGGTTGGCTGCCTTTTTAATCATTGGGAACAACTCGATATAAGCCTAATGAGGCGTTTTTCGGTTCAAACTCGAATAGTGCCGTTTGTGGTTATACCAATTAAAGTAATCCATGATCGACGCACGAACTTTACTTTTCACCTAAATTTTGAATGGCAGTTTATTTGCCTTTTCTTGTCTTTCCAAGTTAATCTTCATTGGCAGCATGGGGTCGGTTGAACTCAGTGACTAACGGTCGCTTACTGATATCGGAATTCAGCGACACCTTTCCAGCGAGGAATCCGAGAAACAGACCGAATCAAAAGCCGCCGTTTTGCCCGCAAAATTGAGTGGCAGTTGGGGCTCTGAAAACCATCGGTTCCAACGGGTCAGGAGGGCGCTAGATTTCTTGTCTTCTGCAGCCAATGTAATACGGTCGCACACAGCAGGTCCGGTTCCACCGGCTTGCCGATGTGATCGTTCATACCCGCGGCTAGGCAGCGCTCTCGGTCTTCTTCGAAGGCGTTGGCGGTGATTGCTAGGATCGGAACTGAAGACAAGCCCGACAACTGACGGATGGCATGGGCGGCGTCGATACCGTCCATGACCGGCATTTGGATGTCCATCAGGATAATGACATAGTGACCCGCGCGCGCCATCCGCAGCGCTTCCGCGCCGTTGACCGCGACGTCAACTGTCAGGCCAGCATCTTCCAGCAGGTAAAGCATCACTTCGCGGTTGATCGGTTCATCCTCAGCCAGAAGGACTCGACTTCCCTGAAAATCTCGCAGAAGTATATCGCGTGCAGGTTCGCCTTTGGGATTGCTCTGGTAGGGCAGTTCGACAACCGCGTGCCTTAGTCTAACCGTTGCCCAAAAGGTGCTGCCCCTGCCCATTTCGCTTATCACTCCGACATCGCCGCCCATCAACCGGGCAATGCGCTGTGCAATCACCAGGCCAAGCCCCGCGCCACCATATTTGCGGGTTTGCGAGTTGTCCAGCTGGGTGAACGCGTGGAATAGGCGGGCTTGCTGCTCTGGGGTGATACCGATGCCCTGATCGGTCACTTCGACGCGCAACAAGATGCTCTGGCTGTCCTGCTCCATGAGACTGGCTCGCGTCTCGATTTGGCCTTGTTCGGAGAATTTCAGGGCGTTGCCGAGAAAGTTGAGCACGATCTGATTGAGTCGCAGGGCATCGCCTCGCACCAAATCTGGCACCTCCGACGCGACTGCGGAGGACAGCGCAATTCCTTTACCTCGGGCGGTTTCACTTTGCATCTGCAAGGCGGCGTTAATCACCTCCGAGACGGAAAAGTTTTTCTCCGTCAGTGTCATTTGTTCGGATTCGATCTTGGAGATGTCGAGGATGTCATTGATGATGGAGAGCAGATGTGTGGCCGACGCCTTGCTTTTGGCGAGCCAATCAATTTGCTTCGGATCGGTAGCCTTGCGCAGCATAATCTCTGTCATGCCCATGATTCCGTTCATGGGCGTTCGAAGCTCATGACTCATGTTGGCCAGAAAAGCGCTCTTCGCACGGTTGGCGGCTTCGGCGGCGTCACGCGCTTGCGCCAATTCGACCGTTCGCGAATAGACCAAAGTCTCCAAATGATGGCGGTGCTGTTCGAGTTCGAGCACCATAGCCTCGTTCTCCAGCAGCGCCGCTCGCAGTGAGGCGCGCTCCCGTTCGACGGCCTCTTTTGCGCGCCAACTCTCAGTGATGTCTATGTTAAAACAGGTCACTCCGATGATATCGCCAATCTCGTTGCGAATCGGTGACCAAAAAATCCGCCAATAAAGTCGCGCCAACATTTCGTCACCAAAGGCTTCCTCTGTAGAGAAATGCTCACCCGCCAAGGCTCGATCAAATGAACGTTTGGCTGTGTCGCGATCGGTATCGGAACCGATGACATCGAGTATATTCATCCCGATAGCGATATCCTGGCCCCAAATGGCGCGCATCGTTTCTTGGTGCTTGGTATTGAAGATGATGTAACGATAGTGACGGTCGAGCGCGAATACGATGACGTCGGGCGAGCTCTCAAGCACGCTACGCAATAGGCCACTGCTAACGAAGTGTTCCGGTTCTTGGGCCTCAATAATTGTCTGTCCGCTCTGCGCATCCGACATATCTTGCTCAATACCGGTTTCAGAGGGGGGGTGTTCACCGTTATCGCATTCAGGGACTTGATTCACATCAGCCACTTCACTACCACAATCCAAGTTTGTTGGACTGCTGCTCGGAACGATGTCCAGCCTGACTCCTGGTAGCATTCAGACTCGGCGAAAGTGCTGAAGTAAGAGTGATTGTGTCAGCCAAAGATGAGTTCTCCATTGAAACACGCTCCAGTATTCAATTAACCAAATCTTACCTGACGAAGTTGCGTTTTTCTAGATTAAGCAACTGGGGACACAATCCTATCATGGAGACGGCAATGAGCTGACAGCGCCAACGCCGGAATAGTATTCACCGGGTTGTTCGAGGGCTTAGGGTATAAAAATTAGCAATGACCATTTTTGGCCGAGCTTGTGTAAAAACGTAAAAATTTAAAAGTAGGCGGGAAAATCAAACGTATGTAAGTAGAACAACGAGTCTAGCGGAGAAATTTTTTTTTATTTTATTTTTGCGTTTTTGCACTGCCTAGGTCGAATGCGGTCGCCAACGACTGCTTTGTAGTCCGCCTGTTCTATAAATCTATATTTTGCCGGCTGGCTGCATTGGAGAAATGCGATAGACCTTTTGGGGTCTAATTTGTAGGTTCAGGTTCTTAAGAAGTCAGCTCGGCCCAGCCGATTCACCAGGTCTTCCCGTTACCATCAATAAATCCCTACACATTCAAGCTTCATCACTAGCGAATCAATAGAAATCGGATCGAATCGGGTTAAGAAAGCATAACGGGTGGCATATGCCAGTCCTGTTTTATAATGGCCTTTTTAAGCATGAGCTATTGCCTGCACAGCCATGAAAAAATTCATCCAGAAAATTTCCGCTGGGCTCTCCGAGTCGACAGTGCCGGAAAAAGCGCAGGCACACTATGTAGCCGGGCGCTATAAGGAGGCCGGTGATTTATTCAAAGAGCTGTTAAAGCAATCCAACGATGCCGAAATCAAACGGTGCTTGGCCGATTGCTATCTGCAAAGAGCTTGGGCGATGGCCGGTAAAGGCATGCTGAAAGAAGCCTGTGTGCTTTGGGAAAATTACGCGGCCAATGCGCAATCGCCGCTGCAAGCGCAAGATGTTTATGTGCTGTGGCTGCTGGTTGGCAAAAGCGAACGCAAAGCCTATGCGGTGTTGGATGGCTTTAACGCACGGCAGCTGGACGAAGAGTTTCCGGCGCTATCGGTTTTTCTGGGGGCGCTGCTGGTCTCCGGGGTCACGGAGCTGTTGCCGCATTTACCCCAGGATTCGGCACTGCTCAAACATTGGAAATGGGTAGTCGCAGCGCTCGCGGCGTATCGCAACGGCGAGCGCGAGCAGTGTGAACAGGCGCTGAAACAACTACCGTTCCGGTCGGCGTTTCGCGATTTGCGCACCTTGCTGAAAGCGCAACTGCTGGCTGTTGCGGACCGCGAGCAAGCGCCGGCTATGTTAGCCAAGATTCCCGACGAATCGCCCTATCAACCGCTGGCTAAGGCCTGTTTGGCTTACCGGCAATCCGGTGCGGACTTCGTCGCCAGCTCGTCCTGTCTGGAGCACAATCAACGCCGCGTCGTTGCTCAAGCCAAAGGTCTCACCGCCCGGCAAGGTCAGTTGCTGGAAATGCTGTTAAAACAGAGCGGCGAGCCGGACGCCAAGACTCGCTTCAATCTGGTTTTGCAATATCGCGAGGTATTCGGCAACGATGCCGCGCAAGCCTATTGTCTGGGCGCGTTGGCCGAGTATCCGGGCGGCGAGAAAGACTACTTCAAACATTTCGCCAGTAAGGACCCGTTCGAAGAAAACCGCTTGCAAGCCTTGTTGCACGAGCAAGCCGAAAACGGTTACGACGCCGGCTTTTTCTGGAAACGCTGCATCGATATTCTTAAAAAAGACCGGCCGGCGAACGACCGAAAAATCGCGTTTATCCTCAGGCACATGGCCGACAAAGCCTATTCCGCCGAAGTGGCGGCGTTGCTGGCTGACAGCCTGGAATACGATCCGAGTGATCTGCAAAGCTATCTGAAGCTTTTAACGATTTATCAGGAACAGCGGCCGGACACCGGTCAATATGCACAATGGTTGGAACGCGGCCTGCAACGTTTCCCCACCGATACCGATTTGCTGGTGTGCGCCGCCAAGTCTGCCGCTGCGAGAAAAGCCTTTAAAAAAGCGGCGGCTTACGCCAAAGCCTTGTTGAAGATCGATCCAGTGAATACCTTGGCCAAACATTTGTTATTTGCCAATCACATGGCCCATGCCCGCCGTTTGCTAAAAACCGAAAAACCGCATTTGGTTGAAAAGGAAATTCAAGCGGCGGAACAATTGACCCTCGACAAGCGATTGCGCCTTCAGGCCGATCTGTTGCGGGGTTTTTATCTTTGGCAGGCCGAGGACAAATCCCAGGGCTTGAAGCGCATCGTCGATACTCTGGCCGAGTTGCATGACGACCCGGTCAACATGCATTGTCAGGCTCAGATCGAAGCAGGTCTGTTGGAACTGCCGGCGCAGGGTATTTTCCGTGCATTGCCGACGTTTAAGGACTATCTGCTGTCCGCTCCGCAATTGCAGCGGTTGATCGCGTCACTCGACTATTACGGCGAGCAATTGGATGACAGAAGCTTGCTGTTCGATGCCTTGGACAAGGTCAAAATGCCGCTGAAAAAATCGGTGGAATGGCTGCTGGACCATGAAACACTGCTGCTCGTCTGGTGCCAGGCTTTGGAAGCCATAGGTCATTACGAGTTATTGAAGCACTGCGCCAAAGCGGCTCAGGCCCGCCGGCACACGCCAGCTTGGTTGTATTACCGGATGCTGGCTGAATGCCAAGGCGATGCCAGCCAATTGGACTTCATGAGCTTATACCGTTTGAAAACTGCGTTAGAAGAGGCGCGGGTGGAAAACGATCATAAGACCGCCGCGATGATCGAGCGCCTGCTTGATCGGGCCAGCGGCGCTCCCGAGCATATGCCGATCGAAGATGTAGCTGAGGACTTCGATCAGTCGCCAATCAGTGACGATCCGATAGAGGACTTGTTCGGCCCCATTCCGGATGCCATGTTCAAGCGCATCGAAAAGAAAATCGAGGAGATCATGCGCAAGCGCGGCCCCGACTATTTCACCGCCCAAATTATGCGTCAATACGGCGAACAGCTAGGCCAGCAACGGCTGGCGATCTTGTTTATGAACCAGGACTTCTTGTGGTCGGCGGCGATATTAGCCGCTGCCCAGGAACTGAACATCGAGATCGGCGTCAGTTTCGACGATATTGTCGCTCGTTTCGACCATGGTTCACCGCAGTATTCCCTGCCTTTCAATTGATTACCCATGAACTCACCGTATAGCATTATCGGCGTGTCCGAACAGGCCACCGACGCCGACATCAAACAAGCTTATTTACAAGGGGTCAAGGACAATCCGCCCGACCGCGATCCCGCGCGCTTTCGGCAAATTCAAGATGCCTACGCTGCGATCAAGGACGAAGATTGTCGACTGCGGCACGCCTTGTTTGCTATGCCCCATATCGAATTCGACGCGTTACTGGCCCAAGCCTTCGGCCCACCGGATGCGGGCGAGCCGATGGCCACGGACGACTTCTTAAAACTGTTGAGTACGCTGTCCATCGAAAAAACGCTCGCCAAATTCACTAAAACGCCAACATGACCCCAGAAACCCCGCAAGACGAATTGCTGGCAGCCTTGCAGCAGTATTTACAAGAAACCGATTTTGCCCATTTGACCGCAATCGACCAGCCGGATTTAACTACGCTGTTCAGTGATCTGGCCGGCCTGAAAACCGAAGTCAAGGCCGAGTCACGGCAATTTAAGGCCGCGCTGGACAGCTTGAGCGATACCGTCGAAACCTTGAAAGCCGACAACCAAGCTCTGGCCGGCGAACTGACGAAAGCCAACGAACGCCTGCAACAACAACGCCGAGACGTCGAGCGTTCCATGCTGCTGGAATGGCTGGATATTTACGACCGGCTTAGCGCCGGCTATGAGGCCTTGCAAAATTACAAGCCGGTCGATGGATTGTTCAGGCATTCCAAACCACAGGACGTCCGCTTCGTGGCCGGCGTTGCCGAAGGCCAGGAAATCACGCTGAAGCGCCTGGAACAAATGCTGCAACGCCGGCGGGTGATTGCCATCGATTGCGTCGGCAAGCCTTTCGATGCGCAAACGATGACGACCGTTGCCATAGGTAACGACCCCACCCGAGAAAACGTCGTCGTTCTCGAAGAACTGCGCAAGGGATTTTTAATCGAAGATCAGGTACTGCGCTTGGCGGAAGTCAAGGTCAATAAACTTTAAGCATTCAGGGAACGCATATGAACGACATTATCATCGGCATCGATTTGGGGACCACGAATTCGGAAGTGGCCATCGTCGAAAACGGCAAAGTCATCGTGATCGCCGACAACGGCCACAAGATTTTGCCGTCGTTCGTCGGACTCGACGATAACGGCAGCATTTTGGTCGGGGAAACCGCGCGTAATCAATACCTGGTTTATCCGGAGCGCACGGTCAAGTCGATCAAACGCTTGATGGGGCAGGATGCCAGAGTGACGATGGCCGGTCAGGCGTACACGCCGCAGGAAATTTCCGCGATCATTCTGAAACGCTTGAAAGGCATTGCCGAACAGTACGTCGGTCGGACTATCTCCCAGGCGGTTATTACTGTGCCGGCCTATTTTTCCGACGCTCAGCGTCAGGCGACCCGCGAAGCCGGTGAAATCGCCGGGCTGGACGTGGTGCGCATGATCAACGAGCCGACTGCGGCAGCCCTGGTGTACGGCGCCGGTCAACTTGCCGCCAAACGCATGCTGGTATATGACTTGGGCGGCGGCACCTTCGACGTGTCGGTGGTCAACGTGCAGAGCGGTGTCGTCGAAGTGTTGGCCAGCCATGGCGATAATCATCTGGGCGGCGACGATTTCGACCAGTTGATCGTCGATCGCATTCTGGCACATATTCGCGAGCAATTCGGGATCGAAGTCGAGCCGCACGGCAAAGCAATGGCCCGCATTAGCCGCGCGGCGGAACAGGCGAAACTGCACTTGTCCGATGAGCCGTTCGCCCGGATTGAGGAAGAATATTTGCTGGAACGCCAAGGCACGCCGCTGCATTTGACGATGGAGTTGGCGCGCTCGGACTACGAAGACCTTATCTCGGACCATATCAATGCGACGATGGACGCGACCCACATTGCGCTGAAGGGTGCCAAGCTGACCGCATCCGACATCGACGAAATCATTTTGGTCGGGGGATCGACGCGCACACCGTGCATTCGCGAGCGCCTGTTCGATGAATTCGGTTTCGAACCGCACGGCGAAGTCGATCCCGATCTGTGCGTGGCCATGGGTGCGGCGATGCAGGCGGCGATGATCAACGGTCAGGAAATTGGTGCGGTATTGGTTGACGTGACGCCGTATAGCTTCGGGACCAGCGCGGTCGGTTATCTGGACGGTATGCCGTATACCTATCAGTTCGTGCCCATCATTCACAAAAACAGCGTGCTGCCAGTGCGCAAGTCCGAGGCTTTCGAGACTTATCACGACAATCAACGCGAAGTGAATGTGCGGATTTTTCAAGGCGAGGACCCGGATGCGCTGAACAACGTCGAAATCGGCGAGTTTTTGGTCGAAGGGTTGTTGGATGTGCCGGCGGGCAATATCATCACATTGACGCTGGATCTGGATTTGAACGGCATCTTGCATGTTTCGGCCCGGGAAAAAGCCTCCGGCAAGGAAAAAGCCATCACCATCAACAACGCGATTTCTCGTTTCGATAGCGGCGAACTGAGTGGCGCTAAACGGCGTATCGACGGCTTGTTCGGCGAAACGGCCAGTGGTGAGGCGAGTTCGGTTCCGGAAAGCCCGGCTGTGGCCGCTGCGCGGACTGCGATCAAGAAAGCGGAATCGCTGTTCGATACCGTCTCTACCGATGACAGGGAAGACATGGTCGATCTGATCGAAACCATCTCAACTTGTCTGGAAAACGGCGACGAGGCCGGGTTGCGCGAACCGGTCGAGCGTTTGAACGACATCATCTACTACCTGGAATCCTGATGCAGCGCTGCCCGGCCTGTAACGCCCGGCTTGGCGCGGCCACGCTTTGCCCGCGCTGCGGCGCCGAGCTGAAGCAAATCATCCTTAGCGAACGAGTAGCCGAGCAGTGGCTGAGCGTTTCCTTACAAAGCACGGGGGGCGGTCGGATGAATGTTGCAGTGCCGGCCGTATTACGCTCCTTGAGTTTCAAGCAAACCCCGGCCGCCAAGCTGCTTAGAGGCTTTTTGGTTCAGCGCCTATATCGGACGCTTTATGTTACTGTAGCCGAGCAATGCTGGCCGGAAGCGCTCGATACTCTGGGCTATTTGCGAATGTTGGAAGGTCAGAATGAAACCTTACGCCGGTTTGACGAGATGATAGGCCATCTGTCGGTTGAATCGGCGGTAAATTCCAGTAGTGATTAGCGGTGCGTGTTGCAGGCGGGCCATGCCGCCTAAATCCGGCGGGCGGGTCCGGCTAGCCTGGCGTATCTTGCGTTTAACTTTCGGTAGATCACCATGAAAAAACTCCTGCTTACCCTGCTCGCCATCCTGCTGATCATTGAGGAATGGTTGTGGGATTTTCTGTCGGCCTGCGGTCATTATCTGGCCTTGCTGCTCAGGTTGGAAAGCGTCGAGCGCTGGTTGGCGCAAACCTCACCGTCCATGGCTTTGCTGGCGTTCACGATACCGGTGTTGATCGTCACGCCGATCAATCTCGCCGCACTGTCTTTGCTATTACATGGCCTGTTGCTGCAGGGCATTTTGCTGGAAGTGTTCGCCAAGTTACTGGGCACTTTATTGGTGGCGCGGGTGTTCAAATTGACTAAGCCGCAGTTGCTGACCTTCGGGATTATCGCTGTTGTCTACCATACCGTGTTGGGTTGGTTGCAATGGGCGCATGCAAAAGTGGTCGATACCGAGATTTATCGCTGGTCGCGGCAGTTAAAAGCGCAGGTGAAGGCGAAAGTGAAAGCTTGGCTGGGTTAGCTATTTGAACTTTTCAGCCTTTGTCGCTGCTTGAATAACACGTAGCCGCAGGCTATCAGCGCAGCGATCATCAACATCGCCCCCAGCAACTGGGACAGTTTTGCCAGGGTATGATCTTGCGCCAACAGACCGGATTCGGTTAACAAGTATTCCCAATCGTGAAAACCGTATGGCGCGGAATGGCCGAAATTGCCGCCCAGCAAGGGCAATTGGCCGGCGCGGGCATCGTTGATATACGGCGCAATATCCAGAAAATTCTCGCCCACCCACCACAGGCACAAACCGGCACCGAAAGGGTCGCGGGTTTTCAGCCATAAGGTAAGCAGGCAAATCGTCGGCATCAGAATTTGGCCGAGCGTGCCGCCCAGCGAGGTGATGAATTGCCCAAACGGACGGAAAATCACATGGCCGGCTTCGTGAAACGGCAGATTGACTAGGTGCAGAAACGATTCGCCCACCGCGTTGCTGGCAAGTCCCGGCGAAATTAACCACCAACTCCAAAGCAAAAACCCTGGTAATAATAGGCAGCGGCCAACAAAGACCGCGGCGTTGTCTGTATAAGCATCGTCGCCAAATAGCGTGTCTGCGGGTGGCTCGATGTGAATGACCACTTGCGGTCTTTCCGCCGTTGGCAAGGATGAGTGGTCATGGTATTTATAATATTTGGCAAAAACGATGCCGCAGTGCGGACAGATCGGCTCGGTAGGCGGAACGTCGCGATTACACTTAGGGCATGGTTTCATGGTTGGGCTCCAGGCTTGAAGGTCGCGTTTTAGTCACTAAACCTTAGCAGCAAGACTTGGATTTTTGTGGCAGGCAAAATGTTATTTTCGGGTTACGTAGTGCAACGGACAAGCGAGTTTTTGAGGTAAAACATGTTGGAATTGACCTTCTCCTTAGCCGAACCGAGCGATGCGGAGCCACTGGCCGCGCTCATCAACTCAGCCTATCGGGGTGAGTCAAGCCGCCAAGGTTGGACCACAGAAGCTGATTTACTGGATGGTAGGCGCACGGAGGCAGCGGATATTGCGAACTTAATCGCTCACGCGGATTCACTGATCGTGTTATGTCGGCAACAGCAGGAACTACTGGGTTCTGTGCATTTGCAACACATCGAGCAACAGACACATATCGGCATGCTGGCGGTCAAGCCGGCGCTGCAAAATCAGGGCATAGGCAAGCATTTGCTGGCCGCAGCAGAAAATCAGGCCAGGCAAACCTGGCATAGTCAGTGCTTTGTCATGGCCGTGATTCCCTGCCGGACCGAGCTGATAGCCTTTTACGAACGCCGCGGCTACCGCAGAACCGGTGCCTTAAAAGAGTTTCCGGTGAATCCGACGCTGTGGACGCCTAAAGTGTCGGGCTTATTGTTGGCGTTGTTAGAAAAGCAGGCTTAGCGGTTAGGGGCGATTTCTGCTATCAGCCTTGTCGATATTCAGGAATCGTTAGGCATCAACCCGTCTCGGTGTCTTTGTCCTCATCCACTGACATATCCGATATTTCCTTCAAGCGCGCCACGGCCTTGAAGTTGACGCTGCCTTCCGGGTATTGGCCTTCCGCATTGATGGTTCCGGCTTCCTGATCGGTTAACAAGCTTAAGGCTTCGTCGACATTCGATACGGTGTAGATCGCAAGCAGGCCTTGCTCGACGGCATCCACCACTTGCTGTTTCAGCATCAGATTGCGTTTGTTGGATGCCGGGATGATTACCGCTTGTTTGCCAGTCAATCCGCGCGCCGCGCACAGCTCAAAAAAGCCTTCGATCTTTTCGTTAACGCCGCCGATGGCTTGCACTTCGCCGTATTGATTGATCGAGCCGGTCATGGCGAAGCCTTGTTGAATTGGCGTGCGGGTCAAGGCCGAAATCAGGCAGCATAGTTCGGCCAGCGAGGCACTGTCGCCGTCGATGTGGCCGTAAGATTGTTCCATGGCGATACTGGCGGAGATGGCCAGCGGAAATTGCTGAGCGTAACAGTGCCCCAGATAACCGCTCAAAATCATCACGCCCTTGGAATGGATGGGTTGGCCCAATTCCACTTCGCGCTCAATATCGACGATGCCTCTGGAGCCGGGATGCACGGTGGCGGTGATCCGCGCCGGTGCCCCGAAGCTGCTACCGCCGATGTCCATCACGGTCAGGCCGTTGACCTTGCCGATGGCTTCGCCTTCGGTGTCGATCAGGATGGTGCCTTCCAGCATTTCTTCCAGAATCGCTTCAGCGATGCGGCCATTACGTTGTTCGCGGGCGGCTAAAGCCAGTTCGATTTCGGTTTTATCAATCTTGATGGCGTTGGTTTGGCTGGCCAATAAATTGGCTTCGGCGATGATTTCCAGGCAGCTATTTACGTGTGCCGATAGGCGTTGCTGATTTTCGGCCAACCGGCAGCTGTATTCGATCAAGCGTAGCAAGGCGGCGTCGGTCAAGGCTTTGGCGCCGGAGTCGTTGGCGTGTCGCTTCAGCAATTGCACGAATTGGCTGACATTGTCCGGGCTGCGTTTGATGTGGTCGTCAAAGTCGGCCAGCACCCGGAACATTTCGTTGAACTCGCTATCCAGTTCTTCTAAGAGGTAATAAATATCGCGCGAGCCGACCAGAATGACTTTGACGTTGAGCGGGATCACGCCGGGTTTCAGGGTGATGGTGTTAATACCCAGCTCGGAATACGGCGACTCGATTTCGATGCGACCAGCTTGCAGCGCCCGTTTCAGACCTTCCCAAACGAAGGGATAAGTCAGCACTTTTTCCGCATCCAGAATCAGGTAGCCGCCGTTAGCGCGGTGCAAGGAGCCGGGGCAAATGCGTCGGTAGCTGGTGACCAAGGTGCCTTGGTCGCTGATGTATTCGATGCGGCCAAACAGATTTTGATAGATGGGGTGCGGCTCGTAAATTACCGGGGCGCCGTTGCCGTCGTGTTTGCAGTCCACCAAAATGTTGGGTAGGTACTGCTCGATTAGCGCCAAGCGCTTGGCGATGATCTCTCGGCTATCCTGGCTGCGACTGGGCATCAGCGATTCGCCAATGGTGTTGCTCAGACTTTTTTCGATCTCTGCCAGGTAAGTGATGACGTCATCGACGTTTTGATATTTATGGTTCAACTCTACCAGTAGCGGTTCCAGCGCTTGCTTGATGGTGTCGTTATCCAGCTGGCGAGTTTCTTCCACCAGCGTGCGCCGCCATTGCGGCAGTTCCAGCAGGGCGTCGCCGAGATATTCTTCCAGCTCTTCGGTATGTTGATGGAAGGCATCGCGCTCGGCTTGCGGTAGCAAGGTGAATTGATCTTCGTCCAGCGCTTTGTCGTTGCGGATGGGGAGAAAAGTGATGGTGTCGCTATCGCGATAAAGCGCTACGCTCATTTCGCGGGCTTTGCTGTCGACCAGATCGATGGCGGCGTTGTAGCGCTGATTAAAACGCCGTTCGATCGCGGTTTTTTTCTGTTGGTAACTAGGGCTTTCAAAGGCGGCGGGGAACGTGGCCAACACATCGTCGATCAGTTTTTCAATGTCCTTGGCAAAGATTTGGCCTTCGCCGGATGGCAGTTCAACCGCTACCGGCTCGCGCTGGTTCTCGAAGTTGTCGACATAAGCGTAAGACAGCGGCGATTCCTGCTGCTCTGCATAGGTGTTTAAATAGTGGCTGACCATGGACAAACGGCCGGTGCCCGGATCGCCCATCACAAAGATGTTATAGCCGGGTGCTTTCATATCAATGCCAAAGGCTAAAGCCGATTGAGCGCGGCTCTGGCCGATGATCGCGCTATGCTGTCCGTTTGGCGCGGCGCTGGGCAGATCGATAGCCAGCTTCAGGGCCGAGACCGGCAATTTTAATTGTTCAAGCATGTGCGGGTTAATTGCTGGTAGGCATCGACAGCATGTGACTCATGCGTTCTGCCTTGGTTTTCAGATATTCAAGATTGTCTTGATGAACGCGGGTTTCGATGGCGATGCGGTTATTAACCCGGATGCCCAGTTTGGTCAGTTCATCGATTTTCAAAGGATTATTGGTGATCAGCTCGATGGAGCGCACTTGCAAGTTATTCAGAATCAGCGCGGCAATGTCGTATTGACGTTCGTCGGCCAAGTGACCAAGTTTGATATTGGCGTCGACGGTATCCAGGCCTTGGTCTTGCAGATTGTAGGCCTGCAGCTTTTTCAGCAAGCCGATGCCACGACCTTCTTGGCGCAGATAAATCAAAACGCCGCACCCGGCGGTGTTGATCAAGTCCAGTGCCATATCCAATTGTTCGCCGCAGTCGCAGCGCCGCGAACCGAACACATCGCCGGTAAAACACTCGGAATGAATCCGAACCAGCACGTCTTCTTTGTCGACGACCTCGCCTTTGACGAAGGCGACATGTTCTTTTTTATCGAGGCTGTTGCTGTAGTAGTGCAGAATGAATTCGCCGTGCTTGGTGGGAATTCGGGTTTGAACCTTATCTTCTATGCTTGCTTTCACTGATATTGAAATCCTTAATCTGCGGCGTTAAACGGCTATTGCCCGCATCTGCATTATTGCAGACGCCTGGGCAAGTTGCCGAGAGCCTTTCTGAATCGCTGGTTTGGCAACGATTGAGAAAGGCTCCAGGCCTTGATGTTTGGCTTTACGACGATACTTGGTTTTGTCGGCGAAAGCTTGCGCTTTGTTGAACTGATGGGCGAATTTTGCCACCGGGTTTTTAATGGGTTTGTCTGCCAAACCCTTGGTTGGGTTTTGTTTTCTCATGCTTTTTTCTCCGCAAGCTATTAAAATAACGTTTTATTTGAACATAGAATGCCTGTGAAATTCCAGAAAGACTTTGATGTGATCGTAGTGGGCGGTGGCCATGCCGGTACGGAGGCAGCCTTGGCTGCTGCCCGTTCTGGTGCGCAAACTCTGTTGTTATCGCAAAACATCGAAACCCTGGGGCAGATGAGCTGCAACCCTGCGGTCGGCGGGATTGGCAAAGGGCATCTGGTCAAAGAAGTGGATGCGCTGGGCGGTATCATGGCGCAGGCCATCGATAAAGGCGGCATACAATTTCGCATTCTCAATGCCAGTAAGGGCCCGGCGGTAAGGGCGACGCGGGCGCAAGCCGATCGGATGCTTTACAAGCAAGCCGTGCGCACTGCCCTGGAAAATCAAGCCAATCTGGCCTTATTTCAACAAACCGTTTCCGATTTGCTGGTGGAGGGCGACCAGGTGGTGGGTGTAAAAACCCAGATGGGCTTGGAATTCAATGCCAGAGCGGTGGTCTTAACTGCCGGTACCTTCCTGGCCGGGCGGATTCATATCGGTCTGGAAAATTACAGTGGCGGTCGGGCCGGCGATGCGGCATCGATAGCGCTGGCCGAGCGTTTGCGCGAATTACCTTTCCGGATTGGCCGTTTGAAAACCGGCACGCCGGCGCGTATCGACGGCAGAACCATCGACTACAGCAAACTGCAGGAACAACATGGCGACACGCCGCTGCCGGTGTTTTCGTTTATGGGCAGTCGCGAACAGCATCCTCGACAGATTTGCTGCCATATCACCCGCACCAACGAACAAACCCACGACATTATTCGTTCCGGTCTGGATCGGTCGCCGATGTATTCCGGCATTATCGAAGGTGTAGGGCCGCGTTACTGTCCGTCGATTGAGGATAAAGTGGTACGGTTTGCTGACCGCGATTCCCATCAAATCTTTGTCGAGCCGGAAGGCTTGACCACCAATGAAGTCTACCCAAACGGCATTTCCACCAGTCTGCCATTTGATATTCAGTACCGCTTCATTCGCACCATGTTGGGCTTTGAAAGTGCGGAAATCGTGCGTCCCGGTTATGCCATCGAATATGATTTCTTCGATCCACGCGATCTGAAAACGTCTTTAGAAACCAAGCATATGAACGCCTTGTTCTTTGCTGGGCAGATCAACGGCACCACCGGTTACGAAGAAGCCGCTGCTCAAGGTTTGATCGCTGGCTTAAACGCGGCGCGTCTGGCGAAGGGTTTAGAAAGCTGGTGCCCCGGTCGCGACGAGGCGTACATTGGCGTAATGATCGACGATCTGATTACCCGTGGTACTGCGGAGCCTTACCGGATGTTCACCAGTCGCGCCGAATACCGCTTGCAACTGCGCGAAGACAATGCCGATTTGCGTTTGACCGAACAAGGCCGGGAGCTGGGCTTGGTGGACGACGCCCGCTGGCAACGCTTTGAAGAAAAGCGCGAAGCCATTGCCAATCTACAAGGCAAACTGGCCAAAAAATGGATACGCACTGAATCCGACGAGGCAGCGCTTGCTGAAGAATTGTGGGGCAAAAAGTTGTTGAAAGAAGCCAGCCTGATGGAAATGCTGCGCCGGCCGGAAGTGGACGTGGAGAATCTGTTGAGATTCAGTGATGAAAACGAAGTAGACGAACAAGTGGCCGAGCAGGTGGCGATTCAAGCCAAATATGCCGGTTATATTGACAGGCAGCAAACCGAAATCAACCGCACGCTACGTTACGAGCATCTAAAATTGCCGGACAATGTCGATTACAGCCTGGTGTCCGGTTTATCCAACGAAGTCAGTGAAAAACTGAAGAAACAACGTCCGGAAACTCTCGGCCAAGCCTCGCGGATTCCTGGCATTACCCCGGCGGCGATTTCTTTGTTGTTAGTGCATCTGAAAAAGAAAAGCGCTTGATGGATGCCTGTCGGGATAAGCTTGAGATCGGTTTAAAAACATTCGGGCTGGAACCTGGCGAGCCAGGCGTTGACGCATTGCTGCGTTTCATCAAGCTGATTGCCAAGTGGAACAACGCCTATAACCTGACTGCGGTGCGCGATCCGCTGGAGATGGTGAGTCTGCACATCTTGGATAGCTTGGCGATTCTGCCGCATCTAAATGGCCTGCGGATCGCCGACATTGGCACCGGCGCTGGTTTACCAGGGATACCCTTGGCGATTCTAAGGCCGGATTGTCAGTTCACCTTAGTGGATTCCAACTCCAAGAAAACCCGTTTCGTACAACAAGCCGTGTTGGAGTTAAAGCTTAAAAATGTTGAAGTGATCCACAGTCGAGTAGAGTTGTTGCAGCGGCCGATATTGTTTTCCACAGTCATTTGCCGGGCGTTTGCCAGCATGCCGGATATTCTGAAATTAACCGGTCATTTGTTGGCCGATGCTGGGGTCCTGTTAGCGATGAAAGGTCAGCAGCCCGAACAGGAGCTGATAGACTTGGCCGAACCTTACAGCGTAATTCCGCTGACGGTACCCGGCATAGCCGCCGAACGCTGCCTGATTCGACTGGAGAAACCCAAGCATGGTTAAGATTATCGCGATTACCAACCAAAAAGGCGGTGTCGGCAAAACTACGACCAGTGTCAATCTGGCAGCGGCTCTGGCGGCTACCAAACGCAAGGTATTGCTGATAGATCTGGACCCGCAAGGCAACGCGGCGATGGGCTGCGGGGTGAATAAGGACGAAATCGAGTATTCCAGCTGTGAATTACTTTTGGAAGAGGTGCCAGCCTCGGAAATTGTGGTTAAAAACCAGCAATTGGGATTTGATTTGATTCCTGGCAATGCCGATCTGACTGCCGCCGAAGTGCAATTAATGACTGCACCGCATCGCGAAAGGCGTTTGGCTGACGCCTTGCTCACGATAAAAGATCAATACGATTACATTCTGATCGATTGTCCGCCCTCCTTAAATATGTTGACACTAAATGCGATGGTGGCAGCCAACAGCGTGTTGATTCCGATGCAGTGCGAATATTATTCGCTGGAAGGGCTGTCTTCTTTGATGTCCACTTTGCGCAGCATTCGCGACAGCGTCAATCCCGGCTTATATCTGGAAGGTATATTGCGAACCATGGTCGATACCCGTAGTCGTTTAGGCAAAGATGTGTCGGACCAATTAATCGAATACTTCGGCGATAAAGTGTTTAGAACCACCATTCCGCGAAACATCCGTTTGGCTGAGGCACCAAGTCACGGCGTGCCGGTGCTGGCTTACGATAAAGCCTCGCGCGGTGCGATAGCCTATATCGCGCTGGCCGGCGAAATGATCAGAAAAGAGAAGGCGGCGAAAAAATGATGCAAAAAAAACGCGGTTTAGGGCGAGGTTTGAGCGAGTTATTGGGTGATGTCAGCGCGCCAGCGCCCGAAAAATCGCACGATACCCAAAGTTTGCCCATCGAGTTTTTACAGCGTGGGAAATATCAGCCACGTAAGGATATGGACCCGGAGAAGTTGAGGGAATTATCCGATTCGATTTCTGCACAGGGCATTATTCAGCCCATCATCGTCCGCAAGATCGCCGCTGACAAATACGAAATCATCGCCGGCGAACGCCGCTGGCGAGCAGCACAGTTAGCGGAATTACAAGACGTGCCTGTACTGGTTAAGGATCTTGATGATCGCTCGGTAATGGCAATAGCCTTGATCGAAAACATTCAGCGCGAGGATTTGAATGCGCTGGAAGAGGCCGAAGCCCTACACCGTTTGCAGGAGGAGTTTGAACTCACGCATCAGCAAATCGCCACGGCGGTGGGAAAGTCGCGCACCACGATCACTAACCTACTGCGCCTGCTGGAGTTGGCCGGCGAAGTGAAAGGCATGTTGGGCAAGGGTTTGCTGGAAATGGGACATGCCCGCGCGTTGCTGGGTTTGGACGAAGTCAAGCAAGTTGAGATAGCCCATAAGACTGTCAAGCAAGGCTTGACCGTTAGGGCGGTGGAAAAGCTAGTGCGTGAGCAGCATGACGAGAAGCCGGCCGCTACGAAAAAAGTCGATCCGGATACCTTGCGTTTACAGCGAGATCTGAGCGAAAGAATCGGTGCAAAAGTTGAAATCAATCATCAGAGCAGTGGTAAGGGAAAGTTGATTTTTAGTTACACCAGCTTGGAAGAGCTGGAAGGTATTATCAAAAAAATCAATTGAGTTTTACGTTTCGGTCCAATGTCGTCATTCAGCCGCGACGCCGGACATTGTCGGATTTGCTACATTATCAAATTGGGCAATACTCTTTAAAATCATAATCTTGCAAAATGGCATATCCTTTGCTTTAGGCGTTGGGATTGGAAGCTTGGATTGCAGTCTTCTTACGTGACATTGACCACTGCTTGCTTCGCGATAGTCTCACCAAATCAACAAGCTGGCGGTGTCAGTGGCTTCTCTTCGGACGCGCTTACCTTGCTTTAGGTGTGCTGGCTGGATATAATCGCTAAGCTTAAGACGAAAGGGGAAGTAAATGGCAGCTAGAAATCAATTTTCTACTGTCAGAAAAGTAGTTTTCGGACAAGTCCTGATGGCCGCATTGGTGGCATCGGGATTTTTATTGATAGGCGGTTGGAAAAATGCGGTGTCTCCTTTGCTAGGAGGCTTGGTGGCTTTGCTACCCAATCTGTATTTTGCTTACAAAATTTATCTTGCCAAGGATTTGGGTGCGCAGGGTATCCTCAGCGCGTTTTATGCGGGTGAGACGGTTAAGCTGATTTTGACGGTAGCCTTGTTTACTATCGTTTTACAGATTCCCTCTGTTGATTTCTTAACGCTGATGGTGGGTTATACAGCAGTGTTGTCGGTTTTTTGGTTTGCGCTGTTTTTGTGGCGTGATTAGTTTTTTGCGAGGACAAATGAGTACAGAAGGTGGCGCAACGGGTTATATAGTCCATCACTTGACACCGTTGTCGGTGGGTGAGGGATTTTGGACATTGCATCTGGATACCTTGTTTTTCTCCGCGTTTTTAGGCGGATTGTTCATCCTTTTTTTCAAAACAGTGGCGGAAAGAGCGACGTCAGGCGTGCCGGGGTTAGCGCAAAATATTGCGGAAACCTTGGTCGAATTTGTCGATACGCAAGTTAAGGACAGTTTTCACGGGCGCAGTCCTTTGATCGCGCCGTTGTCTCTGACGATCTTCTGCTGGGTGTTTATGTGGAACGCCATGGACATGTTGCCGGTGGATTTGTTGCCTATGATAGGCAGCTTAATGGGCATGGAGTACTTGCGTGTGGTGCCGAGCACCGATTTAAACGGTACCTTTGCGCTATCGATCAGCGTATTTTTCTTGATTTTCTTCTATAGCATCAAAGTTAAAGGTTTGATGGGGTTTGCCAAGGAAATGACTTGCACACCTTTCGGCCCGAAAATGATGCCTTTCAATCTGCTGCTTAAAACAGTCGAGGAATTGGCAAAACCTATCTCGCTGGGTCTGCGGTTATTCGGCAACTTGTATGCCGGTGAGCTGGTATTTATCCTGATAGCTTTGTTGCCGCCTATTGTTCAGCCGTTGCTTGGCTTCCCTTGGGCAGTCTTTCATATTCTGGTTATTACCTTACAAGCCTTCATATTCATGGTGTTAACCATTGTTTATTTGAGCTTGGCACACGAAGATCATTAATAGTTTTACTTTCAACTTTCATATCAATATTTAGGAGACACTATGGAACTCGCATCATTAATTGCCAACGTACAGGGCTTTACCGTTATCGCAGTTGGCATCATTTTGGGCTTGGGCGCAATCGGTACTGCTATCGGCTTTGGTTTGCTGGGCGGTAAATTCCTGGAAGGCGCTGCTCGTCAACCTGAGTTAGTTCCTATGTTGCAGGTTAAAATGTTCATCATCGCCGGTTTGCTTGACGCGGTAACCATGATCGGTGTCGGTCTGGCTCTGATGTTGACTTTCGCAAACCCATTCCTTTCAGCCGTTCAATCCGTCGCAGGTTAATTAGTAATTATCGGATTGAGATGAATAGGCTAAAGCCTGTTCGCGTACCGATAAAATGACAACGGCATTACGAGGAAAGCATCAATGAGCATCAATGCTACTCTGATCGGGCAGATGATAACTTTCACACTTCTGGTTTGGTTTACCATGAAGTATGTCTGGCCACCGATCATTGCCGCTCTGGAAGAGCGCAAAACCAAAATTTCCGAAGGTTTGGCCGCGGCCGAAAAAGGCCAGGAAGAAATAAAATTGGCTGAGAAAAAAGCCAAAAGCCTGCTGAAGGAAGCAAAAGAACAATCGGCGGAAATCGTCAGCGCTGCGCAAAAACGCGCCAATCAGTTGGTTGAAGAATCGAAAGACCAAGCTAAAAAAGAAGGCGAGCGTTTACTTGAAGCAGCAAAAGCCCAGATAGAGCAGGAGATGTTGCAAGCTAAAGAGAGTTTGCGCAAAGAAGTATCCTCACTGGCGTTGCGTGCCGCTGAACAGATTTTGAAAGAAGAAATCGATAAAGCCAAGCATCAAGACATTCTCAGCAAAGCAGCGGATCAATTGGGTTAAGCAATGGCTGAGATATCGACATTAGCAAGACCTTACGCGGAAGCCGCTTTCAAGCGCGCCAAGGAAACCGGGGCGTCTAAGCAATGGTCCGATTCGTTGACGTTTTTGTCTTTGGTCATTCAGGATGAGGCATTAGCTGCCATCGTCAAAAACCCGAGAGTGGGCAAACAGCATATAGCACAGTTGATTCTGGACATTTGCCAGGATCAGATCCATGAAGAAGCCAAGAACCTTCTGAAAGTGTTGATAGAAAATGACAAGCTGTCCTTGTTGCCGCAAATTTCGGTGATGTTCGAGCAGTACAAGGCGGATGATGAAGGCTACGTCAATGTTGATTTATACAGTGCGTACTCTCTGACAAAGGCCGAGCAAGGCAAGTATGTAGCCATGCTGGAAAAGCTTTTGCATAAAAAGGTCAATGCATCCGTTTCTGTCGATAAATCGTTAATCGGTGGCATCCTCGCAAAAGCGGGCGACAAAGTCATCGACGGTTCTATCAAAGGCCAGCTTCATCAATTAGCTAAAAGACTTTAAGAGTTAGAGCGGGAAAATAAAATGCAATTAAATCCATCAGAAATAAGTGATCTGATCAAAAAAAAGATCGAGAACTTCGACGCCCATATTGAGGCACATACCGAAGGCACCGTAGTGAGTGTCACCGACGGTATTGTTCGGGTTCATGGTCTGTCGGAAGCAATGCAAGGCGAAATGCTGGAATTCCCTGGCGGCTCTTACGGCATGGCTTTGAATCTGGAAAGAGACTCTGTCGGTGTGGTAATGCTCGGTGCTTACCAACACATCACCGAGGGCGATACCGTTAAATGTACCGGTCGGATTTTGGAAGTGCCGGTTGGTGAAGCCTTGTTGGGCCGTGTTGTCGATGCATTGGGTAATCCCATCGATGGCAAGGGTGCTATAGAAACCAAATTAAGTTCGCCGATCGAAAAAATTGCTCCTGGGGTTATTGCGAGACAATCGGTCGATCAGCCGGTGCAAATCGGTTTAAAAGCGATTGATTCGATGATCCCGGTCGGACGAGGTCAACGTGAGTTGATCATCGGTGACAGACAAACCGGTAAGACTGCGATTGCAATCGATGCGATCATCAATCAAAAAGGTACCGGTATCAAATGTATCTATGTCGCTATCGGCCAAAAACGTTCTTCTATCGCCAACGTGGTTCGCAAGTTAGAAGAGCACGGCGCGATGGAACACACCATCATCGTAGTGGCTTCTGCTTCTGAATCGGCGGCGCTGCAATTTATTGCGCCTTATACCGGTTGCTCCATGGGTGAATATTTCCGCGACATCGGTGAAGATGCGCTGATTATCTATGACGATTTGACCAAGCAAGCTTGGGCTTATCGCCAAATTTCCTTGCTATTGCGTCGTCCGCCAGGTCGTGAAGCGTATCCTGGTGACGTTTTTTATATTCACTCGCGCTTGCTGGAACGTGCAGCTCGCATCAACGCGGTTGAAGTAGAAAAATTGACTAACGGTAAGGTGAAAGGCAAGACCGGTTCACTAACTGCCCTGCCGATTATTGAAACCCAAGGCGGCGACGTATCCGCTTTCGTACCGACCAACGTGATCTCCATCACCGACGGCCAGATATTCCTGGAAACCGGTCTGTTCAACTCAGGCATTCGTCCTGCGGTGAATGCGGGTTTGTCAGTATCGCGGGTGGGTGGTGCAGCACAAACCAAGATCATTAAAAAGCTGGGCGGCGGCATTCGTCTCGATTTGGCGCAGTTCCGTGAACTAGCGGCATTTGCCCAGTTTGCTTCCGACTTGGACGAAAGTACACGTAAACAAATCGAGCGCGGTCAACGCGTTACCGAGTTGATGAAACAAAATCAATACGCGCCCATGTCGGTTGCGGAGATGAGTGTGTCTCTATACGCAGCAAACGCTGGATTCTTGGATGGTTTGGAAGTGAAAAAAGTCCGCGATTTTGAGGGGGCTCTACTCGACTTCATGAAAGCCGATGAATCTGCTTTGATGGCTAAGATCAACGAAAAAGGCGACTATAACGACGAGATTCAAAAAGGCATTCACGCTGCCATTGAACGTTTCGTCAAGACCGGTAGCTGGTAAAGGGTCCGCAAATGGCTGTTGGCAAAGAGATACGTACCAAGATCGCGAGTATTAAAAATACTCAGAAGATTACTCGGGCCATGGAAATGGTGGCGGCGAGCAAGATGCGTAAAACCAAAGACAGAATGCAGGCCACTCGGCCTTACGCGAAAAAGATAGGCCAGATCATCAAACATCTGGCTTATGCCAATCCCGAATACAAGCATCCTTTTTTGATCGAGCGCGAAGTCAAGCGCATCGGCATCATCGTAGTGAGTTCCGATAGAGGCTTGTGCGGAGGTCTGAATGCCAACCTATTCCGTAAGGTGTTGGGTGAAATGCAGCAATGGCAAAGCCGGGGTGTGGCGGTAGACGTCTGTACTATCGGTAGCAAAGCGGCAGGTTTTTTCAGCATGATCAGAGCCAATTTGATTGGCCAAGTTTCTAAATTGGGTGACACGCCGCACCAGAGCGAAATTATCGGCACGATCAAAATTATGCTGGATGCCTTCGCTGCTGGCGAGATTGATGAATTGTTTTTGATCAGTAACGATTTCGTAAACACCATGACACAAAAGCCGGTCGTGCAAAAATTGTTGCCGGTTTCCGTGAGCGATTTAGGCGAACAGTCCAAAGGTCGATGGGATTACTTATACGAACCTGATGCCAAAGAAGTATTGGATAGCTTGTTGATCCGCTATGTGGAGTCTTCGGTTTTCCAAGGTTTAGTGGAAAACAACGCTTGCGAGCAGGCAGCCCGTATGGTGGCAATGAAAAGCGCCTCGGATAATGCTGGAAATATTATCAAAGAATTGCAGTTGGTTTATAACAAAGCCAGACAAGCGGCAATTACGCAAGAGATTTCCGAGATCGTGGCTGGCGCTGCTGCTGTTTAGAGCATCAAGACAAGTTTAGATAGATTATTAAAGAGGACGACATAATGAGTTTGGGTAAAATCGTTCAGATCATCGGTGCGGTCGTAGACGTGGAGTTTCCACGCGATAACCTGCCGAGAGTATATGATGCGTTGAATGTTAAGGGCGGCCTGGTTTTGGAAGTTCAGCAGCAATTGGGGGACGGTGTAGTCCGGACCATTGCGATGGGCTCAACTGATGGCTTGAGCCGGGGCGTTGAAGTTGGCAACACCGGTGAAGCGATCAAGGTACCAGTCGGGCAGGCGACACTAGGACGCATCATGAATGTCCTCGGCGAACCTATCGATGAAAAGGGTCCTATCGGTGAGAAAGAGAAATGGACTATCCACCGTGACGCCCCGTCTTACGACGAACAAGCGCCAGCCAACGAATTGTTAGAAACCGGTATTAAAGTTATCGACTTGGTCTGCCCATTCGCAAAAGGTGGTAAGGTCGGTCTGTTCGGTGGTGCCGGCGTCGGTAAAACCGTTAACATGATGGAGCTGATCCGTAACATCGCGATCGAACACAGCGGCTTCTCCGTATTCGCCGGCGTAGGTGAACGGACTCGCGAAGGTAACGACTTCTATCACGAGATGACCGATTCCAACGTTATCGACAAAGTATCACTGGTTTACGGCCAAATGAACGAGCCACCAGGCAATCGTTTGCGCGTCGCGCTGACCGGCTTGACCATGGCGGAGTTTTTCCGTGATGAAGGTCGTGACGTACTGTTTTTTGTGGACAACATTTACCGTTATACCTTGGCGGGTACCGAAGTGTCGGCGCTCCTGGGTCGTATGCCTTCTGCGGTAGGTTACCAGCCTACTCTGGCCGAAGAAATGGGCGTGTTGCAGGAACGGATTACATCGACTAAAACCGGTTCTATTACCTCTATCCAAGCGGTATACGTGCCCGCGGATGACTTGACCGACCCGTCGCCCGCTACCACCTTCGCTCACTTGGACGCGACTGTCGTATTGTCCCGCCAAATCGCCGAGCTGGGTATTTACCCGGCTATCGATCCTCTCGATTCCAGCAGCCGTCAGTTAGACCCGTTGGTGATTGGTCAAGAGCATTACGATGTAGCGCGTTCAGTACAAGGTATTTTGCAACGCTATAAAGAGTTACGCGATATTATCGCGATCTTGGGTATGGACGAGTTGTCGGAAGAAGATAAACTGACTGTTTCCAGAGCGCGGAAAATCCAACGTTTCTTGTCGCAACCGTTCTTCGTGGCTGAAGTATTTACCGGTTCGCCGGGTAAATATGTATCCCTGAAAGATACTATTGCCGGTTTCAAAGGCATTATCAGCGGTGAATACGATAGTCTTCCCGAGCAAGCTTTCTACATGGTCGGTACAATCGACGAAGCCATTGAAAAAGCCAAAGGCATGTAAATCAGCTCATAGGAGAGTTTTAACATGGCAATGACAATTCATGTGGACATCGTCAGCGCGGAGCAGGAAATTTTTTCCGGCCTGGCTGAGATGGTCTTCGCCCCGGCCGAGATGGGCGATGTGGGTATCGCGCCACGCCATGCGCCATTAATCACCAAGCTCAAGCCTGGGGAAGTGCGGGTAAAGCTGAGCGACAAAGAGTATCAGGCCTATTATGTGTCCGGTGGCTTTTTGGAAGTACAGCCCCATTTAGTGACTGTTCTGGCTGATACCGCTATCAGAGCTAAAGACATCGACGAAGCGGCGGCATTACAAGCCAAAGCCAGGGCGGAGGAAATGCTCAGCGATAAATCGGGTAAATACGATTACGCGATTGCGCAGGCCGAATTGGCGCAAGCCGTAAACCAATTAAGAACCGTGGAAAGATTAAGAAAACGTGGTGCATAAACCATTTGTTGCGTAAAAATATAAGCCCGATGACGTCTCGTTATCGGGCTTTTTTTGTTTTAAGGAATAGCAATGTCGATTAAAACCATCATCTTGGCAGCTGGCCAAGGCACAAGAATGCGTTCATCGCGCCCGAAAGTATTGCATCAAATCGCGGATAAAGCGCTGTTGCAGCATGTCTATGAAACCAGTTCTTCGCTAGAAAATAATCAGATTTTCATCATCTACGGTCACGGTGGCGACACGGTCAAACAAACCTTGAGTAGTTTGGACGCGACCTGGATCGAGCAAAAACAGCAACTAGGCACTGGCCACGCCGTACAACAAGCCATCCATCATGTCGATGACCCCGATACCGTATTGATCTTATACGGCGATGTACCCTTGCTTAAAACCAAAACTATCCAAACTCTATTGCACAAGGTCAGCTTAACCTCACTGGCACTGCTTACCGTCAATTTGGACGATCCCACGGGCTATGGCCGCATCGTCCGCGATAAAGACCACGCCGTCGTGAAAATCGTCGAACAAAAAGACGCCAACGAGGCCGAATTGCAAATCACCGAAGGCAATACTGGCATTTTGGCTTGCAAAGGTAGTCAGTTGAAGCAGTGGTTGTCCCGGCTGAGCAATAACAACGCCCAAAACGAATACTACTTGACTGATATTATCGAAATGGCGGTAGAAGATGGTTTAAGTGTCGAAACCACCCAAGCTGGTAGCCAGGATGAAGTGTTAGGAGTGAATAATCGCAGCCAGTTAGCGCATCTGGAACGCGTGTATCAACTAGAACAAGCGCAAGTACTAATGGAAAAAGGTGTCACGCTGCGCGACCCGGCTAGGGTAGATGTGCGGGGTCGGTTTGCCGAGCTTGGTCAGGACATTGATGTGGATATCAACGTTATTTTTGAGGGGACAAACCGCATCGGCTCAAACGTGAAGATCGGGCCAAATTGTGTACTTAAAAACGCTAACATTGCCAATGATGTCGAAATTTTTGCCAACAGCGTGATCGAAGATGCCTCTGTCGGGGCTGGCAGCCGCATCGGTCCGTTTGCCCGTTTGCGACCGCAAACCGAACTTGCCGATCATGTTCATATCGGCAATTTCGTGGAAATAAAGAAATCCACTGTCGCCACCGGCAGCAAAATTAACCATTTGAGCTATATTGGCGACAGTGAAGTTGGCAGTAAAGTCAACATCGGTGCCGGCACCATCACTTGCAATTACGACGGCGTGAATAAGTTTAAAACCATCATCGAAGACGGCGCCTTTATAGGTTCAGATACCCAGTTGGTGGCTCCGGTGACGGTAGGTAAAAACGCCACAATCGGGGCGGGTTCCACCATTACCCGAGATACGCCGGAAAATCAGTTAACCCTTAGCCGGACAAAACAACTGAGCGTGCCGACCTGGCAGCGTCCGGTTAAACTGGCGGAGATTGTTCCCGACAATTCTCCGCACTCCTTACCTCCTTGTAAGTCGGAGAAATAATATGTGTGGGATAGTCGCGGGAATTGCGCAACGTAATGTTGTGCCCATTTTGTTGGAAGGCTTAAAGCGCCTGGAATATCGCGGCTACGATTCTGCCGGTTTGGCTGTGGTAAGTGACGGCGAAATTTTCCGCAAGCGGGAATTAGGTAAAGTCAAAGGACTGGAAGCGCTGATTGCGGCAGATCCTATCGAAGGTCATGTTGGTATCGCCCATACCCGCTGGGCCACCCACGGCAAACCCAGCACCCGCAATGCTCATCCACATGTTAGCCGCGACAAAGTGGCGGTAGTGCATAATGGTATTATAGAAAACCATGATCACCTGCGTTCGGCCTTGCAACAGAGCGGCTTCGAATTTACCTCCGAAACCGACACTGAAGTAATCGTGCATAAAATCGCGGAAGAGTTGCAAACCGCCGACAACCTATTAGGTGCCGTAAAAGCCACTGTCGCCACCTTGCAGGGTGCCTATGCGCTAGGTGTCGTCTACATCGATTGCCCGGATACCTTAATTGCCTGTCGCAAAGGCAGTCCGTTGGTGATTGGCGTTGGTATCGGCGAATATTTTATTGCGTCCGACATTGCCGCCTTATTGCCGGTTACCCAGCGCTTTATTTTTCTGGAAGACGGCGACATCGCCGAATTGAAAGTCGACAGCCTGGTTATTTACGACGAATACGACCATCGGGTTGAGCGCCCTATCGTTGAAAGCCAACTAAAAGCCGACTCGGTCGACAAAGGTAAATACCGCCACTACATGCTCAAGGAAATTTACGAGCAAGCCTGGGCCGTGTCCGAAACCTTGGAAGGGCGTTTCATCGATAATCGTTTGCAGGATAATGCCTTCGGTCATAATGCCGCTGAAGTGTTCGACCAAATCAAATCAGTGCAAATTCTGGCCTGCGGCACCAGCTACCATTCCGGTCTGGTGGCACGCTACTGGTTCGAGAAACTGGCGCGCGTACCGTGCTCCATTGAAGTCGCCAGCGAGTTCAGATACCGCAGTCCGGTCATATCTCCGGACACGCTGGTCGTCACCATCTCTCAGTCCGGCGAGACAGCCGACACGCTTGCTGCATTATTGGAAGCTAAACGCCTAGGCGTTAAACATTCCCTGGTAATCTGCAACGCGCCGGAAAGCTCGCTGGTACGAGAGTCCGATCTAGTGATGATGACCCGTGCCGGCCCAGAAATCGGCGTAGCCTCCACCAAAGCTTTCACCACGCAGTTGGTGGCATTGTTGATGTTGATAATAGCCGTAGGCCGCCGCTTTGAATTGACCAAAGAAACCGAGGACAAAATCGTTTCCGAGTTATTCAGCTTGCCAGGCAACATCGAAAAAGTGCTGAAACTCGACAACACCATCGAACTGCTGTCGCAGCGCTTTGCCGACAAGCACAACGCCCTCTTCTTAGGTCGCGGTACCCACTACCCGATCGCGATGGAAGGGGCATTGAAGCTGAAGGAGATTTCCTACATCCACGCCGAAGCCTATCCAGCCGGCGAGCTGAAACACGGCCCCCTGGCTTTGATCGACGCGGAAATGCCGGTCGTGACTGTGGCGCCAAACAACAACCTGCTGGAAAAGTTGAAATCCAATATCCAGGAAGTCAGCGCCCGTGGCGGGCAGTTGATCGTGTTTATGGACGAGGAGCTGGCGGAAAGCAGCGACGAAAACGTGCAGATCGTCAAAATGCCCAGCGTCGCCAACATCATCTCGCCTATCGTTTACACCATCCCGCTGCAACTGCTGTCCTACCACGTCGCCGTACTCAAAGGTACCGACGTCGACCAGCCGCGCAACTTAGCCAAGTCGGTGACGGTGGAATAGCGGAAGATTCGATGGAACGGATTCCGCGTTTGTTCGATTTGAATTTAAGGGTTTGTTGGGTTAAGTCTCGGCAAACCCTTTTTTGCTGCTTACGATCTACTCGTTGAATTTGGAATTAGGCAATGACGGAGGGAGGAGCGAGATCGGCCTAGAGCAGCCATTCGCGGTAAATGAATGATCGGGCTAATCAGTGCCTGATAACGGATGGGCGTTATCCAATGTCGTGTAAGATGATCAAATCAAATTCACAAAAATTTGGTAAATTGCAGTAAGGATGGGGTAAAAGTAGGTAGATCACCCTAGTGTTACCCTATCGACCCTCGGAGCTTACCGAGTTGCACTAATTTAAAATAACTATTACAGCGAGGTGCTTATGTTGAGTATTAAATCAAAAGAAATTAGCTTGGCGGTATGTCTTTGCACGCTATCAGTACTGTTAACGCCAGTGCCAACCCAGGCAGACACAGTAATGTTATTGGCTGCGGCAGAAACCGGGTCGGTAGCTGCGAGACAGGCGGCTGATCAGAAGGCCGCGCTGGCAAAAAAGGCTGCGGAGAGAGAGGCAAAAAAGGCAGCTGAGGCACAAATGCCGGCTGAGGCGGTAGTGCCCGCAGAGGACAAGGCACCTGCCGAGGTACCAAAGGGAAAATAATTGGTGTGTAGAAACCAATGGAGTCAGACTCCATTGGTTTTGAGTAGTCGCCTAACTCAATGCTCCAGCGAACTGCGCTAAACATAGCGTTATTTCGAAGCAGATTTTAGTTTCAAGTCAGTGCTGGATGGCGGTTTATCTCACGGCCGCCACCCGACCCATTGTCGCCAGATAAGATTTAATTTGCGGTGACAGTAAAACGCCAATGAGCTGTCATTCAAAATGTAGGTGCGATAAACTTGCGTAATAGCAAATGCATCCCTTCAACCCGCTATACATCTAGGATGAGGTATGGTTTCTCTTTCGCGAAACGGACAAATGGCTAGTATTACAGCCAACACAGTGGTAGATTGCTTGACTTGTTTTTTCTTAGCTATTAAACGGGTGGCTGATATTGATCGGAGTAACCAGCAAAACAACCAACGCCAGAACGCTCGCGAGTGACAGAGGTGCATTCACAGCAATTGATCTGTTTGCGGGAGCTGGAGGGTTATCTGAAGGCCTGCGAGAAGCCGGCTTCAATTCCCTGTATGCCAATGAAATTGTCCGCCGCTACTCAGAAACTTACGCCTTAAACCATCCAGAAACCGTAATCGACCATCGTGACATTCGCGCCGTCGATGCAAAAGAAGTCAGACAGCATCTTGGAGTCGTGCGCGGGGAACTGGACCTCATAGCAGGCGGGCCGCCGTGCCAGGGTTTTTCAATCAACGCCCCGGTTCGTTCCAATGACGATGATAGAAATCACCTATTTCGCGATTACCTCCGGTTCGTAGACGAATTCTACCCACGAGCAGTACTCATCGAAAACGTACCAGGCCTGGTCTCCTTCGAAGGCGGTATGACGCTGCAGGCAATCCTCACAGAGTTGGGAAATCATGGCTACCAGTCTGAAGTGCGTATTCTGTACGCGCCACATTACGGTGTGCCGCAAACCCGCTGGCGGACCATTATCATAGGCTTGCGCGAAGGGCAGGCGATACATGCCTTTCCGGTCCCCGCTTACGAAGCGCCCATTCGGGTCAATTTCACCTCATCCTTCGATGGCCGCAATATTGTGGCGTTGCCTGGAGAAGTCGAATTGCCGCGATTTATCTCCGTAAAAGACGCAATTGACGACCTTCCAGAATTAACCAACGGCGAAGCGGGGGAGGAAATTAAACAATACCGCACATTACCGCAGAACAATTTCCAGAAAGCCATGCGCGTCGCTTCTAAAGGTGTCGTTAATCATGAAGCGGCAAAACTGAGCAAAATAAACCTGGACCGCCTGTCCCACATCCCGCCTGGCGGCAACTGGACCGATATTCCGATGGATTTGCTGCCTAAGGGTATGCAGCGCGCCCGTCGCTCGGACCATACCAAACGCTATGGCAGGGTAAACCCAGATGGCATGGCCTCCACTATTCTGACCAAGTGTGATCCGCATTGGGGCGCTTATTTCCACTACAGCCAGGACAGAGCCTTTACCGTCCGTGAAGCAGCGCGCATCCAAACCTTCCCCGACACTTTCCATTTCACCGGATCGCGTGTCGAACAATACGAACAAGTCGGTAACGCGGTACCGCCGCTGCTGGCGGCAGCAATCGGGCATAGCCTCGTTGCTGTGATAGGAGCAGGACAAAGGGATTTGAAAAAGGCGATTTAATGGCAGCGGAAATATGGGAATTCTTCGGATACAGCACGGATGACAATTCTGAATCAGCCCTAGAGGCGGCAGAAACAGAAACCTGCCCCATTATCGGCACAAAGTGTGAAAAAACCTTTAATGATGGCGTAGTGTCAGGTGTCTGCACCATAAAGCCCATCACATCGGAGCCGGTCATCTGCTGCCCCACCCGGCTTTATGCGGACGATTACCAGATACTCAAAGATGTATCGCTTAAAGCCTTCGAGCAGGAACTGCCACTAGTGCCGGGACGGGAGGCCGTCGCCTATGCGCGAGAAAACAGTCAGAGCTGTATAGCCGTCTTCGGGAGGGGTTGGGGCGGTGAACTCAGGTTGCCGCAAAAGTCTGGCAGCGGAGGTTATTTTGTCGACTGGGTGCTCGGTAAGCTCGGTGAGGACGGCAGCTTGCAGGAGTTTACCGCAGTCGAAGTGCAAACCATCGATACCACTGGAAACTACCGTAACGGTTTTGCCGCGCTGAGAGCCGGCAGAACCGTTGAAAAGACCACTGCCGGCCTGAATTGGGAAAACGTCTCCAAGCGAATACTGCCCCAGCTTATCTACAAAGGCCAGGTCTTACAGCGCGAAGAATTATGCAAAAAAGGCCTGTTCTTTGTTTGCCCTGAGCAGGTGTTCGAACGCATTGCCAAAAGGCTTGGTGGAAAGGATAGTTTGATACGCTACGCGTTGCAGCCGGCGTCAATTACTTTCTTAGCTTATAGCCATGATACTGAGGGTGCGCGAGGCGGCAGTGAATTGCTTCCGCTAAAGCAAGTTCTATCTCACACCACCACGGTGTACAAGGTGCAGGAGGCGTTCAACAACGTAACCCTGCCGGAAGAGAATGTTTACCGTAACGCCATATTGAAAGCCCTGGAAGCAATCAAGTAGCCTCAATGTAATCGAGGATTCGAAGGTCAACCCCCTCGATTCAGCTAACGCTGCATCAAGGCTACGCAAGGCAATCCATGGGAATTTTCCCCAATCTTGGTTTCTGTTCACCTGGGCTACGCACTTTGCCGGAATCAATGGTATGGTTCTAACATATAAAATCACTCCTTTTCAGAAAAATAGCCTACGCTTTTTCTCTGCGGACCGGCGCGGTTGGTGCGCGAATTCGGCAACTTTGCAGGAGATTGAGATGAGTCAGAATTTGTTATCGTTAACTTTCAGCGATGCGGCTTTGAATACCTTGGAAACCCATTTCACCGGCTTTGCGTCGCTGTCGCCCGACCAGCGACGCAGTATTCTGGAGATGGGCGATAAGACCGAAGCGTTTTGTCGGCAGACTATGGTGCTGGCCGCACAAAACGCCCAGGCGATTCCGCACAATTTGAACATGCCCGAGGCGTAAGCCGACATGACCAGCCTCGACCAACTGCGGCCTAGGCTGCATCGGCTGCGGGATTTGCAGGCGCGCGGCGATGATATCGATATGGTGCTAGGCAGCGATATATACAGCTTCTGTCTGGACGCTCACACCTCGCTGAAAATTGCCAGTAAAGGCGCGGCGCTGGGAACGCTAGTGCAAGCGATGGCGGTGTGCTTCAATCGCAAGCCGCGATAAGCTTGTTCGCAAGGTAAAAGTCATTAGGGTCAGCCAAATCAGTTCAAACCCAAACCTACTCGTCCTCGCGCGCAGGCCAACGAATCGTTCGCGTGCGGCAAATTATTGCATTTTAATAGCTGACCGGCGCATTGGCGAAAGGATGTACGGTTCAGCTCCGATTTCAAAGGAAAAGTCTGTGGTTAAGGCGTTATGGGAGTAAGGCTTTCAACCTAACAACCATCTGCCTATTCGCGAATTGGGACGGGTGGCTCACAATTTTCACGAACTCGTTTATAGTGCAAGCGTCATCGCCGGTATAGCCGGGCTATGCAAGTTTTATGGCATCAATAGGGCCTTTAGCTACGAATGCACCTCTTGACCATGAGTATTTTGACGGAGTAGGTAAAGCTGAGATGAGTCGTATCCTGTTCGCCTGGGAATTGGGAGGTAACCTAGGGCATATCACCCGCCAACTGCCGATAGCCCGGCAACTGCGGCAAAAGGGACACCAAATCTTCTTTGTAGTCCGGGACACCGCCGTGGCGGCCCAACTGCTCACGCTCGAGGGATTTGCTTACACTCAGGCGCCCATTAACATCGATAAGAAGCGGCTACCCCACCCGGTCAACTACGCTGAAATTCTGATTGCGTCGGGCTATGCCGACCCGGCGGTTTTGTTGGGCTTGGTGCAGGGCTGGATTGGTTTAATCCGGCTATTCCAGGCCGACCTCATGGTCGTAGACCATGCCCCCACTGCCCTAGTTGCCGCCCGTCTGACCGGCTTGCCCGCCATCACGATCGGCACCGGTTTTTAAATACCGCCCAACTGTTTACCGCTGCCGTCTATCCGTCCGTGGGAAACCATCCCGACGGAACGGCTGTTACGAGCTGAACACTATGTCCTGGAACGGCTTAATACCCTTTCGACCTTTTTAAAGGGTGGTGCTATCGAACGCATCACCGATTTATTCCAAGGCGCTCGCAAAGTATTGGCAACCTTCGCCGAGTTAGACCATTATGGTGCACGTGAAGGCGAAAATTACGTTGGCCCCTTATTTACAGCTACCACAGGTCAACCCGTTACCTGGTGCCTAACCGATCAACCACACGTATTTGCCTATTTACGGCCTGACTCGCCTGGTTTTGAAAATCTGCTTAAAGCCTTATCAAAACTCTCGGCGGAAGTCATTGTGGTTGCGCCTGGGATCAAGCCGGCCCACATTCAGGCATTTGCCACGCCAAACTTATGCATCCTCACTCAACCCGTCCAAACCGAACAGCTTTTTAAAATGACAGACTGTGTCGTGACGACCGGCGGTACGGGTACCGTGAGTCAATGCCTGTTGGCGGGTGTCCCGCTGTTGCTGGTTCCGCAAAATGTGGAGCAATTTCTGATGGGCCTGCGCGTCGAGGCGCTAGGCGCTGGGATAGCGGCCAGGAATAACCGTCAGGAACAAGATTTCGCCGGGCTATTGGAAGCATTGTTAAAAAAATCGTGTTTTCGGCAATCCGCACAAGCGTTTGCCCAACAGTACGCCGGCTACGCGCCTGGTGACACTATAGATAATGTCATCCAGTTGATCGACAACACCTTAAAAACACCGGCATGCAGTGTCAATGCAACGCATGCTCGTTAAGCCAGCAAGCAACTCAACTTGTAGGGTAAGCGTAGTACTGGATTTTTATCAAAATAACGAGTGATGTCCGGATGTTTTTCAAGCCCAAGTTCACTGGCTGCTGATTTTATAGCCTAGATAGTCATGCCCCGATCCTGACATGTGCAACGAATTTAATGTTCCGTGCTGAGGGATTCGAGTCGGTAAAACGTCTTACTTAGAATTCAACATGCCTAAGGTTTGGGGCTACGACGGAAATGCCTAACCGAAAAAGCCAAACAGAAAAGCAAAGCCAATCACACAAGAGTGGTTCCTTAGGCCAAAAATCGTGATTCACCTCAAAAATATTTTAAATAAATGGTCGCTGATTGGACTTTTGGACAGGCGTAGCCTAAAAAGCTTTCGTTGATAATTCGCTAACGCGTATTGTTATCGGCACCAACGGGCTGGCCTGATAAAACAAAACCGCAACCCACTTAAGCCTCTAGCTATATTTTATGGAACCGATCATCAATAGGGAATGTGCTTGCCGTATGTATACCCAACCTTTTGCACGATAAATCGATTTGATGCCTTCAGGTCTTTTAGGAAACGGTAACCATTTTGACGATCACGGGAATAACTGAGATTGATATGAATTTGAATAGTTTGAAAATACGGCGCAATGCCCGTTGGTTATTGTGCCCTACGGCCTTGGTGGTCATGTCCGGGGTTGAGAGTAGTTGGGCGTTCCAATTGAGACTTCGTAGTAAAAATACTTCATCCCAACTCAGGAGAAATTCAATGACTGCATCGACAATAACGACTTATCTGAAATACATGCAACTGCAAGTGGTGGCGGAGGCGTTTTTAATTGACGAATTTGGTCATTTATTAATTCCAGAAACGGATAAAGCGAATCAGTCGCTGTGTGGGAAGGCAAGGCTGGCACGGGTTATACGGAGACAGCATAAATGATTGGAATTGGATTGATAGTTTTCGTATGTATCTGGGTTGTCATTGCGATATGGATTGGCGCAAAACTGAGCAATATTAAGTTGTTCTCAAAGTTTACCAAAAATAATGAAACAGGCCAGCCGACAACGGGGCATTTTCTATTACGGTGCTTGTTCGTTGCCTTGGTTTTTTTATTACCCCTTATAGATCAGATTATTGCATATCCAAAGTGGAGACAATTGTGTGAACACAGTGAAGACTATGAATTCGGTCCAAATATGGATGCTAAAAAAGCATTTGACAGAGAAATATATCTAAGATTTGAACACCTAGAAGAAACCATTTTTCCAGGTGTTGACGTCTCGTATACAGTTAAATATGTACTTGATGCAAAAACCAATCAATTGATTTTGAAAAAACCACATTTTAATTATCACGCTAGAGCTTTTTTGGGGTTACCAGTAAGCAGTGGCGGTTATCCCGCATTGTTGCTGAAAGGATGCGTTGAAAACTACGAAATAATGGATAACGGTGAAAATGTAATGAAAAAACTACAGCTTAAAGAAGTTGAAAATTAACAGGAATCAACATTATGTCTATATCTGCCCTAAATTCTGCTTTTGTTAACGCACTGTTAGCCGATGCATCGTATGTTAATCTGAAAGGAAATGACAATATTTTATTAACAGGACAAGATTTAACTGACGCGTTAGCGCTACGCCTTACCCAACCACTTGCCGAGTTCATCACGCAAAATTTTACCATCAAGACTCAGGAAATTGCTCCCAGCGAAAGCTTTTCAGCAGTTGTTTGGGAAGGCAAGGCCGGAACAGATTACGCCAGTAAAGTTTTTCTCTCCATGCGGGGCACAGCCGATGGAGCCGATCTTGTTGATGACGTTGGACTAGCTGCACTAGGGGTGCCCTATGACCAACTTGCCGAAATGGTTAACTGGTGGTTACGGGAAACGACCCCTGTGGGCCAGCATGTGACACAATTAAGGGTTTCTGGTGGATTAGGTTATTATTTTTTTGAAATTGATAACAGTGTAAACGTACAAGGTACTGGCCATCTAACCAATATCTCTCATATTGATTCAGTCAATGGGCATAGCCTTGGTGGGTATCTTGCCACTAGTTTTGAACGTATTTTTGGAAGTAATGTTTCTATTGGACAAATATCGACATTTAACAGCGCTGGGTTTGGTAATACCTCTGCGCATTTCCTTAATATTAATGAAGCCTTTGCAAATATATCCAACTTGACTGGCCTTATATTTGATCCTGCTTTTAATGGCGGTTTACAAACTAATTTTTTTGGTGAAAACGGCTTTGAATTTACAACAAATGTTTGGCGGCCTATAGGATTTAATCAAATTGGGGGACGAGTTGGTCTTTACCAAGAAGATGGTTTAGCACTTGCACTTGATGGGGCGTTCTATAATCACTATATGTACAAGCTCACCGATTTATTAGCTTTAGGTGATGCCATTTCAAAGCTAGATAATAATTTCTCAATTGATCAGTTAAATGATTTGATTAAAAACGCTAGTAATCAGATGGATTCCTCGTATGAAAGTCTTCTTGACGGTTTAAGAAAGACCATTTTAGGTGGTGACATTGTCGAGACCGTCGTAGGTGATACATCTAATGGCACCCCTGATCCCGAGCCGGCATCACGGATTGATTACCACGACAATCTTCTTCAACTGATAAGCGATCAAGTTTTTAAGGACTTGATAGGCAGAGTCAGTATTACCGCTCCGCCGTCAAGTACCAGTGAAGCGCGAGTTGATTTTGGAAAGTTTTTAAGCCTGTACTACCTCACCCCGTTTGCCTTACACAGTGACGACCCGCTATTTGAAGCGATCCTGGGCGGAGCGAATAGCGGCTTATATACCGACTGGTTGCAGGATGTGGCGTTGACCGATGCGCAACGCGCCAGCGGATTGGCTTACTTCAGCGATCAGTGGCTTAACGATCGCGCCACGCTGTTGCAGCAGACGCTGGCACGTAATACCGGCGATAGCGAAACTGCACCCGGGGACGGCAATCTGACTTTTGAAGATTTGGCGACACAACAAGTGTTTTCCACCGACGACGTCGTCGAGGTGGAGTTCAGCAATCAAATTCGCTTCGGAGATAATCAGTCCAATCATTTGTCTGGAGGAAATTTAGGCGACCACCTCTATGGTGGAGGCGGTGACGACCTGATGACGGGAGGCAAGGGCAACGACTACCTGGAAGGCGGCAGCGGCAGCGACATTTACGCCTTTGTCGCTGGCGACGGCATCGATACTATTTTGGATATCGGTGGTCAGGGTAAAATCACACTCGACGGAATTCAGGCCAAGGGCCAAACCGGTATCGATGCCAACCAATGGTTCAAGTTCAGCGATGCCACTTGGCAGGACGATAATCACAAAATCCGCTACCAAGTACAAACCGAGGAAGGCGGCGCTCAGACCTTGTACATCCTGCGCAAGGGCGATGTCGTCAAAGTCCTCAACTGGCACTCCGGCGAGTTAGGAATTACCCTGGGCGACGGCGCGGGGTCGGGCAGCGCGGACTACACCTACCTGGGCGACCAGCGCGCACCGACTACGGGTTCTCCAGGTTCATTAACCTACAATTGGGGGGCGACCTCCTGGTCGGCTGACGGGACGCTGACTGACGGCGTTGTCGAAGAAAACTTCAACGATGTGATTTATGGCGATTACCATAATGCCAACGACAAAGACGTTATCAACGGTTTGGGCGGCAACGACGCTCTGGATGGCCGAGGCGGAAACGACCGGATCGACGGCGGTGCCGGCGACGATTTGATCGGCGGCGGGGCGGGCTCAGACACCATTCACGGCGGAACCGGCAACGACGAAATTCTCAGTGCCACCGGCCTAAGCGCGCCGCAACGCACTGGACCTAACGATATCTGGCAACCGCCCAGTGGCAAAACGGTATGGATACAAGGTAGCACTTGGGGTGTATACAATAATGTGAACAACACCCAAACTATAAGTGGCGGCGGATCATTGACGCTGGATAATACCCCGGATGTCGTCTACGGCGATGCCGGAAATGACGGCATTACTGGCGGGCACGGCGATGATTATTTGGACGGCGGAGCGGATAACGATAATCTGACCGGCAGCGGCGGCAACGATCTGCTGATCGGCGGTAGCGGCAATGATTTTATGCGTGGCGACGGCACCGTTGCCACCGGGTTTTATTCGACCACCCCGTCTTCGCTGCACGGCAAGGATTTTCTGGACGGCGGTGCGGGTATCGACGTATTGGTCGGCGACGGCAACGAGGATATCTTGCTCGGCGGCGCTGACAACGACACCTTGTGGGGCGACGCGCCGGAAAGCGGTCTGGCCGTGCAATATCACGGCAATGACTACCTGGAAGGGGGCACCGGCAATGACACGATCTACGGCAATGGCGGTGACGTACCCTGATCGGTGGAACCGGTAATGACGAACTCTACGGCGGTGCGGGTTTCGATACCTACATCATCAATGCCGGCGATGGCATAGACCACATCATCGATAGCGATCCCGAGAAAAACAGCAAAATCATCTTCGGCAACGGCGTGAAGTCCAACGATGTTAAATTGCGTTTGGGTTCGCTGATGCTCGATCTGGGCAACGGCAACGCCGTGCACATCGAAAATTTCGACCAGACCGACGTGTTCAACACCTCATCGGTCAGTAGTTTTGAGTTCGCCGACGGCACCACGCTCAGCATAGACCAACTCCTGGCACGCGGCTTCGACCTGGACGGTACCGATCAGAACGATACCGTTTTCGGTACCAATACCACCGACCGGATCAACGGGTTGGACGGCAATGACCAGTTGGTTAGCGGCGCCGGCAACGACACCCTTTTGGGGGGTGCCGGCATGGATTATTTGCAGGGTGACGATGGGGATGATTACCTTGACGGCGGGGATGGCGATGACCTCAGCACCCTAAATGGCAACGTGCTGTTTGACGGCGGTCTTTCGGGTGGGGCCGGCGACGATACGATTTATGGCCGTGCAGGAAAGGATGAACTGGCAGGTGGCGACGGCCAAGACCTGCTCGACGGCGGCACGGAAGACGATTTTCTGTTTGGCGAAGCCGGCAATGACAGGCTATTGGGTGGGGATGGTGACGATAAATTGAGCGGCGGAGAAGGCAACGATATACTCACCGGTGGCGCAGGTCTAGATTATTTCAATGGCGGTGCCGGTGACGACACTTACCTGGATCTCGCTGCCGAAGACGTGATCTTTGACAACCAAGGCAGCGATACCATCGAATTGTTAGGTGCAAATGGGCTGGCTACAACAGACGCCCTCAGCAAATCCGGAAATTCAAGTTTGGCCGTCAAGCTGGACAACGGCGACACGCTAAACCTGGTGAATGTGTTTTATGGCACCCATTACAATTTGAAATTTGGCAATAGCTCGACCATTGACCTTGAGGCCATGATTGGCAGCACACTTACTACTGCCGTTTCCTTGGGGCTGGAAGACAACGGCGGGCGCTTGTACGGTGGTGCAGGGGCGGATAATTTATATGGCGGTGCTGGCAATGACGCACTAAGCGGCGCCTTGGGTGCTGACAAACTCTATGGCTATGCGGGCAACGACACCCTGAACGGCGGGGCCGGTAACGACATCCTAGATGCTGGCGCCGGTGACGATACTCTGATCGGCGGTGTCGGCCAGGACTTGTTGTTGGGCGGCGCCGGGAATGACGTGTATCAACTGGATGCCAATGCCGGTCCCGATCTGATTACCGATAGCCAAGGCCAAAATTTGATCCGTTTCGGTGCCGATCTCGATCAGGCCGCGCTGACCGTTTCGGTTCTAACCATTGCCGGCCAAACCGCGCTCACCTTGAAAGTAGCCGGCGTCGAACTGGCCACTATCACCCAAGGGCTGACGACTTACCGCTTCGAATTGGCCGACGGTAGCCAAATGAGCGCGGACGAATTCATGTTGAATTTTCGCAGCGATGCCGTCACCCAAAATGGCAATGACAGCGATAACATTTTATTCGGCGGACGCGCTGCCGACAGTCTTTCCGGCAATGCCGGCAACGACACGCTGTGGGGCGGTGGCGGCAACGACCGGCTGTTTGGCGGTTTGGGGGCCGACGACTACCACTACCGACTGGATGACGGTCACGACATCATTCAAGAAACCGATGTTGCCAATGCCGGCCAAAGCTCGCAAGACCGCGTCGTGTTCGGTCCCGGCATTGAGGTAAGCGACGTGGTCTTTAATCATCGAGCCAACGGTGATCTGTCGCTCAGCGTCGCTGGTCTGACCGATGCCATCACCGTGGTTGGCTGGTATGCGGATCCGGCTCAGCGCGTGGAAAGTTTCGTGTTTGCCGATGGCCAACAAGTCAGTGCCGATAGTCTGCTTGCCCTGCCTTTGGCGCCGCAGCTTGGCGGTGCCGGCGATGACAGTTTGGTCGGGAGTGCGTTTCGCGACATTCTGCGAGGCGGCAACGGCAATGACCTGTTGAGCGGAAATGGCGGCAACGACGACTTGTATGGCGATGCCGGCACCGATAGTTATGTGTTTGCCATGAACAGCGGCGCAGATCAAATATTCGAAGTGGCGGGCGAAACCTCTATCATCGAACTTAACGATTACGATTTATCGCGTTTGGCCGGTACCCGCGTCGGCGACGACTTATTACTGAGTGTCAGCGGTGCCGCCGACAGCATGACTTTGACGGGTTTTTATACGCAAAGTCACGATTGGCAAGTTAAAACACCGTCAGGTACTTCGCTTAGCGTTGCCGAGCTGCTATCAAACAACGCAGCCTATCTGACCAGTCGTAGCGAGCTGACAGGCTTGCAGGATCATTGGCTCGCGGGTGTTCGAGATAGTGTCACTCAGGCGCAAAAAGCGGCAGGCATGGTAAGCACCGCCGGAGAGATGTCTTTTCAATTTGATATTAGCCAAACGGCGACCAGTTACACTCGGGCAAACGGTTACGGCGGATGGATGCCGTCGAATGGGGCTAGCTACACGATTAATAGGCCTGCAGTGGCGATTGGTGGCGTCAGTTTTGTTCCTTACGCGAGCGACAACGCCAATATTAATTATCAAGTCGATTCATCCGGTTCTGTTCTTAAGAACGTAGTTGTGGACTGGAGCGGGCCGGAAGTGGCATCAAGCTTACGCGTATACTCCTCGACAACGGGACATTATCTGTACACTACGGAACAATTAGTTAATCTTATTCTATCGCTAGGGGTTAGCGGTATGGAAAATCCTTATGTGTTTACCGAAACCCCGCTGTATACCACCACCACTACGACAACCCACTATACCGGCAAGGTGCGGTCGATGATGCCCGCAGACGGCACAGGCTACGGTGTCGACAATGTTCAGGCGCAAAACTTTTTCCAACTGGGTAACTATCCGACTACGCTGTCCATGTCCGTAGCGAACTCGGCTATCATAATTGATCAAGTCACGGCGGGCGATAGCGATAACACCATTCGTTATTCGGGCGACTTAGGCATTGTGCAAGGCGGGGCCGGTAATGACACCATTCGGGCAAATGGTTATGATGTTTCGATTGGCAATCAGTCGTTCGCTAGCCAACTTTTCTTGGATGGCGGTGTCGGTAACGATTTGATTGTCGGTGGTCTCGATAGCGATACCATCGTCGGTGGCAGAGGTGACGACATGCTGCGTGGTGAAACGGGGGATGATCGTTACTACTTCCTCGCTGGCGATACCGGCACCGATCTGGTGTATGACGTGGGCTACGGTGGTCCAGTGGACAATGATACGGTGGTGTTCGGCGCGGGCATCACCTTGGCCAATCTCAGCTTCTCGTGGGGTAACGAAGCGTTGCCGGGTTACACCTATGGCAATTACGACGAATCGCGCCTCCGGATGTTTCAAACCTTAGACATCACTTGGCAACCCGGCTCTGTAGCCAGAATTGTCATGCCCACACCGTTTGTTAATAGCTATGGAACAACCGTTGTCAGCAACGATTGGGAGCAAACCGGCATCGAGTATTTTGAGTTTGCCGATGGCAGTCGCATGAGGATGACGCAAATATTGGCGTCGGCCAATGTGCCGGTTCGGCCTACTCTGGGCCGTCCAGGTGACAATATGGTGGCTGGTACGGTGGGCGCTGACGAGTTGCTAGGATTATCAGGGGCCGACGATTTGTATGGTGGCTTTGGCGCGGATACGCTGATTGGCAACGCCGGCGACGATTGGCTGTTTGGCGGAGCCGGCGATGACCGCCTGGAAGGTGGGATGGGTGATGACAGTTATTATTTTCTAGCGGATGAAGTCGGGACAGATTTGCTGTATGACTTGGGGTACGGTGGAAACTATGGCGGCGGTTATGGGGGAAGCTACGGCGGTGGCTATGGTGGAGATTATGGCGGAAATAACGACACTGTCGTGTTCGGTGACGGTGTCAGTCTATCTAACTTCAATTTTGCTTGGAACGAGGAGGCACTGATCTCGGCGGTTGATGGCAGCACTCAGTGGTATCAAACCTTGGATATTACCTGGCAACCGAATTCTACCGTCAGAATCGTCATACCGCGTGCCGATAGAAACGACGCCGAGAAGATAGGCATTGAATACTTCAAATTTGCCGATGGCAGTCAGATGACAATGGCACAAATGCTGTCGCTAGCCGGACCATCTCCTGAACATAGTCCCATCATTAACACCCCGTTGGCTGATCAAGTGGCTACGGAAGATATGCCTTTTTCTTACACTATTCCACAGGATGCCTTTATCGATCTCGATGCCGGAGACAGCTTGCGCTATAGCCATGATGGCTGGCCTGGGTGGTTGAATTTTGATCCAGAAACCTTGACCTTTAGCGGAACACCGCCTTTTAGCGGCGCTACGGATCTTTACTCACCCAGTGATTGGTGGAATGTTACAGTTACTGCCACTGATCGATTCGGCGCATCGATCAGCAATAGCTTTAGGTTAACCGCAAATCCTATTAATAAAGTCACGGGGACCACGAGCAGCGACAGTCTGTTGGGAACGGCCCTAGCTGATCAATTAATCGGTCTGGCCGGTTCCGACCAACTGGATGGTGGGTCAGGCACCGATAAGCTGATCGGTGGTTTAGGTGACGATAGGTTAAATGGCGGAGCCGGTGATGATCTGCTTTACGGTGGCGACATCTTGGATAATTCAGTAGCCACGCCGATTAATCAGTTAGTGATCAATGCCAAGGCTAGTTTTTTGAACGATGGGGTTGGGGCACGAATGGATGTGTACATCAATGGTCTCCTTAAAACCAGCTTTAGTGTCACCAATACCCAAAACTATCAAGCCTACACGGTCGACCCGGCATTGCTGGGTGTCGACGGACACAGGATCGAGGTGGCCTTCAGCAACGATAGCACCATTGCGGGCACGCCGGCGCAAGACCGCAATCTGTTTGTGAGCGGTATTGTTCTGAATGGCGTCGCCATTGCAACCACCACCGCCGGCGTTTATTACGACATTGGCCCTGCGACCAAGGCGCTGGATGGCCAAAACTTGTTGGCCGGTCAAGTGACAATGCCGTGGAACGGTGCTTTGCGCTTCAATCTGGATGGCAACGACCGACTGGATGGCGGCATAGGTGCGGACACCATGATAGGCGGATTCGGGAACGATATATACATCGTAGACAATGTTGCCGATACGATTACTGAAATGATCGATGCCGGCATTGACATGGTGCAAAGCACCATCGACTACGATTTGAAAAACACGGCTAATGTTGAAAACCTTATGTTGGTTGGTGCAGATGCGCTAGATGGCATCGGCAATGCGCTTGACAACACCCTTTTCGGCAACCTGGTCGGTAATAGTTTGGACGGTGGTCTGGGGGTTGATCGCATGGTCGGCGGCCAAGGTGATGACTACTATATTGTTGACAACAACGGCGATATCGTCGTGGAAAACAGCGGCGAAGGCACTGATACCGTGTTGTCAGAGGTGAGTTACAGCTTGTCCGCCAACGTCGAAAATCTTTCCTTGACCGGTACTGCCGCAATTAATGCCACCGGCAATACGCTGAATAATATCCTGGAAGGCAACGCCGCCAACAACACCCTGAACGGCGATGCCGGCGAAGACACCCTGAAAGGTCAAGCCGGTAACGACAGCGTTAATGGTGGGGCCGGTGATGATGTGTTATATGGCGGTGATCTCATTGATGGCGTGCCGGCCACGCTTGTTAACCAATTGGTGATCAACGCCAAGACGAACCTGTTGAACGATGGCGCCGGCGCCCGGATGGACGTGTATATCGACGGTGTGTTGAAAACCACCTTCAGTGTCACCAACACCGCAGCTTACCAAGATTACACCGTTGATCCTGGTTTATTGGGCATTGGCGCGCACCTCATCGATATCGCCTTTAGCAACGATGCGGCAATCGCCTCGCCCCCTCAAGACCGCAATTTGTATGTCAATACGATTAAAATCAATGGACAAAGCATTGCAAATTCAGCTGATGGCGTTTATTACGATATCGGCGCGGGTACGGGGGCTTTAGACGGTAAAAATCTGATTGCAAGCCAAGGGGTGATGCCGTGGAACGGCGCGCTACGTTTCAACCTGGACGGCAATGATCGATTGGACGGCGGAATCGGCGCGGATACGATGGCGGGCGGGTTAGGCAACGATATCTACACCGTCGGCGAAGCCGGCGACAGCGTTATCGAAGCGGCCAATGCCGGCATCGATCTTGTCCAGAGCAGCATCAGCTACGATTTGAATCAAGCCGCCAACGTTGAAAATCTGACCTTGACCGGTTCGGCAACCATTAACGCCATCGGCAATGCGCTGGACAACACCTTACTGGGGAATGCGGCAGACAACCGGCTGGATGGCGGCTTGGGCATCGACCGTTTAGCCGGTGGCCTAGGCAACGATACCTACGTGGTTGATAACGGTAGCGATGTGATAGTGGAAAACGCCAATAGTGGTATCGATTCTGTCGAGTCCTCTATCTCATGGACTTTGGGTGGCGAGCTGGAAAATCTGACTTTGACCGGCTCAACAGCCAGCAATGGCACGGGGAACGCGTTGAACAACGTGCTCAAGGGCAACAGCGCCGGCAACAGCCTATCCGCTGCGGCCGGTAACGATACCCTGGATGGTGGTGCAGGCGCCGATACGCTGACCGGCGGCATCGGCAACGACACCTATGTCTTGGGTCGGGGTTACGCTGCGGACACGGTAGTGGAGAACGATGCGACAGCGGGTAACACCGACATCGCCCAATTCCTGTCGGGCATCACCGCTGATCAGATCTGGTTACGCCACGTTGGCAACAACCTGGAAGCCAGCGTTATCGGCACGTCGGATAAATTGGTGGTGAAGGACTGGTATACCGGCGCAGCCAACCACGTCGAGCAGTTCAAAACTACTGACGGTGCGTTGACCTTGCTGGACAGTCAAGTGGAAAACCTGGTGTCGGCGATGGCCGCATTTGCCCCGCCGACCGCCGGTCAAACCACCTTGCCGACCGATTACCAAGCTGCGTTGGCACCGGTGATTGCGGCGAACTGGAAATAAACTATAGGCAAGGCGCAGGGATCAGGTAAAAGCCGCTCGGATTAGTTAGTCTGACTCGATGCGGCTTTGGCCTTGGTTTGGTGCTCCGGGTCCCAATAAGCCACTTAATATTTTTACTCTCCTTTCAAGCTATTTTCGCGTGCAATGACAACTACTTCTCCCGCTAACGGCGCCCCCGCCGCTACCCTCGACACCGGCTTGGCCTGTCTGGCGATGCTGGCCCGTCTGCACGGCGTTGCCGTCGATCCCGACCAACTGGCTCACCAGTTTCGGCCCAGTGGTCAGCTATTTGGCGGCGACGATATTCTGCTGGCCGCCAAAACGCTAGGCTTGCAGGCCAAACGGGTCAAGACCTCACTGGCCCGCTTGGATAAAACGCCGGCACCGGCTATTGCCGTTTCAGGCGACGGAAGTTTTTTCGTCCTGGCTCGCGTCGATAACGGCCAAGTCTTGATACACGACCCGGTTGCTGCTCGCCCCGAACAAATGCCGTTAGAGGCATTCGCCGAACGCTGGTCCGGCGCCCTGATCTTGTTTACCTCGCGGGCCTCGTTGGCCGCCGAGCTAGGCAAGTTCGATTTCACCTGGTTTATTCCGGCCATCGTCAAATACCGCAAGCTGTTGTTGGAAGTGTTGCTAGTCAGTCTGGTCTTGCAGTTGTTTGCCCTCGTCACCCCGCTGTTCTTTCAGGTAGTCATGGACAAGGTCCTGGTGCACAGAGGTTTTACCACCTTGGATGTCATCGCCATCGGCCTGCTGGTGGTGACCTTATTCGAAGTGCTGCTGACCGGCTTGCGCGGCTATGTATTTGCCCACACCACCAGCCGGATCGATGTCGAGTTGGGAGCCCGGCTATTCCGGCATCTGTTGAATCTGCCGATGGCCTATTTCGAAGCCCGCCGGGTCGGTGATTCGGTGGCGCGGGTGCGCGAATTGGAAAACATTAGGGCCTTTTTGACTGGTAATGCGGTGACGGTCGTGTTGGACTTGCTGTTCTCGGTAGTGTTTCTGGCGGTGATGGCCTATTACAGTGTGGACTTGACTTTGATCGTGTTGGTGTCCTTACCCTGCTATGTCTTACTATCAGTATTGTATACCCCGCTATTACGGGGCCGCTTGCACGAGAAATTCAATCGCGGCGCTGAGAATCAGGCCTTTCTTGTGGAAGCGATTTCCGGCATCGGTACCGTCAAGGCCATGGCGGTAGAGCCGCAACTGACACGGCATTGGGACAAGCAGTTGGCCGGTTATGTCTCGGCCGGCTTTCGTACCGCCAGCGTCAGCCTGTTCGCCAATGCCGGTGTCACCTTTATCGGTAAATTGGTCACTGTGGCCACCATGTGGCTGGGTGCCCGCTTGGTGATTGATGGCGAACTCAGCGTCGGTCAATTGATCGCCTTTAACATGCTGGCCGGCCACGTCGCCCAGCCGGTAATGCGCTTATCGCAGTTGTGGACTGACTTTCAGCAGACCGGCATCTCCATGCAGCGGCTCGGCGATATTCTCAATACTCGTGGCGAAGCGGCCGGCAATAAGAGCAGCTTGCCGCCGATACAAGGCAAAATCGGTTTCGAACAAGTGATCTTCCGCTACAATCCAGACGGCTCGGAAGTGCTACGCGGCATTACGCTGGACATCGCCGCCGGCGAAGTAATCGGCATCGTTGGTCGCTCCGGTTCCGGCAAGAGTACCTTGACCAAATTGCTGCAACGCCTGTATTTACCCGAACGTGGCCGGGTGTTGGTGGACGGCATGGATTTGGCCTTGGCCGACGTCTCGTCCCTGCGCCGGCAGATCGGCGTCGTATTGCAGGAAAACGTGTTGTTCAACCGCAGCATTCGCGACAACATCGCCTTGACCGATCCCGGCGCACCCTTGCCGAAATTGATCGCCGCCGCCAAACTGGCCGGTGCCCACGACTTTATCCTGGAGCTGCCGGAAGCCTATGACACGATGGTCGGCGAACACGGCTCCACCCTGTCCGGCGGCCAACGCCAACGCATTGCCATTGCCCGAGCCTTGATCAGCAATCCGCGCATCCTGATCTTCGACGAAGCCACCAGTGCCTTGGACTACGAATCCGAGCGCATCATCCAGAACAATATGAAAGCCATCTGCCAGGGCCGCACCGTGATCATCATCGCCCACCGCTTGAGCGCGGTGCGCGATGCCAACCGCATCGTGGTGATGGACAAAGGCCAGATCGTCGAAGCCGGTAGCCATAGCGAACTGCTCACCCACGAGTTGGGCCATTACAGCCGGTTGCATCGGTTGCAGATGGGATAATACGATGTTGAAACTTCAAGCAACTTTAGATCTGTTACACCGTTACCGACAAGCCTTCCGACACGCCTGGTCACGGCGCGCGGAACTGGACAGTGTGCCGCGCTTAGCGCACGAAAGCACTTTTATGCCCGCTGCCCTGGCTTTGCAGGAAACCCCGGTTTCACCGGCACCCCGTGTGGCAATCTGGTTGCTGATTGGCTTTGCGCTGTTGGCGGTGCTGTGGGCCTGTTTCGGCCAGATCGACATCGTCGCCACCGCCCAGGGTAAGATTGTCCCCAACGACAGGGTCAAGACCATCCAGCCCTTGGAAACCGCCACGGTCAAAGCCATCCACGTCAACGACGGCCAAGCGGTTAAGGCCGGCGATGTGCTGATCGAACTGGACGCGACCGCCGCCGATGCCGATACCGCCAGCATTGCCAACGATTTACGCACCGCGCAACTGACAGCGGCTCGCGACAGCGCTTTTTTACAGAGCCTGGCAGCGCTGCAAAACGGGAAATCGCAAAAGCCGCAACTTCAGGCGCCGGACGCGATCCCCGCTGAGCAAGTCCAACACGAACAACGCCTGCTGGATGGCGAATGGCAGGAACTGACCAGTAAACTGGAACGCCTGGCAGCCGACAAGTCCAGCCGGCAGGCGGCTTTGCGTTCGGTACAGGCCACCGTGGCTAAACTGGCGCAGTCCGCACCGATTGCCCGCCGACTGGCTGAGGATTATCAACAATTACAAGCCAAAAAATTCGTCTCCAGCCACAACTACCTGGAACGCGAACAGGCCAGGATAGAACAGGAAGGCGAACTGGCGACGCAACGGGAAAAGCAACAAGAGCTCGGCGCGGCGATTCAGGAAGCCGCCAAACAACAAAGCGAACTGTTAGCCGCCGCCCGGCGCACGGCATTGGATAGGCTGCACGACAGCGAACAGAAAATCGAAACCTACACCCAGGCCGGCATCAAAGCCCGCCAGCGCGGCCAACTTCTGACTCTGACCGCACCGGTGGACGGCATCGTCCAACAACTGGCGATTCACACCGTCGGCGGCGTCGTCACCCCGGCACAACCGCTGCTGATCGTGGTCCCCGCCGATCAAGCCATGGAAATCGAAGCCCTCGTCGAAAACAAGGACATCGGCTTTGTGAATCCCGGCCAGGAAGCCGAAATCAAAATCGAAACCTTCCCTTACACCAAATACGGTACTCTGCACGGCGAAGTCACCCACGTATCCAGCGACGCCATCAACGACGAGAAGCGAGGGTTGATTTATTCATCCCGAGTCAAACTGCCGCGCACCACCATGGCCGTCGAAAACAAGGCCGTCAATCTGACGCCGGGCATGGCGGTGACGGTGGAAGTCAAAACCGGGCAGCGTAGGGCGATCGAATACTTCCTAAGTCCGTTGATCGAGCATGTCGGGGAAAGTTTGCGGGAGCGGTAGATCTGAATTGCTCAGCCTTGGCTCAAGAGCCAAGCTCATTATCGGCGCCAGTGGTTCTTTTGGTATCGGAATATGCAACCTGACCATGGCAGCTCCCTGGCGGTATTCAAGATTAGCTGGGATGATCAAATGAAGCGGTAAAAGTTTGCAATAGTCTATTGCCGTGCCGTCTGTGTTATAAAATCTAGTGTGATAATTCGGGGAGTCGCTATTTTTGCCGAAAGATTTTTCAAGCTTCCCTGCAGGAAAAAATCGGCGAAAACTACGCGACCGCTTATGCCAGCGGCGCCCCGATTCGTCCGCGTCACCTCGTTGCGACCCAACAGGGAGTCGAAACTTTGGCTCTCGCATAACTTAACGCCGTTTCGCGATGCCTTGCAGGTTTTCTCCGCTTCGCTGCGATAACCCGCCCGGCGCTACGGCTATCGGGGACTAAAAATCTTCACTCCGCTAACGCTACGTTTCCAACATTTTCAGCGAAAGAAATACTCAGTAAGCATATAATAAACTAACATAAGATACTGTTTTTTTTAAAAAAAATAATATTATTATTTATACCAAATATGGCGTTCGACTAAGATTGTACGCGTCGTCCGCCTCACGAAGACGGTATTGTTGAAGGGTTACATCGAAGATCAATAGATTCTTTCGTAACTTCTTCGGTAAAGTGGTTGGCGGACATTCGTCTAGCGGTCGTTGTGAAAGGCGCTTCTGCCTCGTCCAGTATTTCCGCAAGTAGTCCGCCAAGTCGACGGCGTTCGGCGAATAGTGTTTCGCTGATCAATTCTTGCAGTGTTGTGTAGCCTAGCCGAAGATTTTCTGATCGTTAAGCCATGCGAGCAACTCGACGAACACAAAAGCCCGCGAAGTCGTCACGCAACACAATAGACTCAGCCTGACGCACGATCTGTGGTAGAAAGTAGGAAGTCCACAGCCGATAGCGCAACAACTCGGCAATACGTCCGTGCTGAGTGTAATGCTCATGGTTGGTTATCGATTTGCGTTCAAAGATATCGCCGATGAAATAACGGCTCGATACAAAGGCGCGATCGTCTTCGACTTCGCTCCAGTCAAATCGGAAAAAATGCATGCTGGCCTTGAAGTAACCGATTTGTAAAATGCAATAGACTTGGGCATGGAGTCCGGGCCTGCTGGTCGCAAGCATCAGTTCGGTTTCGGACAGTGCCAAGTATTACAACCACTGAGCGTCATCGAAACTCGGCAGACCATATAGAGCGTAATGCTCCGCTTCCTACCCTCAGCAGCTTGTTCTTCGCCATCATCGTTTACAACCTAAACGCCATTCATCCAATCTTCGATAGTCAAAACCCCGTCGGGAACCAGGCTGAAGGCTTTATCATGGGTGACAAGTATGGTATTGGCGGCAATTGCATGCGCGGCGATCATCATGTCGAGTGCCCCAAGTGTAATACCAACCGACATGCAAGACGCGCGCAAATCGCCATAAACGGTGGCTGCTTGCTCGTCCCAGGGCAATGTCTCAACACGAAATAGAAATTCCCGGATGAGTTTTGCAAGGGTGGCTGGATGTCCCTTGCGAGCCAAGCCATATAAAAGCTCGCCTTGTGTGACTGCGGATATAGTAATACTGTCCATCGGCACTGATGCCAGCCGGTGTCGAATCTCCAGGGGATGGCTTTTTATAATATAACTGGCCATATTGGTATCCAGCATATAACGCATCAAAACAAATCTCTCTCTTGGTTCGGCAGGTCTTCTCGATCCGTCATGAAATCGCCAGGAATCTTGGCGTGATCAGCAAGCTCGAAAAAATCCGCCCAGGATGCCGGCTTGGGCGACAGAATGACTTCGCCAGTCACGGGATCACGACGAATAAATACTTCCGCGCCCGGAAAACGGAATTCTTTCGGAAGCCGTATCGCTTGGCTTCGGCCTGTGGTAAATAACTTGGCAGTCGTACGCATATTAACCCCCCCTGTATCAAATAGGTATTATGAATATATATCATAGACTGGTATATACTCATGATATTTATCAAGTTGGTTCAATAAGGGTAAGCCCTTATCGAACCAATGAAAAATGGTACTCTTTTAAACTGAAAGACAACCCTGTTCAGACCGGTTCGGCAAACTAACCCTAATAAAGCCAATGATAAATTTTATCCGCGCTTATCTGCGAGCCTCTAACAAGGAACAGGACGCCCAACGCGCACGCGGTTCTCAGGATCGCTTTGCGTATGAACATGGTGTGGTCATTTGTAACTATTATGCTGAAAACCAATCCCTCGCTCACTTAAAGCGTCCGGAGTGACTCCGCCTATTAACAGATAGTCGGCCAAACGATATCTTGTTTGTAGAAGATATTGACCTGCTTTCACGCTTGGCCAGCACCGAATGGGAAAATGTAAAGGGTATTATCCGTAAACGAGAGGTCCGTGTTGTAGCGGTGAATGTACCAATCACTTGGCCACGTTCATCAAAGCCGAAAGCCTGCTCCGTGGGGTGAAAACCAGTGGTGGCTTATCGAGATTACCTCGGCTGTCGGGCCAAGAGTTGACATTAAAATCAGCCGCCTCGCCAGCGACACAATGTCTCGCTCATTCCGCCCTCTCCCGCTGGAGAAGGGAAAATGAGCTACGTTCCACCCATTAGGTTTAATCCTCCGAAACCACCATCTTCCTGAACCCAAACCATTCATCCAAAACCTGATGCACGTCGTCAATCCCGGTTTTGTTCAATGCGGAGAACAACTGCAACGTCACCGCAATGTCTGCTTGGCTCAAATCGCGCTGTACCTGCAATAAAGTGGTTTTAGCCGCGCCGAATTTCAGCTTGTCAGACTTGGTCAGCAGGATGTGCAGGGGCAGTTTACGGTGTTCGCACCATTCGACCATTTGCCAGTCGAAGTCGGTGAGTGGATGCCGGATGTCCATGACCTGGACGATGCCGCACAGGGCTTGGCGATCGTGTAAGTAGCTTTCCATCATGAGTCGCCAGTCTTTTTTGATGGCTTCCGGGACTTTGGCGTAGCCGTAGCCGGGTAAATCGACCAGTTTGCGTTTGGCGTCGATTTCAAAAAAATTCAGTAATTGCGTGCGGCCGGGGGTTTTGCTGACACGGGCCAGGGCGTTTTGCTGTACTAGCGTGTTAATTGCGCTGGATTTGCCGGCATTAGAGCGGCCGGCGAAGGCGATCTCCATGCCTTGGTCGGGCGGTGCGTCTTTCAGTTTGGGGGCGCTGTTGATGAACTTGGCCTGATGGTAGATGGGATTCATCACAGTCTCGCTTAGTGTTTATAAATCGGTTAGAATCCGGGCATTATAGCGTCTGGTGGCTGTCATCAGCTTGCTTAATGTCGATCAACCTTCCTGAGCAGGGGCCCATAATGATAAAAAAATTGCTGACTGTTTCCATCTCTTTGTTGTTGGCAACCGGCGCCGGTCACGTCAGTGCGCAGGGTAATGCTGGTGCCAGTGCCGGAAAAACCAAAGCCGCCAGTTGTGCGGGCTGCCATGGCGAAGATGGTAATAGCACGATGCCTGCTTTCCCGAAATTGGCTGGGCAGCATCAAACTTATCTAGCCAAGCAGCTACACGCGTTCAAAAGTGGTGCGCGATTAGCGCCTATGATGGCGCCACTGGCTGCGGGGCTTGACGATCAAGCGATTCAGGAAATCGCCAGTTATTACGCAGGCAACAAGATATCTACCAATCCGGCACCGAAGTTGCCGGTGAGCGATGACGATGATGCTCCTGCGAAAACACCTGAGCAGGAAAAAGCCGAGCTAGACGCCTTAATTACGAAGGGCAGCGATTTGTACCGCAACGGTAACATTAGCCGCGAGGTATCGGCGTGCGTGGCTTGTCACGGTCCTTATGCAGAGGGTAACAAGCCCGCTTCTTTTCCGTCATTGCACTCCCAGCATGCCGATTATCTGATCAAAAGTTTGACCGATTTCAAAACCGGCGCGCGCAGTAATAATCGCGAAAACATGATGCACATGATCGCTACCAAAATGACCGATGAGGATATTAAAGCTGTTGCTTATTATATTTCTACGATGAAATAAGCAGTTGTTGCTCAGCGAAGCTGCTGCTTTGCCGAAATTGATCTAATCGTTAATTCGCAAGGACTGCTCTCTTCCTCATTTGTGTCTCGCACTAGCAACGGCTTGGGTGCCGATTGCTAGAGTTGAAGCACCTCGTATTGTAGGTTTGTTGTTTTAATCAAGCCGCATGGCCGCATGAGAGTCTGGTTAGGCTCTAGTATGAAAATCGACTGTTTTCTGGCGGTGTTCGGTTTTTTGTGAAATGGTTTACGCTATGGGTGTGAACAGGGTTTGCCTGATTATAACGATATTTCAGCGACATCATCATCTGCGAAGATGACGCTTTTCGGCTTAGCTGAAGAATCTTTATAATCAGGCGGTTTTTTATCGGTAAGACATTATTACGGAGAACGTTGATGTTAAAAATAATCGCATTGTTGGGACTGCTGAGTTTTTCTTCTCTGGTACATGCGGAGGATGGTTACGAAGCCGTTACGCCGGCGCAGCCGGTACAAAATCCGGACAAGATCGAAGTGATCGAGTTTTTTTGGTATGGATGCCCGCATTGTTACAGCCTTGAACCGTCCATGGTCGAATGGTTGAAAACCAAACCCGCCAATGTCGAGTTTATCCGCCAGCCGGCTGTATTCAGCGATCTGTGGGGTAAGCATGCCAAGGCGTATTTTACCGCCGAAGCTTTGGGCGTTTTGGATAAAGTCCATGCCGATCTGTTCGATGCGATTCAGAACAAGAAGCAAAAATTAGTCAGCGAAGACGAGCTGGCCAAGTTTTTTGCCGATCATGGCGTTAAGGATGAGGAGTTTCGGAGCGCATTTAACTCGTTTTTGGTTGACGCCAAGCTTCGTCAAGCCGAGTCTACCGGCCCGCGTTACGGTATCAGTGGCGTACCTGCTTTGATCGTCAACGGTAAATATAAAGTGACCGCGCAGTCGGCAAAATCTCAAGCCAATATGTTGACCGTGGTCAATCATTTGATAGCCCAGGAAAGCCAGAAAAAATAAATGAGCCACTAGCGACTTACCTACTGAACATGGATGTGGGGAACTGACGCTGATTATTGGATATCATTCACAAATTGAACGATAGACTATAATCAGGCGACCGAGAATTTAAGAATTAGGGCATGTTTCATGGTTTTTTTTAAAAACAAGGATGAGGGTCCGGACAGGTGGAAGGATAAATACCTCGAGCTGTTGGACGACCAGGAACAAACTGAAAAGCAATACAAAGCCAACGAGGAGTTGTTGTGCAAGACCATCGTGCGTTTTGCGCTAGCTGTTAAAGGTCTTAACAGGCAACTCGATCCTCACTTAAATCGCATTAGAAACCTACTGAAAGGCGGCCTGCAAAGCCAGCAACTGCAGAAAGAGCTGTCGGCTTTTTCCAATGCTTTGATAATGTTGGAAGAATCGCCCGAGGCGGCGCTCTTGGACGCTTCCTTGCTGTTCGAGTTTCTTGGTAAGCAATATCCTCGGCATCTGGAGCAGCTTGATGAGATCCGAGAAAAATACGAAAGCCGCCAATTCAGTAACAATCAGTTCTTATATTTGGCACTGTTAGAACTGGTAGAGGAGAACAAGCCGCTTGCCAACATCGACTTGGCGTTGGAATTAACCGGGGCGGATGCCAAAGCCATTAATATTCAGCTTATCCGGTTATTGGACAATGCAGAGATTCCGTTGTTTTTTGCCGAAGATGCCGAAAAAATCAAAAGCCGGTTGTTCTCGGATCACCCATTAGGGCCAATTTTCGACGATACGGTGGCGTTGCTGTTGGCGGTAAAGAAGCATCTGGAATCGGAACAACAGGAGATGGCGGCATTTCTGTCGAAATTGACCGAGCAGTTGACCGAACTGGGTGTAAAAGCAACTGGTGTTAATGCTGCCAATGAGATCAGTGTTAAAAAGCGTAATTTGCTGGATCAGGCCGTATCTGAGCAAATCATGGAATTGCGGGAAAAGTCGGAGAATGCGACCCAGCTTGAGCCGTTAAAGCAAATTGTCAGCAGTCGATTGACCACTATTACCCAACAAATTCAAGCCCACAATCTTCAGGAACAGCAGGAACGGGATCAAGCCCAACGCGAAATGCAGATCCTGTCGCAAAGGCTGCGTGAAATGGAGTCCGAGTCATCAGATTTGCGCTCTAAGCTCGATCTTGCCCAGCATCGTGCGACCCGCGATCCATTAACCAATTTGCCGAATCGCTTGGCGTTTGAGGATCGTTTGGCTGATGAAATGGCACGTTGTCGGCGGCACAAATCGCCGATGAGCCTGATGGTCTGGGATGTGGATTTGTTTAAGAAAATCAACGACACCTATGGGCATAAGTGTGGGGATAAGGCTTTGATTGTTATAGCGGAATTATTATCAAAACACTGCCGCGAGACCGATTTTGTCGCGCGTTTCGGCGGCGAAGAATTTGTGATGATATTGCCTGGTGCCGATGCCAAATCGGCCTTATTGATCGCGGAAAAGCTTCGAAAAACCCTAGAACACAGCAGTTTCAATGCAAATGGCAACAAAGTGTTTATTACCTTATCGTGCGGCATTAGCCAGTTTCTCGAAGGCGACAGTAACGAGTCGATTTTCAACAGAGCCGATTCCGGTTTGTACAGTGCCAAACAAACTGGCCGCAACCGTTGCGTTGTTGTCTAACTAAGTACAATAGACATGGCGACTAGTACCCCTTATTCCGCTCCACTAGATAACGAAAAGTTTTTATACAAGCTGGTCATTCAACTGCTGATTTTTTGCCAAGGTAGTCACCGGTTGTTAGAACCGCATTTGTTGGCGATAGGCGCAAAATTACGAAGTGGCGCGAATTCGCAGGAATTGCTGTCTGAGCTGCAAGCTGTTTCCAAAACCTTGGTGCACATATCCAAGCAAGCCAAACAGGATGTGAATGTCGGCGAAGGCGACGGCGCTGCGTTGCAAAACAACTACTTGCTGGAGCGGTTAGATGAACTGCTCAATGATGCGGAAGTACCGTTGCGTTTTCAGCACCAGACCTCGCTTTTAAAGCAACGGGTCAGGGCTAATCTGAGCGAGGACTCCTATAAGAAAGTCATCGATTCAGCGATTACCCTATTGCTGAATATCAAAGATTACAGCGTATCAGAGCAGAAAGGTATCGATGTATTTCTGGGGGATTTAAGCGATAGGCTGGACGAACTTGGGCAAGACGTGGAGATCGCAGGTCAAGCTAATCGGGAGATGATAGATAACCGTGAGAATCTCAATACCGAGATACACCGGCAAGTGGGTAGTCTAAAAGATTCGACTCAGGCCGCTGAGGAGCTTGATATCTTAAAGAATCAGACGGCGGAGTACCTTGATCGTTTGTTGGAGCAGTTACTAGAGCATAAACAGATAGAAGATGAACGGCAGCGGGATGCGCAAGAAAAAATTGAATTAATGACGAAGAAGTTGCAAGAGCTGGAAACCGAGACCGAGACCTTGCGCGTTAAACTCAAGATAGAGCACGACAAAGCGCTTAGCGACTCTTTGACCGGCTTGCCAAATCGTTTGGCTTACAACAATCGCGCCGAGATGGAATTAAAGCGTTGGAAGCGTTACCGAGCACCGCTAAGCTTGATCATTTGGGATATCGATTTCTTCAAACGCATAAATGATACCTACGGACATAAGTCGGGCGATAAAACCTTGGCTTTGGTCGCCCAATTGTTACTGAATAACTGTCGAGAAACTGACTTCGTAGCCCGTTACGGCGGTGAAGAGTTTGTGATGCTGATGCCCAATACCCATGCATTTCAGGCGCTGGAAATGGCGGAAAACACCCGCAAAATGATTCAGAGCTGCGGCTTTAATTCTAACGGTGAAAATGTGAATCTGACCATAAGTTGCGGTATCAGCGACTTTAACGAGAGCGATTTGCATGACGATGTGTTTGTGCGCGCCGATCAAGCCCTCTATCAGTCCAAGCAAAATGGACGCAACCGCTGTACCGTATTTGCCGCTTAGTCCTATTTTTCTGATTGTTTGCTTGTGCGGTTTAGGTCGACTATCTAACGCGATAGCTTAGTTTTTGTGGCGCCCCTTAAGGATTGCTGATTCTGTGGAAGATTTTTTCGATTGCTTTCAGCCAAATAGAAACGGGTAACGCACCGATCTGAAGGGCGTATTGGTGGTAAGGCAACGGTCAAATATGCCAATCGCTTCATCGCACGAAATGATTTCCTGCTGGCTCTCCAAGATATAGTGGGCTAGATTCAGGATACATTTCCAGTGACGGCGATTGTCGATAAAACCAAATGCCTGGAGTAGTAATTCCTGCATTTTCTCTTCGCGCTGGACTTTTGATGCAATGAAATGATCCAGGTAACTTAGGGCTTTTTCCAGGTCGCTGTAGCCGCCGTAGTTATGCAACGCATTGAAATTGATTAAATTAATGTTAAAAACTTCGTCGTCTCGAATAGATACATATTTGGCTTCCGCCAAAGGTCCCACCAATAAGTTCACCACATCTGCTTCGTAAGCGCGTTGGCAAGCATGTTGCTGATGAGTGTCGGGCAGTTCTGTAAAGCTTTCCACAACGGCAATTGGCAAATTCTGAATGAGGTTGCCGTCTATTACTTTCGCGAAAAAATCGTCGTAAGCATTGTTTGGCCGCTTGATATGTATTTCGAAAAATACCGGAGGTAGTTGTTTTTGGCGGTTGCCGAGATGAATAGCCGCGGCATGGCCTGCTTCATGGAAAGCTGTGCGCCAATTGAATTCGTTGGGGTGCACGAAAGTTGAAGTAGTTGAATAGTAATTTCGATCCATAGACAGCCACCTCATCCAGAAAAAAGATGCGGCGCTATGGCCGCATTGAGGAAGGATATTAAAACTCTTTACCCTTTAGGAGAGGGAGCGCATACATAAGAGTTGCATACAGTTTAATGGGGGAAACCTGTTTTGAAAATGTGACAAATTGACGCGCGGCAAACTGTCTCTCGATATTAAAGCAATCTTTCCAGGAAAAGCGGGTGTTATGGCTTAATGCCCGCTAACGTAAAATCTAAGCGTCCTGTTTGCCAGAATTGCGAGCCCAGAACGGCAAGGATAAACACGCTAAGCAAGACAACCAGCCAAGCAGTTGTTGGTTATAAAACGTATAGCTCAGAGCAAAGGGAATGCCTTCCGAAAAGCCGGGGTGGGCCTGAATAAAATCCCGACCATCCATAAAAGCTTTGGTTTCTCCCAGTATTAGGGCGATAGCGCCAAAGCTTAATAGATAAGCAAGAAACCGATCGCGAGGGCTTTGCACGCTACGGCCAACTAAACTATCAAACACTAAGACTCGACCATTTAGTACGCGCCCGCACAGCCACTTACAAGCCATCAATCCGATTATCCCAAAAGCCGGAACAGTGAACTGTTCGATAGGAAAACTTAAATAACGGCCATGCATGGCGAGGCCGTAGGTTTTATAAAGTGCCAAAAATATGAAGAGCAAATAGCCGACTCTCAAGTTATTGGCTAGCCAAACGCAATTGGGTTTATCGATCAAAATATCGCTAGTACGCTGTAGCAGCAGCGCGCCGAGAGCGGTATTCGCTATCACTAGTGTCATCGTGTAAAGCCTTTGCCAGACGTTGTAACTGGTATACCAGAGGAAATCGGCCAATGTCACCAAGCAAACCCCGAAGACTTGTGCCAGAGTGAAAAACATCAATAAGCGGATCAGCGAAACGTGTTCTAGCTTTTTGGCATACTTCACGATTGCCAGCAACCAGATCAGCGTTGCGACGGCAAAACGGATCGACCAATTGGGTGCCTCATTCACCGGGCCGGTCAATGGGAACACCGGTTCCCGGTCGGCGGAGAATAATCCCCAGTTTGCGCCAACCACGCCTTCCAGCTCGCTTTTCCAGGGTTGGTTAAACGCTTCGACAATGTTGTAATCAAATCCATGGCGATTGGCGACCTGTATCATGCCACGAATGAACTTGGCCTCGTTGACGACGCCGGGTATAGCCATGCCGCGCTGTCTGCCGGCGCTGGGCCAGCCGGACTCACCAATTAGAATAGGCTTGCCCGGAGCGACGCCGCGCGCTTCATCCTCAACCTGTTTAACAATTTTTTCCAGATGTTGCGAAGCATTCTCCACCGAAATCGGCTCGTCTTCCCAATAAGGCAAAATGTGGATGGTGATGAAGTCCACTTCGTTAATCAATTTGGGGTACTTCATGTACATCGACCAGACGTCGGCATAAGACACAGGTTGCTTGACCGCCTTCTTCACCTCGCGGATGTAGCCGATTAAGCGGTCGACATCCATGTCGCCGCGCAATAACACTTCGTTGCCGACAATGACTCGTTTCACAACATCGGGATGCTCGTTGGCGGATTTGATCAAGGCATTGACTTCGTTGGTGTTATCTTTGTAGCCATAACCGAGCCAAGCGCCTTGGATCATTTTCAAACCGTATTTGCGAGCTAGATTCGGAGTGGGCTGTTGGCCGCCAAGGCTGGAGTAAGTGCGTATGGTTTCGGTTTTATCGGCGAGCAGGCGCAAGTCTTCGTCGATATGTTCCGGTAACGGGAATTTTTCTTCTAAGGGGCTAAAACCTTCCCGAAACGGTGCGAAGGACAGGCTCATCAGCTTGCCGGACGGCACGTCGGTGCCGGCGTCTTGCGGCTGATTGCTCAGCCAGGCGAAACTACCGTGAACTAAAAAAATGAAAATCAAACAAAGCAATACTCTGATACTGGGCATAATTTAGCTGAGTGGTCCGTTGCAAAAATGTCTCGGAATGACTGGTAATAATCGCTCGTCGTGGAATTATAAGGCATTAGTCGCCTAGTCGAATTAGTTCGTTTGGTGGCTGCGCAATACCGGTCGGGATTGTCAGGATGTTCCCTAAATAATTACTGTACTTTACCCATGGGTTCTGGTTACAGTATCTGGCTTTTCTGATATTCGGAAACCTTGAAGGCTTCCGTCAATTCGTCTGTTTTAAGAGGTTTTGTATGCATAAAAAGGTTATCCCCATTCTGTGTGGCGCCATCCTGCTTCCGGCGTCGCAATGGGCTATGGCGGCGGTAGATAAGCTACCGGCGACCACTAGCGTCAAGATGGGTGCGGCAGAGGAAATTTGTTCCGAATTTACCGATGCCAAGTGGCGTGATGCGCAAGTGATCGACGGAGTCGAAATTCAAGAATCACGGATGTGTAACCCCGATAATCCTGCCGAAATCGCTGCTTTTGTTAAAGGCACCAACAATATATCAATGTCTACCTTAATGGAGACACAGCTGGCCGCCGACGCAATTACCGTGGGTGAGGACATGGACGGCGACGGCGACCCCGATCATTACATTATTAAACTGGAAATTGCCGAGCTGAACGGCCATTCTCCAGACATGAAGGATCCGACTACGACCTTCGACATCGCGCCCGGCATACAGCCTACTTTTTGGGTGTACGCGCCGAAGACACGCGATATGTCAACCTTGAGTTTGTATGAGCCGGTAGCCAACCCCTTGTTGAGGGCGCCCTCGCCAGTAATTCGCGTCGAGCAAGGCGACATTATCTGGATAGTTTTGGAAAACAGCCACTATTTCCCGCATTCAATCCATCTACACGGTATCGATCATCCCTACATGGACCATAGTGGCGAAGGAAATGATGGTGTAGGTCAAACCGGTCAAATGGACGTATTGCCTGGCCAAAGTAAAACTTACGTTATCAAGCCGCGTCAACCTGGCACCATGTATTACCATTGTCATGTCCAGCCGCACACGCACATTCCTATGGGTTTGCAGGGTATTTTTGTGGTTGAGGAGAATCGTCCCAACAACTGGGTGCAAACTTTCAACGTGGGTGCTGGTCATGTCCGACACCCATCGGTGGCCGTGAAAGAGAAATACGCGGCCGAGTACGATTTGCACTACCAGTCTGTAGACAAGGAATTGCATGAAATGGTGCGCTCAGCGAACGATCCGCGCATCATCGCCCGGCGCATGAATCAAGAGTTCGATATCACCGAAGCGAAACCTGATTACTTCATGTTGAATGGGCGGTCATTTCCTTATACTTTAAGGGAGTCCCTTATCCTTATGGAGGAAAATAAAAAGGTCAAACTGCGGGTGTTGAACGGCCATGAAGAATCGTTTGCTATGCACATTCACGGTCATAAGCCGATGGTTACCCATTACGACGGAGTCGATAATGGTCCCAACTCTTATATTAAGCGCGATGTGCACGGCATGGTGCCCGCCCAGCGGCTTGATTTGGAGTTGAGTGGAGTTGACGACGGTTTGAACAGCTTTGGGCAAGGCGTTTGGATGTTTCATGATCACGTCGAGAAATCCTTTACCACTAACGGTGTCGGTGAAGGTGGCGATATCAGTTTGGTGGTTTACAAAGGGTTTGCTGACGAAAAAGGCATACCAAAAGTGCATGGTATGAGCTTGGCTCCTTACTTCACCAAGGAGTTCTGGCTTGGGAAATACCCAGCTTGGCAAGATTACGACGCTTGGAAAAGTTTGGGTTTGCCGGAAATAAGTAATAAAAAGCAAGTGGCTTTTGTACCACCACCGCCTCCTCCGCTGAATACGGGCGATGCCGCAGCGAAAGCCGAAGCGGCAGGGGCCCAGTCGTCTTTTATCGGGCAATTGTTGTATGGCTTGATGTTGGGTGGCTTGCTATACGTAGGGTTTGCCAATCGCCAGCGGATTTTGGCGATGTTTAAGAAGTAATCCAGCGCTTTTATAGCTTAGCGACGCCGCTGTCGAGCCAGTCTCGGCAGCGGCGTTTTGCTGTCGGGCTATAGAGACTTCGCGTCGTGCCTAAGTCCCAATGTTTAAGATTTTGGCAGTGAGAAGAAAGCCTGCCTGTATATGAACAATTAGTTTTTTATTCTCGGTTTGAATAGGGCTGTTTTGCCAAGCGCAAACGGCTCGGTAATTCAGTGAACAATCGGGCAATATGCCGGACAATCACAATCCGGATTTGGGTGTTAGAATGCTCAGCCATTGTTGTTGAGCGGACATTTCCGACCGTGGTTTGGTGTACTGTTCCGTTGGTAAGCGATCGGATATCTAAGTAAAGAGGAAATTATGAGTAACTGGAAACTGTTGCCGGCGATTGTTTTAGCAACCCTGGCGGCTGCTATTGTGCTTTACGTCGCGTTCTACTTCGTGTTTCTCGATTTTTTCGTCGATTTATGGTGGTTCCGATCCCTGGAGTTCGAAGCTTACTTTTGGCTGAAGCTGCTCTACCGGTTCATTTTTTCTGGTGCGGTGACGGCATTTTTCTTCGCTGTTTTTCTATTTCACTTTTGGATTGCCTCTCGCTACCTGGGCCTGAATCCGCCCGATGAAATATTGATGGACGATTCCAAGCGTCGGCGTTTTCAGCGGTTTGCCGATGTGTTCATGAGCGGTTCGGCTCGAATCTACACCCCCATTTCGCTGTTGTTTGCCGTGGCCATTGCGGTACCGTTTTATTTGCAATGGGAACAGGCACTGCTGTTTTTCTTTGGCAATGCGTCCGGTACAGTCGATCCGGTATATGGCAACGATGTCAGCTTCTACATGTTTTCCTATCCAATTTACATGCTGATCCAGAAGGAATTGCTGATCACAGCGGTTTTGGTGTTTCTGGCAACTGGTCTGCTGTATTGGATGGAGCATGTGTTCGTTCCCAATCAAAGCAAGGAATTTCCACTAGGGGCTAAAGTCCACTTGGCGGTTTTGTTTGGCTTTGTCGTGCTATTTGTGGTTTGGGGCTTTTTGCTGGAACGCTTTTCCTTGCTTTATTCTGGCGGCAATGAGCCGGTATTTTTTGGGCCAGGGTTTGTTGAATTGCATTACAAACTGCCCTTGATATGGCTTGAAGTGCTGTTTTTTGTAGCCATCGCTATATCGGTGGTTTTTTATGCGTTGTCAGAGCGGCATCGCAGTAAAACGCCCACTATTCTCGCCATTCTGGGATTCTTGGCTGTGTGGGGATTGAAGGGTTCGCATACGCTGCCAGAATTGATAGAAAAATTTGTCGTTAAGCCGAATTTTACCCGTACCGAGGGTGATGCCATTTTGCATAACATCGACGCCACGATGGCCGCGTTTGATTTAAATAACATCAAGACTGTCGATTTTCAGGTCAATTTGGATGCCACCAAAGATATAGAAGCGTGGTCAACCAAAAAACATTTCGAAAATATACCGGTTTGGGACCGCGAGTTCCTAATAGATAGTTATATGCAGTTAGAAGGGTTGCGCCCTTATTACGGCTTTCCGACCGTCGATGAAGACCGCTATTTTATCAACGGCCATTATCAACAGGTCAATCTGGCCGCCCGAGAAGTCAATATCGATAAATTACCCAAGGAGGCGCAAAATTGGGAGAACAGCCATTTGCGTTATACCCATGGATACGGCGCGGTCATTTCGCCGGCCGCTCAGGATGCCGCAATTCCTATCGTTTGGTACTTGCGCGGTTTGAATATGACCTCGGATGTCGGATTTTCCGTTAAGTATCCTGACATCTATTACGGCCTGGAGAAATACCGCTACGCGATTGTGCCGAACAATTTGGCTGTCACGGATATTTCCAGCTCTTCGCCAGGGGATTCGGTGGATTATCAGGGTAACTCAGGCATACCGATACCCTCGCTGTTCAGAAAGATGTTGTTCGCTTTTTATCTTAAAGACGAAAAAATCTTCTTTTCGCCCAATATATCCGCGCAAAGCAAATTGTTGCTGCGCCGTAATATCGACGAGCGGATTACCGCACTGACGCCGTTTTTGCATCTGGACAAAGACCCGTATTTGGTTGTGAACAAAGAGCGCTTCTACTGGATACAGGATGCTTATACCTTATCCAACTACTACCCGGTCTCCAAGCCAGCCGCTGACGATTATCTGGATGGCCAACACAAGTTCAATTACATCCGTAACTCGGTAAAAATTGTGGTCGATGCTTATGACGGCAGCGTCGATTACTACATCTCCGATCCTAAAGACCCCATTATCAATGCGTATAACCGTGCGTATCCAGGCGTGTTCAAAAGCTTGAAGGAAATGCCGGACGAGCTATTGAAGCACCTGCGCTATCCGCGCGATTTGTATTATATGCAAATGAAAATTTACGCCAAATATCATCAAAACAGTCCGGAGCTGTTTTACGAGCAAGCGGAGACTTGGCAGTTCGCTACCGTGGATGGCCAGCCAGTTCTGCCCTATTTCATCACGATGGATTTTGATCGCTGCAACGATTTGGAAGAGTTCGTGATGGTAAACCCCATGACGCCGATACACAGGGATAATTTAAGCATGGTGGGGATCGCCGGTACGGTTGACCCGACCAGTTGCGACTCTACGTATAAGCCGGGTATCACCATATTCAAATTCCCTAAGGCAGTGCAGGTAAATGGGCCGTCACAAGTGAATGCGCTGATTGACCAAAATCCGGAAATAGCTGCGCAATTTACGCTATGGAACCAACAGGGCTCTGAAGTAAAGAAAGGCCGAATGGTGATATTAACCATGGGCAATTCGATTTTGTATGTACAGCCTATTTACATGCTGGCGACCAAAACCAAGATGCCTGAGCTGGCGCGGGTGATTGTTTCGGTAGGTAATCAGGTGGTGATGGATAAAACCTTACAAGCCGCGTTTAGCAGGTTGAAAGATTTATTTATTACTGGGGCCAATAGCCCTGTATCGGGTATTTCAGCCGCCGAAGGTAAATAGCCAGCCGGCGGCGTATCAAAAAAACCTGACAGTTGGTTAATGCAACAGCATGGAGCAGAGTCGGTCTTCAAGCTCCATGCGTTCGGCGAGTTGTTCGCCGAGCACAGACAGGTCCTGAGCGAGTTTGTCGGTTTTGAATTTACGATTCCCATCATCGTAGGTATCGCTGAAACTGACTGCTGATGCGGTAGTGTTGGAAAAAGCCGGATAAATCTGTTCGGCGAAACTTAAAACCGACGACTGATCTTGTTTCTCTGCCAGCAAGTGTTCGTAAATGCTGAAGTGGCCTAGCGATACATAATCGATCAGTAGCTGGGAAAACTTAGACAATACGGGGCGAATCCGATTTTCGCTGGAGTAGGGTTTCATCTCAGCGATCTGGCAGTACAAAGACCAGACTGCGGAACGCTCTTCCTGTAAGCTTGTCACGAGATGCAGGCTATTTGAGCAGGTGTCGGTATGGGCGGAAAACAATTCAGTCACGATACATCTCCCTTTGATAATAAACGAGCCTTAAATCTATGTTAATTGTTAACAAGGTTCAACAATATCTTAAAATTTAAAGAGTTTTCTTTTAAAAGTGTGATTAATTTGGCACAGCCAAGCTTCATTTTTGTAGCCTTGCCTTGTGAAGCGAAGTCGTTTATTCAGGCTTGGCATTTAAAAAAGCAGGCAACAAAACAGCCTTTCGCTACTTATAGCAATACCGAAACCGTCGTGGTTATCACTGGCATCGGTAAAATTGCCATGGCCGCTGCTGTGGGATACACCATGGCGCAGTTTAGTTCAAGGACGCCACCTATAATGCTGAACGTCGGCATCGCTGGTCATCGCAGCCAAGTGCTAGGTAGTTGTTTTCTGGTGGATAAAATCACCGACGCCGAGACTAATCGACGCTTTTATCCCCAATTCGCATTCAACAAGTCCTGCCAGACTTTGCCGTTAGTTAGCTTGTCTGAAGCTGATGGCGAATATGCAGACGATAATCTGCGAGATATGGAGGCCTCGGCTTTCTATGAGATTGCCATCAAATTTAGTTCCAGTGAATTGATTCACTGTCTAAAGATAGTTTCAGATAATATCGAGTCCCCTCTGGGGAATATTAGGGAAGACATTGTTACGGATATGCTCGCTACGCGAGTGCCGGAAGTCGAAGAGTTGTTGGCGGTGTTAATCAGTTTGAAACGCTCCTTGCCTGATGACTCCCCGCACGAGCTATACGTGCAATTACTTGACCAATTTCATTTTACGGTCGCAAATGCTGCAAAGTTGAAAACGCTGCTGACTCGTTGGAAAGCGCTATGCGACGAGAACGCGTTACCTATCAATCAGGCCAATCTCGGCAGCGCAAAGGAATTACTAACTTGGTTGGAAGGGCAATTAGAGCAAAAGCAGTTTGTTTTATAAGTCCTGCTGAAATCCCGGAAACTTATATGGGCTAAAAATAACAGGGCACCCGTAACAGGCGCCCTGCCAGAAAAAATTACAGCAATTTTTTCAACGCTTCTGTGCCTGCTCTTGCTTTAGCCAAATGTTCTTTGGATTCTTGCAAGTTTGCAGCTTTAGCAGAAGATATGGCTGCTTTCAAATGTTGTCTAACTTTTGAGTTGTCTCTGGCAACTTTGTCGTTGGCATTAATCTCTTCTGAAATATCAGCCGCTTTTTTGATAAGAGCTGCAACTTCAGCATCTTCAGCGCCATTATTGATCGCTGTCTCTGCAGTGGTAATACGCTCCAGAACCATATTGATGTTATCAAGAGGTTTGTAGCTTGTTCTGCCTGCTTCGGCAACCGCAGCGGTAGAGAAAGAACCCATGGCAGCAGCTAAAGAGAACGCGATAACAGCACTTTTTAAAATTTTCATGTATTGAACCTCACAGTTATTTTTATAAGAACATATAGCTGCTAACCCAACCGCATTAACCACTACATGTTGGGCCGGGATGATAGCACAGTTCATTCTGTTTGCTAGTCTGTTTATACCGGTTTTTATGGTTTTTTCGGTGTCTGAGAAATGCCGCTGCGGCCTTATTCGACGCTGACTAGCAGCTTGTCAAGCCAAGAGTTGGGCAGCAAGCGTTTCAGCCAAGCAAACAAATGTGTGGGCACCGTCACCGGGTAGCGGATTTTCGGTCGATTCGACTCTAAGGCATGCGCCACTTTTTCGGCGACAGCGCTAGCCGGTAAGGTGAACGGAGCGGCCGGGCCGGATTTTTGTAGGCGGGCTTCCATGGCTTGATAGGTGTTTTTATGAAAGCTATGCTCAGCATCAATGTGCAGTCGATACAACGCAAAGGCATTTTGCCGGAAGCGGCTCTCTATCGGTCCCGGTTCGATCAAAACGATATGAATCCCGGTGCCGCGCAATTCCAGGCGTAAGGTGTCAGCTAAACCTTCTAAAGCGAACTTACTTGCGTTATACGCGCCGCGAAACTTCATTGCCACGAAACCCAACACCGAACTGTTATAGATTACTCGGCCATGTCCTTGTTTCCGCATTATCGGCAACAGCAGATTAGTCAGTTCGTGGGTGCCGAACAGATTGGTCTCGAATTGATTGCGAAGTACTTCGCGGCTTAAATCTTCCACGGCCCCTGGTTGGCCGAAGGCACCGTTATTGAATAGTGCATCGATTTTTCCGTCGGTCAGCGCTATTAACTTGCTCACGGCTTGTTGGATACTCTGCGAATCTGCCAAATCCAGTTGCAAACACTCGAAGCCCTCGTCTCGTAAGCGTTCGACGTCCTCGGGTTTACGCGCGGAGCAAACCACCCGATGACCACGCTGTTTCAAAAATACCGCAGTGTGGTAACCGATACCGGAAGAGCAGCCGGTGACAAAAAGCGTTTTGCTGGTAATCATGGTTTAAGAAGGTCAGCTTCGTTAAACAAAAAGGTTTTGCCGCTGCTACAGTTGATCAAAAAATTCAATTGATCCGATTTGCTTTTCGCGGTCAGTTCATCGGTTTCAATGCGTTGACATTCGCCGCTGGCTAGGGCTTTTTGCGCGGCCAGTCTCCGGAACTTTTCAATGTCCGGCAGGCGGGTTTCAAACGGTTTTACTTGCGCGGGTAGTTTTTCCGGATCGTAGGCTGGAATTGCGAATGCGGAGAACTGTGTTGGATTTTGCTTAATTAGAGTCTGCGTCATTTCGCTTTGGACCCTAGCATCTTGTTTGTTTTTGGCGATGATGTCGAGCTTGGCCTGTTGCTCGGCTTGTTCCTCAGCAGACTGCTGTTTTTTTAATGCTGCTTCAGCGGCTTGCTGCCTCTCCACCGCGTTTAGATCCACGCTGCTACCGGTTTTGGTGTTCATCTGCACGGCTTTGTGTTCCACGGTGCAGGGTGAAGACTGATAATTGGTGTGACCGTTTGCGTCAGTACATTTGAAAACCCCGGCCCAACTGTCGACTGACAGGCACAGGGCAAAAACGAAGAACAGATTTTTCATTGTATTCCTGTTGATTAAAACGCTGGGGCAAAACTATTGAATAGCTCGCTATCAGTGTAAATAAGTATTTTTAATTCCCTTATGCCAGTCCTGCATCGTGCCAAAACAACCGTGGTTTTTTGCCAACAACTCATTTTGGTGCACGATCTTGTCGGCGAAGTGTATCAGTCTTTTCGGCAATATCCAGTCTGGTAAAACCCTGGTCATAAACTGGGTTGATTTGGCTATTTGCGACTAGCCTAGTCAGATGATTTGCTTTTCTGTCAAGCCGCCAATAAACGTGCTAAATTCACTAGCATGGCAACTTTACGAAGCCGACATCGGGAGACGGCAGTGCTTATCGACACAGAAAAAGAACTGATAAAGCATAAGCATTTACTCGCCGAGTTGGCTCGCCACAGTCTGGACGATCAAATTTTCGAGTTTCATGGCGACGAAAGACTCAAAATGGTATTTGACCTGGAAACCCACTTGGCTTTTCTGGGTGAGGCGCTGCGCTGCAGTACACCGCAAATCTTTAGCGAATACGCGATCTGGACTAATCAGCTCCTAGTGTCCAGCGGTGGCGATACCCAACAATTTCGTGCTTGCCTGCACGCATTAGAAACCCAAATTCAAGCAAGCGCTACTGGCGATTGGCTGGAAACCGCCAGAGAGTATTTAGCTAACGCGCTTGCCGAATTGGGTAAGCGGCAACCAGTCACACAGTCCTTTTTGAGAGACGACAATCCGCACATCGATTTAGCCAGGGATTTTCTCGCGGCTTGCCTAAGCCTTAATCGGCAGGATGCAATGCAAAAAACCCAAGATGCGGTCAGTCAAGGGGTGTCCGTCAACGATATTTACCTTAACGTGATCACCCCGGTATTGCATGAGTTGGGTCGGTTGTGGCATCTGAACAAAATCACCATAGGACATGAGCATTACTGTACCGCGGTTGCGCAAATGATCATGGCGCAATTATTTCCATCGATATTTGACGGTAGTAAGAAAAAGAAGCGGATGGTATCGACCTGTGTTCCTGGCGAACTCCATGAAATCGGCGCGCGAATGGTGGCGGATTTGTTTGAAATGCATGGTTGGGATACGGTATTCCTGGGTGCCGACGTACCCATAGAGTCCGTAATTGATATTCTGATTCAGCATGACGCGCACATTCTGACCATTTCAGTCACGCTGGCCTCTCATCTTGGCGAGGCGTCCGAAATGATCGCCGCCGTTAGGGCGAATCTTGCCTGTGCTAAAGTCAAAATCATGGTGGGCGGCGCTGCATTCAATATCGATCAAACGCTTTGGCGCAAGCTAAATGCTGACGGTTGGGCCAAAGATGGAGAAACCGCGGTCGCTGTCGCCGATACATTGGATAGAGCATCGTGATATTAGACGAGCACGCTGATGCTGTCGGCTTGGCGCTGATTTGCAATTACGATGGTCTGATTACCGAAGTGCTCTGCGACGACTTTGGTATACACGACGAGTTGGCCGGCGTAGCGCATTTTGTCAGCATTTTCGATGTTGCCTCCATTCAAAAAGGTTTGGCCTTGTTTCTGAAAGTTAAGGAACGCGGCGTGGTTTTCGATTGGGAAATCAATGTCTCTATCAACGGTGCCCCCACCGCATTTTGTTTTGCCGCGGCGGCCTTGGGGGATCGCTTAGTATTGTTGGGTTCGGTGGCCTCACAAGAGCACAACAAAATTTATGATGGCTTGAGTCATGTGATCAATAAACAGGTGAACAGTCTGCGTGGTTTGACCAAGGCCAGCAGTCCGGATTTGCCGCAAGCGCCTGACAGCGCAGCGCTTCCCGATCAGGTCACAGTTGAAATGATCACCGATATGCTGGCGCTGAATAATCGCTTGGTGAATGCCGAGCGGCAGTTGGCGCGCAAAAATGCCGAGTTGAAACGGTTGAGTGCGGTCATGAGCAAAGATCTTTATCTGGCGCACCGGATTTTGCATTGCACTGGCGAGGCTGTGATGATTGCAACTTTTGCGCGCCAGGTAATCGATGTTAATTCGGCGTACACCGCAATCACCGGATATAGCAAGTATGAGTCGGTGAATAAAGGCTTGGTTTTAAGCGAGCCGGGTTACGATCATCCTGAATTGCTTGAGGCCATTTGGAGTAGTTTGGAGACTCAAGGTCTGTGGCAGGGAGAGTGCCGAGGTCGGCGTAAAAATGGCGAATTGTTTCCGAAATGGCTGACCATCAGTATCGTCCCCGACGAGAGTGGGGAATCCGGGCATTACGTGGTGATCTTTTCCGATATCAGTCGCTTGAAGCATGCCGAAGAACAGTGGCAAAGGCTGGCGTTTTACGACGATCTGACCGATTTGCCGAATCGTACATTATTCAAAGACCGGCTGCAGCAGGCTATTGTCCTCGCGCAGCGCGATTCGGAACCCTTGGTGCTGCTGTTTATCGACCTTGATGATTTCAAATTGATCAACGACAGTTTGGGTCACGACGCCGGCGATAAATTGTTATGCGAAACCGCTTCTCGCCTGCAAGCTTGTACCCGAGAAGCGGATACTATCTATCGCCTGGGCGGCGACGAATTTACCGTTATCGTCCACGGCTGCCATGATGACCTTGACGCCAAGCATCTGTGCGACAAGATCATCAGCGTCTTGAGTTTGCCGTTTGCCATCCACGAGCATTCGGTCCACATTGGCGCCAGCATTGGGATTGCCCGTTATCCGATCGATGGCGACAATCCCGACACACTCATCAAGAACGCCGATGCCGCCATGTACGCCGCGAAAGCGCTTGGGCGCAATGCCAGCTGCTTTTTTTCCAAATCCCTGGGCGATAAAGTTACCAGCTATCTCAACCTGAAAACCCAGGTCGCTCAAGGCTTACAGCGTCGAGAATTTACCTTGTTTTTGCAACCGGAAATCGAGCTGTCTAGCGGGCGGGTGGTAGCGATAGAAGCCTTGGCGAGATGGCAACATCCCATTCGCGGCTTGGTCGGGCCCGATGAATTTATTGCCGTGGCCGAAAACTCTGGCCTTATCGTCGAATTGGGCGAGTTTGTGATTGCTGAAGCGCTCGGCATTGTCAGAGAGTTGCGGGATTTGGGCTGGACCGAGATGCGCGTTGGCGTCAACGTCTCGGGGCGGCATATCGCCTTGCCGCAGTTTGTCGGCTCTATCGTCAATCGGTTGCGGGAACAAAAATTACCCGGTCAGGCCTTGATACTGGAAATTACCGAGAGCACCGTATTGGAAAATATCGATTACGCCATAGACGTGTTGCGCGAGCTAAAGAGGCACGGGGTCGAGACAGCGATAGACGATTTTGGCACCGGCTACTCGTCGTTAAATTATCTGCGCCGTCTGCCGGTGGAGTTTCTGAAAATCGACAAATCCTTCGTTTCGGATGCCGATATGGCCGCTGAAAGCAAAACCATCATCCGGGCGATTTCGGCTATGGCCAAAAGCCTGGGGCTGAAAACCATAGCAGAAGGTGTAGAACGACCTGCGCAAGAGACAATCCTGCGGGAAATGGGCTGCGAGTTCGGTCAGGGTTATCTATATGCCAAGCCCATGCCTTATCACAAATTGGTAGAGTTTATTAGGTCCAGATCTTTAGTTGAGACCCTCTAACGGCAACACCTTTATCCAGAGACTGCTGCCAATAGGCTAGTGGTGCCACGTCGCCTTTTGAAAGCCGGCAAGTTATACTGCCCGCCAATTTTTCACCTCAGAGCACTATGCAAGCTTACCTGGACCTCCTCGCCGATATCATGAATAACGGCATCGACAAAAGTGACCGCACTGGCACCGGCACCCGCTCCTTGTTTGGTCGACAAATTCGTTATCAGTTGGCAGATGGTTTTCCGCTCCTCACAACCAAGAAGCTGCATTTCAAATCCATTGCTTATGAGTTGTTGTGGTTTTTACGCGGCGACACCAACATCAAATATCTTAATGATCACGGTGTCACCATTTGGGACGAATGGGCCGCGCCCAATGGTGAGTTGGGGCCGGTCTATGGTGCGCAATGGCGCAACTGGCAGGGGCCTGATGGCAAGAACTTCGACCAGATGCAAATTTTAATCGATGGATTGAAAAACAAGCCCGATTCCAGGCGACATATCATTAGCGGCTGGAATGTGACATTTCTACCGGACGAAGCTCTTGGGCCGCCCGAGAATGCGGCTGCTGGGCGAATGGCCCTGCCACCGTGCCATGTGTTGTATCAATTCTATGTGGCGAACGGTAAATTGTCTTGCATGATGACGCAGCGAAGTGCCGATTGCTTTTTAGGCGTGCCTTACAATCAGGCGAGTGTGGCCTTGTTGACTCATATGCTGGCGCAACAATGCGACTTGGGCGTGGGCGAGCTAATCATGTCGTTCGGCGACGTACATATTTATCGCAACCATTTCGAACAAGTTGAATTGCAACTCAGCAGGCAACCCTTGCCGCCGCCGCAACTACAGTTTAAACGCCGACCTGAATCGCTATTTTCCTACGAGTTTACCGATTTCGAGTTGTTGGGTTATCAGGCGCATCCGCATATCGCTGGCGCTGTTTCGATTTAGAGGCGAATATAGAGACGCAAAATCTTGCGTCTCTAGTGATGATCGCTAAGGATTCAAAGATTTACCGTTAAGCACTTACTTGTTGCCGGCCTTGATGTGGTCGACAGCTTCTTCAGCTGCTTTGGTGGCTACATCGGCGTGTCCCATTTTGCCGTGTTCAATCGCGCTTTCCAACGATTTGACCCCGGCATCGAGATGCGTTTTAGACTCGCCTTTGGCGACTTCAGCACCTTTTTTTGCATGGGTTAAGGCTGCATCGGCATGTTCTACCAAAATCGGGCTATGGCCGGCTTTACCGTGAGTGACCGCCTGGTTGGCATGTTCCAGCGCGGCTGCAGCGTGTTCCTCTGCGAATACGCCGGTGCTGACCAAAAGTAACGCACTGATAGTAACGGTTGTAAATGTGTTCATAATTCCCCCGGATTGCATTGTTGTGTTGGTTTGCTCCCATAGAGGGTGCTTGCTGATGACTTGATGTGCAGGAGAATGGTTCAAAATTAAATCCTGGCGTCAAAGCGGTCTCTGCAACACGGTTAGTGCGTTGGCTGGAGACTAGTGCCGGAATCATGCCTACAGAGAGGGGATGCCGGCAATGCTTTAGCCCCGCCAATGTTTAGCTTGCCAGCGGCGATAATCCTGGAAAGCTTGGCTCTAAATCCATTTTTGAGTATGAATAACGAAAAACGCTTGTTGATATTCGAACGTTTGGCAGAGGCCACGCCGAACCCAACTACAGAACTTAATTTCAGCACACCGTTTGAATTGTTGGTGGCGGTAGTTCTTTCCGCGCAGGCAACAGACAAGGGTGTGAACAAGGCGACGGCCAAGTTGTTTCCGCTAGCAAATACACCTCAGGCTATCCTGGCTCTAGGGGAGGAAGGTCTCAAGGAGCAGATCAAAACCATCGGTTTATTTAACAGTAAGGCGGCAAATGTCATAAAACTTTGCCAGACTCTGCTTGAGCTGCATGGTGGAGAAGTGCCACACCAACGTGAAGCGCTTGAGGCGCTTGCAGGTGTGGGCCGCAAAACGGCAAATGTCATCTTAAATACCGCTTTCGGTGAGCCCACTATTGCAGTGGATACGCATATTTTTCGAGTTGCTAATCGCGTCGGTCTGGCACCCGGCAAAAATGTTCTGGAAGTAGAGTGGAAATTGGATAAAACCGTGCCCAAGCAATACAAGAAAGACGCGCACCACTTAATGATTCTGCATGGCCGTTATATCTGTGTGGCCAGAAAGCCGCGTTGCGGTGCTTGCTGCATCGCCGATGTCTGCGAATTTAAGGCAAAGAATTTAGACTGAATATGCAATAATCAGAATAGAGCCACCAAGATTACGCGTCAGTCGTAAAGCCCCGGCGGCTGTATGCCGGAGCGACATAACTAAAAAATCACACGAGAGGATAAACCCATGAAAAAATTTAATAAATCTCCGCTGGCCGCTGCGATGGGTAGTGCCCTGCTGTCTGGTATGGCTGTCAACGTTCAGGCGGATGTTAACCCCTTCGCGGTGTCCGAATTGTCCAGCGGCTATATGCAAGTAGCCGACAATCATTCCAACGGTAAGATCAGCCAAGGCGCTTGCGGTTCCAATGCGATGGACGCGAATGGCGTCAAAAAAGGCGAAGCCAAAAAAGCCGTAGCCAAGAAAACTGAGGGTTCATGCGGCGAAGGGATGTGCGGCAGCATGATGAGCGGCGGCAAAATGAAAAAAGGCATGGAAAGCGCTTGCGGTGCGATGATGAAAGGTAAAGAAGGGGCTTGCGGCATGGGTATGATGACCGGTGGCGGCATGATGAGTATGGGCAGCATGGGCGGTAAGGATCACGGTGCCGACAAGTCTAAAAAAGCCGAAGAAGGCAGCTGTGGCGCGATGATGGGTGGAGACAAAAAAACGGCTGAACATAGCTGCGGAGCGATGATGAAAGGCGAGGAAGGTAGTTGCGGGAGTAAAATGGACCCAGCCAAATCCGCTAGCCATTAATTTCGAACTATCGCCATTAGACCGACACTATGGATTTTAATGATTTACAGCAGCTGGTTATCGATTACGGCTACCTAGCCTTGTTTATCGGTACATATCTGGAAGGCGAAACCATTCTGGTAATTGCCGGTTTTTTAGCCCACGGCGGCTATTTGGAATTGCAATGGGTAATGCTGACTGCGTTTCTCGGGACCTTCGCCGGCGACCAGACTTTTTTCTATCTGGGCCGCTGGAAAGGTATAGCCTTTCTCGAAAAACGTCCGCTTTGGCACAGCAAAACCGACAAGGTTTTCGATTTGCTGCACAAGCACCAGATACCGGTGATATTGGGATTTCGTTTTCTCTACGGCGTGCGAAACGTCACGCCATTCGTGATCGGTGCCAGCAAGATTCATCCACTGAAGTTTTTCTTGCTGAATTTCCTCGGTGCCGGTATTTGGGCGATAGCGGTCGGCTATCTGGGTTACACATTCGGTGAATTTGCCGAATCCATCATGGGCCAAGTCAAAAAATACGAAATGTATATTTTGGGTGTGCTGGTGGCGATCGGTGTGGCCTTGTTCTGGCGGTCTACGCATAAACCGGAAACCCCTGAAACGCCGGAAGAGTAAGTTATGGATAGTATTCGCAATCTGGTGGACGGTGCTGGCTTAGGCTTACGGCGTTCGTTTTTGAGCGAGATTGTCGAATCGCCGCTCAGCAATGTCGATTTTTACGAAGTGGCCCCAGAAAATTGGATGACTATAGGCGGCAAGTTCGGCAAGCAATTTCGGGCCATGACCGAACGTTTCGATTTTGTCTGTCACGGTCTGTCATTATCGATAGGAAGCAGCGACCCGCTCGACGAACAATTCCTGCGGGATCTGAAAGTGTTCATCCGAGAGCACGGCATTAAGTTTTACAGCGAACATCTAAGCTATTGCAGCCATGGCGGGCATTTATACGATTTGATGCCGATGCCGTTTACCGAAGATGCCGTCAAACATGTTGCGGCGCGCATCCGAAGAGTGCAGGATATTCTTGAACAGCGCATGGCTATCGAAAACATATCCTATTACGCTGCGCCGGGCCAGGAAATGGCCGAAATCGATTTTTTCAACGCGATAGTCACTGAAGCCGACTGCGATGTGCTGATTGACATAAACAATATCTACGTAAACAGTATCAATCATGGCTACGATGCCGATACCTTTCTGCAAGCCATGCCTGCCGAACGCATCGCTTACGCGCACATTGCCGGTCATTATGTGGAAGCAGAGGATTTTCTGGTCGATACCCACGGTGCGCCGGTGGTTGATCCTGTTTGGAATCTGCTAGGTAAAGCGTATGAGCGATTCGGTGTATTCCCTACCCTGCTTGAGCGCGACTTCAACATTCCCTCCTTATTTGAATTAAGCAAAGAAGTAGACACAATTCAGGCCATTCAGCAGCATTATTGGGCTGACCGGCAAAAACAGGTGGCTTAGTGTCAGCCGATTTCCAGGTCACCCAAGGCCAATTTGCGGCTTATATCAGAGATCCGGAAAACAATCCGCCGCCGGCAGATGTCGAACATCGGCGTATGGCGATGTATCGGGAGTTGTTTTTCAACAATATCGATAGCTTTATTGCCAGTAATTTTCCGGTGTTGCGAGCCATCTTTAGCGATACGCAGTGGCTGGAAATCACCCAGGATTTTTTTGCCCGGCATAGCTGCGAAACGCCCCATTTCTCTGAAATATCTGAAGAGTTTTTAGCCTATCTGCAAAACGAACGTGACAATCCTGGCGATTATCCGTTTCTGTTGGAATTGGCGCATTACGAATGGGTGGAGATGGCCTTGTCGATTGCCAAGGACATGCCGGTGCAGGGCGATGGTGATTTTCTGGAGAACCTATTGCTTCGTGGCATGGTGTTGTCACCGTTGGCGTGGCCGCTGCTTTACCGCTATCCGGTGCAGGCAATCGGCCCGAATTCTTTGCCGCTAGAGCCGCCGGAACAGCCGACGTGTCTGATCGTTTACCGCGACAGCCTCGACAATGTGCATTTCCTTAAAACCACCGGTTTGATCATCCGTTTGTTGCAAATTTTGCAGGACAAGGGGCCTATGACCGGCGAAGAATGTTTACAAACGGTCGCTAGGGAATTCCCTCAACTCGATAGCCAGGCTTTAATGGCCAACGGTCCGCCGATGCTGCGGGAACTGGCTGAAAAAGGTATTCTTATCCCTGCTGTTGATGCCTAAAGCTGTGTACCCACACTAGGCCATCCTCGTTCCACTGCATGCCGCTGTGCATCTTCAAAATTAAATCCTTATATATCGCCAAGTTCGGATAGCCCTCGGCGCGGGCATCCGCATCGCTTATATCGCCTATTCTTTGGCGCTCTACGCTAATCACTTCAAATACTTCGTCTTCCAATACAAAGGTTTCGCCTGGGTAGGCATATAAGCCGTCGCGGCGCTGCTGGGTCTTTTCACCCGAGAGTGCTGCCGCCACCAATTTCGGGTGACGTACCAAACGCTCGATGCTGCAAGATTTTTCGGGGTATTGAGTCATGAATGCGGATGTCCTTGAAATGCGCGATACAAAAGCTGGGCACTTTAAAAGCCTGGAACACGCATTGCAAGAGACATCCGTTAGCGAGTTCGCAAATTATTTATAAGTTGTGGGACTAATCCTACACTTTAAGGGAGGTTTTATAGATAAACCTACTTTTCCTACCTATACTTTTTTCGAACTGAATTTCGACGCCAATATACCGAAACGATTGGCGTAACTATGCCTTGGAACCATAAAGAGCAATTGAGAGTAAACCAATATGTCTATATTCCATTTCGCGGTAATGATTTGCGTTGCATCAATCTCCGCCGGAATTGCCGCTTGGATCACCAAAAGAGGTTGTAAAGCTGCCGCGCAAACTACCCTGAACAATAAAGCACCAGCCTTGTCGGTAGCCGAAGTAGAAAAATACATTTCCGGTTTAGACCGGTTTGCCGAGCAAGTCACACCGGTATGGGCGGCGCAAATAGACTCGACCCGCCAACAAATCGAGCAGGCGATCACCGTATTAACCCAGCGTTTTGCCGGTATTACCAGTAATCTGGATATGGCTTTGAAATCTTCCCATTCCACCCTAAGCGGCAATGGCGAAGAGGTATTTGTCGCCAGCAATGCCCATTTGCAAAAAGTTGTGCATTCCATGGATGCCGCCTTGCAGGAAAATTTGGCGGTTCTGCAAAAGATTCGATCCTTGGCCGGATTCGTAGACGAACTAAAACAGATGGCCAAGGAAGTGGCACGTATTGCGGAGCAAACCAACCTGATTGCCCTGAACGCCGCGATCGAAGCCGCCAGAGCCGGAGAAGCAGGCCGTGGTTTTGCCGTGGTCGCGGATGAGGTCAGAAAGCTATCCAACTTGTCCGGCGAAACCGGCAAGCAGATCGGCTCCAAAGTAGAGCAAGTTAGCTCCGCTATCCAAACGGCCTTGGTAGCGGTGGAAAAAAGTGCGCAAAATGAGGCTGAGGCGGTTACGGCTTGTAACGGCAATATTCAAACAGTGATGGATAGCTTGCATGAGGTGTTTGCCAAATTGCAGGGCTATTCAAACAATCTGAGCCATTCGGCACACGCCATAAAAGGCGAGATAGACGAATCCTTGGTGCATTTTCAATTTCAAGACCGGATCGGCCAAATTCTGGAGCACGTCAAAGACAGCATTGTCGATTTCCCAAAACAGCTCAGCCACAGTCATGACGGAGGCGTATTCGCCTTACGACCGATAGATGCCGAGCGCATTTTAAGTAGTTTGACCAGTACTTACACGATGGAGTCGGAACATCATGCCCACGGTGGGGGCGGTCGAGTCGCTGAACCTCAAACGCAAGAAATTACCTTTTTCTAGGATTTAAGCAAATGGCAAAAACGATCTTGGTAGTAGACGATGCAGCTTCGGTGCGTCAAGTGGTGGGCATAGCCCTTAAAGGCGCTGGGTATGATGTGATAGAAGCTTGCGACGGCAAGGACGGTTTGAGCAAGCTCAACGGTCAGAAAATTCATTTGATCATATCCGACGTCAATATGCCGAATATGGACGGTATTACCTTTGTGAAGGAGCTAAAGCAATTACCGGCCTATAAATTTACCCCGGTGATTATGTTGACCACCGAATCTCAAGAAGGCAAGAAGCAAGAAGGCCAGGCTGCGGGCGCCAAAGCCTGGGTGGTCAAACCGTTCCAGCCTGCGCAAATGTTAGCGGCTGTGTCCAAACTGATTCTGCCTTGATCCGACTATGAACTACGAACAGCCAGTCACACGGTTTCGCCGGTTCATATGACTAATTCAGACTACTTCCAGCGAGATCGTTCATGCCCAGCCTAACCATTCAAGACGAGTTAACCATTTATACCTCGGCAGATCAAAAATCGAATCTGCTGATGTTTCTAACGGCGGGTGACGATTTGGAAATCAATCTTGCCAACGTCACCGAAATTGATACCGCTGGCCTACAGTTGTTGATTCTGATCAAACGGGAAGCCGCGCATTTGGGTAAGAACCTGCGCTTTGTTATGCATAGCAAAGCCGTGTTGGATGTATTGGAGCTAGCGAATCTGACGGGTGCTTTTGGCGATCAGGTTGTGCTGACCCAAAATTGAGGAGTTTGCGAAATGAGTTTTGATGACCAAATGCGAGATGCGCTGAAGACTTTTGTGATCGAAAGTCTGGAGTTGTTGCAAGACATGGAAGACGGTTTGCTAAGTCTGGAAGAGGACCAGGAACCGTCTGAACGGATTAACGCCATCTTCCGAGCTGCTCATACCATTAAGGGGTCGGCGGGATTGTTCGGTCTGGATCACATCGTTGCCTTCACCCATGTGGTGGAAAGCGTACTGGATACCTTGCGCGATGGAAAATTGAGCGTGTCTCCAGAGTTGGTCGCCATTCTTCTGCCTTGTTGCGACCATATGATTGAGCTGATTCAAGCGGTTGCTGACGGCGAATTAAACGCCAATCCCACCATGACTGCCGCTGAGCGACAATTGCTGGATGGATTGGAGATGTTTTTGAAGCCGGAGTCGAAGCACGCGATGACAACCATGCAGCGTGCTGACGAACAACTCCAATCCAGCGGTGGCGGCGCAATCGAGAGTGGCAATTGGCATCTATTTATTCAATTTGGGGAAAACTGCCTGCGCGACGGCATGGACCCATTATCATTTATCCGTTATCTGGCGAAGCTGGGCGAGATAATGATGCTGACAACTTTCAGTCACGCGATGCCGGATGCCGAAACCATGGATCCAGAGAGTAGTTATCTGGGCTTTGAAATTGTCTTGAAAAGCGATGCCGACAAAGTCGCTATCGAAGAAGTGTTCGATTTTGTTCGCGAGGGTAGTTATATCCATATTTTGCCGTTGGAAGACAGAATTCCCTATTACGTGGATTTGATCAATTCGCTGGGTGAGGACAATTCCCAACTCGGTGAGTTACTGTTGAAAAGCGGCGTAATTACTCAGCGCGAACTGCAAGAAGGACTGAACGCCCAGCAAGCGCAAGCGCCGCTACCGAACACTCGTCTTGGTGAAATTCTGGTCGATCAACAAGTGGTGCAGCAGCCGCTGGTCAATGCGGCGTTGGAAAAGCAACAACAGATTAAAGACAACAAAGCGCGAGAAAATCAGACGATACGGGTTGATGCCGAGCGCCTGGATAAACTAATCGATGTGATAGGCGAGCTGGTGATTTCCGGTGCCGGTGTCAACCTGCGAGCCCTGCAGACCAGCGATTCGGCGCTATTGGAAGCCACCAGCGAGATGATGCGTCTGGTCGAAGAAGTCCGCGACGGTGCCTTGCAACTGCGCATGGTGGCCATAGGGGGAACATTCAGCCGCTTTCAAAGAGTGGTGCGCGATGTCGGTAAAGAGTTGGGCAAAGACATCAGTTTGGTAATCACCGGCGGCGATACCGAAGTTGATAAATCGGTTGTGGAGAAAATCGGCGACCCGCTTATGCACTTGGTGCGGAATGCGATGGATCATGGTATCGAATCGGCCGAACTTCGCGCCGCCCGGGGCAAGTCTAGTCGCGGCGAGCTGAGATTAAATGCCTACCACGAGTCTGGCAGTATCGCGATAGAAGTCAGCGATGACGGTGGTGGGCTTGATCGTGATCGAATTTTGGCAAAAGCCATCGAAAAAGGTTTGGTGCTACCCGATGCCAAGCTAAGCGATCACGAAATTTATAGCTTGATATTCGAACCCGGTTTTTCAACCGCCAGCCAGATTTCCAATCTATCCGGGCGTGGCGTGGGCATGGATGTGGTCAAGCGCAATGTTACCGATTTACGCGGCGATATCGAAGTGGAAAGCAGGCCGGGCCAAGGTTCCACCATCCGTATTCGGTTACCACTGACATTAGCCATCATCGATGGCTTCCTGGTGGGAGTGGGTAAGTCGTCGTATGTGATTCCTCTCGACCGGGTTGTCGAGTGTCTGGAATTGTCCGGCGATTTAAATAACCGGGACTACATGGATTTGCGCGGCGAGGTGCTGCCTTTCATTCGTTTGCGCGATCTGTTCAACATTTGCGGCGATCAGCCACGTAGGCCGAATGTGGTGGTAGTTCACTCCGGCGGCGTGAAGACCGGATTGGTGGTAGATCGATTAATCGGCGAATTTCAGACCGTGATCAAGCCGCTTGGCAAATTGTTCGGCCATGTTGAGGGCCTGGGTGGGTCGACTATTTTGGGTAGTGGTGAAGTTGCTTTGATTTTGGATGTGCCGGTCTTGGTGAGCGCCTTTGAACATAAGCTTCAGGGCAATATGCACTTGGCTCAAGCCTGAGCGGAATTGTAAATACATTCGCATTGCAAACAAGGGATATTCGCCATGAGAACTAATCAACCCATTACAGACGTCGAATTGGATTTTTCTGAAGAAGACATCCTCACGTCTACTACGGATTTACGTGGATTTATCACCAGCGCCAGCCCGGCCTTCATCAAACTGAGCGGTTTTACTGAGAACGAATTACTGGGCCAGCCTCACAACCTTGTTCGCCACCCTGATATGCCCGCTGAGGCTTATGAATGGATGTGGCGTACTATCGAGTCCGGCTGTACCTGGCGGGGTTTGGTCAAAAACCGTTCTAAAAATGGCGATTTCTATTGGGTGGAAGCCAACGTTTCACCGATGTACAGCGAAGGCCAAGTGATCGGTTATCGCTCTATTCGATTCAAACCCGTTAGAGCCGAGGTTGAGAAGGTGGCGGCATTGTATGCGGATATCAAAGCCGGACGTATCAAAGACCCATTTAAAGAAGGCAAGCTTTTCAGCATGCTGAGCAACATTAAGCTGTGGCAAAAATTTGTAGCCTTAATTGTGCTGGCTATTGCCATGTTCGCCGTGCCAACCTACTTCTTGTTGGGGGGCAATATTGAGAATAAGGATTTTGCGTTAAAGGAAAAACAAGGTGTTCATTACACCACTGAAACCATCAAGCTAATGCAACTGGTGGTGGAACACCGCGGCTTGAACGCGATGGTCATCGCCGGCAATAGTCAGGAGACCGTTCGGCGTGACGCTAAACGCAACGAAGTTAATGAACAGATCGCCCATATCGCCACGATGGACAGCCATTTGTCCGAATTTGAGCTGACTAAAGCCTGGCAAGCCTTAGCGGAAAAATGGCGGAACTTGGCTGCTTCCGTTAATACACTCGATGCGCAAGCCAATGTTGCTAGGTACGGCGAGCTTATCGAACAATTGCATGCGTTCAACCGCAAGGTGACCGACGTTTCGGGATTGGCATTGGACCCTGAAACCAATACCTACTATGCCCAAGCGCTAGCAATTACCTTATTTCCCGACTTATCCGAACAATTAGGCTTACTCAGAGGAGTAGGATCCCCTATTTTGCTGAGAAAGACGGTGACATCCGCAGAAGCCGCTTATCTGCGGGCATTAGTTGCGAATACTGAAGAAACTTTGGAGATTGTCGATGAGAACATCTCTAAAGTTGGCAATATGGATGCCCAACTCCGCTCCGCGTTACTGAAAGCCAGCGCTGATGCCAAACAAGTTCTGGCTTTGACCGAAACCGAAATTTTACAACCGGAGAAGTCCGCTCTTTCAGCGAATGAATATTTCAGCACTGTGACTAGAGCCATCCAACAAAACTTCGCGTTATCAGCCGGATTCAGCAAGCTGTTATACGCTGGATTGGATGAGCGAGTGGCTCGCCTAGATGGAACCCTCTACATCACACTGGCCGTAGTGTCTGTGTTCCTGTTGGGTTTCCTGGCGCTGAGTTGGTATATCGCAATGGGCGTACTCCGTCCGGTCAACGCGATGATTCATGCTATGACGCTGTTCGGGCGCGGCGAAATGCCGCCAAACGATGCCAAAAACTACGGTTTGGAATTTAATCAGCTTAACGAAGGTATCAAGGCAGCTGTATTTTCTGTGCAGTCTTTGATCGCCGACGCGGTTATGTTGTCAAATGCCGCAGTGGATGGGCAACTCTCTACTCGAGCGGATGCCACCAAGCACCAAGGGGATTTTAGGACAATCGTCGAAGGTGTTAACCATACCTTGGAAGCGGTCATCGGTCCGCTAAATGTGGCGGCTGAGTACGTTGACAATATTTCCAAGGGTGCCATCCCCGCGAAAATCACCGACAACTACAACGGTGATTTCAATACCATTAAAAACAACCTGAATAACTGCATCGAGGCGATCAGCAGCATGGTGGAAGAAGCCGCTGCTCTGGAAAAAGCCGCTATCGAAGGCCGTCTGGCTACCCGGGCCGACGCCAGCCAATACCAAGGCGACTTCCGCAAAAT
>MSXO01000025.1 GCA_002083615.1 Proteobacteria bacterium ST_bin11 | reverse complement strand
CATTCAGCGCCGGCAGTGTGATCTCGCCGCCGAACAAGCGCGTTCGCGTTAGTGGTCGCTTTACAACCTTTGTGGTGACGATGCCGAGCCGGTTGGCTGCTTCAGCTGTCAAGACAACTTTGGTCAGATCACTTTCCTTAACGGGATGCTCGATTTTGGCAGGCGGCGGCGATGTGGATTCGGCGGCCGATAGGTTGCTGGCTAATAGTAGTAAGGCTGATAGCAGAAGCCGATACGTCAATGGCGTGTGGTTTGGATACGCGGGTTTCATAGAGGCCCAACCGTGGAGTCTAATAATTAGTGAATTAAGCGGGCTTCAGATGCTGGCCGACGCTGCGTTCCAGTTCTGCGCGGGCGCGGCGTAAATCAGCGGCGGCTTGCGCGGTTTTCAATTGCGCGTCCAGCCAACGGCGTTGGGTTTCGAGCACGAAGAGGTAGGTGACATTACCGGCCGCATAGGCGTTTTCAGCATCCTGTATGGCAGTTTGCAGCGGCGGCAGGATAGTCTGTTGCCACTGTTTCAGGCTTTCACTGGCCTGTTGCAATCGGGCATGGGCTTCTCTGACATCCAAGGCAATCCGTTGTCGGGTGGCGACATATTGCCTTGCAGCTTTATCAAAACGGGCCTGCGCTTGCGCGATACCACCTTGGTTTTGATTAACGATAGGCAATGTCACGTCTAAGCCTGGTCCTGCCAATAAGGGCCCGTTCACTTGCTTGGCGTTGAGGCTGGCGGTGAAATTAAATACCTCGGCGCGCGCCAAGCCGATACGTTCGCCAGCGGCTTCTACATTAATTTCTGCGGCACGTAGATCGGGGCGAGCCAGTAACGCCTCCGCGACCAGTTTTTCCGACTCAAATTTTTCGCCATTAGCTAAGGCTTCCGTACTGATGGCATTGGGCCACTGTTCCAGACTCAGGCCGACCAGATGCCGTAAACGCTCATTCGCTATCTCGCAATCGTGTTGCAGGCGGCTGTGTTGTTCCTGGGCTTGCAGGGCATCGACTTGAGCATTGGTGACTTCCAGCTCGCTGGCGTCGCCAGCGCGCAACCTAGCTTGTGTGAGTTCGGCGATATTGTGACTCAGGCTTACAGCGGCTTGAGCCAGTTGCAGGCGTTCTTTGGCTAACGTTAGCTCGGCATGCGCCAATCTGACGTCGCGAATCAAGTCCAATCCAGTCTGCACCAGGCGTTGCGCGGTTTGTTCAACATCCAATTTAGCCAACTCGACCCGTTGCGGGCGCAACCAGAAAATTTCCAACGGATAGCGTATCGTCAGTTCCAAAGGTTTTGCCCCCCAAGGTACCAACATCGAAAAAGTGGGGTTGGGCAGCATCCCAGCTTGCACAAGATCGGCGCGAGACAGGCCTAAATCCGCCAAGGTCGCGCGAAAGGCCGCATTGTTCCATAGCGCCAAACTGATCAACTCGTCATCGGATAAGCCGTCATTTAAAGCGATATTGGCGGGCCATGCGGTTTCGTCGGCACCGGTTTCGGCAAAATGCTGACCGGTACGTCGCTCCAGATCGTCGGCAACGTCATTCAAATCCATGCCTTGTGGAGTACAGGCCGTCAACGACAAAGCGAGAATCGTTATTGGAAAACGACTGGAAGCAAAAGGCGTCATGCGCTCGCCTCCGGGAATGTCACAATCACCTTGAGGCCAATGCCGCCATCCCCATCGACCAGCCTAATATCAGCCTGATGCTGCTCGGCTATTCGCCGCACAATGGATAAGCCAAGACCACTGCCGGATTCAGCGCTATTCAATACGCGGTAGAATCGGTCGAACACGCGAGCCCGCTCATCCAAGGCAATGCCTGGGCCGGTGTCGTTGACTTCCAGACGAATCGCAGTGGCTTCGGAGGTGACACTGACGTCAATCCGTGCATCTGCTGGTGAATAGCGGATGGCGTTATCGAGCAGATTGCCGAGCAGAATGCGCAGCGCCTCTTCGGTACAGGCAACCCTGACATGATCCGCGCGCGACAGGCCGAGATCGATGTGGCGATGGGCGGCTTGCGGGGCAAAATCGGCTACCACGTTCCGCGCCAAATCATCCAAAAATAGCGGGGTGAGCGGATAATCGCCAGCCTCCGGATCGAGGCGAGCCAAAATCAGCAATTGCTGAACCAGATGACTGGCACGGGCTATACCTTGCCGTAAGGTTTGCATAGCTAGATCACGCTGAGCGGGTTCAGTGGCACGCTCGGCCAGTTGTGCCTGCAAGGACAGTGCAGTGAGCGGACTGCGCAGTTCGTGCGCCGCATCGGCAGTAAACTGGCGCTGTGCCGCCAGTGCCTGATCCAATTGACTCAGCAGCGTGTTTATTGCGCTGACTAAGATGCTAACTTCTTCCGGTAAGCCCTTATTCGGAATCGGAACTAATGAATGAGGATTGCGACACGCCACCGCTTCAGCGACTTGAGCCAATGGCGCTAAACCGCGACCAATCGCCCAGCCAACCCATAAAGCTAATCCCGGCAGTAAAATCAGTAACGGCGTCAATACATGCAAGGCAACTTCGTTGGCGGTTTCACGGCGTTCTTGCGTCGTTTGAGCGACCTGGACAAATCCACTATCGGTTTTTAAATTAAATACTCGCCAGTCTTGGTTCTGCCAGTTAAGCGTGTCGTATCCCAGTTTTCCGCCTTGCGGTAATGGCGAAAACGAATGGGATCGAAACAGAATTCGACCATCCGGGCCACGGGTCTGACTGACTAGGTCAATCCCATCGCTGTTTAAACCAGAGCTGTTTGTGTTGGGTTTAACATCTTGCAAGCTGTTTGAATGGGACAAGGAATAAGCTGCTTCACGCAACACCTTGTCGAATAGTTCGTCAATTTCTTCGTGAACGTTCAGCCAAGTCGGCACGGCAAACGTGATACCGGCAACCAGCAAGACGGGTATTAACCAAAGGGTTAGCCGGTTGCGAATAGAAGTAGTCATGGCTTCACCACTTTAAAACCGACGCCACGGACATTAAAAATAATGTCGACACCGAGTTTGCGGCGCAGATTGTGCAGGTGGACATCGACCGCATTACTCGCCACTTCCTGGCCCCATCCATAGAGGCGCTCTTCCAATTGCGGACGAGACAGTACAGCACCCGGCTGTTCCATCAAAGCATGTAGCAATGCGAACTCGCGGGCGGATAAGTCAACTAAGGTTTCGCGTAACCAGGCCTCGTGACTCAGCGGGTTAATGCGCAAGGCGCCGTATTCAATGTCTGAAGTGCCGCGTCCAGCACTTCTGCGTACCAGCGCATGAATACGGGCAACGAGCTCTTCCAAGGCAAACGGTTTGACTAGATAATCGTCGGCGCCGTTATTAAGACCGGCGACTCGATCACTTAGCCCATCGCGTGCTGTTAGGATTAACACCGGGATGGCGTTGCCGGATTTACGAAGTTCGACCAGTAGCTCTTGGCCCGATAGGCGTGGAAGCCCTAAGTCGAGCAACAATAAAGCGTACTCGCTCGCCGCATGTGATAGGGCTTGTTTGGCTTGCTCCCCGTCTTGTACCCAATCGACCACGAAGCCATCCAGCTGCAATCCATCCCGGATCGACTGGCCGATCATCGGATCGTCTTCCGCTAATAACAATCGCATGTTGACCTTTAAAGTTTCTTCATCTGGACAACAGTGTAAATGATCAAGATTTAAGTAATAGTTAAGGCGCTTCGAATGTTCGGGAAGGTATCTATAGCGGTCGTTCGTTATTGGAGTTGATCAATGGCGGCTTGGGGTCGGTTGGGTACAGTGACGAACGGCAGCTTTCGGGAATCGCAATTCAATGTCAGCTTTCCGGCGATGAATCTAAAGAGTGGACGGTCAAGACCCGACCCAAACCGGCCATCGGA
>MSXO01000024.1:25378-67828 GCA_002083615.1 Proteobacteria bacterium ST_bin11 | reverse complement strand
CAGTTTTCAATCGGCGCCAACACGTTTAACGGCGCGCCCAATATCATCTAAATCATGTGTCGCTTGAATCAGTTCAAGCAATATCGCCAACTGCGAGCGATCGCTCTCAGCCTCAATAAGGCTAAGCATTCGTTCCTTGTCAAAGCGCGTGTCAGGCATCACCAATCCTTAGTTACTTGCGTGTATTCTCCCGACGTTTCAACTTTTTCTAGATTAACGTAGGATGCCAAACATTCTATTAGATTTACACACAAATTCAATTTTAGCGAAAAATAATCCTGAATTGCAAAACGGCGTCGAACATTTTCCACTAAACGGCGAGTTGGTAAATTTAGAAATATGAATAAATACAAGCACTCGACCATTAGACATGGAAAGTGTAGAGGCCGTTTTAGCCAAAAGTTGGCAAAACTTCAACGCCGTTCTGCAGCCCTTGACTTAATTATTGGGGTTAAAGGCCGAACCAACAGAAATGGGTGTAATTGGGTATTGGATTGGTAACTGTGAACAAAGGCTTTGACATGGCACAATTAACGTATCTACAATTATTCAACGCGCGATCAATACACTTGGCAAGAGAGCAAACGGCAAGCCAATTTGGATAAACATAAGCTTGATTTCATGGATGCCGATTGGGTACTAGAAAGTCCTTATCGCCTGGACATTGACACCGAGCGTAAAGGCGAACGCCGCCAACAATCTTTTGCCTATGTATTCGATCTGCTAATGGTGTTGACCGTGGTGTATTTGCCGGGCGACATTCCTCACATCATCAGCTATCGACCCGCCAAACGCACAGAAAGAGAGGTTTATCATGACTGGCGTGAAAATGACTACGATGACACTTAAAGAGATGCGCGCGACTCGGGAACGTGGCGAATCAAAAACTGATTTGGCGGTTTTACACCAAAATAAATTGGCAGGTATTGAGCCCGAAGATGACGAGGATTCGCCAGACGCAACCCTTGCGATACGTAAAGAAATCACACACCGTCGCGCTGGACGTCCAACAGGCAGTGGCAATAAGAAACAGGTTGCCATCCGATTTGACAAGGATGTACTGGAAGCTTTCCGTGCCACCGGTCGCGGCTGGCAAACGCGAATGAATGATGCGCTTAAAGCGTGGCTTAAAGAGCATGCTCCAGGATAAAAACCAATACATTAAAGTCGGGATTACGGACGCCGGTTCAATTGCGAAATCGGGAATTGAACTGAAGTTCGAGTGATAGTCTGCCTGACCAGTTGAATTTGTGAAACTCAGTGTCCGCAAGGGCTAAACGCTCAAGAGCGCATGCAAAACGGCGCGCAAAACTTTCCAGAGTCCTGGGTTGTTGGCTCCAACACCCATTGACCTAATCGACGCAAGGCTGGTGCCAACTGGCCATCATGCTCGGCTAGAAACCCTTTGATGATCTCTATGTTTTGGCGCCAGTCGAAAATTGATTATTTATCAGGCGTTGTACTGATCGAAAATTGACCAGGTAATCCACGTTGCAAAACAGCCTTCAATTTTTTCCAATGTTCATCAATGTTCTCCAGTCAAAAACCATATAATGTGAGAAGAAACAGCATGATAGCGATTTATGGATGGAAAAATTAAACGCTTTTTCATTGTAAATCTGGCAAATTTTCCACGTCGTTTTGCAGCTTTATGCCTTCTATGCGGCCTGCAACCCCAAATATTGCTGGAACGGCTGAAAATCTTTATCCGAATGCAACAGGGTCAAACCTGTTTCAATGCAGTAGGTGGCAATCAGGGTATCGATTGTTTTGCGGATGGTGATGCCTTGCTTGCGTAGCGTTCTGAAATTGTCGGCGCTTTTGATACTGATGTCTTTGCAGACCATAGAATGAATCGGTAAGGCGCACAACAGGTTTTTTGCGGCTTGATAGTCTGTATCCTGCCTGAAGCCCTGCAGCACTTCCGCCAGAATCAAATCGCCGATACAAACGGGCTGTGAGCCCAACAAGCCATCCAGTTTTTTTGTCGCCAGCGTTTCGGTGCCATTGAAGTAATCGACCCAGACACTGGAATCGACCAAGATCACCGGTCAGTCCTCATTTGCTCCAGATTGCCGTCCCACTTTAATTTGCCTTTGAAGGCTTTGATAGCTTCTTGCTGTTTGAGCAGCAAAAGGGTTTTTAAGCCCATTTCTACTGCTTCGCGCTTGGTTTTAAGGCCTGTTGCCGCTAAGACATCGGCCATTAAGCTGTCGTCTATGCTTATATTGGTTCGCATGTTGATCTCCGATGTGTATGGTTTTGGCAAACAATACACCAAGCTAGTGGCAATGTCTTCTATTGATTGACAATCGCGACAACCATTTGAATATAGTGCAAAACAGCCTTCAATTGTTTCCAATGTTCATCGCTGTTTTCCAGTCAAAAACCATATAATGTGATAAAAAACAGAATGATAGCGATTTATGGGAAGAAAAATTAAACGCTTTTCATTGTAAATCTGGCAAATTTTCCACACCGTTTTGCACCGCCCTCTTTAGTTTGTACTTTTGACTGGCAATACAGGCATTTTTGCAGGTTGCACCTTATGTGCATAATGAAACTGCAGTACACACGCTTAAAATACATAAATTTAGAAAGGTTAATTTAACAAAAGCGCCCTAAAAACCTGATCTTTCGGTTGTATGTAGAATCAACTAATGACATAAAATACGTATCCGTCTTTACTTTTTACGGATACAGATAATGACCACAAACACCGATTCTGCAGTTATTTTTCAAGCTATCATCGCACCCACGAGCAAAGAAAGAAGTGAAATTATCGCTGACTTAGAAATTGTATTTAAAAATGCAAAATATTTTATGCCCGTCGCCGCTCTATTCGAAAATCAGCACAATAAATTAATAAAATCGATTGAAGAAATAAAGATATTTCTTATAGAAAATGACGTTGAAGCACGAATATCAGTTGAGCTTCATTCTGAATATGAACAAGACACAATATTCGAAGATCATGCAAGAACATTTCGCGACTTTTTTTGAAAAACATTGAAGGAGTTCGCAGAGTATTTGATATTTAAAATCAAATATTAAATGAGAATAAAACCCAAATTTTAGAAGTAATCAAATCCTTAGTTACTTGCGTGCATTCTCCCGACGTTTCAACTTTTTCTAGATTAACGTAGGATGCCAAACATTCTATTAGATTTACACACAAATTCAATTTTAGCGAAAAATAATAATCCTGAATTCTTAAGCCCCACTAAATAGATGCAAGAAAGAAAGCAATTAATTCAACAGGAATACGAAAGGCAGTGTCGGGACAAATCTTGACAAGATTGATCCCAGTCTTTTTGGCACTGAAAAAAAACGATAAATGCAGAGACTCAATAAGATCACATCGACGGGTCACTGAATAGAACTTATCGGCATCATAATTGAGGTTAAAACCAAGCGCCGTCCGCCGACCTCCATTGCCGGCAAAGGCAAAACCTTAGGCGACATTGTCAGTCCTATCTCGGACTTAGAGGACTGGGAATGTCTGAAATAATCGTTCTGGACACCCATATTTGATTTTGGTGGATTACCCATGAACTCAACCTAATCCCGACACAATCAGACTTGCGTTATGATCGGCATTCGACTTTGAGCTTTAGCGCTCATGCTGGTCGGAGTAATTCATATGCATGATTCTTGCCGATTGGTATTTGACAGCATGGAAGGGGGGCTGAAATCGACATGTCAGGAGTACCGACATTAGCAACCACAACGGCATGATCAATACTGCGCAGTCATGAATAACGTAAAGCTCATTCGCCCCACTTGATGACCCATCTATAAGTCACTAAGAATGATTACGATCCATTTGTGAACCATTGTTGATTGCCAAAGAAATGAGAGTCTGATAGATTTGGTCCATATAAAAGCCACGAGATACTGCTGTGATCCATCTATAAACCAAAGATTAAGCCATGGCAAAAGCATCATCCCGCACCTATTCCCGCTATAGCCTAGAGGCGATGACCCTGCTTGGCAATCTCATCCGCGTCGCAAGAAAAGAGCGCGAGATGACCGCGCAAGAACTTGCCGACCGCGCAGGTATCTCTCGCGGACTGTTGCAGCGCATCGAAAAAGGCGACCCCAAGTGCGAGCTGGGAGCGACCTTCGAAGTGGCCACTATCGTCGGCATCAAACTGTTCGATACCGAAGCAACGACACTGACCCATCATATTCGCCAGATGGAAGACAAACTCGCACTACTTCCTAAGTCCGTGCGAAAAAAAGCGGAAATAGTCGATGATGACTTCTAACAGCACCGATAAAGAAGCCTATGTCTGGATTTGGTTGCCCGAGGCAACGGAGCCGGTGGTCGCGGGCAAACTGGAAGCCGATAACCAAGGCCATATCCAATTCAACTACGGTAAAAGCTATCTACAGCGCATCCGGAATACGTCACCCGCTATTCCCATCTACGAACCGGAGTTACCACTGAAAGCAGGTATCTTGCCGCTGCCGGATGGACTGAACATGCCAGGCTGTATCCGTGATGCCGCGCCGGACGCATGGGGACGGCGCGTTATCATCAACAAAAAACTCGGACGTAAAGGCAAAGATACGGATACCGATGAGATTGGCGAGCTGACCTATTTGCTGGAGTCAGGTTCTGACCGAATTGGTGCGCTGGATTTCCAACGCTCGCCTAGCGAATATATTCCCCGCTCGGCAACAAATGTCTCGCTGGAAGAATTATTCAACTCAGCAGAACGCGTCGAACAAGGCATACCACTGACGCCGGAACTGGATCAAGCGTTATTCCATGGCAGCTCCATCGGTGGCGCACGCCCCAAAGCCTTGATCGAAGATCAAGGCACTAAATATGTCGCAAAATTTTCATCGAGTTCCGACCTTTACAGTGTCGTAAAGGCTGAATTCATCGCCATGCGACTGGCTGTTGCCGCTGGTGTGAAAGCAGCCCCCGTCAAGTTGGTTCAAGCTGCAAACAAGGACATCCTGCTGATCGAACGCTTTGATCGCGAAAAAACCGCAAACGGCTGGACACGCAAAGCCATGGTTTCCGCTTTAACGCTGTTTGGTCTTGATGACATGATGGCGCGTTACGCCAGTTATGAAACGTTTGCGGAAATCATCCGACATCGTTTCGATAACCCGAAAAAAACGCTCGAAGAATTGTTCTCCCGTCTGGTCTTTAATATTTTGTGCGGCAACACCGATGACCATGCCCGCAATCACGCGGCCTTTTGGAACGGAAAAACACTCAACCTTACACCCGCTTACGATATTTGCCCGCAAGGCCTTACCGGAAATGAAGCCTCACAAGCCATGCTTATTTCTGGAAACAACAACCTGAGCAAACTTAAATCGTGTATTGCAGCTGCTTATCACTTCCAAATCACGGAAGATGAAGCAAAAGCCATTTGCGACAAACAGCGCGAAGCGATAGAAACTCATTGGAAAACAATATGCGATGAAGCCAACCTTAGCGAGATAGATCGAAATTTGTTTTGGAAACGGCAGTTTCTGAACCCTTCCGTGTTTGAAAGGTAATCCATGCAGCCACTAAAACCATGCGGATTTATCGGCAGCTCAAACTCAACCTATAGATTCAGAAATCTAGTGAAATCTCAGCATAGAATTTCACCAAAAATTCCGTTGGATCACTAAATCTATAGATTTGGCAACCTGAAGTTTTAACTTTTCCTAGGCGTACTATGACAAAGACAGCGTATCTATTGGTCTTCAGCCAGGGTATTGGTGAATATGCTCAAACTTCACGGAGCCGGAGCAATAGTAGGCAAACGCAATCCAACACGAAGCGGAAACATTTTGTCTAATTTAAACACAAAGATCAAATTTACTTACCAAAGACATGGACAACATTCAGACTTAAGCCATCGGCTTGGCTGATGGTCTCGACAGAGGGTAGCGGTCGGTTAATCTCGAAAAAATTTTTGAATTTTGTGACACAAAATAATTCTTCATGCGGCAGCCGAAGAATTTTTCATAGTAAAATGTGTTTATTTTACATTAAAATATAATTTTATAAATCGTTTAATAACAATATGTTATGTGAATTTGTCAAATAAATGTCATTTAATTAAGCGCCATGCAACATGATGGATCAACCCTCCGGAGGAAACAGTCTGCCGGATTTAGGGTTTTAATTATACGGGTTGGTTAGCGAACAGGGTGTTTTCGTTTTTCCTTTTTTATTTCTGTTGAACTCTGCTTGAAACGATCTACCAGCGGCCAATCGCTTGACAACCTCAGCACGATTTTCCGCATTGAGTGCTGGAGATGATCTCATTAGTCGCCCCCGAAAAGCCATAAAATTAACACTAACTCATTGAATTACATTGGTTATTTAATAAAAAAGCCGGGTAATAATTGCAAGAAACGGGTAAAATAGATATTAATTTCTTGCAAATTTTTATTCAAAATGAAGCCAAAATCCCAAGAAACGAGTGGCCAAATCGATTTATTCAACACCCCACTGGCCGACCTGCTGAATACCCGTCACGAGCTCTACCAATTAGCCCAGTTGATCGATTGGCAAACAATTGACGATGCTTTCGGTCAGTACTTCGTTCCCTCACAAGGGGCGCCGGCACTGTCCACGCGGTTAGTGGCGGGTTTGCATTACCTGAAACACGCCTTCGCGTTGTCGGATGAGGCGGTCGTAGCCCGCTGGCTGGAGAATCCTTATTGGCAATTCTTTTGCGGCGAAACCTTCTTTCAGCACGACACGCCTTGTCATCCCACCTCGCTGACCAAATGGCGGCAGCGCATCGGCGAAGCGGGTTGCGAGCAATTGTTAGCCCTGACCATTCAAGCAGGCATCGACAGTAAGACGGTAAAGAAGCAGGACTTTGAAGCAGTCACGGTGGACAGTACCGTCCAGGAGAAAGCCATCACCTATCTAACCGATGACACCTTTGACACCTTGTGCGGATGTCTGGGTATGGTAACGGCATCGGTCCGCTGACAGGGGCTTCTGCCCGTTCTCAAAAATACCATTGGCGCGGAAAGCTTACTCGGCAGTCTCTTGTCAGCAAGCGTTTGGGCTAGGCAAACAAAGCGCCAGATGCTTTAGCCAATGGGTGCCGGCGATTATTTTCTCGACCGTATTGGCATCATGTCGCTCAACCGTCATCTATTAAGTTTAAGTTAAGGGCCTGAGGTGATAGTGACAGCCATTCAAAACTGACAGTCGGAGAGATGAACGTGAGACAGACCAGCCCATTGGATTCGAATAATGCCCTTGCTCAAGTTAAGTGCGCCATTAAGGATTTGACGCATTTGGATTATGACGATAACGAAGATGACGTTATCTATACCGCCAACAAATTGAATTCTGTACTGCGTATGGTGCATGACAACCATCAGGCCTGGAACGACGAAGCCATCAGGGAATTCGTCTTGAGCCAACATGATCCCCTGAAGCACATCCCGGTTAAATCGGATAAGCTCCATCACATGGTTCGCCATATCCAACACGATATTATCGTCAAATTTTCCTGATTTTAAGCCGCAGTGGGACAAGGCGCTGCCGTTGTCGGGTAAGCCAACGGCAAGCTCATAACTGGATAAAACGAACTGCTATTCAACAAAAGTCGATTTAATCCTGTCCAACTATCCATCGGAAGTTTTCCTGCTTATAAAGCTGCTTCAGTCACAACGTCATGCCGGCATCCCCTCTCGGGAAAAGTGGATTGCCGGAGCCGACAGACCGCGTAGCGAATCCAGACTATATGGATGTGTTCGACGTTTGCCATCCTTTGCTCCTGGATCTCGGCAATCCACTTGTGCCCCAGAGGGTATGCCGAGATGACGCTTCTTGACAGGGCTTAAACCTCTTTCTAATCAACCCGAACGTTGGGACAGTCTGACAGCACGACAGGCCTTAGTTTTTTTAGTGACTCTTCGGCAAGCCGCTTTAAGCTTGAGTGTGATCGAGTCGGCTGGGGCGGGGAAAATAAAACTTTTGAAGCGGCTTGGTTTGAATCCCATAAGAGTGCCCCATCCGCTCTGTTAAGTTCCGCTGTCTTTTAGACAAATCGCGTTAGCGGGTCCAACGCTTGGCCGCAAACCTAAAGCCCCGGAATCCCCAGTTGCTGAATCCGTATGGCGTTATCGCCTTCTTCATACGCCAACAGCTTGCCGTCCTTCTGATACAACTTGAAAGCCAGGGCATAGGACAATACCCGAATCGGATAATCACGCGGCAAGGTTTGCAAGTAAGGCTGCATCGTCACAAAGTCGTTAGCACCGTATTGCTGCATGATAAATCGCAAGCCACCGTTACGTGGCCCGATGTTGTAAGCCAGTAAACCTAAAAACAAATCGCCGTTCATTTCTTGCAGATAATGTTTGAAGGTGGCGGCGGCGACGAAGGCGTTATGCTTGGGGTCGTTGACTTGCACTTCCGCCACATCCAACTCATCGGCTGCCTCGCGGGTAATGGCTTTGGGCACGGCGGTAATCTGAAACAAGCCTTTGCCACCATCAAAACTGTCGCGCGGCATAAATGAGGACTCGGTCGCGGCGATGCCTTGCAGCAAATTGACATCGACATCAAATGCCTTGGCGGCCTCGACTATCGCCGGATTGAAGGCATCGGCGCGCAGCATCATTTTTTGCAAACCACCAATACCGTGGCGGCGATACGCGGCGTACACTTGATGAGCCAGGGTGACTTTTTCGGCTTCCTGCTTGCCGCCAACCAAGGTACGAAAATGCGTGAAGACTTGAGTGTAGCCGCCGTGCATCACAAACCAACCGGTCGAAGCGGCCAGCCCGACTGCCAATGCGGCGGGCAAATAATCCAACCTGCCATGCAACCAACCGCGCAAGCGCGACCAAGCCAGCAATAGCGCAGCAGCCGCTAACATCAAGATCACCACACCAATCGCGAACGGCAGCAAACTGGTAAAAAAACCGGGACCGGATAACCAACTGGCCGAGTAGCCAAGCACAAACATCGTCGCCAACACAGCAGCAATCATCAGCGCCAAGCCTTCCAACACAATCAGCCACCACTTTGACTTGCGCAAGGGCTTGGCTTTGCGGCGCGGCTTGCTTGGCTTACGCCCCGAACCTGCTTTTGCCCGACTAGGCTGGGCAGGTTTAGCCGGTGTTTTGGCAATAGGAATTGGCCGACTCATCAAGAACAGTGAAACATGGTTGATTGGAAATAACGTGGGAGGACTCAGACGGATAACGGCGAGGCACTCGCTGCCAAGACTCGCGCTGGCGTTTAGCGATACAAAAGGTATATTCCTAAAACGAACTATCGCTCTAATAACTACTATAAAGCAGGTCCACAACCATGCACAACGCCTTCCGCCCGGTCTGGTGGCTGAATAGCCCGCATTTGCAAACTATCTATCCGGCCTTTCTGCGCCGCATCTCGCCGCCAGCTGGTATTCGCCGCGAACGTTTAGAGACGTCGGACGGCGACTTCCTGGACATCGATTGGATAGATAACGGCAACCAGCCGCTGGTGATTCTGTTACACGGCTTGGCCGGCAGTAGCCGCTCCGGTTACATCCAGGGTTTGCAGCACAGTTTGCTTGCAGCAGGGTTGGCGAGCGTGGCGCTGAATTTTCGCGGCTGCAGCGGCGAGATGAACCGGATGGCGCGTTGCTACCACTCCGGCGAAACCGAGGACATCCACTTTTTATATAACATCTTGCGCCAGCGTTTTCCGAATCGAACCATGGCGGCGATAGGTTTTTCCTTGGGCGGCAACGTATTATTAAAATGGCTGGGCGAACAAGGCGATAGGCTTGAGTTATCCGCTGCGGTAGCCGTGTCGGTGCCGCTGCTGCTAAACGAATGCGCCGACAAACTGGATCGTGGCTTCTCGAAACTCTATCGCGACTACTTATTACGGGAGCTAAAACAGTACATGCGCATCAAACTACGGCATTTGCAGCACATCGGCCAACATGAACAAGCCGAGCGGATTTTAAAGTTAGGCGACCTATCGGGCATCAAATCCTTCTGGCAATACGACGATAAAGTCGTTGCTGGCTTGCACGGCTTTGAAGACGCCCACGACTACTACCGGCGCAGCAGTTCCCGGCAATTTTTAAAACACATCCGCGTTCCCACCTTGGTATTGCAAGCCAAGGACGATCCGTTCATGACCGAGCGGGTTTTACCGAGCGCCGCCGAACTATCTGATCAGGTGCAACTGGAAGTTTGCGCCGGTGGCGGGCATGTGGGGTTTGTGGGAGGATCGTGGTTTAGGCCGGAGTATTGGGTGGAGGAGCGGATTAGTGAGTTTTTGGGGAAACTTTTGCCACCGACAGGTAATTAGCGGAAACACTGGCCAATTTCGCTTACGCGTTTTCTAATACAGAGTGGAAGCCATCAGGCGTTCCAACAGTTGCATTAGCAGCAAATGCCTTCTCAACATTGAATCGATGGAGAGCAATGGTATACAAATTCCTTATTTACTGCGCAAATGCAAGAAACTGCGCAAGGACCTTAGCCAATAAACCTCGTCAAGTAACTATATGACCACCACCCACTCCCAAGTCTTGTTCCTCTGCACCGGTAACTACTACCGTAGCCGGTTTGCTGAGTATTTGTTCAATCATCACGCGCCTGGCTATGCGCTGCCCTGGCGGGCGTTTTCGCGCGGTTTGGCTATCGAATTGCTGCAGGACGATGCCGGGCCGATTTCGCCGCATACCCTACATGGCTTGGCCTTGCGGGAGATTCCCATCGAGCCCATCCGCGCGCCGATTGCGCTGACCGAGCAGGATTTAGCCACCGCCCGGCATATCGTCGCGTTAAAGCAAACGGAACATAAACCCTTGCTACATAGCCGCTTTCCGGCTTGGATGGAGCGCATCGAGTATTGGCAGGTGAACGATATTGAAGACGCCCACCCCAGCGAGGCCTTACCGCAGATAGAAGCAGCGGTGTTGGCTTTGTTGCGGCGCTTGGGCAACGAATAGCCGTGTAAACCGTCACAGGAACTTGTCAGCTCAATGCCACTCTTTTTGCAAACGGCATTAACACAGCGCGGCGCTGTGTTACTATTTTCTTCCTTTATTTTTTCTGTTTGAGTGTAATGGCGCCTAGCAAACCCTTGCAACTGATAGACCGCTTCGGCAGAGTGGTCAACTACCTGCGGGTATCGATCACCGACCGCTGCGATTTTCGCTGCGTTTACTGCATGGCTGAAGACATGGTGTTTCTGCCGCGCAGTCATATCCTCAGCCTGGAGGAAATCCGTTTTATCTGCGAAACCTTCATTGAGTTGGGTGTGGGCAAAATCAGGATCACCGGCGGAGAGCCGCTAGTGCGTAAGGGTGCATTGGGCTTGATGCAAGAGCTGGGTCGGGCGCCCGGATTGAACGAACTGGTATTGACCAGCAATGGCTCGCATCTGGCCGAGATGGCCGACGATTTAAAAGCGGCTGGCGTTAAACGTGTCAATATTAGTCTGGATACTTTGGACCCAGCCAAATTCAAGGAATTGACTCGCACCGGCGATTTAGCGCAAGTGCTCAAAGGCATAGCCAAAGCCAAATCCGCCGGCTTCCAAGGCATCAAGCTCAACGCGGTGATCATGAAAAACCGTAATCATCACGAAGTCTGCGATCTGGTGCAATTTGCCGTCGAGCATGGCATCGACATCAGCTTTATCGAAGAAATGCCACTAGGCGCGGTTGACAACCATCATCGCGGCGATGCTTTTTATCCCAGCGATTTAATTCGGCAGGACTTACAGCAGCGCTTCACGCTGACAGCAGTCACAGACTCTACCGGCGGGCCTTCGGCTTATTACCGGGTGGCGGGCAGCGACAGTAAGGTCGGTTTCATCTCACCGCATAGCGCCAATTTCTGTGGCACCTGCAATCGGGTACGGCTTACAGTGGAAGGCCGCCTGCTGCTATGTTTGGGTAACGAGCATTCGGTCGATTTGAAACAGGTGGTCAGAGACCATCCCGGCGATAAAGCCGTCTTGAAACAAGCGATTGTCGAAGCGATGCAAATCAAACCCGAAAAGCACGAATTTAACATTCACGAACAGCCGGTGATTTTACGGCACATGAACGCCACCGGCGGCTGAACAACGGAGGACACCATGTCGGATAACAAAGCCTACCACATCGTCGCTGAAGCCCGGCGCTACAAGGAAGAGCGGGAAAAAGGCTACCGGGAGCAGGCCTTAAAACTTTATCCCTGGATTTGCGGGCGTTGTTCCAGGGAGTTCGATCATAAAAACCTGCGCGAGTTGACCGTGCATCACGTCAATCACGATCACGACCACAATCCGCCCGACGGCAGCAACTGGGAGTTGCTGTGCCTGTATTGTCACGATAACGAGCATCAGCGCTATGAAGAACATGTGCGCTACGGCGGCGGCAAGGCCACTGCCGAAGGCAAAGCCCCTGTGGCAACCTTCAGCCCCTTCGCCGACCTAAAAAACCTGATGAAAAAAGACTGATGCCGGGCAAATGCGTGTGGGCGCTGGGCAGCGTTAACGAAGAGCATTATCACGATCACGAATGGGGAGTGCCGCTACACGACGAACGGATGTTGTTCGAATTCCTGGTGTTGGAAGGTGCGCAAGCGGGGCTCAGTTGGCGGACCATTCTCGACAAACGGGAGGCTTATCGCGCCGCTTTCGATGATTTCGATCCGGTTAAGGTCGCCGCCTATGATCAAAAAAAACTGGCGTCTTTAATGCAGACTCATGGCATCGTCAAAAACCGCCTGAAAATCCAATCCGCAGTCAGCAATGCTCAGGCTTTTTTGCGTGTGCAGCAGGAATTCGGCAGTTTCGATCATTACATCTGGCGCTTTGTCGATGGCGAAACCCGGCAAAATCATTGGCTAAGCCATAGCCAATTGCCGGCTTTTTCGCCGGAGTCGGTACGGATGAGTAAAGACCTGCAAAAGCGCGGCTTTAAATTTGTCGGCAAAACCATCTGCTATGCTTATATGCAGGCGGTGGGCATGGTAAACGATCACACCGTCGATTGTTTCCGCCACTCGCAACTGTTAGCCACCACCACACCATGAGCTCCGAACCGCTCGAAACCGATTACCGGAATTTAATTGCCAACAGCCAAAGCCTGATAATCGCCAGCAGTTCCGAGCAGGGAGTAGCCGAAGCCAGCTACGCGCCCTTTCTGGAATATGAGCACACGTATTACATCTATGTTAGCCAATTGGCCCGACATACCGGCAATATGCTGCGTCATTGTCAGGCATCTATTATGTTCATCGAACCCGAGACCGAATCGGTTAACCCGTTTGCCAGACGCCGCTTGGTATTCGAGTGTCGGGTTGGCGAAATTGACAAACTAGACTCAGACTATGAACAGTTGTTAGAGCGGCTGCAAAGCCGGTTCGGCGAGACAGTTGCGGTTTTACGTTCGCTCGCGGATTTTCATTTACTGGCGCTGACCCCTTTGCGTGGCCAATATGTCGCCGGCTTCGGCAAAGCATTTAGCATCAATGTCGAGAATGGCATTCCATTACCCGCGAATCAATAAAGTGAGCGGTGCGCTATCCTCGGCCCTGACGAGAGTATGCCTGTTTAATCATGCCGCCAATCCTTAAACTTTTTCTGATCAATAGTGCCAGCGCCCTAGCCTATTTTGCGGGTGGTTATTTAGGGCATCTTTTGGCGATACCGCCCAGCCATGCGAGTCCAATCTGGCCATCAGCAGGTATCGCCCTAGCCGCGCTACTGGGCTATGGCCCCAGAATATTGCCGGGACTAATCATTGGCACCTTAGGCACACAAATTTACGCTTTTTGGGGACTAGCCACTGTAGACAACTGGTTAACGCCGATTTGGCTGGGCAGCGCTGCCAGCGTGGGTGCCATTATCCAACCGCTGCTCGGTGCGGCCTTGATCAACCGCTGGATAGGCAAACACAATCCGCTCCTGGAAGATCGGCACATCGGCTGGTTTTTCTTGTTGGCTATTGCCAGTTGCTTGGTTTCGGCAAGCGTCGGCACCAGTTTTATGTACATTTTTGACACTATCACAGTTGAAGAGATCGGCCTGAACTGGTGTACCTGGTGGATAGGCGATGCGATAGGCACGGTGATTTTTGCCCCTTTGTTGCTGTTATTCATAGGGACGCCTCGTCATATCTGGCGCCAGCGGCAAAAATTCGTGGCCTATCCTTTATTGATCTCGCTGTTCCTGGTGATCATAGCCGTTGTCTACAGTCGCAGCTTGGAAAATCAGCGCATCAACGAATTGTTCGAAAACCAGATGAGTCTGACCCACACCAACCTGGAGGAACATTTTGGCGACGACATTCTGACGAATCAATTGCTGAAAGCATTGTTCGACAGTTCGGAATCGGTCAGCCCCAATGAATTCAGACTATTCGCCCACACCATTTTCAACAAACATCCGGAGTTGGAGGCATTGGAGTGGATACCGCGCGTCAATGCCGAAGACCGCAACGCATTCGAGCGCCAAACGGAAACGATGATCCGCGAACGCGATGCCCACCAACAGTTGACGCCGGCGGGCAAGCGAAACGTTTATTTGCCCATCGCTTATGCATTCGGCAACCAGCAAAACATAGGCTTCGATATAGCCAGCAACCCGTACTTATTGGCCGCGATCAACAAAGCGATTACATCCGGAGAAACGGTGATTACGGCAGGTATTCTTTGCGACGACAATCAACCCTGCCTCGCTATTTATTCGCCCGTTTATGCCAAAGGCAAATCCCTTAACACCAGCATCCAACGCCAACAGTTTTTTATAGGAATGGTCGCCAACGTCTTTAAACTAGGCAGCGAAGTCAGAGAGTTGTCTGCCCATTTGCAAAGCATGCGCTTGTCAGTGTCCATCTATGATCAAGACCAGCTCCTATACACCAGTACTCCGGCAGGGGCTGAATCGAAAAAAACTTACTTCCCCACGCCAAGACGGCATTCGCTAGCGGTCGCCGACCAACGCTGGACGCTTGAATATAAGCCTTTGCCGGAGTTTTATGCGCAACAACATTCTTGGACGGTTTGGTGGCTGCTTTCCGGGAGTTTTTTGCTTTGCGGTCTGACTGGTTTCGGCTTAATGCTCATGAGCGGACGCACCGCTCGAATTGAAGATCTTGTGGCTTTGAAAACCCGCGACTTGTTGCGCAGCAATCAGGCGCTTAACACCGAGATCGAACGCCGCAAACAACAGGAAAACGAACTTCGTATAGCCGCGACTACGTTCCAGTCGCACGAGGCCATTATCGTCACCGACGCCAAAGGGGCGATCCTGCGCGTCAACAATGCCTTTAACAAAATCACCGGCTACAGTGCAGACGAAGTGATTGGCCGTCAGCCGGATTTTATGTCGTCGGCCCATCAAGCGCCGGGATTTATTCAAGCCTTGATTCAGGCCTTGGCCAGGGACAACCAATGGCAGGGTGAGATTTTGAATCGCCGCAAAAACGGCGACGTGTTTCCGGAATGGCTGACGGTTACCGGTGTTCGAGACGAGCAGGACCGCTTAGTCAATTATGTGGCGATTTTTTCGGACATCAGTGAGCAAAAAGCCGCCGAGCGTGAAATCCATGAACTGGCGTTTTACGACCCCCTTACCAGTTTGCCAAATCGACGTTTGTTGCTGGACCGATTGAAACAGGAAATCGCGGCAGCCAAACGCCAAAACTACTACGGTTCTTTGTTTTTTCTGGATTTGGATCACTTCAAAACCCTCAACGACTCGCGCGGCCATCAAGTGGGCGACGAATTACTGATCCAGGTGGCCAAACGTCTTAAATCCATTATCCGCGATGAAGATACTGCTTGTCGGCTGGGCGGCGACGAATTTATCGTGATGGTGCCGGGCCGCTATTCGCTGCTGTCGCAAGCCACCAGTCATGCAGCAATGCTGGCGGAAAAAATTCTGTACACCATCAATCAACCTTTCACCGTACAAGGCAGCGAACATCACTTTTCCACCAGCATCGGCGTTACGCTATTCCCCGAAGTAGCCGATCAGCCGGAAGCGGTCATTCAGCAGGCGGATACCGCAATGTACCGGGCTAAGGAAAGCGGTCGCAATGGCATCAGTTTCTATAGGCCATCCATGCAGGAAACCGCCGATCGGCGCCTGACTTTGGAAAAAGAGATCCGTCAGGCGCTGAAACAAAAGCAGTTTTTACTGCACTATCAGGCTCAGGTCGATCACCACGGCAAAGTAGTGAGCGCCGAAGCCTTGATCCGCTGGCAACACCCGGAGAAAGGCATGATTTCGCCAGCGGAGTTTATCCCGGTTGCCGAAGACACCCAATTGATTCTACCGATTGGCGAATGGGTAATGCGCGAGGCCTGTCGGCAAATCAAAGCATGGGACGAACAAGATTTATCCATCCATCATGTGGCGGTTAACGTGAGTTCCCGACAATTCCGCCAAACCGATTTTGTCGATCAGGTCAAACGCATTTTGGTCGATTCCGAACTGTCGGCCGAGCGCCTGGTGATCGAACTAACCGAAGGCTGCGTAATCAGTGACATCGACGATACCGTGGAAAAAATGCGCGACTTACAAACCCTCGGCGTGAAAACCTCAATCGACGATTTCGGTATCGGTTATTCCTCACTGTCTTACCTGAAAAAACTCCCTATCAGTCAACTGAAGATCGATCAGAGTTTCGTCAGGGACATCGCCAGCGACCCCAATGACGCGGTGATTGTGGAAACCATTATCAACATGGCCAAAAACCTGGGTTTGCATGTGATCGCCGAGGGCGTGGAAACCCAGGAACAAATGATTTTTTTACGCAATAAAGGCTGTTTATCTTACCAAGGTTATTACACTGGCCGGCCAGTGGCTGCCGCCAGATTTGAGCTGGAGGACAGATTGCTCCCCACCCCATAATGCGGAAAATAGCCTACACCACAGCCGTTATTCTTTAAATTGTCCCCCCTTAACCCCTATCTCCCGCCCCAAGCAGATCCGACAAACATTCTCCTATTCATGGCGGCTGCGTTAAAATCGCTACGTTAACCATCCGACTAGGGACTTTGAAGATGAATATTAAAATATGCCTATTTGTCATTGCCGCTTTACTGCCCCAGTGGGTCAACGCCACTGAGAAACCGACCATCCGCATAGGCGCCATGGCCGCCGGCACCCTAAATTGGGAACTGGCGGCTATGCGGAACCAAGGACTGCTGGATAAGGCGGAATTTAAGGTAGAAAACATTGCGGTCGCCAATCAACAAGCCGGCAAAGTAGCTCTGCAGGCCGGCTCGGTCGACGTGATCGTTTCCGACTGGATCTGGACGTCCAGTATGCGCAGCACAGGTACAAATTTGAGCTTTTACCCGTTTTCCGACACGTCCGGCGTGTTACTGGTGCCGGCTGATAGCTCGATCAAGTCGCTGACCGATCTAAAAGGCAAAAAATTGGGTATAGCCGGCGGCGAGTTGGATAAAAACTGGCTGCTATTGCAGGCCTTAGGGCAGCAACAGCAACTGGATCTAAATGCCGGCGTGGAAAAAGTTTATGGCGCGCCGCCATTACTCACTCAGCAATTGCTAGAAAAACGCATTGATGCCTTGCTGACCTTCTGGCAATTTGCCGCGCATCTGGAGGCGCAGGGCTATCGGGCGTTATTGACCGGCGAAGATATCATCCGAAAACTCGGCATTAACGAAACGGTACCCAGCATCGGCTATGTGTTCAAGCAGGACTGGGCCGATCAACATCAAGCGGCATTCAAACAATTCCTGAGCCTGAGTAAGCAAGCCCACAACACGCTGTGCAGCTCCGATTCAGAATGGCAAAAAATCCTGCCGCTTACCGACGCCGCCAGCCCGAAAGAACAACAGACCCTCAGAGAGCGCTATTGCCAGGGCCGGGTAGAACAATGGGGCGCCAGCCAACAAAGCGCAGCGGCAAAAATCTACACTATGCTACATCAACTTAGCCATAACAAGCTGACCGGCCAATCGGCCGAGCTACAAGCGGGGACATTCTGGTCGGCCGATTGATGTTGAAGGGCTCTTTTAAACTTAACCACTCTGCCATCACACTGCTATCGCTGTTAGTGCTGCTGGGCATCTGGCAGCTGGCGGCAGGCTTAATCAACAGCCACACACTGCCCTATCCGGTCCAGGTCGCCCAGGTATTTTGGCAAGCGACTCAATCCGGCGAACTGCCTTACCATTTAGGCGTAACACTGCTGCGGCTGGTGGTCAGTTTCTCGATTGCGATGGTCTTGGGCTGTGCGATAGGGGTGGCGTTGGGTAACAATAAAACCCTGGACGCGTTCTTCGACCACTGGCTGGTGATATTTTTGAATATCCCAGCGCTGGTCACCATCATCCTCTGTTACGTCTGGTTCGGGCTGGCGGAATCGGCGGCGATTCTGGCGGTGGTGATCAATAAGCTACCGAATGTAATTGTCACTATTCGCGAGGGTACGCGGGCGCTGGACAAGGACTTATTGGAAATGGCGGAAAGCTACCGTTTCGACCGTAAGAAAACTTTCCGCCATGTGATCTGGCCGCAGTTGCACCCGTTTGTAATGGCCGCCACCCGCTCCGGTTTGGCGTTGATCTGGAAAATTATTTTGGTGGTGGAACTGCTCGGCCGCAGCAACGGCATGGGCTATCAGCTGCATCTGTTCTTTCAATTGTTCGATGTCGCCAGCCTGCTGGCTTATACCTTTGCCTTCGTCGCGGTCATCCAACTAATCGAATGGCAGTTACTGCGACCACTAGATCGCAAAGCCTTACGGTGGCGGCGATGAACGATATTACCATCAGCATCCAGGATAAGACTTATCGCTCCCGGCATGTCGACGACCGCCACCACCAGGCGATTGCCGACTTACAACTCGGCGTGGGGCGTAACGAATTCGTCTGCCTGCTCGGTCCGTCCGGCTGTGGCAAAACCACATTGTTGAATATGATCGCCGGGCTGGATAGTCATTATCAGGGACAAATCTGTATCGGAAGCCAAGCGGCAACCGCCAAGATCGGTTATGTGTTTCAGAACCCCAGGCTATTGCCCTGGTATACGGTCCGCCAAAATATCGAAGTCGTATTTTCGCAAACGCCGCCTGGCGCCTTGATCGACTCACTATTAGCTGATATGCAGTTGAGTGATGTGCAGCAAGTTTATCCAGAACGCTTGTCGCTGGGCATGCAGCGGCGAGTGGCGATCATCCGCGCTTTTGCCATCAATCCCGACATTCTGTTAATGGACGAGCCCTTTGTCTCGCTGGATGCACCCAGCGCCCGGCAGGTAAGAAATCTGTTGTATTCGCTGTGGCAGCAGCGGCCGCATACGGTATTGTTCGTCAGTCACGATCTACGCGAAGCAATTGCCTTGGCAGACCGCTTGATTTTCCTGTCGCCGCCGCCGATGCGAATCGTCAGCGATATTCCGGTAAACATTCCGCGCGAACTGCGTAACGACGAAGCACAAGTCGAGGCGTTTCGTGAGCGGCTGCTGAGCCAGCATCTGGCGATTAACGGGCTATTGTAAGGTGCGAGTCGTCGTAAAGACCTGTGAAGTCGAAGAAACCATCAAGAAATCCCGCTTCATCGGCATTATCAGCCCTTGCCAGACAGAACGCGAAGCCTTGCTCTTGCTGCGAGAATTTCATCAACGCTATCCGGATGCCAGCCATATTGTTTACGCTTATCGCATCCAATCGCCGGATGGTCTGATTTGCCGCTTTCACGATGCCGGCGAACCTAGCGGCACCGCCGGCAAACCGATCTTCCAGCATCTGGAAGGCAAGCAGTTAATCAATCTAGTCGTAGCGGTGATTCGTTATTTCGGCGGGGTGAAACTGGGTGCGGGCGGCTTGACCCGCGCTTACGGCAATATCGCCAAGCAAGTAATCGAGGCCGCCGAAATCGTGGAATACATTGAATTTGTCGAATTGACATTAAATCTGCATTACCAACGACTGCAAGCTCTGGAATACCAGCTTAAAAAACTGGACGGCGGCATTATCGCTCAGGATTTTTCCGATTCGGTACGGCTAACCGTCAAGTTACCCAAAATCAATCTGACCGCACTTAGCGCATTCCTCGAGTAAAAAGGGCTTATAACAGCCTTAGATGACAGCTTTATTGCATTTTTGTTTCTCATATAGAAACAAATCATCCACCAACGCCAGCATTGTAAATAAAAAAATAGAGTTTATAGTGAAGTCGTCTTCATTGGTATCGACTGTATTCAGTCTAGGAGCAAAAATGAACAAATCGAACAATCTTTATAGAGACGTACTAACCGGCCTGTTTTTCACCACTGGCGTGTTTGGGTTTATGTCTGGCGAGTTCATCATCTCCACTATGCTATTCGGCGCAGCCACTATTGCCAGCAATCTGGATTTTAGCGACTCGTTCCGAGCTTAAGTTTTGTTGTACCTCCCTCGTTGTTAAGCAGTAACTCTGTTTATCTCAAGCCCGTTAGCCCCCTTGGGGGTTGGCGGGCCCTTTTTAAAAGCCCCTTGTTTCGCGTACCGTCTCGTAAGCCTTCCTGATTTGCTGAGTCTTTTGCTTAGCCATCTGCATCATTTCCTCGGGTAAGCCTTTCGCCACCAGTTTGTCCGGATGGTGCTGACTCATCAGTCGCCGATAGGCTTTTTTCACTGCCGCGTTGTCATCCGTCGCAGTGACACCCAAGACAGCGTAGGCATCATCCAATTTCGATAAGCCGGATTTAGACGTATGAAACTGTTCGCTCGACTGCTGAAAACGATGTTGCGCCTGCACTTGCCCCTTAATGACCTGGTATTCGAAACGCGACAGGCCCAATTGCGCGCAAATGTCCAGCAATAGGATTTCTTCCTTGGCATCGTAAACACCGTCGGCAAATGCTGCTTGAATCTGAATCTCCACGAACATCCGCACCAGATGTGTCCGGCGATGGCATTCCAAGCGAAATTGCCGCAGCACGTCGGTCAGCGGAAAATCGACCTGCTTGCCCTGTTGAAACAGTCGAATAGCAGCCTCACGCAGTTCGGGGCTGAGTTCCATATTATCCATCACTCGTTTGGCCAAGCCGATTTCCTCGTTGGAAACCCGGCCATCCGCTTTGGCAACATGGCCCATTACCGCAAAGGTTGCTGTGAAAAATGCCATTTGCACACGTTGCGGATCACCTGGGTTAATCGATTCACCCGCTATCCCATCCAAACCTGCATCGAACTGATGCCCTACCGATGCACCGAAAATAGCGCCCAGCGGCCCGCCCAACATAAATCCAAACGCTCCACCCACCAACTTGCCCAGCCAACTCATGCGCTTCCTACCCTCAACAGGTTTAATGATAAAATTACAGTCACTTTCCACTGACTCCACACCCGTATTATGAATGCCCCCGCCGCACTTTACGAATCTTCCCTACCGCATTTGAAATTGCTCGGCCGCGGCAAAGTCCGCGACATGTACGAAATTGACGACAAACATTTACTGATCGTCACCTCCGACCGGATGTCGGCATTCGACGTGATCATGCCCGACCCGATTCCGGGTAAAGGGCGCGTGTTGACCCGGGTGAGTAATTTTTGGTTCGAAAAAATGGCGGATGTGATTCCCAATCATTTGAGCGATGACTTGGCGCTGGCGGATGTCATTCCGGACCCAGATTTAAGAGCACAAGTCGAAGGCCGGGCCATCATCGTCAAACGCCTGAAACCTTTGCCGGTGGAAGCGATCGTGCGCGGCTATTTGATTGGTTCCGGCTGGAAAGACTATCAAAGCAGTGGCTCGGTATGTGGTATCGAACTGCCTGTCGGCTTACAACAAGCGCAACAACTGCCACAGCCGATTTACACACCGTCCAGCAAGGCCGAAATGGGTACCCACGACGAAAACATCAGCTTCGCCGAAACGGTAGCACTCATGGGCGAGGAACTGGCGAGTAAAGTGCGCGACGCCAGCCTGCGGCTCTACACCACCGCTGCTGAGTACGCCCGCGAGCGCGGCATCATCATCGCCGATACTAAATTCGAATTCGGTCTGGATGAAAACGGCAAACTATATCTGATCGACGAAGCGTTGACCCCCGATTCCTCGCGGTTCTGGCCGGTTGAACATTACCAGGTCGGCGTTAGCCCTCCCAGCTTTGACAAGCAATATCTGCGCGACTATCTGGAAACCTTGGATTGGAACAAAACCGCGCCCGGCCCGAAATTGCCGGAAGAAGTCAGTAGAAAATGCGCGGAGAAATACCGGGAAGCCGAGCTGAAACTGATTGGAAATTGAACCGATTATCCAACTTGCCATCCCGCCGCACTAGCGGGATGGTCTTCGATAAACCCTCAAATAGGCTTGAATTGATAGCCCTGCCCAGTTTGCCAGGACAGATAAACCGTATCGCCATCGCTCAATAAGAACGCATCGTCAACGCTCTCCGTCGTTTTACCAACTACTTCAGGCTGAGACCAACTGAGGCCGCCATCAGTAGACTTGATTAACTGCAATAGATTATAGCTACCATCGAATTCTGACCAGAGCACTGCTACTTGCTCGCCCCCCGCCAACACGTTGGGATGTTTGGCACCTTGATTGCCGAAACGAAGAGCAGGCGAATAGCTTAGGCCGCCATCTTTAGAATGGCCGTAAAACAAACCTTGCTTATCCGCAGCTCCGCTAAACCAGACCGCATGGTAAATTCCATTGTCGGCAATCGATAAAGCCGGACCGTGATGGGGACACGCATCGATTTTCCAGTTTTCTTCACTGACACGTCTCACCTCTCCCGGTGACTGCCAATCCTTAAATTTTACCAAGGCATGATCGCGAATATTGCCGTCATAGACATGCCGCCAGAGCACCACCGGTAAATTATCGACATCGATCTCTACACCCAATCGGCAGCATTCACAGCTATGCGGCGCGACGACCTTGTTGGGGTAGAAACTTTTGCCGCCATCATCCGACCAGGTGTAATAAACCGCAGTACCGCTGAACTCTTGTTTGGCTGCCTTGGCTTTTTCCTTGTCACGCGCATCCAGCCAAGCGACGAAAATCTCGCCATTCTTCCCAAGCGCCAATGCATCGAAGCGGTGACCAATCACATCAAGATTGTCGTTGACCGTGACCGGCGGGGAAAAACTTTTGCCGCCGTCCGTTGAGCGACTAAAACGAATATGGCCGGTGTGGCGCTTTTCCAAGTTGTGTGTCCAAGTCAGATAGATGCTGCCTTGCCCGTCGAGTTTGATTTTTGGCCGATATTCGCCGCGCGCCGCAATAGCTTCCGGCGCGGTATTCACGACAATCGGCGCAGAAAAGCTCTGGCCTTTATCGGTCGACGATTGTACATAGATTTGATCGCGGACTACCCAAGCCAGCCAGAGTGTACCCTTATCGTCAAAAGTCGCGGTTACCGTCTCGGAACACTCGATCTTCGGGTTTGTTTTTAAATCAGTGCAATACGCTTTTTTGTCTGCATGCTGTTGATGCATTGCTGATTGATTTTCTTGCTTGGCTGCGGGCAAATTGCTAGAACAGCCGCTGGAAGCCAAGGAAATGATAATCGCTAATGGGATAAGAAGTTTCATCATAGTCTCTAAATTCACTCAGGTGTTTACGCTTAACGGCGCATCATATTGCCAGAATCGCATCGTCGCAAATTCAGTCTAATCGTAACCCGAAAGCCCCTAAACGAGTCGGAATAATCAATTTGTCGGCTAAATTGAGTCCGCATAAAAAACGGGACCTATAGGGTCCCGTTCAAGTTTGCTAAAACACACAAACAACAATTTACCAGAAACACCCTTGAGAACTTCTTCGCTAAAAAGGGTTCGGACCAGGGCCGAAAGGTTCTATTTAGTCCGCATCCAACTCGTCGGCGGAGAGCTTTTTGCCCGGAAAATAGTTAGGCGCAACGCTGATAAGGATCGTCAACAGAGTCGCGACATAAGGCACAGACTGCACGGCCAATACTGCCATCCACAGCCGGCCACTCAAGTTGTCGAAATGCTCGATGGAGCGCATCGCCAATATACCGGCAACTAGCAAGGCCAACAACAGCAACTCTTGCCAAATGATCAGCAAACCAGCGACCAAGGGTCCTTGCTGCTCGTATTTCGGTGTACGCATGAAAGGTTTGCCGGAGGTAAATAAGCCCTGCAGGGTACCGCGCGCCACCGTATGCGTCAGCGACAAACCCGCCAACGCCGCACCCAAGGCATGCACCATTGAACACGCCACCCGCGCCTTGTACAACCATAAGCCCCGCAAAATCTTAAATGCGAATAACCCGATGGTCGGCAACAAGAAGGCGTTTACCGGTAATTCGCTGTGGATCGGGTCCGAGACGATCAATGCCGTGAGTACCAAGCTGGTTCCGGTAAATATCAAAGCCAAAGCATCCGAAAACCAAGGCAACCAGCCGGCCACGAAGTAGTAGCGCTGCGCGGAGGTAAGCGAGGATTTTTTGTTCGGCAGAAAATGCCGCCAATGCTTTTTGATGATCTGCATTGCACCGTACACCCAACGGAAACGCTGCGTCATATAGCCAGAGAAGGTGTCCGGCATCAGACCGCGACCAAAGGACTCTTTGCAGTACACCGAGTCGTAACCGGCTTCGTACAAACGCAAGCCCAATTCGCTGTCCTCACAGATGCACCATTCGCCCCATGGGCCGACTTTATCGAATGCCGATTTGCGGACCATGGTCATAGTACCGTGCTGGATAATCGCGTTGAATTCGTTGCGCTGCACCATACCGATATTGAAGAAACCGGCATACTCCCAGTAACAAATATCCTTAAATGCACCTTGGTTGGCGTCGCGATAATCCTGTGGCGATTGCACAAAGCCAACATTTTCCTGATCGAAATACGGCACCATCGCTTTCAACCAATCCGGATTCAAGATGTAATCGCTATCGATCACCGCGATGATTTCGGCGTCTTCGGCGGTGTTGGTCAGGGCATAATTGATCGCACCCGCCTTGTAACCAGGCCAGTTATCCAAATGAAAGAAGCGGAATCTAGCACCTAAGCGATCACAGTCGTCGCGTACCGGTTGCCATACCGTCGGATCTTTGGTGTTGTTATCCATCACCAACACTTCGAAATTCGGGTAATCGACCTTGGCCAAGGCATTCAGCGTCTTGCGCACCATTTCCGGCGGCTCGTTATGAATCGGCAAATGGATGGAGACTTTGGGATAACGAAAATCCGCTGAAGGCGTTAATGGCGTAAAGGTCCGCCGGCCTTTTCTATGCCAAATGACTTCGGAGATCTCCAAGCTCTCGGTCAACAACACCAGAATAGCCATGGCCTGCATCATCAGCAAAATCGCCCAGAACACCACCGAAAAACTGGTTTGGTATTGCGCAGCGGCAATCGACGCCGACCAAAACAAGACCGATGCGGCCAAGTTGGCGACGATGCCGAAGAAGAATTTACCCGGCAGTTTTAAGCTCTTGCGTGTAAACAAGAATGCCGCCATCAAAATAATACTGAGTACCGCTGCGCCGCTGGCCCAATTGCGCCAGGTTGGATTCGCCAATACATCGCCTTCCATTGGAAACTTGGGCTGGCGGTCAGCATTGAACAGGCCCCAGTAGGCACCAGCGGTACCCTCCAGCTGGATTTTCCAAGGTTGATCAAACGCTTCAACGACGTAATAAATCACGTTTTCCGCCGTTGCACGATTCAGAAACTCCCGTAAGAATTTGGCTTGATTCGCCAATGATGCGCTGGCGGCTTTTTGCGGCGGACCGTCTGACGGCCAACCCACCTCGGTTATCACGATGGTTTTGTTGGGATACAACTGTTGCAATTCGTAATAACGCTTGAACACATACTCGACCGCGTTTTCACCTTCCGCGCCCTGTGGCAAGTCAACCGGCACGCCTTCCCAGTAAGGCAGAATGTGGACGGCGATGTAGTCTACTTCCGCTGCCAACGCCGGATTGGCGACCCAGATGTCCCAAGTCTCGGCAGTACTGACGGGTTTCCAACTCCGTTTCTTAACTTCACGAATGTATTCGATCAGCTCATTGGCCTTGCCGGCAACCTCGGCTTTAACCTCGGACTCAATTTTCAGTTGCAGATCCGGTTCGCTCATAGAACCGGAAAACTCCTGCCTAACCTTCTGTGCAATGGGGCCGCTGACTTTATTTCTGTATCGCAATAAGGATTCGTTACCTACCAGTGTGCGGACAATGGTTTTGGGATACTGATTAGTTAGATTGATCAGGCTTTCGACTTCGCGCTGATTTTTATCCAACCGCTTCTGAGTAATCTCCAACTTCTTTTGCGGATCGTCATCCGTGCTGTCGTCGACCAAATCCACCCAGCAGCCCATCGCCAAGTTGATAGCATTCTTGGCTGTCAACTCAGGCACAACTTCCATACCTTCCAACGCGGTGTAGGTTCTTATGGAATGGGCCTTACCGGACAACAGCTCCAGATCTGCTTGAATTTGTTCCCTAGTTGGAAATACTGCATCGACGGGGTTGAAATCGCGACCTTTTGGATTAAAGGTCACCCCCATCATGGTATCGCTCCAGGATGGCAGCTTTAAAGGGTTATTGACGTAAGACCAGATACCCAGGTTGATAACAACCAGCAGCACCAAGGTGAAAAATGTGGCAAGTTTGGCTTTCATTTCGAGAGAAAGACTCCGCGTTTGAGGGTTATTAGAATCAGTATTTTTATAGTTTTTTTAAGGCATCACAAGGCCAATCCCTCGGCGCACGCAAATGCGTTTACTGCAGTATCTGATCTCGACCGAGCGCTTGGCGCGTGTCTAAGTGGGCCACGCATCCAGTCAGGTAATAAATTTACCAACAAAACACTGCGGCATTTAGGATACCTGCCTAAAGGCAAACCTCGGTGACGCTTAACCGGGCAAGAAACCGGTATTGAATGTCGCCTAGCTTAGCTCACCCTTAGCAGGTATGCGGGAAAACTTTTACTTCAATGAAAGCGTTTCGACTCGCCCTTTCATTTCAATAACAAGTTTGTCTTCTTTAGCCAACCAACCGATAGCCCGCTGCACATCGTTCTTACCCAAGCCGGTCTCGGTTGTGACTTTATTGACGCTAGCTTCGCCATGCGTATCCAAAAATTGCCAGACTGCTCCAGCTGCTTCACCAATTGTATCCACCATTTCAACTCCTCATCATTTAAACAACAAAAAAAATCGGGGGTTTCAAGTTACGCTATCTAGCCTTCCACGACACAAGTGACCTTAAGCTAGCAAACGCAACTAACGCTCATCAGGCAGCACAATATTGAGTTCCAGGGTTTCCTGGTTTCCATCTTGTTCAAAATTAACGGTAATGGCATCCTGCCCTACATTGACATATTTCCGGATTACCGCCAACAATTCTTGTTGTAACGCCGGCAAATAGGACGGCTGATTTCTGGATGCGCGCTCATGGGCGACCAGAATTTGCAATCTTTCCTTGGCAAGCGATGCCGTGTTGGTTTTCGAGGATCTGAAATAATCTAAGAGACTCATCACTTGCTCCCGAACAGCTTACTTAATAAGCCCTTTTTCTCTTCCTCAATGAAACGATGTGGCTTGGTTTCGCCCAAGTAACGCGCCACGATATCCGCATAGGCCTGACCTGCATCGCTTTGCTCGTCGAGAATAACCGGCGTACCGGAGTTTGACGCATTCAACACAGACTTAGACTCAGGGATAACGCCGAGCAAATGTAACGACAAGATTTCCTGCACATCGTCGACGCTGAGCATTTCGCCCAATTTAACCCGATCCGGCGAATAGCGCGACAATAACAGATATTCCTTAATCGGCTCTTCCCCGTTCTCTGCGCGGCGAGACTTGCTGGACAAAATACCCAGCATACGATCAGAATCTCTCACTGAAGACACTTCCGGATTGGTCACTACAAACGCATCGTCAGCGAAATACATCGCAAGTGTAGCACCGCGCTCTATTCCTGCCGGCGAGTCACAAACGATGTATTTAAAGTCTTTGGACAACTCTTCGAGGATTTTGCCAACGCCTTCCGTCGTTAAGGCATCTTTATCACGGGTTTGCGATGCCGGCAATATAAATAACTGGTCGCAGCGCTTGTCTCTAATCAAGGCCTGATTTAAGGTCGCCTCGTTGTTAATGACATTCACCAAATCGTAAACCACGCGACGCTCGCACCCCATGATTAAGTCGAGATTACGCAGCCCCACATCGAAATCGATCACAGCGGTTTTATGTCCGCGCTTCGCCAAACCCATCGCGATAGCGGCACTGGTTGTGGTTTTGCCCACCCCACCTTTTCCCGATGTTACTACGATAATTCTGGCCAATGTTGTTCCTCCAAGAAAAGCTTAAATATCTTTGATAATCAGAGTCTGGTTATCCAGACTGATCTGTATGGGCTTGTGTGCGGGATACTTGCTCAAATCGTCGCTGAGTTGATAAATGCCCGCTATCGAAATGAGTTCGGCCTGCAAATCCGAACAAAAAATACGGCTATTGACATTACCTAACACACCCGCCAAAGCCCGTCCGCGCAAGGACCCATAAATGTGAATATTACCTTCCGCCATGATTTCCGCGCCGGCACTAACGGTTGCAGTGACGATCAAGTCGCCTTTGGCATAGACTCGTTGGCCCGAGCGTATTGGTTGGGTAACTAACTTGTTTTCTATCGACTGGCTAGCCGGTTTTTGCTCTTCCGCCGCAGGTGTCGGCAAGGTTTTTACCGGGGCTTTGTTGACCAACGGCGTATTGCTGCCGTGTAGCGAGTGCTGAGGCAAATTCATTGCCAAGGCGTCAGCATTTTGTTGTTCGGTACCACCCCGCAACCCAATAGGCATGAAACCGTGCTGACGGACAATAGCGACTATTTCGGTAAAATCAATCGACAGGTTCTGCGCATTAAGTTTTTGCAGATCGATCAGCAATGGCGAGTTTTTAAAGAACTCTGGGGCTTGAACCACCTTTTCTTTGAGCTGTTGATCGATCAGAGAGATGTCGTTACTGGCTAACAACAAGACCGGCACGGTCAAAGATGTGCTTTTAAACTCCAAAGGTGTTTTTTGCGAAGTAGGTGCGCCGGTTGACATCGAGTTTGGAAAATCCGCTACTGAATGCCAGAAATACTATCATTTTCCGTGATAAAAAGCACAGTTCCTTACAGTAAAAACAAGGTTGCCAAACCTAAAAACGCCATGAATCCAACCACATCGGTAACGGTGGTCAGCAGTACACCGCCAGCCAAGGCTGGGTCAACACCGATCTTGTCCAATAACACCGGAATCGCCACGCCTGATAAGGCTGCACAGACCAAATTGATCAACATCGCCACGCCGAGTAGCATACCTATGTGCGGATTATGGAACCACAAGCCGGCCACTATCGCTACCACAACAGCCCATACCAAGCCGTTTAACAGGCCCACGGATACCTCTTTAAACAATAAACTCACAGCATTGCTGGTGGTAACCTGCCGCAAAGCCAAGCCCCTGACTACCAGCGTCAACGTCTGGCTACCGGCGATACCGCCCATACTGGCAACAATCGGCATCAATACCGCCAATGCGACGATCTGTTGGATGGTGGCTTCGAACAAATCGATGACCGAAGCGGCCAGGAACGCGGTAAGCAAATTCACGCCTAGCCACAGCGCACGACGCTTGGCACTAGTAAACACCGGCGCAAACATATCCTGCTCTTCGCTCAAGCCGGCCATGCTCATTAAGGAGTGATTGGCTTCATCGCGGATCAAACCGACCACATCGTCAATAGTGATGCGCCCCAATACCTTGCCATCATCGGCTAAAACCGGCGCTGACAATAGTTTTCGCCGCTCGAATAAACCGGCCACATCCCGACTGGGCATGCCATACGGAATGCCTGAGCTACGCGTATCCATAATCGACTCAACCTTGGTGTGCGGATCGTGGGTCAACAATTGATTAATCGGCAACAAGCCCTGGAATTGTTCTTTGCGGTCCACCACAATTAGGCTGTCGGTAGCGGCAGGCATGTTCCCGCGAAGCCGCAAATAACGCGTCACCACATCCAGCGTCACATCCGCACGAATGGTCAAAATATCGTCGGACATCAAGCCACCGGCGGTATGCTCGCCATAGCTAAGCGCTTTTTCGATGCGATTGCGGTTATGTACGCCGATAGATTCCATCACTTGCGACAACAAGGGTTCGGGCAATACATGGAGCAGATCGACCATGCCGTCAGCACCCAGGGATTCGGTGGCCGCAATCAAGTCCTTTCTGTCGGTGATTTTCAGCAAGCTACTGCCTACCTCGACATTTATCTCGACTAGAATCTCGCCGATCACACTGGGGGGCATCATCGCCCACAGCTTAGTTCGCAGTTCCGGCTCCAAAGATTCGAGAATATGCGCTGCTTCCGCCGGGTACAAGGAACGCACCAAATTTCTAATCTCGATCAGGGAATCTTTTGCCAGCACGTCGATGGCGCGGTCTAAAAGATGCTCAGGATTTTCAAGCTTTGCTACTGATGTCATGAGTAAAAACCAAGAAATAGGGCTGGAGAATTGCGTTAACGCAATTCCCGATGCCTGACGATAACGTTAGGAGTAATAGTTTGAAAGTGCGTACTCAATGCCTCAACCAGGTAAACCGAACGATGTTGGCCGCCGGTACAACCGATCGCAATGGTTAAATAACTGCGATTATCGGACTCGAAGCGCGGCGCCCAGCGACCAATGAAGAAGCCAATATCATGCAGAAACTCTTTCACGATAGCTTCGTTCTGCAAAAAATCGATGACCTCGCTGTGCTTACCGGTCAATCCTCTCAGTTCCGGCGCCCAATAGGGATTAGGCAAACTGCGCGCGTCGAATACAAAATCCGCGTCCAACGGAATACCGTATTTAAACCCGAAGGACTGAAACAAAATCGACAAAGAACTTTTACCCTTTTCGCCCAATCGGTTTTTCAGCAAGTCCCGCAATTGATGGTAGTGGGTAAAACTGGTATCGATGACGATATCGGCGTGGGTGGCTAAAGGACGCACGATTTCGCGTTCGATTTCCAAAGCCTCGCGCAAAGGTCTGCTTTCGGTCGTCAACGGATGGCGGCGGCGCGTTTCACTGTAACGCTTCAGAATGATGTTTTCGTCCGCTTCCATGTAAACCAATTCGCAATCAATACCTTTGCTGCGAATAAAGTTCAGACTTTCCGGAAAATCCGCCAACTTCTGATTACGGTTTCTGGCGTCTATGCCGATGGCTGTTTTACTGTAGGTGGCCGGATCTCTCAGCATCACATGATTGACAAAATCCTCTAGTAAGGTGATCGGAAGATTGTCGATACAGTAATAACCGCAGTCTTCCAAGGTATCCAAAGCGATACTCTTACCCGATCCCGATAAACCGCTAACGATGACTAGTTTCATATCCAAACCGATACAGAGTAAAAAACCCTATTCACTCTGTATCGCTCAAGCTCAAATTAACGATGGTTCTGATTTTTTTCTTTATGTTTGACGATTTGTCTGTCGAGCTTATCGACCATGCTGTCAATAGCAGCATACATATCTTCCTGTACATCTTCGGCGTACAGTTTGGCGCCGCTGATTTGCACGGCTGCTTCGGCTTTTTGCTCCAGCTTCTCAACGGTCAAAATGACGTGAACATCAACCACATTGTCGAAATGACGTTTAATTTTGCTAATTTTTTCATCTACGTAGGCTTTTAGTGCTTCTGTGACTTCTACGTGGTGACCTGTGATACTGACTTGCATGGAATACTCCTGTTTTTAAAAATTATTCTTCCAGATTGATCAAATGTGCCTTTTCCGCTGGCTGGTTGAAGGAATGGACATCGCTTCCCGATATTTGGCAATGGTGCGGCGCGCGACATTAATGCCCTTCTCATTCAATAAGTCCGATATTTTACTATCGCTTAATGGCTTGGCCGGATTTTCACTACCGACCAACTCCTTTATCAGCGCCCGAATCGCGGTCGCCGAACACTCACCCCCGCCATCGGTACTGACATGGCTGGAGAAGAAATATTTAAATTCGATTACACCGTGCGGCGTGTGCATGTACTTTTGCGTGGTAACCCGAGAGATCGTCGACTCGTGTAATTCCAGTTCCTCGGCAATGTCGCGCAACACCATGGGCTTCATCGCAATCGCGCCGTGTTCGAAAAAATCGCCTTGTTTCTCGACGATGCTTCTGGCCACGCGAAGCAAGGTGTCGTTACGACTATGCAAGCTCTTAATAAACCAGCGTGCTTCTTGCAGATGATTCTTCATGCTGACATTGTCATGGCTATTGTCGGCGCGTTTAATCATCCCGGAATAAAAAGGATTTACCCGCAACTTGGGTGCGATTTCCGGGTTCAGACTAACCAGCCACTGCCCGCTGACCTTTGCGACAAACACATCAGGCACCACGTATTCAACATCCGATTCCTGCAAGCGCGCGCCAGGTTTGGGGTCGAGAGTTCTGATCAGCGCCAATACCCCCTTCAGCACATCCTCGCTCAAGCCTATCCTTTTCATCAAGCGGGCTTGATCGCAACTGGCCAATAAATCCAAATGCCTGTGCACGAACTCCAAAGCTTCCGCCCGATAAGGCGTCGAAACCGGTAATTGCTGCAGCTGTAAACCCAGACAATCGGCTAAATCCAGTGCTGCCACGCCGACAGGATCAAAGTTTTGCACCATATGCAACACAGCCAGGACTTCATCCATTTCCAAGCCTTCGAGCTGGTCCTGCAAGCCCTGGAAAATGTCCGTCAATTCGCTAGTCACATAACCGTCGTCGTTAACTGCGTCGATGATAGACGTTGCAATCGCGTAGTCGCGGTCCGAAACTGGAATTAACTCCAACTGCCAGACCAGATGATCCCTTAAAGACAAGGACTTGCCACGAAAAGCCTCAAACTCCGGACTATCGCCTTCATCACCGCCGCTGGGTAACGAACTTTCGTAGACGTCGTCCCAACTGACATCGACCGGCAGTTCATCCGGCATATCGGTTTGCGAGCCCTCGCTGGTAACTTGATCGGCGTTATCGAGCTTTTTGTCCCTAAACTCGAGATTAGGCAATTCCTCTTCATCTATCTCCAACATCATGTTGGATTCCAGGGCTTGCTGGATTTCTTGTTGTAAGTCCAAAGTCGACATCTGCAACAGCTTGATGGCCTGCTGCAGTTGCGGCGTCATGGTCAGACTCTGACCGATACGGAGTTGTAGAGATTGCTTCATGACTACTCGAATTTCATAAACTAAATTTCTCGCCCAGATACACTCTACGCACCTCTTCGTTATCCACCAACTGGCGCGACTGGCCTTCGGCAATAACCTGCCCATTGTTCAAAATATAAGCGCGATCGCAAATCTCCAATGTCTCCCTCACTTTGTGCTCGGTAATCAAAATACCGATACCGCGATGCTTTAAGTGGGCAATAATTTTTTGCAACTCCAGCACCGAAATCGGATCTACACCGGCAAACGGTTCGTCCAGCAGGATAAACTGCGGCTCGCTGGCCAAAGCCCGAGCAATTTCCACCCGCCGCCGCTCGCCACCTGATAGGCCCAGCGCCAACTGATTTCGCAAGTGGTTGATATTAAACTCTGTGAGTAACTCGTCAATCAACAGCTCGATTTGCCCATCGGTCAAATCGGCCCGAATCTGTAATACCGCGCGTAAATTATCGGCCACGCTCAATTTACGAAAAACCGAAGCTTCTTGCGCTAGATAACCTATCCCCAAGCGTGCGCGCCGGTGCATCGGATGATGCGTGATACGCTGCTCGTCGAGAAAAATCTCGCCGCTGTCGGCTTTAACCAAGCCCACCATCATGTAAAAACTGGTGGTTTTTCCTGCGCCATTCGGCCCCAGCAAACCTACTACTTCCCCGGTATCGACCCGCAGACTGACGCCATCGACCACATTTCGGTTGTTGTAGCGTTTAAACAGCTGTTCCGCAACCAGTCGCGCCATTATTGAGCCTGCTTAGGCTTGGGTTTAATCACTGAATGCACGCGCTTGCCGTCGGACTGCGCCTCGCCAGCCTTGAGCAAGGAATTCTTGGTATCGTACTCGATATAGTCGCTGGATTGTTTGGCATCACCCTGCCAAACCGACGCATTTTTCATAAACTTCAGCAAATTCTGCTCCGGGTAAAATTCGTTGGTCAAACCTTCCCCGTGCATTTCTTCCTTACCAACCGCCGGCAACTGCTTGAACCGGGATGGCTTACCCGTAGCAATCAACTTGATAATCGCACCGTCCTTTAGATAAACCACCAACTTGTCGCCATCGATTCTGATTGTACCCTGCGTTGCCACCACATTGCCGGTATAGGTGCTGATCTGCGCCTTTTCATCGTAAACCGCGTTGTCGGAGTCGATATAGATGGGCTGCTCGGAATCAGACTCCAAGCCAAACGCCATCCGTGCCGAGAATAACAGGCCTATACCGACCATTTTACTTAATTTCATGGCGACCTTTCACTTTGGACAACAATTTCAGGTGAATCGGACTTACAAAAGTCGCTTCCATTCCTACTCCCGCCGTTCTGTTGGGCGGACTGATGATCTCCGCCCATGCCTGAGTCTCCGCATAATGGCTGGCGAGTTTCACCCGCAAATCCGAGGTGTTAATAGTCAGCGCCGAATTGGTTTTCGAGGCCTCCCGATTGATGTAAGCGCTACCGTTGAGTTGTAAATTATCGCCGTCGGCAGCCATCACGCCGCTGTCGGCCTTGATCAACCAAGGCATCTGGTCGGGGTTATACAAAGTCATCACCGGCTGTTCCAGATGCGTGCTGCCATCGGTTTTAAAATGCTGCATTTTTGTTGCCGTCAGTTCGCTTTTTGGTAAGCCATCAATATTCATTTCTTTTTTGAAATAACCCTGGCTAAAAAAATCCGGGCTATTTTCAGCAATTTTTATTTCGGCGTCACGCTGTTCGTTCAGCTGCACCAGCCACCATGACAACAATGCGGCCAAGCCGACATAAACAAAAATCTGTAAATTTTTCAGCACGGTCATAAATAGGTTTGCAAAACGCCATCAAAGCTACCTTGGACTTGCATGATCAAATCGCATACTTCCCGCACCGCCCCCATACCGCCGGCCGTCTGCGTTTGCCAATGCGCATGATTTTTAAGCACGAAATTGGCGTCTTGCACCGCAACCGCAAAGCCCACTTGCCGCATAATCGGCAAATCCAGGATATCGTCCCCCATATACGCCGCTTGCTCAGGCGACAACGCCAGGCGCAGCAAGATCTCCGCAAAAGCAGCTCGCTTATTCTCATGCCCCTGATAGACCAGCTCGACACCCAAAGCTTGCATGCGCAGCCTCACCGAATTGGAATTGCGACCGGAAATAACCGCCACTTCCACACCGGTCTGTCGCAGCAATTTAATCCCATGACCGTCGCGGGCATGAAAACATTTGTATTCTTTGCCATTGTCGTCGAAGAACAAGCGCCCGTCGGTCAGTACGCCGTCCACATCCAAAATCAGCAGCTTTAGTTGCTTAACAATGCTCAGCAACTGGGGATCTAAATCGAACATCTCTCGTCACTCTCAGACTATGCCGGCCCGCAGCAAATCGTGGGTATTGATGGCACCCAACAATTTGTTTTGACAGTCAACGACCAGCAGGGCGTTAATTTTTTTGCTTTCCATGATTTGCATTGCTTCCGCGGCCAACATATTCACGTCAATCACTTTACAAGGCGCCGTCATTACTTCGGCGATGCGGGTTACGTGAACATCCAGATTTTTTTCCAACATCCGCCGTAGGTCCCCATCGGTAAAGATGCCGGCAACCCGCCCTTCGCCATCGACCACTGCGGTCATGCCCAACTTCTTGCCGGTCATTTCCAACAACGCATTGCTCACCAAAACCGAATCTGTAACCACCGGCACTTCGCTATCACGATGCATGATGTCGTTGACCTGCAGCAACAAGCGCCTACCTAAGCTCCCCCCAGGATGCGACAGCGCAAAATCATCGCGGGTAAATCCCTTGGTTTCTAATAGCGAGACCGCCAATGCATCGCCCATCACCAATGCTGCCGTGGTGCTGGCGGTGGGAGCCAGGCCTAGAGGACACGCCTCTTGTTCGACGGCGACGTTGATATGTGCATTAGAAAATCTAGCCAAAGCCGATTCCGGATTACCGGTGAGCGCAATCAACGGCACGCCGAGTCGCTTAATGATAGGCAAAATCGTCAGGATTTCTTCGGTCTCACCGGAATTAGACAAAGCCAGCACCACATCTTGCCGGGTAATCATCCCCAGATCACCGTGACTAGCTTCCCCCGGATGCACGAAGAAGGCTGGCGTGCCCGTGCTGGCAAGCGTTGCGGCAATTTTACCGGCAATATGGCCGGATTTACCCATGCCCGTCACCACCACCCGGCCTTTACAAGCCAACAACAAGCGGCAGGCATTCACAAATTGTGCATCGATACGTGCAGCCAAGCCGGCAACCGCCTGCATTTCGGTCTGAATCACCGCCAACGCCAACGCTTGTATGTCTTGATCACAACCCACGCAAATTAACTCCACGCACCGAAACAAAAAGGAACCATTATTGCATGTTATTAACCGACTTTTCATCCCAAGTCATTGACTTATTCTCGACGAGTCATAGAAAATAGCCTGTTCCCAATCCAAAAACTCCTGTGATTCCGGTAGATGGCCAATAGCGCAAGTCCTGAAGACAATATCGTTTCGATTAGTAACTTGAGCTTTTCCCGAGGCCCCAGAAAAATTTTCGACGCCGTCAGCCTGGAGATTCAGCGCGGCAAAGTCACGGCCATCATGGGCCCCAGCGGCACCGGCAAGACCACTCTTCTAAAATTGATCGGCGGTCAGCTCACTCCCGATCGCGGCCAAATTCATGTAGACGGGCAAAACGTTCATCGCCTAAAAACCCGCGAACTTTACGAATTGCGTAAACGCATGGGCATGCTGTTCCAAAGCGGCGCGCTGCTGACCGACATGAGTGTGTACGATAACGTGGCGTTTCCGATGCGCGAACATACCCACTTGCCGGAATCAATGATCCGTACCCTGGTACTAATGAAATTACACGCGGTCGGCCTGCGCGGCGCGCGGCATTTGATGCCCAACGAGCTGTCCGGCGGCATGGCCCGACGGGTGGCTTTGGCTCGGGCGATTGCTCTCGACCCGCTGATGATCATGTACGACGAGCCATTTACCGGCCAGGACCCGATTTCCAAAGGTGCGCTAGTTCATTTGATCAAATCGCTGAATACCACTTTGGGTCTGACCAGCATCATCGTCTCGCACGATGTGCAGGAAACCGCCGCCATCGCCGATTACATTTATGTGCTCTCGGGCGGCAAAATCATCGGCCAAGGCACGCCGCAAGCCTTACAGCAATCGGATTCGGCATGGGTGCAACAGTTTATGCACGGCGATGCCGACGGCCCTGTACACTTCCACTATCCGGCGCCCGATTACCTGGACGATCTGCTGGCCAGCAAATAACAATTTTATAACCGACAATGCTTGAATTTCTGCAAAATCTGGGAAAAACCACGCGCAGCAGCTTTGCCAAGCTTGGCCGCGCCTCGGTTTTTCTGAGCCACATCTTCACCGGTATCAATGACGTCATCCCCCGTCCCAGCCTGCTAATCAAGCAGATCTATTCCGTCGGCGTATTATCTTTTTTGATTATTACCATTTCCGGTCTTTTCGTCGGCATGGTGCTCGGTTTGCAAGGCTTTAACATTCTGTCAGACTTCGGTGCCGAAGAGTCCTTGGGCGTGATGGTTGCCGCCTCTTTGGTGCGGGAACTGGGGCCAGTGGTATCGGCTTTATTGTTTGCTGGTCGGGCGGGCTCTGCATTGACCGCCGAAATCGGCTTAATGAAGGCCACCGAACAACTGTCAGGCATGGAAATGATGGCGGTAGACCCCATCAAGCGCATTATTTCGCCGCGTTTTCTGGCCGGATTTTTGTCCATGCCTTTGTTAGCCGCCTTGTTCAGCGCCATCGGCATCATGGGCGGCCATCTGGTCGGCGTGGGCATGCTCGGCGTCGATGACGGCGCCTTCTGGGCGCAGATGCAAGCCAGTATCGATTTTCAAGAAGACATCATGAACGGCATCCTCAAAAGCGTGGTTTTCGGCTTTGTGGTGTCCTGGATTGCCTTATTCGAAGGCTACGACGCCATTCCAACTTCCGAAGGGGTAAGCCGGGCCACAACCCGCACCGTCGTTAACTCTGCCTTCTCGGTTCTGGCACTCGATTTCATTTTAACCGCACTCATGTTTGGAGACATTTAACATGCAGCATTCCAAGACTCAAGACACCCTGGTCGGGTTTTTTGTGGCCTGCGGCATTGCCGCCTTGTTTTATATGGCGCTGCAAGTCAGCAATCTCGGCAGCTACACGGGCGACGACAGCTACACCGTCATCGCCCATTTTCAAAACAGCGGCGGCCTGAAAGTCAAATCTCCGGTATCCCTAGCTGGCGTGCGCATCGGCCGCGTCTCGGCAATCCGACTGGACAAGGCAAGCCATGAATCGGTCGTGGAAATGCGTATCGAATCGCAATACAACAACCTACCCAGCGACTCAGGCGTCAGCATTTATACCGCCGGCCTGCTGGGCGAACAATACATTAGCCTGGACCCCGGTTCGTCGGATGAATTTTTGAAGGATAAAAGCACCATCGACATCACCAGCTCAGCCATCGTACTGGAAGAAATGATCGGCAAATTCATACTGAACAAAGCGGAAGGCAAATAATGTCCAAGTTGACATTAACCGAACAATCGCCCGGCCACTTTACTTTGGAAGGCAATTTGACGTTCGCCAGTATCGACCAGCAGACCCTACAATCCTTCAAGTTTTTGAAAGGCATGGATACCATGTGCATCGACCTGGCCAAAGTAAAGACCACCGATAGCGCCGGTTTAGCCTTGATGATCGAATGGATCAGACTCAGCCGGATGGGCAGGGTCAAACTGTCCTTCAAGAACATACCGTCGCAATTACTCGCTTTGGCCAAACTCAGCGGCTTAGATGAAACCGAGTATTTTGCAATCCACACGCATTAAGCTGCGTTCCAATTTAAAACTCAATAAAAATCCATGGATAAATTACTAATTACCGGCGGCCAACCCCTGCACGGCGAACTGAGAATCTCCGGCGCCAAAAATGCCGCACTGCCTATTCTGGCAGCCACCCTGTTGTCTGATGTCCCGGTCAGCGTCGGCAACATTCCGCATTTGCATGACATCACCACGACCATGGAATTGTTAGGACAAATGGGCGTACGTCTGACCGTCGATGAAAAAATGAACATCGAAGTCGATTCCAACACCATCGAAAAATATGAAGCCCCCTACGAACTGGTAAAGACCATGCGTGCTTCGATTCTGGTGCTAGGACCATTATTGGCCCGCTTCGGCGAAGCCCATGTTTCGCTGCCTGGCGGTTGCGCCATCGGCACCCGTCCGGTGGATATTCACATTGACTCGCTAATCAAAATGGGCGCGGATATTGAAGTTGAAGCGGGCTACATCCACGCACGAGTCAAACGTTTGCAAGGTTGCCATCTGGTACTGGATAAAGTTACCGTGACCGGTACCGAAAATATTCTGATGGCCGCTACGCTGGCCGAAGGCATCACCATTATTGAGAACGCCGCGAAAGAACCGGAAGTCACCGATCTGGCACATTTTCTGAACAAAATGGGCGCCAAAATTACCGGTGTCGGCACCGATATTCTGACTGTGGAAGGCGTGGAAAGACTGGGCGTGGCAGGCTTGCATTATGACATTCTGCCCGATCGCATCGAAACCGGCACCTATCTGGTCGCGGGCGCCATTAGTCGCGGCCACGTCAAACTGAAAAACACCGATCCCAGTACCTTGGACGCGGTATTAATTAAGTTAAAAGAAGCCGGCGCTGACATCACCTGCGGCGAAAACTGGATCGAGCTCAACATGCATGGCAAACGCCCGAAAGCGGTTACCGTGCGCACTGCCCCCTATCCGGCTTTTCCCACCGACATGCAGGCGCAATTCACCGCCTTAAATTCCGTCGCCGAAGGCGTGGGTTTGATCACCGAAACCGTATTCGAAAATCGCTTCATGCACGTGCAAGAACTGCAACGCATGGGCGCGCAAATCAAGCTGGAATCTAATACCGCCATCTGCACCGGCAGCACTCAGTTAAAAGCCGCGCCGGTGATGGCCACCGACTTGCGGGCGTCCGCCAGCTTGGTACTGGCAGGCCTGGTTGCGGAAGGCGAAACCCTGGTAGACCGGATATATCACATCGACCGTGGCTACGATCACATCGAAGAAAAATTGTCGCAATTGGGCGCTACCATTCGCCGCGTTCCTAACTAAACCCATCGCAAAGCCATGCTGACCATTGCCGTATCCAAAGGCCGTATTTACGAAGAAGCCCTGCCGTTTCTGGAACAAGCCGGCATTACGCCGATCGACGATCCAGACAAGAGCCGTAAACTGATTCTGCAAACCACCCGCCCCGATGTGCAGCTAGTAATCATCCGCGCCACCGACGTACCGACGTTCGTGGAATACGGTGCGGCGGATATGGGCATCGCCGGCAAGGACGTTTTGATGGAGCACGGGGCGGAAAGTCTTTACGAGCCGTTGGATTTAGGCATCGCCGGTTGCCGCTTGATGACTGCCGGCCCGGTCAATGCCCCGGAAGTGAAAGGCCGTTTGCGGGTCGCGACCAAATACGTAAAAACCGCGCAGAGTTATTACGCCAACTTAGGCATTCAAGCCGAAATCATCAAGCTATACGGCTCGATGGAATTAGCGCCATTGGTTGGTTTGGCCGATTGCATCGTCGATTTAGTCGATACCGGCAACACCTTAAAAGCCAACGGCCTGGAGCCACGGGAACTAATCGCCAACATCACCTCTCGACTGGTGGTGAATAAAGCGGCGATGAAAATGAAGCATCAAGCCATTCAAGCACTCATCGATCAGTTCGAAACCACCTTAGCCCAAAGGTAAGCCCATGACTGCGATCAAGATGCTGCGCCTAGACAGCGCGGCAGTCGACTTTGAAAAACAACTGCAAGCCCGTCTAGCTTGGGACGCCAGCGACGACCTGGAGATACACAAGCGGGTATTGGACATCATTGCCGACGTCAAAAAGCGCGGAGACAAAGCCTTGCTGGCGTATACCAACCGCTTCGACGGCACCACCTTTAAAACCGCCACCGAACTGGAACTGGATCGCGCTGCCTTGCAACACGCATGGGATACCCTGCCCAGCACCCAGGCCATCGCGTTGCAAACCGCCGCTGACCGAGTCCGCGCTTACGCCGAGCATCAAAAACTGCAATCCTGGCAATACACCGAGATAGACGGTACGGTGTTGGGGCAAAAAGTCACGGCACTGGATAAAGCCGGCCTATACGTGCCCGGTGGCAAGGCCGCCTATCCTTCATCGGTATTGATGAACGCGATTCCGGCCAAAGTCGCCGGCGTCGGCGAACTGATCATGGTCGTTCCTACTCCGCGCGGCGAAACCAATGCATTAGTATTGGCAGCAGCTCATGTCGCCGGCGTGGATAGAGTATTTACCATCGGCGGCGCGCAAGCGGTTGCTGCTTTGGCTTACGGCACCGAATCGATTCCGGCAGTGGATAAAATCGTCGGTCCCGGCAACATTTACGTCGCCACCGCTAAAAAGCTGGTGTTCGGCCAAGTCGGTATCGATATGATCGCCGGTCCGTCCGAAATTTTAATCATCTGCGACGGCCAGACCAACCCGGACTGGATTGCGATGGATATGTTCTCGCAAGCCGAACACGACGAAAACGCCCAAGCCATTTTGATTAGCGACGACGCCGTTTTTCTGCAACAAGTCGAAGCCAGCATCAACAAATTGCTGCCGGATATGGAGCGCGCCGATATCATCCGGGCCTCGCTGACAGGTCGGGGCGCATTTATTAAAGTCGGCAACCTATCTGAAGCTGCCCAAGTCGCCAATCGCATCGCCCCGGAACATTTGGAATTGTCCGTAGCGGAACCGGAAGCCTTGTGCGAACAAATCCATAACGCCGGGGCTATCTTCATGGGCCGCTTCACCGCCGAAGCGCTGGGAGATTACTGCGCTGGTCCTAACCATGTGCTACCCACCTCCAGCACGGCCCGTTACTCGTCGCCTTTAGGGGTTTACGATTTCCAAAAGCGCAGCAGCTTGATCAATTGCTCGGCGGTTGGTGCACAGAATTTGGGCAAGATTGCTTCAGTGCTGGCGCGAGGGGAGAGTCTTACCGCGCATGCGCGGTCAGCTGAATTTAGAATTTAAGAACTGTTCCCTCTCCCTCAGTAAGAGGGCTAGGGTGCAGGAGTTTTAAATTTGTGTCGCTGCCGCGACGGGTGGTTTTGAAGTCGGGTATCGGCCCGACAGCCGAGATGCTTTCTTTTGCTTGGCCAAAAGAAAGTATCCAAAGAAAAGGCCACCCGGAATTCCGCCTATTTCCTGCGCTTCTCGCTTTTGCCGAGGGTTTTCGGAAGGG
>MSXO01000024.1:0-25364 GCA_002083615.1 Proteobacteria bacterium ST_bin11 | reverse complement strand
CCTCCGAAAACGAGCGGCATCCTTGCCGCTCCCCTGTCGGGCTTTTCTCGCCAAAAGCTGCGATGCTCGGGGCGAAATAACGGGAACAAAACCGTCCCTTACCTCAAAAGAAAACCAATACTATAGAATATACCCACGCGAGGAGGCACATCAATCGCGGACGGCTATTCCTCTTGGTTTATACCTCGTGCCAAAATGCCATTCGGATTATCTCGGCCCGCTAAGCCAATCAACGAGAGATCAAAATCTATGAAAATAGTACGCATGACAATTGAACCGAATTCAGAAGTTGGCCGTGTCGATTTCACTCATATCGATACCACCACGGAAGCCGATATAGCCCAACAAATTGCCCAGGACGAAACCAATGCGATGCTGGATTCCGCTCGTTTCGCCCGTCGAGTCCGTAACCGCCTGGGCTTGAGCCAAGCCGAATTTTCCAAACGCATCGACGTTTCTTTAGAAACCATCCGCAACTGGGAGCAAGGCAAACGCTCGCCAACCGGTGCAGCCAAGGCGTTGCTGAAAATATTGGACAGGGCACCGGAAGCGGCTTTGGCGGCGCTAGACTAATTTTTTGTGTCGTTTTCGCGATGGATTTTTATATGCCGGCGCGAACCGATAGCCGCGATACCTTATTTTGCTAGGCTAAAAGTTACGATGCTCGGGGCGGGATAACGGGAACAAAACCGTCCCACAATTCCAATACTATAGAATGTACCCACGCAATGAGGCTCATCAATCGCGAACGATGCGCTTCACGTTGTTCAGCACATCCTACGGCCCTATACCCGGCCAAAGCTCCGGTGCTCGGCTCGGCATACGGGAAAAACCCACCGTGTTAGCCATGACTGAACTTGGACAGCAGGAATTGCTCCACGAAACCCAATACACTGCTCACATCTGGTTCAGCGATTTTGTCCCAATCAGCATGCATAGCAAGGTTTCGAATTCTCGGCATAGCGTCCAGTAGCGTCTTCTGGGCGCCAGCGACAAGACCTGACGACTTCAATGCATTCACAACTTCTTGCATAGACTTGTCTCCAACCGCAAGTCCATTAACATCGGCAAATCGCTTAAGAGCATCTTCGAGTGCAGCACAGGCAAGAACGGCCGCAACGTCTTTGTGTCCTTCCGCGAGGGATTTGCGGGCAAGCGCTATGAAGTCGCCGAATACCTCACCGGAAACCCTTAACTCAACATCGAATACATAACCACCCTCAAAGTCCTCTTTTGCGCTTAGAAACAGCGCATTCAAAGTTCTTACACTGCTATCAGATCCACCACATTCTTTGTATGCATTGACGAAGTTTTGATAGTGAGGGGATAGTTCCCCAAACGCCGCGCGAATCAGGCTTTGAGTACTTGTTGCCCATTTTTGCCATTGCCCATCTGGCACATAACTACCAGGTATTCCCCTACTATGAGACTTGAAAGGGATGGAAGAAAAACTTGCTTCCAACTCAGTAAAACGGCGCGCAAAAGTGTCTCTGAGCATAATCTATGGTTTATGTGAGCTAAAAGAAGGAGACGGTAACAACAGTATCGTTTAAAAATTTGCTGGCGCTTAGAATTTGGCGTTGGTTCACAATGGAACAATCCGCACAAAAGAATTTATTATCCACAACGTAATGCCTGTCATAACGACTATTGCATGTGGCAGAAAGACGTGAGGCCAAGACATTACCTTACTGAGGCGAACTTCCCTCCAACCCAACGACCAAGCGTGAGTTATGTAGGGAACACTGAAATCTTCTTCGATTGTTGCTTTTCCCTGCATATAGTTTTCAATCTTCCGAAGTCTGAAATAATTTGCTTGCTGAAATGTTTTCCACGAACCCTCCACAATCCAAAAAAGCAATGACGCTCCCGCAGAAAGTAAAAGGAGTAATGGCAACTTAGCGGTGAAGGCCGCTCCGATCCCAACCATGCTTAATGTTACGCTCCACGCTTTAATGGTAAGCGCTTTTTCATCAAAGGATTCAACGGTACTTTGTAAATGAAAGTACTCCTGTCGCAAGAACTCCAAATCTACGTCTTTAGCCATATAAACCCTCTTAAGTAATCCGATGAGCTGCAATTATAGGCTGTAATTGGTGTTCGCCGTATTGCGCCAAATATTGGCCGTCGGGTTGGTGTAATGTGTTGGCTATATTGCACCCTAGACTTTCCAGTGCTAAACAACGTCCAAATCACGGGACGGGGTTCTCCCGTATGCCGCGCCGAGCACCGAAGGTTTTGGTGGGAATAGCCCGAAGGGGTGCGGCAGGGATGCCGCACGTTGGCGAAGGGGCAGGAAGCCCCTTTCGCCAACCCCCGCCAAAGGCTTCGGAGCGCAGGACAAAAGCGGCATTCGGGTGTCTTTTCTTTTGGATACTTTTCTTTGGACAAGCAAAGAAAAGTATCGCGGTTGTCGGTCCGCGAACCGACTTACAAAACACCCGTCGCGCCAGCGACACAACCACTTAACAACTCAGCGCCCTACCCCCTGCGGCTGAACGACCAAAACCCCGCAAACCCCACACCAAATAACCAAAAAGCCCCCGGCACCGGCACCGTTTGCAAAACCACATTTTCCAACCCGGCGGTTTCAATAATGCCGTTGGTGTATTCGCCGTGAATATAAAGCCCACTCAAGTCGGACAACACATTATGAAAATCAATTTGACTGGCCAATGCCCCGTCGGTGTTGCCAAACCGCCATTCCGAAGAGGGTGCCAAGCTCAGGCTGATATGAGTCCAGCCACTATTTGGCACGATATTCGGGTCGCACTTCCAGAGCAAGCGTTGGCCGTTGCCGACCAACATGACATCGGTGGTCTGCCAATTGACATCGCCATCGCGATAAGTCAGCCCGCTAGCTCCAACCTGCGAACCAAGAAAAGCAGCGGGAGCAGAGAAGTTAAAGTCGCCGGAATCCGGGTCGCTGGCAGCAAGATATGTAACTGGGCTGATATTGGCCGACAATTAAATAGTTGTTCTGGCTGAAATCGGCGAAGCTGACAAGAAGCCTTGTGCGAGCAAATTCATAACGCCGGTGCGATCTTCATGGGCCGCTTCACTGCCGAAGCACTGGGCGATTACTGCGCCGGCCCTAACCACGTCCTGCCCACCTCCAGCAAGGCCCGTTACTCGTCGCCTTTAGGGGTTTACGATTTTCAAAAGCGCAGTAGTTTGATCAATTGTTCTGCGGTGGGTGCGCAGAATTTGGGCAAAATTGCTTCCGTGTTAGCGCGGGGAGAAAGTTTGACGGCGCATGCGCGGTCAGCGGAATTTAGGATTTAATAAACAAGCGGGTGCGGGCCAGATAAACGAAAGTATTTCCGGTCTGTACCTATCAGGGCGAATGATCCTTCAGCCGTTCTTTCAAGGCGTCGTTCATCCTAGTCTGCCAGCCCTTGCCAATGGCACGAAAAGCCTCCAGCACTTCGGCGTCCAACCTAATCCCGGCAAATACTTTCGGTGAACCTTTACGTGGTCTCCAGACTTTGGGCTTAAGCATTTCAGCCGACTGCTCCGCACCGAATAGCTCCGCAAATACTTCGCCTGCGGGACGCATCAAATTAAAGTCGGTTTCGGTCAATTCGCGGACTTCGCCGTCAGCATCAGTCAACGGTAATGGTTTTCCCATATTTTCGAGCCACTATTAAATTTGCTTTTCGGAAGCTAATCACGCGGCTTCCACCGCTGATTGGCATGAAGGACAGAATATGCAAGCGATCACTCGGATAGGTCGCCGCAACAAAACGTCGCGCTGAACAATGTTTACGTACATCTTCTGTCGCAGTCAAGCTAGAACAATCTCAATCAACCACAAACTCGACGCGCAAACCAGGTTCGAAAAGATTTCGGATGTTTTTACGGCGTCTAACCAAACTTGGTTATAACGAAATGTCGCGCTAAAAACGAAATATCGTGGCCCACAGCCCGTCTTCGTGGCGATATTTCGTGACCGTAAATTACCAATAGTTTTTTATATTCAAATGGATAGTTTCATAAAGCCCTGATTAACGAAAATTGGCATTCGATTTGCTTAATTAAATTTAACAGGCTGTTAAATGATAATCCCGGCCCAACACATCGTGACTTCATTTGTCCAACGCGGCATGTTGTTAAGAAAAACTCAAATGCCGAGAAAATCAACAGCCTGCTGAGCCGAATAATTTTTATTTTTAGAGGATATTTTATGAAAAGATTTAACAGTTTTTTAGTCGTTATATTGGGTTTTGTCATGGCCTCATCAGCCAACGGCGCCGCCACTGAGGATCGCAACGGCAGCGCCGGCCTGCCAGTGCACTACGAATTTAGCGCCGGCGGCATCACTACCTATTTCACTGACTGTAAAGGATTGGGTTCGCAAAACGAAGTTGTTGAACATCGATTGGCCGGCGCACGCGGCGATAACACTGTCATGAAAATACCCGGGCGTCAGTCGGTTAAAAATCTAACCTGTAGCAAAAGCTTGGGGAAATCGCTTGAGCTTTGGAATTGGCGGCAACAGGTTGGAAAAGGAGAGAGGGAGCGATTAGATGCTACCTTGGTTGCCTATGATCAAACGATGAGCCCCATCGCGGAATGGAACTTTACCCGCGTGTGGCCGGTGTCGATTGATTACAACGAAACTACCCCCGGAAAAGAAACCATGGTGTTCGCCGCCGATCAAATCCAGCGGGTGCGGTGAGCCTATTGCTCTCTGCGAGTGAACAACCTAAAACCATGCAAAATTCTAGACTACTAACCCAAAAGCCATGGTCGCCGGCGTTTACAAAACCAGATTATGCAGAGCGACTGGCGAACGCCCCGTTCGCCAGTCGGAGGATGGGAGCCTCGCTCTGACTTATCGGAGTCCAGCCACTGTCAGTAGACGATATTCAGGCTAGATTTCCAGAGCAAGCGTTGGGAGCGCCTAATAACATGACAAGGGTGGTTTGCTAAGCAAATTTGTCATTCCGGTACCCTATGCCGGTTGCTGAAAGCTGTGAGCCCAGAATAGCCCTAGGGGCGGAGAAGATAACTCAGTTACCAAACCAGACTAGTTCGCCGAGCACATAAACCAATAGGGGGTTCGTTGAAACAGTCATCTAACCGGCGTTCCGCGAACTGCCATTAAAATAGTTGTCGCACCCGCAGCAAAGCCTAGGTGCCGCCTGCCGCCGCCCGGACCAACTCAGTTAAGCGCCGAATCAACTCCCCTCTGGCGCTGGTCTTGCGCCAAACCAAACCTATGGTCCGGCTGGGCGCTGGTGCGGCGAATGGCACATAGTGGATACCCGGCTCATCGCGGACGGCGATACGCGGCATAAAGGTGATTCCGGTACCGGCGTGAACCATTTGTCTTAGGGTTTCCAGACTGGTAGCGCGAAGATCTTGCTCTTCATCGGCACCGACTGTTTGGCAGATTTGCAGCGCATGACCGCGTAAGCAGTGACCTTCATCAAGCAGCAGCAAATGTTCGCCGTCCAAATCGTCTTGCTCAACTTGCGATTTGCATGCCAGAGGATGGCTGTCCGCGACCGCTAGCAAGAACTCATCGTCGAACAACGCTTGGCTTTCCAGAAAATCCTCGTAAATCGGCAGAGCCAATAAGGCGCAATCCATTTGCCCGCTTTTGAGTTGCTGTAACAATTGCTCGGTTTTCTCCTCCACCAAAATCAGACGAATACGTGGTAAATCCCGTTTGATCAATGGCACCAATTGCGGAAATAAATAGGTTGCCAATGTTGGAAACGCCCCGAAACGCAGATTGCCGGCCAGCGGGTCCTGGGCTGTAGCGGCCAGTTCCTTGATATTGTTTTGCTCCTTCAAGATACGCCTCGCCGACGCCACGATCTGCTCGCCCAACTCAGTTGGCAACACTTTTTTATTGGTACGCTCGAAAATCTGGATACCCAATTCGTCTTCCATCTTTTTGATTTGGGTACTCAACGTCGGCTGACTGATACAGCAGCGGTCGGCGGCCTGCACAAAGCTGCGTAAGTCGGCCACGGCGATTAAGTAATGTAAATCCCGCAGATTCATAGACCCTCCATAAATAGCTAACAGCTATGATTAAAACAATAACAATCGATTATATCTTAAAGGCTGCTATTGGCATTCTAAGTCCCAACCAACATTTAGGAATATCGGGCATCGGTGCCAATGCCACGACCGGCAATAAAGTGTTCGCTTTGCTTGGCCGCCAGGCCAATCGGCCTATACTGGCTGTTTTGGATCAGCGCATTTCCACAACAAGTTAAACTTTCGCACAGAATCTGTGGATAACTCTGTTGGCAACCCGTTAAAAGCCCCGCTAAGTTGTTGCTGCGCTTACAGTGGTGTTAAATTGTCTAAAATTTATACAATCTCTACTTCTTTACACAAACCCGAACCTCAACCAGACCCAGCAAAGGATCACAAATGATAGATTGGAACCATACCTATGCGGCAATTTGGCGGCAGCGCCAGGCGTTTCTGCGCCCTGTTCGGCAAATCGATCCTATCCGACTGGATCAACTGCTGGGCATAGAGCCGCAAAAACAGCAAATGATAGACAACACCCTGCGCTTCCTGGCCGGGTTGCCGGCAAATAATGCCTTGTTATGGGGCGCGCGCGGCACCGGCAAGTCTTCCTTGGTGAAAGCCTTGTTGAACGAATATTTGCACGAAGGCTTAAGAGTCATTGAAGTGGATAAGCAAGACTTGTTGGATCTGCCAGAAATCGTCGATGACATCCGCGAACACAATCAGCGTTTCATTATCTATTGCGACGACCTTTCTTTTGAAAACGGCGATGCCCTGTATAAGCCGCTGAAGAGTGTGTTGGAAGGCTCTATTGAATTACCGCCGGAAAACGTGTTGTTTTACGCCACGTCCAATCGCCGCCATCTGCTGCCGGAACATATGCGCGACAATCTGGAGACCCAGCTGGTTGACAACGAGGTGCACTATTCAGACGCCATAGAGGAAAAAATTTCGCTGTCTGACCGCTTTGGTTTGCGTCTGGCTTTTTACCCCCAACGTACCCAGACTTACTTAGATATTATCGACAGTTATTTCGTCGATTACCCCGGTAACCGAGCGGCTTTGCACAAGGCCGCTTTGGACTTTGCCCATCAGAACGCCGCAAAAAACGGTCGAACCGCCAAACAATTTTTCAATGCCTTTAGCAATGACGAACGCACCGAAGGGCTCTAACGCAAGGGCTATAAGCAGCCGCTCGGCAACGATTGCTGAGCTGGCTCGGTTGCCAGAATTGCGGGAAAGACAGGCAATGGTCAACCGGAATAAACGTGACTATTTGAAATCTTCGTCGTCGAGAATGATGGAACCATCCTGGGCCCAATTGACTTGAGTGATACCCGGCTCCTCAGCCTCCAGCGCTTTAATGATGGCTTCTTTTTCATCCAAGAGTATCTGCTGCGCGCGAACCTGATCGGCCAGGGCCCGATTCTCGAGTAACATGCGTTTGTGCGCCAAACCATTCTCGACCACGTTGACGATTTCCAGATTGCTCCAGGGTTTGTTGATAAAGCGAAATACTTCCGCCTCGTTAATGGCGTGCTGCGCGCCTTCCAGATCGGCGAAGCCGGTCAACACAATACGCACGGCGTCGGGCTGCATGCGCTTGAATAGAATCAAAAAATCGATACCGTTGATTCCCGGCATCCGGTAATCGGAAATCACCAGATCGAAATGGTGTTCCTCAGCCAACAATAAGGCTTCCTCCCCGCTGATTGCGGTAAGCGGCTCGTAGTGTTTCAGCAATCGCGTCAGCGCTTTCAGCACGTTCGGCTCGTCGTCGACGATCAGTAGTTTCATCTCTGGCTGATTCATGGTTTTGCAATAACAGTGGTCACTTGATCTCATAGTCTGGCAGGTAAAACCCCTTCTGCAAGTTTGGTTTTAAAAACAGCAAGACGCACCAGGCTATTCGGCGGCGTCCAATTCAGGGGGACGAATCGGTAGCCAAATTCGAAACCGGCTACCTACTCCTAGCTGGCTTACCACTTCAATTCTACCGCCATGTTTACGCACAATATTCTGCGAAATCGACAGTCCCAAGCCGGTGCCCTTGCCCACCGGCTTAGTGGTAAAGAACGGCTCAAACAGACGCGGCAAATTCTCAAGGGCAATGCCTTTGCCACTGTCGCTGATTTCCACCCACACATCCTGGCCCGCGCAACCGGTACGAATCTGAATATCTCCTTTGGTTTCGATAGCCTGCGCGGCATTGATCAGTAAATTCATAAATACCTGATTCAACTGCGAAGGCAAACAATAAATAGGGGGAATTTCGCCGTATTGCTTGGTGACAGTGCAATGGTATTTCAGCTCGTTGGCGATAATATTTAGAGTGGAATCCAAACCCTTATGTAAATCACCCAATTCCCAATCGTTTTTGTCGGCATGCGCAAAATCCTTCAAATCCTGAATAATATCGCGCACCCGCGACAAGCCATCTCTGGATTCGGCGATCAATTCCGGAATATCGCTGCGCAAATAGTCAAGCTGCTTGGCTTGTTTCAGCTCGCGCAAATTTTGCAAGGTCTTGACCGGTAACAGCTTTTCGTCTAAGGCCGCGTCACAGGCATCCATCACGCAAAAAACATCACGCAAATAGCCGTTGAGCGTATTCAAATTGGAATTGACAAAACCGATAGGGTTATTAATTTCGTGGGCGATGCCCGCCGCGAGTTGCCCTATCGCCGCCAATTTTTCCGATTGCAACAGTTGCATATGCACGGCCTGATTCTCCAGATGCCGGCGTTGCACTTCGGTTTCCAGATAGGCATTTTGGTCTTTCAGCCAATCGCGGGCATTCTTTAGCTCCAACTGGGTTTTGATTCTGGCCGATAGAATCGATAAATGACACGGCTTGTAAATGTAATCAACGGCACCGAGCGACAAGCCCTTCTCCTCCTCCAGATCGGAGCTTAAAGCCGTAACGAATAGCACCGGAATATCGCTGGTATTGGGGTCGGCTTTCAACTGGCCGATGACTTGATAGCCATCCATGTCGGGCATCATCACATCCAGCAGGATTAAATCAGGCTTCGGGGCTCCACCTGCCAGTTGCAAGGCTCGCTGTCCGCTGGTCGCCACCAAAACTTGATAATACGGGGCCAGCAGCTGCCCGAAAACCGACAGATTGATAGACTCATCATCGACTAAAAGAATGGTCGCTTGGCGCTGTGTCGATTGTTTATCCGGTTCCATCTAAGTTCCGTCCGATTGGGTGAAGCCATGATCCAGTTTGACGGCAAGTATCTCGCCAGGCCGAGTTCAAGTCGCGCGCCAAGTGCTTTGAGTGTAGGCAAATCTGACCACTTGGCGATGGCATTTCAGGAACACTGAGCCTCAGTCGCCAACACGTCTTTCAAACAAAGCGTAACCGCATACCGACGAGTTTATGCCGTAAAAGCCCATCTGATAAAGGAAAATTGCTGAAAAGCGAGGATCGCGCAAGCGAAACTAACGATACGCACTAAAATGAAACGGGAAAAACGAGTAATTTTGGTCATACGCCGCCCCCCAAACAGATGACGCCAGCAGTTGTTAAGCCCACATTCGCTTTCATAACCCGCACTGCCGCAAAATCAGTGGGTAATCTGCGTGTGCGGGCATCCGAAAAACAGTTTCCGATTTCAATACACTATGCACACCATCGCGCCCATTGACGGGCGACCACCGCCTTCGGCTAGCGATAGACTGGCGACGGTCAGCAGTGACGAAATAACTTTAAGGGTGTTGCTCAAACCCGATCTCTCCCTGCGCCAAGCCCTGGATACGACCGATCTACGGGTGCGCGCAGCCTGCGGCGGCTTGGGTACCTGCGGTGCTTGTCTGATTCAGACAGTCAGCGGCGATTTCAATCCACCCACGCTGGCGGAACGGCAAAAGCTGCTTCCAGAAGACCTGGCTAGCGGCATGCGTTTAGCCTGCCAATTACGGGCGCAGAGTGACTGTAGCCTTTACCTTGAACACCCCGCACCGCATTCGGTCTGGAAAAGTCTGGACCCAAACCAACTTTATCTCGCCGCTGGCAATCCCACTATCTGCGAGCATGTCTATGGCGTGGCGGTAGACCTGGGAACCACACACATTCGCCTGTCTGTTTGGAACCGACAATCCGGGCGGAGGATCGGTACTCGCTACAGTATCAATCCGCAAGTCGCGCATGGTGCGGATATTCTGACCCGCCTGGATGCCGAGCGTCTGGACGATCAGGATTGCCATCGGATAGGTCAGCAAGCGCGCGATGCGATCATGGCCGGAATACGGGATATTCTCAGCCGCGACATAGGTGAAATAACGCCGGTACTGGCAGAGCTGGGCAAAGTGCTGATAGTGGGCAATACCGCGATGTTGACGCTGATTTCCGGCAATAGCGGCGACAGTCTTTACCAACCTGAAAACTGGCAAAGCCCCATCGCCTGCATACCTGCCGATGACGAGGCCTGGCGCCAAGTATGGCGCACACCGCATGCCGAAATAGACATTGCCCAACCATTGGCTGGATTTATCGGCTCGGATTTACTAGCTGACCTGCTTACCACCGGGATTACGGAACAAGCGCAACCTATGTTGTTGGCCGACTTTGGCACCAATACCGAAATCGCAGTGTGGGACGGCATAAAACTCTGGGCAAGCTCTGTGCCGGGTGGCCCGGCCTTCGAAGGCGTGGGTATGCGCAACGGTTTAGCGGCGGAAGCCGGTGCAATTTGCAGCGTTTCAATAGGCACCGAAGCAATTCACTTACACACTTTAGGCGATGCTCCGGCACGCGGCTATTGCGCCAGCGGTTTCATCGATGCGGTTGCCTTGCTGCTGGACCAAAAGCATCTAAAACCCTCGGGACGGTTCGCGGCGCCGCAAACCGCGCAGGGCTTTTTATTGCAAGCAGGCGTCTCAAAAAGCGCCATTTTTGCAAGCGACATCGATATTTTTCAGCGCGCCAAGGCATCGACAGCCGCAGCCATGGCTCAATTACTGGCCTTTTCAGGCTTGACGGTAAAAGATTTATCCCGAGTATGGGTTTGCGGAAGTTTTGGTCAGCATCTGAACCTAAACAACGCGTTCCGGGTCGGTTTGCTACCCCCGGTTGCTGTCGAGCGCGTCAGCCTAATTGCCAACGCCAGTCTGGCCGGCTGCGAGCAGTTACTGTTAAATCCGGCAGCGCAAACTCTATTGAACACCATTACCCAAAGGGCTCGTGTGATCAATCTTGGCGGGTTGTTGGAATATGAAAACCGCTTTATCGACAATTTACGCTTGCAACCCATGGGCATCGGGGAGTTGGAATAATGCTTGACGTATATATTCAATCCTACAACCAGGCAGTATTCGAGACCGATAAGCCGGCAGCCCTGGCTGTAGTCAATCAGGCTTTGATCGACGGATTCAGTCCCGAAGATATCGTCTTCAAATTAGTCATCCCGGCCGTCGAACTAATGATGACCTTGATCGAAAAGGATCCGGACGCCAATCTGGCCCAACATTTCATGACCGCGCAAATAGCCGCCGATGTCACCGAGAAAATGCTGGAAAAATTCAGCAAGCCGCCAAAAATGATAGGCCGGGTGGTCATCGGCGCGGCATACGGCGACTTGCATTCCTTGGGTAAACGAATCGTCAGCGGCTGTTTGAAATCGCTGATGGTGGATGTGATCGATCTGGGCACCAATGTCAGCGCCGAAAAATTCGTCGATACTGCGGTAGCTGAGAATGCTCAGGTCATCGCGGTATCCGCAATGATGGTCCACACCGCCACCAGCGAAAAAGGCAGTTTGGGTGTGCGCACTTTGCTACAAGCGCAGGGATTGGAACAGCAAATCAAACTCGCGGTAGGCGGCGCTCCTTACCGTTTTGATCCAGATTTGTACGCCAAGGTCGGCGCGGATGCCTGGGCACCGGATGGCGTCACCGCCGCCAAAGTCATCGTCGAGCTGATTCGTGGGGTAAAGCCATGACACCTCTTGAAATCCTCGCCGCTGCGCTTAACGGCACGCCCGCACCGCGCATACCGGTTTTTTGCAACCTGCCCGATCACGGCGCGCGGGAATTGGGGATGTGCGCCAAAGAATACTTCAGCAAAGGCGAATATGTCGCCGACGCCCAACTGCGCATGCGGCAGCGTTACGGCTACGACAACATCTGGAGCCTGCATTATGCTGGCAAGGAAGCGGAATTGTTGGGTTGCCGGGAAATTCTGTTTGCCGATGACGGCGCACCGAATGTCTCAGACTTCGTTATCAAAAGTTTGGACGATATTGCCAGACTCGAGATTCCCGCCGACATTACCCAACACCCGGCTTGGCAACCGATTGCCGACTGCTTAAAAATTTTGCACAGCGAAATCGGCGCAACGCATCCGATTTGCGCCTATGTCACCGCCTCGACCACTTTACCGTCAATACTGATGGGCATGGAAAAATGGATGGAGCTATTCCTACTTGGCCCGTTCGATTTGCGCGACGAGCTGCTGCAAAAATGCTCCAACTTCTTCCAACAGGAAATCGCCGCGATGCGCGCTTTGGGAGCAAATGTACTGATTTATTCCACACCATTCGGCTCGCCGTATTTCGTCAGCCGCAAGCAAATCGAGCAAATTGTAATGCCCTGGATGCGACGAGACTTGCTGCCGGGGGGTAGCGAAGGCGTGGTCTATTACTGTGGCATGGCGCCTTTCAATGATGTCATTGATCTAGTTTTCGATGAACTGCACATCAAAACCCACTATATCAGCCCGCTCGCCGACATTACCGAAGCCAAACGCCTTGTAGGCACCCGCGGTCTGACCTGCGGGGTAATCGACGACATTAAAATGATTCATTGGAGCCCGGAGCAAACCCGCGCTGAAGCAAAGCGGATTGTCGAAATTGGCAAAACCGGCGGCCATTTTTTGTTCGGTAACGGCGTGATGCCAATGGCAGTGCCCGCAGCCAATATTCAGGCCATGGTCGATGCCGGATTTGAATATGGGAGACTGGGATGAAAACTATCGCGATACAACCGGAACACCAAGCACCGCTGACCCTAATCGGCTGCGGTATTTTGCGCAAAGAAGTCGACAGTTTAATCGAGAAAAATCATTGGAACGTCCATACCCATTATCTGGATTCCGCTTTGCACAATTACCTGAATCGGCTGGCGCTGGAGTTGAATCAAGCATTGGAAGAGCGCGAGAAACTCGGCGAGAAAACCCTGGTGTTTTATGGGAGTTGCCACCCGTTGATGGAAAAATATTTAGAAAGCCACCACACCTGCCGTACCCACGGCCAAAACTGTATCGTGATGCTACTGGGCTACGAATTATTCATGCAAGAGCTGGAAAAAGGCGCGTATTTTTTACTGGAAGACTGGGCCTTAACTTGGGAACCGATGATCACTGCCTGCTTCGGCGCGAATATGACGGTGATCCGAGAGATATTCCATAGCAGCCACAAATACATTCTGGCTCTGCGCACTCCGTGTAACGGCGACTTCAGCGCCGCCGCCGAGACCGCTGCGCGTTTCGTGGATCTACCGCTGGCATGGCTGGATGTCGATCTCGATCATGTGGAATCGGTATTAGCAGATGCCATTCAGCGGCGACTTGCTGCGGAACAATGAGTCAAGCATCCGCCCCGCAAGAGCTCCAGGACCAAATCAAGCAATTGGAAGGCCGCGTCCGCAAGCTTTCGGAAGAAAAAGCCAATCTTTATTTGATCCTGCATATGGTGGAATTGCTAAACCCCATCGCCGGCGTCGAAGGGTTGCTGGAGAGCTTGATGGCCGCTTTGTGCGGTAGTTTGGGCGGCAGCAATATCGAAATTTATTATCTCGATGAAGCGGAGATTCATTACGCCAACTTGGCCGGCGAGCGTCAGGTTATCGAGCATGTCGACGACCCCTTGATCAATGAAGTTTTTCAACATCGCCGCTTTGTCGAACAAACCACCGATTCTGAGCATACCTTACTGCGCGGCAACACCCCCGCGGTTGCCTGTAACTGGGTGATGCCCCTGCAGGTAGGCAAGGAATTAATCGGCGTTATCAAAATGACCGACATGTTGGGCTCAGCACAAATGCGCGATTATCTGGCGCCGTTTTTTTCGCACATGGCGCTGATTTTGAGCAACGAAATAAAAACCCGCATCGCCGAAACCGCGAACCAGGCCAAAAGTAATTTCCTCGCCACCATGTCGCACGAAATTCGCACACCGTTAAACGGTATTTTGGGCATGGCACAACTCTTGAGCCTACCAAACTGCGATCCCAGCAAACAGCAGGAATGCGCCCGCACCATCCTTGCATCCGGCCAAACCCTGCTAACCCTCTTAAACGATGTATTGGACTTGTCCAAAATCGAAGCGAATCGGCTGGAACTGGTTTACTCGACTACGCAGCCCAGGCAAATCATCGCCGAAATTCAATCGCTATTCGGAGAAAGCGCGCATCAAAAAAACTTGCGGATTGAAACCGCTTGGCTAGGACCCGCCGATCAGTGCTACCTGCTGGATCAAATTAGGGTTAGGCAAATGCTGTCAAACCTGGTCAGCAACGCCATCAAATTTACCGATCAAGGTACCATCCAAATCCAAGTAACAGAGATAAGCCGGCAAGGCTTGCAAGCACAACTGGAGTTTTCGGTCACCGATCGCGGCATCGGCATTGCTACCGAGCACCAGCGTTTGCTATTCAAACCCTTTACCCAAGTCGACGCCAGCTCAACCCGGCGATACGCCGGCACCGGTCTGGGCCTATCCATCGTGCAACGTTTTGCCGAACTGATGCGGGGCGAAGCCGGCGTGGAAAGCAGTCCGGGCAGCGGTGCGCGGTTCTGGTTCAAAATCCGCAGCGACCTCGTTGATTGTCAACTACCCAATCACGCCGAACTAGAACACTCCCCCCTGCCATATGCAAAACAGTATTTAGCCGCAGTCGAAAGCGAGCAAACCCGCTCTGCGACCTCGGCACTGAGTTTTAGCGCGGAAGACATCGCCTTGATTCATAGCCAGACCGAGATCCGGCTACTATTGGACGAACTTGATAACTTACTCGCCAAAAACATGTTCCATGCCATCAATCAAGTCAAAACCGTGCAGCATTTATTGCACGGTAGCCCAGTCGAACTAAGTTTTGCAGAAATAGCCCTATTGGTTAACGAAATGAAATTCGACCAGGCCCGCCAACAATTACAGCAGCTATATTCAGTTTTGGGCTGGGACGGAGCGCAAACCGAGTGAACACCAAGCCGTTGAAAATTCTCGCCATAGACGATACGCCGGCCAATCTGGCCTTGTTGGGTTTGGCATTACAAGACGATTATCAAATTCAAATCGCCGCCTCTGGCGGCAAAGGCCTAGAACTGGCTCTGGATACACCGCCAGACTTGATATTACTGGACATCATGATGCCGGATATGGATGGCTATGAAACCTGCCGCCGGATCAAGGCCAATCTGCTGTTAAAAGATATTCCGATTGTGTTTGTGACGGCTTTAAACGAGATTCAGGCCGAGGCACAGGGCTTTTCCTTGGGGGCCGCAGACTATCTAACCAAACCCATCAATATCGAAATTGCCCGCTTGCGGATTCGCAACCTGCTGGAGCGCGAACAATTACGCCAGGAACTGCAACGCCGAGAGGCCGACCAACGCTTGGCGGCCAGCGTATTCGCCCACACCCACGATAGTGTGGTGATTACCGACGGCGAGAATCGCATCATCGATATCAATGCGGCGTTCAGCCGAATTACCGGCTATTCGCGCGAGGAAGTTTTGGGTAAAAACCCCAGTATGCTCAAATCCGGCCGGCAATCCGTGGAGTTCTACAAAGCCATGTGGCAAGCGCTGATCGCACACGATCATTGGAGCGGCGAAATCTGGAACCGCAACAAACAGGGCGAGGTATTCGCCGCGCTGACGTCGATTTCGGTGGTGCGAGACGACAACGGCCAAATTCATCATTACATCGGCCTATCGGCAGACATCACCCCGCAGAAGAATCACGAATACGATCTGGAGCGCATCGCTCATTTCGATCCGTTGACCGGCATTCCTAATCGGGTGCTGCTGGCGGACCGTCTCGCTCAAGCATTAGCGCATACGCACCGAGCCGGCAATCATATGGCAGTCTGTTATTTGGATCTGGACGGCTTTAAACCGGTCAACGATGAATTCGGTCACGAAGTAGGCGATCAATTGTTGATAGAAGTGTCCCTGCGCATTCGCGATTGCCTGCGCGCTGGCGACACTGTGGCGCGGATAGGCGGCGACGAGTTTGTGCTGCTGTTGCTGGATTTTAACGATAGCCGCGAATACGAAGCGGTCGTAGAGCGTATGCTCTGTAAAATCGCGGAACCCTTCAGCGTTGAAGACAACCTGGTCTGCGTCTCTGCCAGCGTCGGTCTTACCCTGTACCCAGACGATCTAGCGAGCGCAGACACCTTGCTTCGGCATGCTGACCAGGCCATGTATGTTGCTAAACAGCGCGGCAAAAATCGTTACCACCTATTCGATCAGGAGCTTGATCGGATCGCTCTGATACGCGGTGAAACCCTAACCCAAATCGAAACCGCGCTGCTCAACAACCAGTTCGAGCTGTATTTTCAACCTAAGGTGAATATGCGTCTGGGTAAAGTGCTGGGCGCGGAAGCCTTGATTCGCTGGCAACATCCTGCGCGCGGATTATTGTCGCCTGCCGCGTTTTTGCCCAATATAGAAGGCACCGAGCTAGTCATAGCTTTAGGCAATTGGGTACTGACCAGCGCGCTGGACCACTTGCAGAAGTGGCAAGACATGGGCTTGAATATTGTGATTAGCATCAATATCGCCCCCCGCCACTTACTGCACCACGACTTCGTCGAAACCTTGAAAGCCGGCTTTGCCGCCCATCCGCAATTGCGGCCGCGCTGCCTGGAGTTGGAGATATTGGAAACTGCAGCCCTGGAAGATATTGGCCGCGTCACCGCGGTGATGAAGGAATGCCAAAAACTGGGCGTCGGCTTTGCGCTGGACGATTTTGGCACCGGCTATTCGTCGCTAACCTACCTGAAAGCCTTACCAGCGGACACTTTAAAAATTGACCAATCGTTTATTCGCGACATTCTCGGCGACCCCGAAGATCTGGCCATTGTCGCTGGCATCATCAATCTTACCGCCACTTTTCATCGGCAAGTGATCGCCGAAGGCGTGGAAACCGAAGAACAAGGCTTGCTATTGCTGAAACTGGGCTGCGACAACGCTCAAGGCTACGGTATCGCCCGGCCTATGCCTGCCGGGGACTTGCCCGGATGGATAACTAATTGGCTGCCGAATCAGGAATGGCTGAAAAATTAGTCTTTGGGAGTGATCTATCGCTTGGTTTCTCCCCCCTCTTCGAGCGGGCCGGGGTAAGGGAATTTAAGCAAAGACGCGAATACTGAAGCTATCCAGTCAAAACAGCGGAAAACGATCATAGGCTGGATAGCTACAATAAAATTGGGTCAATACTCGGTTATTAACCCGGCCCTACTTTTCACCGGTATTCCGTTCCGGCTCAATGCGGCTTATGGATTTCCAGGTTCTCGATGAAATATTTAAACAGTCGGCAGTCGTCGTCACTGGGCGGACCAAACGACTTATTATGGTCCTCAAACACTTTCGACAACAGGCGTGGTAATTGACTATCCCGCATACTGATAGTCAGGCAATTGACGGCACGTTCATAGTCGCCTTCACCCAAGTAAAAATGCAAAGCCGCCAAGGCCACCAACTGCGCTTCGCCGTGCGCGCCAGTCGTTTTCGGCCAGCGACTGGCAAAGCAGCGCAACCGATTTAAAAAGGCTTTGACGGTACGCGGCGAGTTGATCTCCGGCGGCTGTGACTGGGTTTGGTGAATCAGCGGGTACCAGATACGCAAAGCTGCGGCAAACTCCGGGGTATCCTGGGTTTGCCTGGGTCCGAACCAATCCCGGCCAAAGGCTTTGTAAGCCATTTCCAGATAATCTACCAGCCAGTTACGGGCCTTCTCGTTGACGCCTACCCACACCAAACTACCGGCCAACAGCATGAACAGCAGCAACAAGCCATAGCCGATGCGTTGCGGCCAGGGCGTAAGTTGTTCGGGTTTGAAATCGGCGCGAAACGAGGTTATGCCGGACTCGGCTTTAGGTTTGTCGGACATATCGGCAACAGGCTCGGCGTTGGTCTCCACTGGCTTAGCCGCTGCTGCCACCGACTGTGTTGCCAAAATCGGTGGGGTTGACTTGCCAGGTATAGGCTGACTAGCGTGATAAGCCGCCCAGCCCATCGCGGCTAGCAGAACTACTACCTGTACTGCCAAAACCAGAGTCTTGCCAAGGGCTTGCAAGCGCCGTTCGCGTTGGCCGTGCCCATCTTCTTCCCCGCCGCTGCCGGTTAACAGGTTCAGCATCGCCTCGCTGCCGGCGGCGGGCACCGGCACTTCAATGTTGATCAACTTTTGCAGATAAAAGCGCGCCAGGCTGCGTGGTTTTCGGGCTGGCGCAGTTTCGACTGGCGCTCCAACCGCCGCAGCACCATTGTCATCAAATTCGTGCAAGGCTTCGGCGAGTTCCTTGAAATGCAGTTTCACATTGGCTAGCACATATTTGGGAGCAATACCCATGACGATGAACAACTCGCCGCTGCTGACCAAGAAATTACAGGTCTCAAGCACCCGCAGCGCATGCTCGCGGCTGCACCGATCCAGATCGTCGATAAACAACACCAACCGGCGCCGACCCAAAAGCCCGGTCAAACGCTCGAAGCGCCGTTCCCAGATTTGCCGGGTACCCACCGGCTCGGCAGATTCGATAACGCCGGTTTTGCTGATCGCGGTTTTCAATAAGTCGGTGCTGGCTAAGCCGAACAATGAAGCACCTTTGACCACGACCACACCAGCCACGGTAGTCAGCACTGTCAACAAAGCTGTCAACCAGGCCGGCAAAGCAAATGGCGCTTTGCCTGGGCTATGTTCCAGTTGCTTAATGATGGCTTGCTTACGCTCTTGAGTTAATTCATGCTCGAGTACTTTCCCGGCTTGAGCCAGTAACTCGTCATCGCTGGCGAAGACGCTTAAAGTATCTTTGCAGTTTGCCGGATCTTTGGCGGCACCGGAGACATCCGCATTCACCAAACATTGCAGTTTCTCGCAATCAGCGGGGCTAAACAGCTGGTCAGTGGGGGACTTGGCAGGATTGTTGACACCATCGGCTTGAGCACATAAGCGGGCGTGGCCTTGTGCAGTCAACACCGCCGGTTGCTCCAAGCCTGCCAAGTGGGAAGCGAAGTGCCACACCTGATTTTCTTCCGCCTCTTCATGAAAATAGGAAAATGCCGCCAACCAACAAAATCCGGTCAACAGCACAGCTGCCAGCAGCTGTAGCCAAAATCGCCGATGCGTCAACAAACGCAACCGAAACCACAGGCCCGGCAGTAGCCAGGGCCATAGCGGCGGTGTGGCCTGCTGGCGCACGCATTCCAGAATCGAGCCGAGCACCTGTTGTTCTTCCTGATGATGCCAGGCGTTGTACCAGACCGGTCGTAAACCCTCCCGCCGTAACTCGGCTTGCAAATAATTCATCACCGAGCTTTTGCCGCTGCCCCAATCGCCGGTAATCGCCAGGGTCAATGGCGGCTGGGTGTTTTCGTTGCGCAGAAACGCGGACAAATCCCGAGCCAACTGCAAACTGCCCAGATAGTCCTTACTGCCAGGCCCGGTAGGTTTATCGGAAGCGGCGGTAGGATTGATGCCTAAATTAGGGTCATGAGCTTCCGGTTCGCGCAATTCAGTCAACTGCAAGCGCAATCCACGGCTGAACAACAGCAATACCGGCAACCAACTCAGGTAATACCAAGGTGCCGGATAGCGTTGATAGGGCAACACGGGATCTTGCCAATGCGCGCCGCCGTCGGTTGTGGCGAGTAGGGTGCCGGCTGCGCCGACGGTCCAAGCGTGCAGGCCATCGTTGTCAGCGTATATGTCCGTCAATATTGCCGATGAACTGCTGATTTGTGCTTGCCAAGAATCACCGCCATTTTGGGTTGCAATGATTGTTCCCCCACTGCCGACCGCCCAACCACGGCTGCCATCACCCGCAAAGGCCAATTCCCAAAGATGTTGCTTAGTTGAGCTAACTTGAGTCCGCCAATTTTTTCCAGCATCTTGTGTGGACAAAATCGTACCATTTCTACCAACGGCCCAACCCTTCAGGCCGTCACGCTCAAAGTAAAGACCTGAAATGAATTTGCCGGATCCAATCACTTGAGATTGCCAGGTTGCTCCAGCATCGGTGGTGACATAAATACGATCCATGTCACCTGCTACCCAGCCGCGTTCGCCATCTTCTTGAAAATGCAAAGCTACGGCAAGCACCTCCGGTTTCAACCATATCTTCCGTTGCCAATTTTGTCCGCTGTCTTGGCTAGCGAGCAATGCCGATTCACCCACCACCCAACCTCGAGTACCGCCATCAACAAACTGCACTCGGTACAGCTCGCCATCCACGCCACTACTTTGGGCTTGCCAACGCTTACCTTTATCGACCGTATGTAGCAAAGTACCGCCACCGCCCACTGCCCAACCTTCTCTGCCATCCGCGAATATTTGCAGTCCAGATAAATGCTGATAGGTAGCACGGGGGTGGGCATGCCAAATTTTCCCTCCGTCCTCGGTGGACAAAATCAAGCCATCGGCCCCGACAACCCAACCTTTCTGCCAATTTGCCAAAAATTGTAGGCCGCCGAGCGACTTCTGACTTGCAGTTTGCCAACTACTTCCGGCATCAATTGTAACTAACAGGGTTCCAACATCCCCCACTGCCCAGCCTTGAGTACCGTCACCAGAAAATCGCATGTGCCGTATATTCGACGAGGTACCGCTGGTCTGCGCTTGCCAGCTGCGACCGCCGTCCATCGTCGCCAACATGACACCATTTTGGCCTACAACCCAGCCATGCAAGCCATCCTTCTCAAAAAAAACACCGTACAAATTTTCAAGAACATCGCTAGCCTGGGCTTTCCAGGTTTTGCCGCCATCGACAGTAGCGACAATTATGCCCTCGTTACCGACAGCCCAGCCGCGTTGGTTATCAATAAAATAGGCATCGTTGAAGCTATTTTTGCCGGGTACGGCTTGAAAGTACCAAGTTTGACCACCATCAGCCGTAACAACAACGCCCTCAAACTGACCAACAGCCCAGCCGTGTAAATTGTCATAAAACTTGACACTGCTGAACTGGAGATTAACCACACCGATTTGTTTTTTCCAACTTTTACCACCGTCTGCGGTAGCCAGAATCAGGCCCGCCTGACCTACTGCCCAGCCATGCGCGGGATCGACAAAATACACGCTGTTCAATATTTCGCTGGCGCCGCCGGTTTGGCGCTGCCAACTTTTACCGCCGTCGACGGTAACCAGGATCACGCCATCTTCGCCGACAGCCCACCCTTGAACGTTGTCGACAAAATGCACGGAATACAAGTCGACCCGCTTTGGATCTCGCTCAATGGGCTGTTTCTGGGCAACTGGCGGCGGCGAAACAGGCTCCACCACCTTATCGACGGCATTTGCTTGAGGCACGTTTTTTGAGATGGGCGTTGTCGGCTGACTATTGGCGCTTGCCGAAGGCAAGTCTTGCTTTACTTGAGTGCTCGGCGAGTTTTGGACTGGCGACTGGTTTGTAGAATCAAGCGCGGGGCTTATTGCCCTAACAGCGTTTGGCTCGCCGACTTCCCGACTAATGAAAGGGGCATTGTCGGCGTTGTAGGGAACCGACTGTTGCAGCTGAGAGCTGTCCGGCATTCCTGCTTGCGCTTCCCTAACCCAAAACCCGCCGGCTCGCGTCACCGGCTCAGCTGGCGCCGCTCCAATTTGTCCTTGCTGCCAACTCTCGCCGGCATCGTCACTGTACACAATCAAACCACCATCACCCACAGCCCAGATATGCCGACCATCTTCGGAAACAGCCAGATCGTTGAGATTCCCGGCGATGGCCGGCAATCGCCGAAAAGCATTACGCTCGACGGGGTAAGCCCAATAATCCCAACTCCACAATTTGGGTTCAGGGCGATAGGCGTTACGGTGCGGCGCTTGCTGGAAGGCGATGACGGTAGATAGTAAGGCCAGCATTAAGGCCAAGCCTAGCCAGAATCCTGGGCGGCTCAGCCCATGCTGGGAGAGCAGGTTTTTGGCCGGTGCTTCGTTACCAGCCGCATGTTTTGTCGCCAGTCCGGACATGTCGCCCCCTTATCGTCGTTAGATAAGGGCTTTTTAACAACAAAATCGCCGCAAGGAAAGGCTAATCGGATGGTACTATTTCACAGCGAATCGATTACTCGGTTTGCGGGTAGATTGAATCAAGAATACACCTGATTATTTCAGTAGGTGTTCAATGATAGCTTTCCGCCTTATTGACGGTTAAGGCTGCTGGTGGCCGTGGTGCATATGCTGTCCGCCGGGCACTGCATGGCGGGCGTGATCGCTGAGTTGGGCATCGAAATAGCTGTGCACGGCTTCTATCAGCTGTTTATCTTCACTCCGGTACTCGATTTCGGCGCCGTTCGGCAAGTCCCGATACACAAAACTGACTTTTCCAGCAGCTGACGCTAAGGCCTTGAGCCCAGGCATATCGTCGCCATGAATACGGCTCGGCCCGGAAAAATCGCCTTTGGCAAACCCTACAGCCAGTTGCGCCAGATGACTGCGCGCCAAATCAATTTGCTCAGTATCCGCAGCATCTTTGGCGATTACTTGCTGGATGCCGCCAGTGTCGGTTTTATCAAAGATATGTAAGGTTTTTTCCAAGTCAAACGGCATGACATGGCTGCCACGCGCTTGTACTTCGTCCAGACGTGCCGGATCGACCGGCGGGATGGCCTCGACCGCAGAGACCGATAGCAGTAAGGCAGTTAGCAATAGTGTTTTATTCATCTTCATCGTCTTGTGTAAATGAGCCGAGCTCACGAAGTGTTCGAGTTGAATCGGGCATCGGCTACCGCACGCCCGCGCATTGATGTACTAAGATTCGTCCCTTGGTTTACGAATAAGCAGTGTCGATAAGGCCAGCAACAAAATGCTGCCGGACACTAACAAAATTCCCATGTCTGCCTGGTGATGGGCTTGAATATCCGCGATCAATAACCTAGCCAGCGCGGTGATGGCAATGTAAATCAGACAGCGCACCGGCATTAGGTTGGTTTTGAAATAGATGCCGACCATCGCACCCAATTCCAAATAGATAAACAACAGCAAAATGTCGCCAATGGTGGCATGGCCTTGCAGCATCATGCCGCCGTAAGCCACCACCGCCGACCAGACGATACTGGCACCGATGACAAACAAGGCCAAATAATGAAAAACTTCGATCAGCAAATTGCCTATTTCGTCCGCCAGCCGTTTGGCCCGCTCATTCAATTGTCTAAAACGTTGAATATCCAAAACTTTACCTCAGTGAACGGGTTGCATGTGCGAAGGCACCGCTGCGGGCATCTGGCCTGCTTGGACGATCTTCATACCGCGTTGCGCCATCATTACGGCCATCGCGATGACCAATAGCGCGGAAACCTTTACCAGTTGCCGCATAAATGCCGGCGACAATAAACTGGCGAAGAACCCAAAGCCCAACAGCGGCGCCAAAGTGCCGAGGCCGAACCAGAACAGTATCAGCGCGCCTTGCAACGGATCGCCACTGCCGGCGGCCATCACATACATGGCCTGTAGTGGCCCGCAGCCCAGCAAAAAACCGGTCAACAAGCCGGTACGCAACGCACTGCGGGGCTTGCGCATGTCGTCTGCAAGCTGGCGATTGACTGACTTGGGCATACGCAAGGTAAAACGGCGCAAGACTGCAAAGAAGTTGAGCATCTTTAGACCATATAGCAACAGAAACAGGCTAGCGACCAAAGCCAGTCCGCCGCGCATTTGCGGGGTAATAGCTATGGTAGCGCCTAACAATCCAAAGCCAGCGCCGAGTGCGCTGTAGGACAAGGTCTTGCCGAATGCGTAACTTAAATGCGCCAGCAATTGGCGGGATTTGGATTGGCTAGGATTGGTGTAACCCACCACAAAACCGCCGCACATGCCGATACAATGAAAACCGGTGAGAAAACCGATGCCCAATAATACCGCTTGATCCATATGCGGCGTTATTTGCTGCATCACGCCCGGCATCAAACTCTTGCCCCAGAAAGTCACGCTGCCGACTGCCAGCAATAACAGCAAAAAGATCAACAGGCCTTTCAGCTTACTTCTAACGGGGTGCGGCGTAAGTTCCACGCCGTATCCCTTGGCGCGAATGGCTTGGTATAACCCCGCTTCGTCGGCCAGCTTGTCGTCGAATTGCACATCAAGCGTCGAACGCGCATAGCTCACTTCTAACACTTTCACACCGGGTAAATCAGTCAGCGCGTGGCGAATGGTGTCTTCGCAACCAGAGCAATGCATGCCCTCGACTATTAAGTGCCTGTTGATCGTTGTCATATCCGGCTCCCTGACAATTGGCGTCTCGGTCTGATCATACCACCAAGAAATCGCGCATCATGCCCATGTCTTCGTGTTCCAGGTTATGGCAGTGGTACATGAACAAACCTTTGAAGTCCTGGAAGGGCTTGATGATTTTTACCCGCTCGCCTGGCATGACCAGCACCGTATCTTTCCAGCCGCCCTCGATAAAACCATCTTTAACGGTTGCGTAATCTTCGCCTGCGTTGTTGGCTATGGTCCGGCTCAGGATTTGAAAATATTGGCCGTGCAAATGAATCGGATGCGCCATAGCCATCATCATCCCCATGCCGCCACCCATTCCTCCCATACCGCCCATCTGATGACCGCCGGCGTCGTCGCTGTCGCCGCCGTGGCGCATGCCCATACGCCGATGACCACCTTCGCCTGGCTTGTTATCATCGTCGTGTCGCATGCCACCCATCATGCCCATTCCGCCCATTTTGTGGGAACCCGCATCGGCTTTCTCAGCACCGTTGTGCTCGCCACCGGCTTTATCGCCATGGCCGCCACCGCCATGCCCATGAAAAATCTCCATCAACTGCACGGTATTCAGCGGAATGCGCTCACTCGGCAAAATGTCGTTATAGGCATAAGGCCGGCCATTTAAAACCATGCGCATGGGTCCTTCCGAAATAGCGATAGGCACGGGCTTATTGGGATTGACCGTGTCGCTTAAACTGTATTGATGAATTTGCGCCAAGCTATTGGGTAATTTCGGACTATCGCTGACCTGGCGCGTCACTTTTACGGTAAAAATCGGATAGTCACTGCCCACCGGCAAGGCATTGGCGTGCATCCCCATGCCCATGCCGCCGCCCATTCGACCTTGCTGTCCTTGTCCGCCACCCATCATCCGTTCGGCCATCCCCGGCAGCACACCGGAAAAAGAACGGCTGCGCA
>MSXO01000082.1 GCA_002083615.1 Proteobacteria bacterium ST_bin11 | reverse complement strand
CTACCACCGCGACGCCAACAACGTCATGATCAACAGCACCTATCATCACGATGCGCTGCAATCGGTGCTGGGCCAAAGCGCCCACGATGGCCAAATCCAGGCCACCCAAAGCTACACGGCCTTCGGCGGCAACCTGAGCTCGACCGGCACCAGCAATGCCGCGCAGAAATACACCGGCCGGGAAGACGACGGCAACGGCTGCCTCTACTACCGAGCCCGCTACTATTGCACAGGGCTTGACCGGTTTATCTCAGAAGACCCGCTGGGATTTGCGGCGGGGATTAACTTCTATGCCTACGTGGGGAATAATCCGGTGAATGGGAATGATCCGAGTGGGATGCTGGTTTGCGCGACGGTCTGCGGTTTGATGCACGACATGACCATTCAAGATGCGATGAATGTCGGCGCCATGGGTAATGCCGCTTTAGCTACAAGTGGCGCGAATGCAGGGCTCGCTTTGGCAGGTGCCGGTGGCGCATACGCGGCCAGCGGTCTCAGTCTGCCCGCGCTGACCGCTTCACAAGCTAACATTGCCCTGGGTGCTGGAATCGGTGGTACTGCAGCCGTCGTGGGTGCTTATAGCGGAAATCCGAATACGACATTTGATCAGGCGCTCAAAGCATTTGGCGCTGGTGCGGCAATTGGTGGATTTAGTGCTTCAGTTTCGATTGGCGGCAGTCTGTCCTCCGCCGTACTTAGAAATACTATTGCCGGTGCGGGCGGCAATGCGTTTGGTCAAGCCTTTACAGGCGGCATTGAAAATATTGCGCCTGCTCAAGTGATGACTCAAGGATTGATTGGTGGCCTATCCGGCGGCGTCGGCAATAGCGTCGGTTTGTTTCAATCGTTAAATTATGCAAGAGTAGGTTTTTCAGCCACAGATTCAGTGGCGCTTGGCGGCATCGGCGGCACCTCGGCAGGAATCGCTACGAGTACGCTGATTAATGCCTTGGTGCCCTCGTCATTGGGCGGCTACAGCGGTTTAAGCAGCGCGAATGGCGGATTTGTTTTATACCCGAACAAATCCAACACCAATCAATTGAAAAGCGTTTACAGTAAATAGCGGCCGAAATGAGATATTTAATTCTAGATTACGCTTTATCTATACTTATTGGGTTTCTTTCCGGCTTTTTAGGCACCTATAACCTGATATTACAAAAAGAAAGACCCTTATCAAAAACACGACTATTACGGATAGTTATTTATATTTTTTATATGACCGTTGTCTTGGCAATCGCCCAAGGCATGTGGTTAATCAGTCATACAATACATATTGCGCCCGTACATAATATTACATCAACCATCCTTATGGGGCTTGCTATACTTCCAGGCCGAAAAATTTGCCAAAAAATATTCGAAAAATCAACCAAGGGAACCTCTGATTAATTCCGCATAGCGGCAAGCGGTATAATGCGTCATCGAAATCGCATTAGAGACGACGCCCATGAACCCGCCCCAACAGCTCAGTTTTGCCGATGCCGAATATGCCAACAAAGGCAAAATCACCCGGCGCGAGAAGTTTCTCGACCAACTCGAGGGCTTATTGCCTTGGGCGGTCATGCTGGCAGTGATTGCGCCGCATTATGCGCAGGGCAGCGGGCGGGGGCGAAAACCGTTTCCGTTGGGTACCATGCTGCACGTGCACGTGGCGCAGATTGTCTACAACTATTCCGATCCCGGTATGGAAGACGCACTCTACGAGATTGAATCGTTGCGGCGCTTTTGCGGTATTCGCCTGGAAGCGGTGCCGGATGAAAGCACTATTTTACAGTTTCGGCATTTACTGGAAGCGCACGGTTTAACCGAACAGATCTTCGTAGCTATCAACCAAACGCTGGGGGAGCGCGGGTTGTTTTTAAGAGCCGGCACCATCGTTGACGCCAGCCTGATTGCTGCGCCGACCTCGACCAAAAATCAAGACAAAGCGCGTGACCCCGAGATGCATGCCAGCAAGAAAGGCAATCAATGGTTTTTCGGCAGTAAATTCCACATCGGTGTCGATAGCGAAACCGGCTTGGTGCATACCTTGAAAGTCACCTCAGGCAACGTCAGCGACATTGCCGAAGCCACGTCGTTGCTGCACGGTGAAGAACAATTTGTACACGGCGATGCCGGGTATCAAGGCTTGGACAAACGGGCTGAGATGCCCAGCGAAAACGCCCCGGTCTGCGTGATTGCGATGCGTCCGGGCAAACTGGCTAAGTTAACCCAAGGCGAATGCGAGCATGCCCAGTTATTGCGCCAAGCGGCGCATGAACTGGCGAGCCGCCGCGCCAAGGTTGAGCATGTGTTTCGGGATATTAAAATTCGTTTTGGTTATGCCAAGAATCGGTACCGGGGCTTGGCCAAAAATGCGGCGCGTTTGACCTTCCTAACGGCGATTGCCAACGTGCTGCGCGGTGACGCTTATGAACGTCGGAGTCTGATTGCGTCCGAAATTTGAAAATAGACCCGAAAACGGGCTGATTTGCGAGGAAAAACCACTGTTTTGATAATAAAACGGTCGAATATTGAAATTTTTGACTCACTTTGACAGTGACTGCCGCTCAAAATGGGTGTTTTTCAGAGGTTCCCTAACAGTAGTATTGTTTCCACTATTGAGCCATATACAAGCTGGCCAAGCAGTGCAACGACAGCTTGGAACCGGATGACTGCAAACGGTGGATTTGTGCTTTATCCTAATAAATCTAATAATAATATGATGCGTTCTGTTTACTCAAAATAACGTTTAACTCGAATTTTGTTGTTCGTATGTGTTTAAATACTAACTTGCTCGATCAATTTCAAAAGCGACCTGGAATGTTTACTGGGGAAAACACGCTTAAGTCGATTGAACATTTTTTAGCTGGATACCAATTTGCCATTACCCAATACAAAATAACTCAATGTAACGATGAACTGTTCATACCGCATGAGTTTCACGACTGGATTGCTTATCGCCTTCATTTCTTTGAGTCGACTTCTGGATGGTGCAATATGATATATGCTAAAACAGAATCAGAGAATGAGGCAATTGCGCTTTTTTTTAAATTATTAATAGAGTTTCGCACTCGAAAGCCTCATGTTGTCGCTAGAGTTATAGGGTGCAACAAGAAATTCCAGCAAATTCCATTTAAAAATAAAAATGGAAATATGGTTATGGGAGAAACTGAAATAAGGCAATATCCAGATACTATTTCACTGATAACTTATACCGATGATCCGGGTTTTTTCGCTTATTCAGACACACAAGATGATTTTCCTTTTTCTGGTTTTTTTCCTTCCATTGATTTATTTGAAAATTTTATCGGAATAAAACGAGAAGAGTTGAATATTGTAGATAACAATTGGCATTATTGAATAATTCCTTGGTACATCTGTAAATTTATGGAATGTGGGTGTTAACGCGGCCGGCATATCTCAAAGAACTCTAATAATGCCATGTGGGAATTGAAAAAAATCCTACCGGAAAAGCTTCCCGAATGGGTATCCTTCACGTTGTTTGTGGCCTGCTATGCGCTGCTCGATTATGCGTACTTCAAGATTCCGGTCGACTTGTTTGCCAATGTTATCTACTACCACGGTGTGGTGGCGGTTTGCGCCGATCTGGTCAACTGGCTGGCACCATTGGAACAGGTTTGGGCCAAGCAAAACCATCTAATTTCGGCCAAGGCCGACTTGGAAATCGTGCGCGGTTGCGACGGTGCCGGGGTGCTGTTTTTGGTAATTTCCGCTGTGCTGGTTTTTCCGGGCGGATTGAAGCAAAAATTGTTGGGGTTGATGCTCGGCATCGGCTTGATCTATGGCATCAATCTCTTGCGCATTTGCGTGTTGTATTTCGTCATCGCCTACCAACCCGGCTGGTTTCAGTTGATTCATACCTATGTGGCGCCGACATTGATGGTGGTTCTGGGGTGTTTCTATTTTGCCTGGTGGGCGTTCGGCTCGACGACTCAAACCCATGAACCGGCGTGATCTGTTTTTCCTGACCCTGAAAGGCTTGCTGGCCTGGCTGATGTTGTCCGGCTTGGTTTTGTTTCTAGGGGAAAGGCTGATAACAGGTCTGTTCCCGTTACTGAAGGCCGTCATGATTTCGATGGCGCCGGACTTATCCCCCGGCTTAAAGCTGGTGAAATCGGCGCAATCTCAACTGGATTATTCGATTGAATTGTCGGCCTGGGTATTGCGGCCTGTTTATCTGAACGCCAACCATTTCATTCCACCACCGACCGTATTGAAATCGTCGGCCCATTTACTGCACAGTTTCGTGCCCTTAGTCATCGAAGGTTCAATTCTGCTGGTTTGGCCGGTACAGCACTGGCGGCAACGGTTATGGTTGCTCGGATTGGGTTTGTTGACAGCGGTTCTGGTCGTCATGGTGACTTTACCGGCACTGTTGTTAGGTAAATTGGAAATATCCTTTCAAGACATTGCCGAATCGGGCATCAATCCCCGCCAGGTACCCTGGTTCGTGGATTGGATGGTGTTTTGCGAGTTGGGTGGACGTTGGCTGCTCGGGATCGTAGCGGCTTGGTTGTGCATTCAATTTCAGCGGGGACTTGTGCGGAATTGAGCAATTGACGCCAAATTTACTTCATCGATGCGCGACCCATCGTGTGTAAGCATGCCTTCCTTTCATATATGGACTTCGCCCCCTTGTTTACACAACTGTGACTTTCCGAAGCCGTTG
>MSXO01000023.1 GCA_002083615.1 Proteobacteria bacterium ST_bin11 | reverse complement strand
CCTATGGTTCCTGGGTCACGATCATCAAGCCTTGGATATTATTGTTGGATGATCGAATCGTCGTAGCTTATTGTAGTGGTCTAATAAAAAAGGACACCCGAATAGGTTGATAAACTATCAATCTTTAAGGTGAGTTAGATGAAACAAGAAAGGCGAAGTTTTGATGCGGCGTACAAGCTGCAAGTGGTGAAGATGATCCAGGAGCAGGGTCTGACGGTTACTCAGGTTTGTCAGGAACTCAAATTGGGTGAGACGGCGGTGCGCCGCTGGCTGAAGCAGGTGCAGTCTGAACAATCCGGTCAACCGGGCATTGGCAAGCCATTAACGCCGGATCAGCAGCGGATTCGGCAGTTGGAACAAGAAAATCGTCAACTGCGTTCGGATAACGAATTACTAAAAAAGGCTTCGGCCTTCTTTGCCAAGGAACTGCGATGAAACACCAAGTGATTCACCAGTTAACGGCAGAGAAGGTCGTCACGGTGCAGCAGGGTTGTCAGGTGTTGGGCGTCAGTCGTTCGGGATTTTATGCGGGTCGGCGGCGAAATCGTCAGCCCAAAACGCTTTGCGGCACGCGGGTTCGGCTGCGCAGCCTGTTCGAAGCGACCGGTCAATGCTATGGCAGTCGCCGTCTGCGTAAGGAGTTGGCGGAACAGGGCATCGAGATCGGGCGTCATCGTGTGCGCGGCCTGATGAAGGAACTTCAACTCAAGCCGATCTGGAAACCCAAGTTCGTGCATACCACCGACAGCAACCACAACCTGCCGGTGTACGAGAACGTGCTGGATCGCCAGTTTGAACAGGCTGAGGCTAATCGGGCCTGGGTATCGGATATTACCTACATTCGAACGCTGAGCGGCTGGCTGTATCTGGCGGTGGTGTTGGATCTGTATTCGCGCAAAGTCGTGGGTTGGGCCATGGCACCCAACATGCCGACAGAGTTGGTATGCACGGCCTTGCAGATTGCCATTGCTCAACGGCGACCGCCAGCGGGGCTGATCGTACATTCCGACCGAGGCAGCCAGTACGCCAGCCATGAATACCGGGACTTACTGGCCCACCATGGTTTTCAAGGCAGCATGAGCCGCAAGGGGAATTGTTGGGATAATGCGGTGATGGAGCGCTTCTTTCTGAATCTAAAAATGGAGCGCGTCTGGCGTCGCCAATATGCCAATCACAGTGAGGCCATCCGCGACGTGACCGATTACATGGTCAATTTCTACAATAGTCGGCGCTTGCATTCGTCATTGGATTACCTGCCTCCCAATCGCTACGAAATGAAAATGGCAGAACAACAACCTATTTTAGTGTCCGAAAAAAGTTGACCACTACACATGAACTGTTTACAAATTTTCATGAACAGTCTGCCCAGTTCGAACTGCTACGAGACGGGGATTTAAGAGTAATTCGGTTAGTTCGGTATTCGGCGGCATGTCCCATTTGTGGCGCCACTATTTATCTCGAAAAAGGCGAGCCGGATTACAGACGAAGATTGGTGGGGCGTTGTTATGAAAGCCCGAGAGAGCATGTGTTTAGTTTTGATAGAATCACTCGTTGCGGGCGATTACTGGTTGATCGATAACTTGTCGAGAGGAACTGCTGCCGCACAGTTTATTCTTATTTCAATACATTTCATTTGCCCTACGACTAGCTGCGGCATACAATCGCCGCTGGTTTTAAGGTTCCCGCTCTTGGCGGGTGAAACTGGAAGTCGGTTAAATGCCGACGCTGCCCCCGCAACGGTAGGTGATTCGTCACGAGCCCGGAGACAGGCCTAAAACTGTAGTCAACAGTATTGCGGAGGGCGATCTGTCAAATCGGTTTTTTTTGGTTTGTCTTTCCCTCTGTTATTCCGTCCACCTTATTCGGAACAGACAACCATGAAAACACTCGCGGCATCTACCACCCTTTCTTCCTCAAAAATCCTGCCCGGCCTGAGTGCTATTGTTTTGGGCCTGACCGTCGTGTTAGGTTTGGGTTTCTTGCAGGACGCTAACAACTACCTGCATAACGCCGCCCACGACGGACGTCACAGCGCAGCTTTTCCTTGCCATTAACATGGCGGATTTTCGTAAGCTGGTCACCATCTCGCTACTGGCGGGACTATTGGGCGGCTTGTTACTCAGCGTGCTCCAACACTATCAAACCTCGCCCTTGATTTTGGCCGCCGAACAATTCGAAACACCATCGGCCGAGCATGTGCATGATTGGCAACCGATGGACGGCTGGCAACGCAATGGCTTTACCTTGCTGTTCAATGGCCTGACCGGCTTCGGCTTTGCCTTGTTGATCAGTGCCGCCCTGTACTGGCGGGATCAACGCGGTTACCTGTACGGACTCGGCTGGGGTTTGGCCGGTTATTTGGTGTTTTTTGTCGCGCCATCATTGGGCTTGCCGCCGGAGTTGCCCGGCACCGACAGCGCCGAATTACATAGTCGCCAAGCGTGGTGGCTATTTACTGCGGCGGCCACAGCCATTGGCTTGTTTGGTCTGTTTTTGACCAAACAGCGCTGGCTGCAAATCGGCGGCGCTGGCTTACTGGCCTTACCGCATCTGATCGGCGCACCGCATCCGGAGGTTGCCCAGGCTTTAGCGCCCGAAGCCTTACAACAGCATTTTGTGGTGTTGACATCCATCAACAACGCTATTTTCTGGCTGACCTTAGGCGCCATATCGGGCCGATTGTTGCGTAAAGTAACGTTTTAGTGATGAATGCTACCGCAACACGCCATTGCCCGGCGATATTGATCAGCGCCCCTGCCTCCGGGCAAGGCAAAACCACCATTACGGCGGCTTTGGCGTATTACCATCGCCAGCAAAACCGCACGGTACGCGTGTTCAAAACCGGCCCGGATTTTATCGATCCGCAAATATTGAGCTTTGCTTGCGGACAACCGGTTTATCAGCTGGATTTATGGATGATGGGCGAAGCGCATTGCCGTGAGATGCTTTATAACGCCGCCGCCGACGCTGACGTTATCTTGATTGAAGGTGCCATGGGCTTGTTCGACGGCGATAGCAGCAGCGCCGATTTGGCACAAACACTGGACGTGCCTGTGGCCGTTGTCATCGATGCGGGCGGCATGGCACAAACTTTTGCCGCAGTAGCTTATGGCTTAGCCCATTGCCGTGCCAACTTACCGTTTGCCGGGGTCATCGCCAACAAAGTCGGCAGTCCTAGTCATGCCAAACTGCTAGAAGAAGCGTTGCCGAATAACATGCCTTTGCTGGTGGCGATGGCGAAAGACGACGCGGTCGGCTTACCTTCGCGACATCTGGGTTTGTTGCAGGCCGACGAAATCGGCGATCTCGATCTTCGCCTGGCGCGAGCCGCCGAATTGCTCGGCAGTCTTGCGCCGTGCCGATTGCCGGAGCCGGTCACCTTCGCGCCGATTACTACCGATCCGCCGCCGAAATTGCTGACTGGTAAGCGTATCGCGGTAGCTCGCGATGCCGCATTTTCGTTTATCTATCAAGCAAATCTGGATTGTTTGCAAGCCATGGGCGCTGAACTGACGTTTTTCTCGCCGCTCGCAGACCACGTATTACCCGAGGCAGACAGTGTTTATTTGCCCGGCGGTTACCCGGAACTACATCTCCAAACATTGGCCGACAATGTCGCCATGAAACAAGCCTTGCAGCAACATCATCAAGCCGGTAAACCGATTTACGCCGAATGTGGCGGTTTTTTATATTTGCTGGAACGTTTGGCCGATAAAGACGGCAATGCGGCAGCGATGGCAGGATTACTACCCGCTAGCGCGCAGATGCAAAAACGGCTGGTCAATCTTGGCATGCACAGCGTGCAGTTGGAACAAGGTGAAATTCGCGGGCATAGCTTTCATCACTCGCAACTGGAAACCACACTGCAGCCGTTCACCGAATCGAAGCCCCAACGCAATCGTCGCCGTAACGAAAACTTTTATCAGCTGGGTTCGTTGCAAGCGTCTTATCTGCACACCTACTTTCCGTTCAACCCCCAGGTCGCGGCTGGATTTTTTCTATGAGCATTCAACCTAAAGTGTGGTTTGTCGGCGCAGGTCCCGGTGATCCTGATTTAATCACTGTCAAAGGTCGCGACTTAATTGCCAAAGCGGATGCCATTTTGTTCGCAGGCTCTCTGGTACAGGCCGCAGCGACGCAATGGGCCCCAAGCACTTGCGTGATCAAAGATTCCAAAGACATGACTTTGGAGCAGATTACCAACTGGCTGACCGAACAAGCCGGTCCGGGCAAAACCGTCATTCGCCTGCAAACCGGCGACCCTGGCTTGTACGGTGCATTGATTGAAATGGTGCAACCACTGGATGCGGCCAACATTGCCGTCGAAGTAGTGCCGGGCGTCTCGTCGGCGTTTGCTGCGATGGCTTGCGCAGTCGAAAGCCTGACCTTACCCGAAGTCACGCAGACCGTGATTCTTACCCGTGTTGAAGGCCGCACGCCGATGCCGGACGGTGAATCCTTGCAAGAACTGGCCAGCCATCACACCACGCTGTGCCTGTTTTTATCGATCACCTTGTTGCCCTTGATCGAACGCGAATTAAAAGCCGCCAACTGGGCTGATGATTCCCCGGTATTGGTGGTTCATAAGGCCAGCTGGCCGAGCGAACAACAGATTATTCGCGGCACCCTGGCTGATATTCGCGAACGCTGCCGAGCCGCCAAAATCAACAGTCAGGCCATGATCGTCATCAGCCCCACCTTGGGCGCGCGGCACTGGCCATCGTTAAAAAAATCCAAACTTTATGATGCCGGTTTTACCCATCGTTTTCGCCGCGCCGAGCGGCCTCAGCCTAAGGAATAAGCATGACAACCACAGTTCTCTTGGTCGGCCACGGTTCGCGCAATCAGGCCGGCAATGATGAAATTCGCGAATTTCAACAACAATGGCAGGCGCAACACCCTGACTGGCGCATTGAGTTGTGCTATATCGAACTCGCCGAGGTGCTGTTGGAAGAAGGATTGAGCCGCGCCGCGCAAGGATCTAGCCGCGTGATAGTCGTGCCGCTGATCATCAGCGCCGCCGGGCATGTGAAGATGGAAATTCCCGAGCATATCGAGGAGGCCCGCGAAAATTTTCCGGCGGTCGAATTCATCTACGCGCCACATCTAGGAAGCAATGAAACCTTGCTGGCCATTCTGCAAAAACAGCTCAAAACGGCACTCAAATCTTTGGCCATGCCCGACCCGAAAACCACCGGCGTGATCATTTTAGGTCGCGGCTCCTCCGACAAAGTCGCCAACGGTGAACTAGCAAAACTGGGGCGTTGGCTGTTTGAAGCTACCGAGCATGAACTCGTCGACATTGCCTTCACCGGTATTACCCATCCGCGTTTGGAAACCGCCGTGCAACGTCAAGTACGACTGGGCATGACGCAGATTGCGATTTTGCCCTATTACCTGTTTACCGGCTTGCTGATCGAGCGCATCGGCAAACAAATCGAACGCTTGCAAAGCCAATATCCGCAGATTGTCTTCGGTGCCGGTACGTATTTTGGTTTTGATCCGGCCATTTTTAAATTGCTTGATCAACGGGTTACCGAAGCCTCCGACCCGGTCGCGCCGAAAATGCTGGAATGCGACGGCTGTCAGTATCGCGAGCAAGCCGAACATCACCACCATCATTGATTAGCCATGAGCCACAACATTCAAACCGAACAACTGACCCAGGCTGGGCAACAAATCGAACACGATTCCTTTGCCATCGTCGACCGCGAAGTCGGCGAGCACCATTATTCCGATGGGCAATGGCAAGTGGTGCGGCGCATGATCCACGCCACTGCGGATTTTGAATTCAATGGCCTGACCGAGTTTTCCGCGCATGCAATCGAAGATGGTATTCAAGCCATTTTAAATGGTGTGCCTATCGTTGCCGACGTGGAAATGATTTGCGTCGGCCTATCGCAGCCGCGCCTGGCGCATTTTGGCATCAGCGCCCGCCAGTTCATCGCTGATGCAGATGTCATAGCCGCCGCCAAACAGGTCAACAGTACCCGTGCGGTACAAGCCATGCGTAAAGCGCAGCGCCTGGGTTTAATCGATGGTGGCATTGTCGCCGTCGGTAATGCACCCACCGCGTTGTTGGAAGTATTGCGGATGATCAAAGAAGACGGCATTAAACCGGCGCTGATCGTCGGCATGCCGGTCGGTTTTGTCTCGGCAGCGGAATCCAAGGATTTACTCGCCGAATTACACGATGTGCCATGGATCATCACCCGTGGCCGCAAAGGCGGCTCGACCTTGGTCGTCGCGGCGATTCATGCCTTGTTGAGCTTGGCGGAAACCCTGCAGAAAAACGGTTGATAGCATGGCAATGCCGGAGCGCAAATCCAAAGGTACTCGCAAGGGTTACACCACCGGCGCCTGTTCGGCGGCAGCTGCACGGGCGGCAGTGCAGGGTTTGCTGAATGGGCGCGTGCCGGACACTATCGACTGCGTGCTGCCCAACGGACAAGACGTGGCGTTCAAAGTCGAAGAAAGCTTCGTACAGAACGACCGAGCACATGCTGTCATCGAAAAAGACGCCGGCGACGATCCGGACTGCACCCATCGCGCTCGGCTGACGGCGGATGTGATGTGGATAGAACAACCGGACACTATCGTATTGCAAGGAGGCGCAGGCATAGGCCTGATCACTCGGCCTGGTTTGGGTCTGGCGGTCGGCGGTCCGGCCATCAATCCGGTTCCGCGAAAAAATATCGAAGATAACATCCGTCAGATCGCCGCCGAAGCGCTAAAAACCCGAGGCTTACAGGTAACAATCTCGGTGCCGGGCGGCGAAGAGATGGCCAAAAAAACCCTGAACTATCGTTTGGGCATTATCGGCGGCATTTCGATTTTAGGTACGACCGGGATCGTGCATCCGTATTCCACGGCGGCATTTCGGGCTAGCGTGGTGCAAGGCGTGGAAGTGGCGGCCAATCAGGGGCAGGCTAGCGTGGTGCTGACCACCGGCGGCCGCACCGAGAAATTCGTGATGCGCGAATTGCCCGAGCTGGATGAAAGCTGTTTCGTGCAAATGGGCGACTTTCTAACACCCGCACTGGACGCCGCCGCTCGTTGCGGCATTCAAAACATCATCATCGGCGGCATGGTCGGCAAGCTGACCAAAATGGCCCAGGGCGAGACCATTACTCATGCCGGTCGTGCACCGGTCGACGTTGAACTGGTCGCTGATATTGCCCGTAGCATCGGTGCGCCGGACGATGTGTGCGACGCCATCGCTGCTCAAGAAACCGCTCGCTACGCCTCCGAATGCATGGCCGAGTTGGGGTTGGAATACGAATTTCATGTCGAACTGGCTAACCGAGTCATCGCCACCTTGGAAAACCGTTATCCCGGCCGTTTTCACATCAGTGTTCTGGTGTGTGATTTCGATGGCAACAAACTGGCCGAAGCCGGAAGGAATTGATCATGCAAGCGATGTGCAGTTTTATCGGCGTACTCGACAACGGCGTCGCCAGCCTGAGCCAGGAGGCCTTGCAGGTATTACGCGAAGCCAAACATGTCATTGCCGGTAGCCGTCTGCTGGCAACGCTGGCTGATGACATCATTGAAGCCAGACACTACGACTTAACCGGGCAAATCAAACAAGTGCCGGACTGGATCAATGCCGCGTTGGCACAAAATGAAGCGGTCGCGGTACTGGCTACTGGTGACCCCTTGTGTCACGGCATCGCCGGGTTTCTGGCCGGCAAACTGGAATCCAGCCGTGTGAGTATCCTGCCCAATCTGAGCACCCTGCAATTGGCCTTTGCCGAGTTGAAATTATCTTGGCAAGCCGCCACTATCGTTTCGATCCACAGTAAGGATGCCGGTGAATGGCTGCGCGGGGCCACGCCGGAGCATGGCTTGTACGAATTGGCTCAGCGCTGCCGCCAACACGATTTGCTGGCGATATTGACCAGCCCGGACAACACCCCGGCGCGTATCGCCCGCTTATTGCAAATCGAAGGCTTGGCCGATGTGTTCGAAATGGCGATTGCCGAAGCCCTAAAGCAAGCGGAACAGCGCGTCAGCGCCTGGCTGACCATCGCTGAGGTGGCCCAAAACAGCTATCGAGATCCCAACGTCGTCATTCTGAAACGCAAAGCGTCTGTGCCCGCACCGGTGCTATTTGGTGTCAGCGACGACAGCTTTCAGCAGCGCAAGCCGGAAAAAGGCCTGATCACTAAACGCGAAGTGAGGGCTGTATCGCTAGCCCGCATGCAGCTGACAAGAAGCAGTATTGTCTGGGACATCGGTGCCGGCTCCGGCTCGGTAGGGCTGGAGGCCGCGCGCTTGTGTCCGGACGGGCATGTATTTGCCATCGAAAAAAACGCCGACGACATCGCCAATGTCGAACAGAATCAAGCCGCCTGGGGCATCAGCAATTACAGCTTCGTGCATGGCAAGGCTCCGCAATTTCTCGACACTTGGCCCGATCCGGATGCGGTATTCGTCGGCGGTTCCGGCGGCGAATTGGCGGAATTGATTGCCTTGTGTTTAGGGCGTTTGCGCCCGGCGGGTTGGCTAGTGATGAATTTCGTCACGCTGGAAAACCTGTCCACCGCCGTCGAGACCCTGAAACAGCTAGGCGCAGGCTGGGACGCTTGTCAGATTCAAGCTTCCCGTAGTAGCCCGATTCTGTCCATGCATCGCATGCAGGCCGAAAATCCAGTGTGGATCGTATCGGCCACCCATCCTTTACAGCCTAAAACCTGCGGTCAAGATGAACACTAAACTCGGCACCCTCTACGGCGTTTCCCTTGGCCCAGGCGATCCTGGCCTGATGACCCGGCGAGCCTGGGATTTACTGACCGGTCCGGGCCATTGGACTTATCCGGTGCGCAAGAAAAACAGCGACAGTTATGCCTTGGACATAGCCTTGCGCGCCGGCCTGGAACTGCCTGCCGAACATAGCGAGCTGCATTTTCCGATGACTCACGATGCCGAGATTCTGGCCCGTTACTGGCTGGATGCAGCACAAACCGTGTTGGCAATATTACAACGCGGCGAGGATGTGTTGTTTCTGGTGGAGGGCGATGCATCAACCTATTCCACTTTCGGCCATTTGCAACGCAGTGTTCGTGCCTTACAGCCGGAAGTGACAGTCGAAGTAGTGCCGGGGGTGTCGTCATTTCATGCCGCTGCGGCGCGCAGTGGCGAACCGTTGGCGGATGTCGATGACACCATCGCCATAGTACCGGCGGGATATGGTATCGCGCAGATCGAGCGCATGCTGAGCGACTTCGATACCTTGGTGTTGCTCAAGGTCAAACCGCTGCTGGACGATATTATCGATTTGCTGCGCCGTCGCGATTTGCTGGCTCATGGCTGGTTCGTGGAAAAAGCCGGGGCGCCGGAAGAACGCATGGTGCACGACATCGCCAGCCTCGAGGGGCAAAAGGTCAATTATCTGTCGTTACTGATCATCAAAAACCCAGGCCGTCAGCGCAGCGAAATGCAGCGCGGTTGCCGCAAGAAAAAGGACTCAATCGATGAATGAAGTGCGTGTCGCCCTGGTGGCGATTACCAAACACGGCGCCGGGATTGCCTCTCGGCTGGCACCACAACTCCCCGAAGCGGAGGTGGTGGTGTCGGAGAAACAAGCCGAACATTTGGGTGATTTTGCCAATCCGCGTTGCGTGTATCAGGGGGCGTTGAGCGCGCACATCGGCGAGTTGTTCGCATCCTACGACCAAATTATTTTTCTGGTGTCGCTGGGTGCGGTGGTACGGCTGATTGCGCCGCATCTCAAATCCAAGGATGAAGACCCCGGTGTGTTGGTGATCGACGATGCCGCCGAATTCGTGATTCCGGTGCTATCCGGCCATGTCGGCGGTGCTAATGCTTATGCCGAAAAAGTCGCCGCGTTGCTAAATGCCACGCCAGTGCTGACCACCGCATCGGATGTGGGCAAAACCATTCCGGTGGATATTTTGGGCCGCGAACTGGGCTGGCAAGTGGAAGCCCCTAAGATCAACATCACGCGTGTGTCGGCGGACGTGGTCAATCAACTGCCGATTGCCTTCGTGCAAGAAGCCGGTAGTTCAAATTGGTGGACGCGGCCATCGCCGTTACCGGCCAATATTCATCTGTTCCAGCGCTTTGAGGACGTCAACACCGAACAATACCGGTCGATTCTATGGGTAACACACCGGGCAATCGATCCGGCTGTTTGGCAACAACTGGCTGAGCGATTGGTGGTGTATCGGCCGCCCAGGGATCAAGCGTAAGCGTATGAAAGTCATGATTGGCATGGGTTGCGACCGCAATGCCAGCCTGGAAACCTTACAGCAAGCCTTGGCTCAGGCTTTGTGGCAATGCGGGCTAGACGTGTCAGCGGTAGCCGGTTTGGCCAGCATCGACAAAAAAAACGACGAAGCGGCCCTGTTACAACTGGCCCAACTACACCGTTGGCCGTTGTTTTTTTACCCGGCAGAAGTCTTGGCTGCCATTCCGGTACCGAATCCATCCGAGGTGGTCATGAAATACATGGGTACACCGGCGGTGGCGGAAGCGGCGGCACTGAAAGCGGCCAATGCCGAGCTGACGGATTTACTGGTCGAGAAACATAAATATTGCGGTGTGGACGGCAAGAACGCCACCGTTTCGATAGCGAGAATTAAATGACAAAAGCAGGCAAAATTTTACTGGTGGGTATCGGCCCCGGCGCGCATGAGCACATGACTGCTCGCGCTCGCCAAGCGATTGCGGAAGCGGATGTGGTGATTGGTTACAGCACCTACATCAAACTGGTGCAAGACTTGCTCGATGGCAAGGAAGTCATCAAAAAAGGCATGACCGAAGAACTGGATCGTAGTATCGAAGCGTATGAACATGCCAAGCAGGGCAAAATCGTCGCTATGGTGTCGTCCGGCGACATCGGCGTTTACGGCATGGCCGGACCCACTTATGAACTGCTGCTGGACAGTGGTTGGACGCCGGATGATCCGATTCAGGTGGAAGTGGTGCCCGGTAGTACCGCGTTGTCGAGTTGCGCATCCCTGGTCGGGGCGCCGCTGACCCATGATTTTTGTTCGATCTCGCTGTCCGACTTGTTGACGCCTTGGCCGGTGATCGCCCGCCGCCTGGAAAGCGCGGCGCGCGGGGATTTCGTGGTGGCCTTGTATAACCCGAAAAGCGGTCGCCGCACGCAGCATATCGTCGAAGCGCAAACTATATTGCTGCGTCATCGTAGCCCGGACACGCCGGTTGCCATCGTTAAATCCGGTTATCGTGCTCGGCAACACATCCAGCTCGTACGCTTGGCGGAGATGGCCGATTGCGACATCGGCATGTTGACCACGGTCTTGGTCGGCAACAGTAGCACCTTCGTCCGTGCAGGGTTGATGGTGACACCGCGCGGCTATGCCAATAAATATAACGCCATGACCGGCGAAACCCGCGCGGGCGAACAGGCGGGGCGTTCGCTGAGCATGGGATTGGAGGGCTGGAAAGCTTGTGTGCGGCAATATTTGCGCGACACGCCCAAGGTGACATTGCAGCAGGCGGCAGCATACTTCGCCCAGCCGCTGGCGGACATTCTCGATGCCGTCAGCCAGTCCACGCCGGACGATCAAGCCGGCCTGTTCCGCGCGCAACGGGCAATCCCGGACAGCCATGTTCGTTTGCTGGAATCATTCCAGGCTTGGGGCAAATTACGCGCCGTGGTGCGCAGCGAAGCGGGTGCCGTGGCGGAATTGTTGATCAACGCCGCTGATTTGCAAAGCAAAAACGACTGGGTGAGTATCGTCAACGACGCCTTTCATTTGCACATCCACTGGCGCAAAACGCAGCAGATTTGGTTTATCAGCCGTGATGATCAAGCCTATGGCATTCAAGTACTCGATCAACACGGCGACGCCTTATTCAACTTATGGTTAGTCGCTGGCGAAGCAGGCTTCGACAGCACAGCCCTACAACATTACCGCGATGACCGAGCGCAATTTAGCGCCCCAACTGTTTTGGAAGCAACCCACCATGACTGATAACATCATCCCCATGCCGGAAAAACCCAAAATGGGTGATTACAAACGCCACTTGCTGGTGTGTACCGGCCCCCGCTGCACCGAAAACGGCGAAGCACAGGCCTTGTTCGAAACCCTGGGCGAGAAGTTTAAAGCAGCCGGTATCGACAAAGGCGAACTCAGGGTTAAGCGCACCCGCACCCACTGTTTTGCCACCTGCAAATCCGGCCCCATCCTATGCGTGCAACCCGATGGCATCTGGTATTACAACGTCAATGAAACCAATTTACAGCGCATCATTGATGAGCATTTGCTGGGCGGTCGACCGGTCGAAGCGCTGATTTATCATCAAAGTACTTGCTCGGTTCCATAGTAGTAAAACAAAGCGTTATGGATTATTTTCCTCTTTTCTTAAAAGTTAAAGACCAAACATGTTTGGTGGTAGGCGCTGGCGAAATTGCGGCGCGAAAAATTGAATTACTGCTGCGGGCTGGAGCCAACATAGTCGTTGTTGCTATGGAAATTGGTGGCGCGGTAGCCGCTATGCAACAGTCAAATCAAATCGTTATCCGTCAAAAAGCATTTACGCATGAGGATATCGACGGTATGGGACTCGTGGTTTCCGCTACCAATTGCCGCTCCACGAATGTAGAGATCTCCAAGTTGGCGGATCAGCGGAAAATCCCCGTTAATGTGGTTGATGATCCGGCGTTATGTTCCTTTATATTCCCGGCCATTATTGATCGTTCGCCCCTACTTATCGCCATATCCTCAAGTGGTGTATCGCCCGTATTAACGCGACTTTTACGCGCCAGGGTGGAAAGTGCCATTCCGGCATCGTTTGGCCTGTTGGTGCAATTGGCAGAAAAATTCAAATTATTGGTCAAACAACGCATTCCACAACCGAGTCTGCGTAGAGTTTTCTGGGAAAAGATTTTACAAGGGCCTGTGGCTGAATTAGTTTTTGTAGGCCAGCAGAGCGAAGCGGAAGAACTGCTGCGGTCGCAGCTGCAGCAGGCTGACCCTACAGCAAATCAGGGTGAAGTGTATTTAATAGGTGCCGGTCCTGGTGACCCCGATTTATTAACGTTTAAAGCCTTGCGTCTGCTGCAGCAGGCAGACGTTATTGTTTATGACAGGTTGGTTTCTGATGAAATCCTCGATATGGCCCGACGAGACGCCGAGAAAATCTATGTCGGTAAACAGAGGGATAACCATAGCCTACCGCAGGAGTCTATTAATCAACTGTTAATTGATTTAGCCCTGGCCGGCAAACGGGTAGCCAGATTAAAGGGGGGCGATCCTTTTATCTTTGGTCGTGGGGGTGAAGAAATCGAGTCCTTTATACAACTAGGGATCAGCTTTCAGGTTGTGCCCGGCATTACTGCAGCGGCAGGCTGTGCCAGCTATGCGGGCATTCCGCTGACCCATCGCGATCATGCTCAATCCTGCACATTTGTCACCGGCCACTTAAAAGACGGCAGTATCAATCTCGACTGGCAGCAATTATCTCGTCCCCATCAAACCATTGTGATTTATATGGGACTGGCTGGATTGGGAATCATCTGCCGATCGCTGATCGAGTACGGTTGTCCGGCCAATCACCCCATTGCCGTCATTCAGGAAGGCACGACCCGAAACCAGCGGGTTTTAACCGGAACACTAGCGGATATGCCCAGTCGTGTGGAACAGGCCGAGATGACGCCGCCGACGCTGATTATTGTCGGTTCGGTAGTTACACTCCATCAACAATTGGACTGGTTTCAGCGTTCGGACTAATTCACAAGCGGAGGTTAGCATTACTCGAAACTGGGGCGTCCATGTAAGGTTCCTTATCACTATTCATGAATGGAACTTTAGCGTGATTTCATTTGCGGTGATGAAAACGAGCGCATTATCCGGCTGGATAATGCGCTCGTATATAAAAGAGACTTAGCTACCTATATCAGCTACAAGTGTTTGCGCTTGAACGGATTGAGCCGCTGGATATGCCATCACCGATGCCGGTTTGCCTTGCTGATCTAACTCCACCACGAAGGCTTTGCCGTACAACGCCGGACAGCCGCAAAAGTTTGGCAACAGTCGCTGCATGGCATTGGCCGGATCGCTGGCGGTATTGGCCACCACAAAAGCGATGAAGGCATCCGAATCGCTTTCAAAGGTCGATTCCTGAAATTCATCGTATTCGCTTCTGAAGCTGGCCATTTGTTGCAACACCTGCGCCGAGCAATCGCCTTTGGGCACAATGATGTCATCGGCGTTTTTCTGGCCTTGGTAGCAAGCCTCATCCGTGATCTCAACAACATCCTGTCCAAGCCGGATTCGGTAAGCCTCGCAAAAACGCACGTAGACCCAACACCAATCACCTTGGAATTGAGCCTGATGGGTTTCATTGACCGTTTCAATCACCAGTTCTTCATCATTGAGATGCCGAACCAGTGAATGAAGCCAATGCCCATTATCCAGCGAGCCTTGGTACAGCAAATAATCCCGGCTCCAGGCAAACATATAACGCCCAGCGCCGTCCTCTTTAATGTCATCATCAATTGATACGATGCCGCGAGCCTTTACTTCTGCACGGGTCATGGCTTTATCCGGTTGCTGCTCAAAGTTATCAAATATTTCGGTATCGCAAACCGGATAGGCAATAATTTCGCGTAAGACTTCTGGTGGAACCAAGGGTACATCGTTGAGTAACTTCAGCAGCTCCCAATGCCGCAGCATTTCATAAAAACCAACGAACGCTTCGGCAGACAGAGTGGCTTTCATCTGGATAAAACGCTGTTCGATGGTTTGCGCCAGAACCGCTTTAACCCGTTTGATGACATCAGCTTCATCGACCAGTTTGTCACGATCCGGCAAGCGGGCATGAAAGCGGGAAGAATCCAGATGAATAATATGGCGATGCGATGTGTAGCTGTGCGAGGTATAAATGGGCAACCCCTGCAGATAGACATCGAACTCATATTGCGCCCCATTGGGTTGGTCCATACCATGCAGATAGATTGCGCCAATCTCGGTTTCAACAAAGGTCAATCCGCAATCCAGCGCGCATGAACGTTCAAGTAATTGATCGTTGAACAGCACTGGAATGGGGAAACCGCGTACCAAACGCTTTAGAGTCGTGGTAATTTGCCCTATGTCCATATCCACATCCTGCAAGGTAATGCTAGTGATGCCGTTCCAGTCGTGAACTGGCGTGATCACCACCGGCTTAAATTCCAGAATGTGGTCGGTTTCGACATCGATCGAGCCGCTTTTGCTGATGACGCTGATGTGCCGACAGGCAAACAGTGCCGATAGAAAGCCGATTCCAAACGGATGCTCATTGGCAACCACGTCTGCATCCCAGCCGGATTCGGCGACTGTCAGTAGAGTGGCAATCGAATCGATGCCGCAGCCATCATCCAAAACCTGTAGCGTTTTGGTTTCAGGACAAAAGTTAATCACCACCATGGCCGCATGGGCTCGGCGAGCATTTTGGATTAGCTCGCCAAAAACCGTGGTTTTGTTGGTGAAACTGAAGCGTAGACTTTTGACCAAGTTGGCTTGGTTGACTTTCATCGCGACTTCGTTGGTTTGTGTGTTCATGTGTTATCTCCGGGTATAAAAAAGCCCCTAGGACATGAAACGGACTATCCCCCTGGGGAGAGCTGTTCATCTCCCCGAGGCGGGTGATACTGGTTAGACCAGTGGTTAAGTTAAGTCTTGCTTTAGGTTTTATGCCTTGACTGTTGACTATGAAGCTAAGGCCAAACTGTTGTCAGGGAGTCCATCCCAATCCAATTGCCGGACACAGTCTTGATCGCTATCCAACAAGCTGTCGGGATCGATGCCATGATTCGCCAATACAGTGCTCATGGCTTCGGTCAACATGGCGTGGCCTTGTCCCCGTTCCGATTCGCCGCCGTATTTGATCGCCCAAAATGGATCAAAATGATAATGCCGGCCATCCCGTTTACAGTGTTTACTGACTTCGGTACGGAAGGCTTTATCGAGTTTTTCTGCTTGGTCGAACTGACGCCAAAAACCGGTTCCTGCTTTGGTTTCCGCAGGCGGTAGCCAACGGCGATGATTGCCAACCAGACGATTCATCCGATCAATCAGCGTTTTGTTGCTCGGAAAGAAATGAATCGTCCCCACGCCCGGATAGTAGCGAACATCAAAATAGCTGCCGCTAATCCTTTGCCCGGAACGCAGGGCATGGAAGTGATTTCGGAAAACCGATTCCAGCCCCACAGCCGCTTCATACTTGCCATCCAGCATCGCAAACACTTTGTCAAAATCCGCCAGCATCCGTTGGGACTCCCACGACAAATCGTTTTGATACGATTCAGTGGCATGACCTGGAATTACAAAGCGGGTGGTTTTGATGCGCATGCCCAGCGTGCGATGCTTATCATTGGATTTCCAGCCCATATAAAACACCGTGTTGTCACTGTGGTAGCGGGTGATCA
>MSXO01000081.1 GCA_002083615.1 Proteobacteria bacterium ST_bin11 | reverse complement strand
AACTCTTCAAAGAGTTCGGCTTTACCGTGGACAATGTCGTTGCTAATGTGGAAGCTGTGCTTTAATAAGCGCAATCTAAGAGGTCTGCCGGTGATTTTGTTGCCGGCAGGCCCGCCATTAATCAATAGAGTAAGGTGAAGCCATGATAAACACGCAATTGATTAAGAAGTTTTCAGCTGGGTTTCTGTTAGCGGTTTCGTCCGTTGCGAGCGCCCAAGACTATCCTGCGGCGGATTTCCAACCGAAGGTTCTCTACAGGGATCCTGCTATAACAGAACTATCTCAAGCAAGTTCGCCGGCCGTCACGAGTAATACCGGTACGCCTTGTGTTCAAAAACAAGAGGCTGCGGAGGTTGATGCAAAGTATCCTGCCGCCAATTTTCAGCCTAAGGTATTATTCAGCGCAGCGGGTTCCTAGCATTTTTTAGGCATCACCGAGAATTTGATGAACTCGTCGTTTAGACACATAACAATTATTACATTCAGGAGTATTCTCAAATGGCAAACAACAGTTTGATGAATAGCTTATTCGGCTTTTTATTCGACAAACCAGCGGAAGGCTCTAGTCGGTCGGAAGTTTATTCACGTGTCGACAACGAAGACAGTCAATTGACCGGTGTTGCCCGTTACCTGCAAAAACTTGAGCCGCCTAAGCCGGAGCTGGACGAATATGGTCAGCCTTTGACCGGTGTGGCTAAATATATAGCCTTGCAAGAAGCGCAATTGGAAAAAGCCCGAAAAGCGCTTGAAGAGGCGACTATGGTGGAGCCTGAGCCTGAGGTTGAGGAAGTCGAAGAGGTTGTTGAGCAAATCGAAGAGGTCATAGAAGAATTGGTTGAGAGTGAGCCGGTTCCGACAGGTGTCGATAGGTATTTGACTCAACAAGAGGCCAATCCGGTCACTCGGGTAGCGAAATATCTGATCAAACAGTCGATTTTGTCCAAAGAAGCGCCGGTAACCGGCGTTTCCAAGTACATAACCAAAAATGATCGAGAAGATCATGCGGTCACCAATGTCGCCAAATATGTTATTAGGCAAAATATGCAGGCTGGCTCAACTCCCTCGGTTACGGGAGTTGCGAAGTATGTATTGAAGCAGGATGTGTTGGCAAAAGACGCTCCCGTGGCGACAGGTGTCAGCAAATACGTGAGCAAGCAGGCCTTGTTGGCAAAAGATGCCCCCTTAGTCACCGGTGTGGCTAAGTATTTGGCTCAGTTGGACCGCTTGTCCAAAGAGCAAGCGCCTCTGACTGGCGTTGCTAAGTTTTTGGCGGAGCAGGCGACAGTCGAGAGAAAAGCTGCTGCGGCGGCTTTGATTGCACGTTATGTCGCCGCAGAGGCGATAGCGCAACAGGAAAAAGCGGAGGCCCAGTTGGATCAAGAACAAAATGCTCAGCAGGAACTGGCCGAGGAATTGGCATTTGAGGGTTCTGCGGTGGAACGATATCTGGCCAGGCAGGCTGCTTCTGCTCAGCAGGCGCCCAAGCCAACCGGTGTTGCCAAATATCTGGCTAAACAGTTACAGCTGCAAAGTCAGGTGGAACCCTTAACCGGCGTGGCCCGTTATCTTGCAAAGCAAGCAATATTAACCAGGCAGTTGCCGCCGCCTACTGGGGTCAGCAAGTATTTAGCCAAGCAAATATTGTCGCAAAAACCTGCCGCCGAATTGAGTTCGGTTAGCCGCTACGTCACAAAACATGAGTTGTTGGATAAGGATGCGAAAGAACTTACGGGCGTTGCCAAATATATGTCCAGACAGGACGTATTGGCGAAGGATGCACCAGGTGTCTCGGGTGTGGCGCGTTATATGGCAAAGCAAGCCTTGCAATCCAAGGACGAGGTTGTGGTCAGAACGACGGGTGTGGAGAAATACTTGCGTAAACAAGCTTAATGTCTAGTTAATTAAGCCGGCACCTTTTTCGGGAGGTGCCGGCTTTTTTGTGTCTGCTAGTTTCGTAGCATCGACGGATGTCTGTTAGCTAGGGATTTATGCGGTGTTACCGAATCTGTATTATCATGAACCACCACATTTAAATTTTTGCAGGGATCTTGATGTCTCCATTATTAGGTTTTAGCTTTATGCTGTTTTTGCCGGTCCTTGCCTTTGCAGCGGAGTCAGCGTCTAATGAATTGGCGCCTGTTCCAGAGCCCCCTGATCTGCCGGCTCCGGTGCAGTCCGGTGAAGAGATGGAGCCCGACATTACTATTATTCGTAAAGGCAAAGATACCATTCAAGAGTTTCGACGCAACGGCAAGCTATACATGGTAAAGATCCAGCCGCAGGTAGGGCCTGCTTACTACATGTTGGATACGAACGGCGACGAACAGATGGATGTGAAAAAAAATGACTTGGACGAAAATATCAATGTTAACAAGTGGACTCTGTTCGAATGGGATTTCAATTAATCTAATTGAGTTTGTGTTGCTGATATTGCCTTTGACATTACTCAGACACTTTTAGCAACCAGCCGCCTACTGCATCGCATTTACTCACCTTTGCTTGGGCTTTCACCGAGATTCTAACGACTGTGTTTTTCAGGTTCTCTGGCAGTTTACCTTTTACCCAATAGAACGTGTCCTTGTCGTCAACTTGAACAGCGACTGGCTCTTGTTTAATGCTCACATGAATGTGGCCGGGGCCATTGCTGCCCGAAACCGCAAACGAAAAATCCGAGCCCGGTTTAACAGTGGTTAGATGTTCCGGTGTATAACGGCTGATTTTAGCATTGAGGCATCCACCATCCTCTGAGCTGCGCATTCCACCATGGCCGCCGTGGCCCGGTGTAGATTGTGACCAGGCAGGGCTGCAAGAACCGATAGCCAATATTACTGCGGCAAAAAGACGAGTGTGCATGAGTGTTCCGGTTGGTCGTATTTTAAGATGGCGGCGATTATATGTGCTAAGCCGACAAGTTTGAAGTGCAAGCTCAAAACGAAACAGCGTCATTGATTTGATATTTTTGCAAGGATTGGTTTACATTGAAGCTGAGGTTTGGGTTTTCGTATTAACAACAATAAGTAAGGGGGAGAGGATGTTATTTCTGGCTAAATTGTGCGGTATTTTGACCTTGGTTTGGTTTTATTTGACAGCAAAAAATAATGGCGGCCCGTTAATTAATTGGTCTGTGATTGGCTTGATAGGTTATTGGTTGACTTGGTGGTTATCTAAGATGCTGATCGTGGTGCCTTTGGCTGGTATGGTGACCAAACATTCGGTCACTGAGTTTTTACTTACCCAATTACCAGTGTTCGTTGCACTGGCTGCTTGTTATCTGATCAGAAAAAAATTGATCGCTAGTTTGCCAGCGGCTGGTCAATAGATTAACGAATATGTCCAGGAATGTGCTGATTACCGGTGCGGCAAGGCGCATTGGCGCCGTTTGCGCTCGATTACTCCATGGCGATGGTTGCAATGTAATTTTGCACTACAACAGTTCTGAGGCTGATGCTTTTAATCTGGCTGCTGAGTTGAATGCCGAGCGAAAAGATTCGGCAAAGCTGTTAAAAGCCGATTTATCCCTATCCAGTGATCTTCAGAAGCTGGCCGACGAAGCGCTTACCCAATGGGATGGTGTTGACGTGTTGGTGAACAACGCCTCCGTGTTTAAGTCGACCCCATTCGGTCAAGTTACGGAGCAAAACTGGGACTTGGCAATGGCGAGTAATCTGAAGGCGCCATTTTTTTTATCGCAGGCGTTGTGGGCGACACTGAAAAATAAGCGGGGTTGTATAGTTAATATCGCCGACATTCACGCTGAAACCGGCTTGCCCGGCTACCCAGCATACAGTGTGGCGAAAGCGGGCTTGGTAGCGATGACGCGAATTTTGGCCCGGGAAATGGCTCCCGAAGTTCGCGTCAATGCCGTGGCTCCGGGCGCAATCCTATGGCCGGAGCATAACGTGGAGAACGCGGAGCGTTTGGAAATCTTAAAAAAAGTAGCGCTGCAACGTTGTGGGGAGGCCGAAGACATTGCTAAAGCTGTCAGGTTTTTGGTTGGAAATGCCGAATACGTGACCGGCCAAGTCTTGATTGTGGATGGTGGTCGAACTTTGTTTCGCTAAGGTCTCAGAGGCTTGGTTTCTTGAGTTTTGTTTGGTGCAAGTTGCGTTTGTCGAAGTTTTGCCACAGGTCTTTGTAACTATGCTTGCTGATCGGGTGAGTTTCGTTCGGCGCAATCTCCGCTAAGGGTTCCAGTACAAAGGCGTAGCGCTCTATTTCATCCCGGGGGATTTGCAGCCTGCCATCGCTGATGATCTGGTCGTCGTATAAAATCAAATCCAAGTCCAGCGTCCTGGCTGAGAATTTTTGACTCTCCCGCGCGCGGCCATGCTCCAGTTCGATTTGTTTTAGCAGTTTTGCCACTTCTTTCGCGGATAATTCTGATTCAAATCGTACGACTAGATTGTAGAAGCTGTCGCCGATAAAACCTACCGGTTCGCTTTCGAAAATACTGGAAACTTTAAGCTCTCCGAATAGTTTGCAAAGCGCGTTCAAGCTGGAAGGAATATGGGTTTCCTTGTCTATGTTACTGCCGATGCTGATAAAACCGGTAGGCATGGCTTAGCGTGTGCCGCGTTCTATAATGATGCCGACGTCACGAGCGCGGCTGATGGCACCTTTTTTGTTGAGCGTAATTTTTACCCAGGGAATCGCAAATTCGCCGAGTAAAATATTGGCAATTTCTTCGATCAACTTTTCTACCAAGAAGAATTCACTATGCTCTACAAAGTCGACAACGCGGTCCGAAACGGCTTTGTAGTCGAGTGTTTGGGTAATGTCATCGCTAAATGCGGCTTTTTTAATGTCAAAGCCCATTTCGATGTCCAGGATAATTTTTTGTTTTATTTTCCTTTCCCAGTCGTAAATACCTATCACGGTATCGATTTCAAGTGCGCCTAAAAAGATGATGTCCATCGTTGCTTTCCGGTTATTATATTTCCAAGAAGTGGCAGTATCGAGTAAATGGTGCCGCTGTACAAGTATTGAAAAGAGGTTGATTAAATGATGGATTGGTTGTTGGTGCCCTTGGCCTATTTAACCGGATCGGTATCAAGCGCGATTATAGTTTGTAAGATGATGGGCTTGGCAGACCCTCGGGAAAACGGCTCCGGTAATCCGGGGGCAACCAATGTTATGCGCATTGGTGGTAAAAAGGCGGCGGCGATTACCTTGGTGGGTGACGCTTTAAAAGGGCTGCTGCCGGTGTTATTGGCGAAGGCGGTGGGAGTCGACAGTCTGGTGCTGTCCTTGGTCGTGTTTGCCGCATTTGTCGGGCACCTTTATCCGATTTTTTTTGAGTTTAAGGGTGGTAAAGGGGTTGCAACATCCTTGGGTGTGACGCTGGGTGTGGCTTGGCTGTTGGGTTTGGTGGTTGCCGGTACTTGGTTTATTGTATATAAAATTGGCAGAATTTCGTCGTTGGCTGCTTTGGTTGCGGCAACCTTAACGCCTGTATATGTTTGGCTGATTGTCGGAGATGTTAATTTGACGGTCACCTTTACCGTTATTTCCTTAATTTTGCTTTGGCGACATAAAAGTAATATTCAGCGACTATTGGCCGGGCAAGAGTCTTAATTAAAGGCTGATTAGCTGCTCCATCGGCCACCGCGGCCGGGCAAAAATTTCCAGATTTTGGGTTTGCCCCGCCATCAATCGCTGGCAGCCGGCGTAGGCAATCATGGCGCCATTATCGGTACAAAACTCTGGGCGGGGAAAGTATATTTCCGCACCTTCTTTCGCCGCCATTTCTTGCAATTGACGGCGGATTTCTTGGTTAGCGCTAACGCCGCCAGCCACTACCAGTGTTTTAAGTTTCGCTTGCTGTAATGCGCGTCTGCACTTGATGCTTAGGGTCTCGGCGACGGCCTGTTGAAACGCGAACGCTATGTCGGCCTTGTCCTGCGCCGTTCGCTCCGAGGCATGCAGGGCGTTCATTGTGAAGGTTTTTAGTCCGCTAAAGCTAAATTCCAGTCCGGGGCGGTCAGTCATTGGTCTTGGGAATTTAAAACGGTTTTGGCCGATGCGAGCTAAATCGGCCAATTTGGGGCCGCCTGGGTATTCTAGGTCCAGCATCTTTGCAGTTTTGTCGAAAGCTTCGCCTGCGGCATCGTCCAGAGATTCGCCTAGTAAACGGTATTCGCCAATCCCGCTTACGCTAATCAGCATGGTATGACCGCCTGAAATAAGTAGGGCGACAAATGGGAAAGACGGCGGATTGTCTTCCAGCATCGGCGCTAATAAATGGCCTTCCATATGATGTACCGCGATAGCGGGTATTTGCCAGGTCCACGCCAGGCTTTGGGCTGTGGCCGCACCGACAAGTAGTGATCCCATCAATCCTGGGCCAGCTGTATAGGCAATGCCTTCGATGTCGTTAGTGTTTAATTTTGCTTGCTTCAGGACCGATTTTATTAGCGGCACTAGTTTGCGGATATGGTCTCTCGAAGCCAGTTCAGGAACGACGCCGCCATACTCGGCATGTGTTTCGATCTGACTGTATAAGGTCTGTGCGATCAAGCCCTTACTGCCGTGGTAAACGGCGACAGCCGTTTCGTCGCAAGAGCTTTCTATGCCTAAAACATACATTAGTTTTTGAATAAAAGAATTTTATGAGTATAATCGCCCGTTTTCGGCGGGCTTTGTATCGCCGATAGCGTCAAAAGATACTAACATAAATCGGATTATTGATAATGCCATCAGTTAAAGTTAAAGAGAACGAACATTTTGACATCGCGATTCGTCGCTTCAAACGTGCATGCGAAAAAGCCGGTGTATTGGCCGAAGTGCGCCGACGTGAGTTTTATGAAAAGCCGACAACAGAGCGTAAACGTAAAGGTGCCGCTGCTGTTAAGCGTCATTTGAAAAAATTAGCGCGTGAGCGTTATGCGTTGAAAAATCTGCGCCGTGGTCGTCCGCAAATATAGGGCAGACAATGGATACGTTAAAAAAGCGTATCACGGACGATATGAAAGCCGCAATGAAAGGCGGCGAGAAAGCTAGGCTCGGGGTCATTCGTATGATTTTGGCTGCGATCAAGCAAGTTGAGGTTGACGAGCGTATCGAGCTGAGTGATGAGCGAGTTGTTGTTGTGCTTGATAAAATGTTGAAGCAGCGGCGCGAGTCAATCAAACAATTCCGCGATGCCAATCGCAACGATTTGGCGGAAATCGAGGAGGCTGAAGTGTTGGTTATTCAGGATTTTCTACCGCAACCCCTTAATGAAGTTGAGATAGATGGTATGGTCGCCGATGCCATTGCTCAGGTGGGCGCTACATCCGTCAAAGACATGGGTGGCGTGATGGCTTTGCTTAAGCCACAAATGCAAGGTAGAGCTGACATGGCGAATGTTAGCGCGAGAATAAAGGCCTGTTTTATCGCTTAATATCTTGTCGGTAATATGTCCGGCAGGATACCTCGTCAGTTTATAGATGATCTTTTGGTGCGGGTCGATATTGTCGATCTAATCGA
>MSXO01000022.1:65673-176431 GCA_002083615.1 Proteobacteria bacterium ST_bin11 | reverse complement strand
AAGCAGTGAAGAGCCGCGCATTCTAACCACAATTCCTACTCTCGTCAAGAAATTATTTCTATCCGCGCATATTTCTTTCAGACCTTCCGCGAGCGTGGATGTGCTTGATCATATACAGCCGCTAAATGCTGAAAATCCAAATGCGTGTATATCTGCGTCGTCGAAATATTGCTATGCCCTAATAACTCTTGCACTGCCCTAATATCCTTACTGGCTTCCAGCAAGTGGCTTGCGAACGAATGTCTTAGCATATGCGGGTGAAGGTGTTCGGCTATCCCGTTTTTTTTACCCCAACGATCCAATCTAAGTTGCACACTTCTTTGTGACAAGCGACGGCCCTGTAGAGAAACGAACACTGCTTGCCCTGAACCAGGCCTATTTGCCAACCAAACCTTAAGCGCGTCAAGAGCCTTCTTACCAATAGGCAATTGTCTTTGCTTGCCGCCTTTACCAAAGCGCACTCTCAAAAAGCCTTCGCTAAAATCGATGCCCAACAAATCAAGCATTACCAACTCGCTAAGTCGCAAACCTGAGGAATAAAACAATTCGAACATCGCCAAGTCGCGGGTTTCCAAAACCGAATCTGGCGTTGCATTTAACATCCCCATCATCTGATCGACATCCAACACATGAGGAAGCCTTTTTGACACTTTAGGCGCCTGCACATGCTGAGCAGGGTTATGCGCCACTTGGTTAGTTTTGAGCAAAAATCGATAAAAACTACGTAGCGCAGCAAGTTCGCGCTGAATCGTCTTACTTCCTATACCGTTTTTATGGCGCCCGGCAATATAGTTCCGCACATCGCGATCTTGAACTTGCTGCCAAAGCCTAAGCTCTTGCACATTGCAAAAACTTTGAAAACGCTTTAAGTCCCGCTGGTAATTCGTTGACGTATGGTCGGCAACACGCTTTTCCGAAACTAGATAACAAAAATACAGCTGTAAGGCGTCATCCGCTTCGGCATGCATGATATTCAATCCATTTGCTGTAGTAATGAAATAAGACGCGTCCCGATAATTTCGCTCATTTGGGTAAGAAATATACTGCCCATACTATAGTGAAAGCGGGATTCATCGCGGCTGCCGATTGCCAACAACCCATCAAGCTGCGTAAACACCATGGGTATGATTGCGGCCGAACGGACTTCCGCAGCCACATCCCCGAACAAAAACCTAGCTTGCGCCAAAGTAGGCCGACCGCATTTCGGCTGGTTTGTCGTTAATTCATTGGAAAAATGCTTCAAATTAGCATCATCCGCCCCGACAAATAAATTACTGATCGGCGACAGCGGTTGCTCTTTAATGATTTTAATGGCCACGAAATCAGTGAAAAAACATTCAGCCAACACCTCACTTAAATTAGCGACCGCATCCTCCAAAGAATTTGCTTCTAGCATAGCTAGCGTCAACTCATGCATGCGATTGAAGGATGCGTCGTTTTCCCGAGCAATATCAATCAATGCGGTTAGTTGATTTTCTTGCTCCTGGTGCTTCGCCCGAAAAATTTCCAATTGTTTGGAGATTAGCGATATCGCATTTCCGCTGGGGTGAGGTATATGCATCTTCTCCAGCAAATCCAGGTGATTCTGGAAAAACTCAGGATGGTCTTGCAAATAAGCCGTAACATGGGCTTCGGTCAATAAGTCTTTTGGTTCACTGCTCATAACTTTATTTGTCCCTCGAATACCGTGGCAGCCGCTCCCATCATCAGCACAGGATGACCGCTACCAGTCCAACTAATAATTAATTCGCCGCCAGGCAATTGAACCTGAACATTCTGATCCAACAAACCTTGCTCGATACCCGCGACAACAGCAGCGCACGCCCCGCTACCACAAGCCAGAGTTTCGGCCGCACCGCGCTCGTAAACTCGCAATTTGATTTGCCGGCGATTAACAATTTGCATAAAACCAATATTAGCTCGCTCTGGAAACATCTCATGACGCTCTAGTTGTGCCCCGACAGATGAAACAGGTGCATTTGCCACATCATCGACCCGGATAACCGCATGAGGATTGCCCATAGATACCGCTGCGAATTCGACTTCAATTTCCGCCAACTTCACTGTATATAACTTGGACCGCTCGGAAACCTTCAGCGGTATTTGCTTTGGCTCAAGTGCGGGGACGCCCATTTCAACGGTGATCAAACCTCCCGCACCGAATCGAAGAGTCAGCTGTCTCGCGTCAGTATCAACAATAATTTCGTCTTTATTGCTTAAGCCTTTGTCGCGCACAAAGCGCGCAAAGCAACGCGCACCGTTCCCGCACTGCGCAACCTCGCTACCGTCAGCATTAAAGATTCGGTATTTAAATTCCGCATTGGCGCTAATCGGCTTTTCCACCAATAACAATTGATCGCAGCCCACGCCAAAATGGCGATCCGCCAAAAATCGAATCTGTTCGGTAGTCAATTGTATTTGCTGGTTTATAGCGTCGATCACGACAAAATCATTGCCCAACCCCTGCATTTTGGTGAAATTAATCATCATAACCACTCAGGCAAAACCTGCTCGCCAACCCACAACTGCTCCAGAGTTTCTCGGGCTCGAATAAGATACGTTTTATCGCCATCCACCATTACTTCCGCCGCGCGCGGCCTCGAGTTATAGTTTGAACTCATCGTAAATCCGTAGGCGCCCGCTGAGCGAACCGCCAATAAATCGCCTTGTTTCAGCTTTAATGACCGAGCTTTACCTAGAAAGTCACCCGTTTCGCAAACTGGACCGACAATATCCCAATCCAACTCGGCCTGATCACTATCCCCATTAGCTGGAATAATTTCCTGCCACGCCCCGTATAAAGCCGGCCTGACTAGATCATTCATTGCCGCGTCAACAATGGCAAAGTTTTTATTGTCTGTTGGCTTAAGGTATTCCACTCTGGTTAGCAATATTCCGGCATTGCCAACGATTGCACGCCCCGGCTCCAATAGAATTTCAAAACTCCGCCCCGCCAAACGTTTCAGCAAAGCTGAAATATACTCAGAAGGTTGCGGGGGATGCTCATCGCGATAACAAATACCCAGGCCACCGCCTAAATCGAGGTGGTGCAATTCAATACCTTCCTCTTGCAGTTCATCGACCAATGCCAACACCCTATCCAACGCATCCAGAAACGGTACCGTTTCCGTCAATTGGGAGCCAATATGACAATCGATACCGACTATTTCGATATTAGGCATCTGTGCAGCACGCCGGTATTCATGAATGGCTTGCTTGATATCGATCCCGAATTTATTCTCTTTCAAACCGGTGGAAATATAAGGATGCGTCTTGGCATCAACATCCGGGTTGACCCGAAAGGACACGGGAGCGACAACGCCCAACTCACCGGCCAATCGGTTGATACGATCAAGTTCGCCGCTGACTTCCACGTTAAAACAGCGTATACCTATTTTCAGCGCCGCCAGGATTTCATCTTCGCGTTTACCGACCCCGGAAAACACAATTTTGTCCGGACTGCCGCCCGCAGTTAACACGCGCTGCAGCTCACCAAGCGACACGATGTCGAACCCAGACCCAAGTCGCGCCAACAGGTTGAGAATAGCAATATTTGAATTTGCTTTTACAGCATAACAAATAAGGTGTGGGTGACCGGCAAAGCCTTGATCGAAGGCTTGCCAATGCCTCTCCAAGGTCGCTCGGGAGTAGACGTAACAGGGGGTGCCGTAGTTTTCGGCAATTTCGTCAACAGGAATGCTTTCGGCAAACAGCTCGTGTTGCCGATAATTAAAAAAATCCATGGCTTATTTATCTTGTTTGGGTACGTAAATTGGCGGCGGGCTATCCGGCATATATAAAGGGCCGGTTTGGCCGCAGGCCTGCAACAACAGCGCCCAAAGAACTAGAGTTAAAATATTGTTTGTCGTCATATTCGTAACGATTGGGTAGTGAACGCGGAATATAGCATAGCCGACGCCTTAAAAGAACGAACGCAAGGTAGCCGCCCCATCGCGGTAAGCCACAAAAAAAGGGGCATGAAGCCCCTTTTTGCCAATCGGTGAAACGACGACTCACTTTGCCGTCATAGACTCTTTCACCACTTTAGGCGTGATAAACACCAATAACTCTTTTTTGGTATCGTTTTTTACACTTTTCTTGAACATCCAGCCAATCACCGGCAAATCCGACACCCATGGCACGGTATTAAACGATTCCTGAACGGTTGACTCGTAAATACCACCCAACACCACGGTTTCGCCATCTTCAACTTGAACTTTGGTTTTCAACTGCCGGGTATCGATTGGTACCGTGGCATTACCACCTGTTGCCAACGGTGTTCCCGGCGAATCTTTTTTAATGTCGAGCAACATGATTACGCTACCGCTCGGGGTAATCTGCGGCGTAACATTCAACTCCAGCACCGCATCGACCAATTCCGTTACCGGGCCAGTCGACTGACTTTGGGTCTGATAAGGAATCTGCACACCTTGTTTGATAGAGGCTTGCACCATGTCGCTAGTCATTACCCGCGGATTGGATACCAACTCGCCTTTACCATCATCCTGCAGTGCACTGATCTCAAGATTCAAAAGATAATCCGCGCCGCGCGCCAGGGTTAAGGCTAAGGCTCCGCCGCTGGAGGCCGCCAATGCGGATCCCAAATCCGACAGAATTTGCGAATTTTCGCTGGTTTCGGCGCCACTGGCCGTCATTCCGTATTGCGTTCCGCTATTTATGTCAGTTTTATGCGCCACACCAAACTTGGTACCTAAATTCTGCGCAAACGAGGTATCCGCTATTACGATCCGCGATTCGATCAATACTTGGCGTACAGGCACGTCCAATAGCTTGATCATTCTGCGTACATCTTCCATGGCCTTTGCCGTATCCTTGACAATCAGGGTATTAGTCCTGGCATCGACAATCGCCGTACCGCGTGGCGATAGCAACCGCATACTTGCTGACCCACCACCTTGACTATTCTGCCCGACTCCGGCCTGTAACGATGCAACGGAGCCACCGCCACCTCCGCAACCACCGCCGCCACTGCTCGCCCCCGCTCCTGATTGGCCGCCTTGCGAGTTATTACCTACCCCCATCAATACACCGCAAATTTCCCCCGCTTTCGCGTAATTGATCTGAATATTTTCGGTTTTTAACGGCTCCAACTCTTCGAATATTTTTTTCGAATCCAGTTCTTCCTGCTCTATTTTCATGATCTCGGCAACCGGGGCCACCATCACCACATTACCATTCTGTCTTTTTGCCAAACCTTTGGATTTTAAAATCAATTCCAAAGCCTGGTCCCAAGGTACATCGTTCAATCTGAGCGTAACGTTGCCCGCCACCGAATCGGCGGCAATGATATTGAGCTCGGTAAAGTCGGCTAGAATTTGCAGGACCGAGCGCACTTCAATGTCTTGAAAATTCAATGACAATTTGTTGCCGATATACGGGAATTTTTCTTTTTGCTGCGCTTCCTTTTCCGCCGGTGTCAGAGGCCGAAACTCAACAGTCAACAAGTTATCGGACTGATAGGACGAGTAATCGTAATTACCGTTGTTAGGTGTTATGACGATGTTGACGCTATCGCCTCTTGGAGAGGCTTCGATTTTTTGCACAGGTGTCGCAAAGTCCGACACGTCGAAACTTTTGACTAAAGATTCCGGCAACCTGGTATTTAGAAAGCTTAATACCACTTTACCGGCATTTTGCTTCGCATCCACGACCGTATTCGCCGCTGATAAACCCAGCAACAAGCGTCCCTCACCGTTGGGGCCGCGTCGAAAATCAATACTTTTTATGTTTTGTTCCGGTAAAAACTTACTAATCACCGAGTCCTTGGCCGCGGGTGCTTGCTGTACTGCTCGGTTTACCGCCGCGACGGTTCCGCTAGACTTCAACACCACATAAAACTTATTGCCCTCGATTTTGGTTTCGTAAGGTACTTTTTCTATCAAGTTAATAATAACCCGCGTACGCCCCGACGCCTCCACCACATACACCGTACCTGCGGCACCTTGATTGATAGGAAAGCTCTTTTTTGCCAAATTACTTTTTACGCCGGCAAAGTCCAAGGCGATTCTGGAAGGGTTATCGGTCTGAAAAATTTTTGGCGCCACTATCGGCCCATCCATTTCCAATTGCACTTGCACTTGGTTTCCGGCCAAGGTGGAAAACTCTAAGTTGTTTATTGCTCCGTCATCGGCGCGCACCACCGCAACGTGCATAAAACAACCCAGCAACACTGAACACCAGAAACCGAAGCCGGCCGCTTTCCATCCGTTTTTATTTTGTTTAGTACTCATTTCTATAACCCTTTTTCATCGGCCAATGCTAGTGAAGACTGTTGTTCGCGCCAAGTGCCCGGCTTATCAGGTACGATTTCCATTAGCTCTATTTTGTCGTCAAGAATACGCAGTATCTTGCCGTAATTTTGCCCCATATGGTGCCCAACCTGGACTCGGTGGATAGTCCCATCCCTAGCTCTTACCAAACCCCAATAGCCTTTGTCATTGCGCAAAGTTCCAACCATGCGCAGACTGTCCAGCGGATACGCTTCCAGCTCTTCCTTCCGGCGTTCTATATCAGGCTTGATACCGTTTATGCCGGAGACATCGATATTGCTGTCGTCATCCTTTCTTTCAATCGACCTAAACGGGTCCCGTAAACCATCGGGTTTGAATATAAACGACTCAACCACTTTAATTTCAGGCAAGGGTTCGATAGCTGCCTTGGGACGAGCTTTTACGTCTTGAATGTACTTGGTCAGATCGCTGACATCGTCGCTGCCGCAACCCGTCATACCGACCAAAAGCACAGTCAATGCAGACAGGATCGAAAACACTTTCACACCAGCGCACCTCATTGCCCTCTCCTTTTCTTGGCCGCCGGTCCGCCAGCAGCTTGCGCTGCTTCACCCTCGTTATAGGTTTTTATGGTTGCAGTCATGCTCATACCATCTTTGCCTTCTTTACCCATCGGCGTCATCACCACATCGTGCACCGTCACAATCCTAGGTAGCGAAGCCAAACCACTGACAAACAATCCCAATTCTTCATACTTCCCGACAACATGGATGCCAATTGGCAATTCAGAATAAAACTCTCTGTTAATTTCGGTGCTGGGTTGAAACAATTTAAACTCCAGGCCACTTGCCAAACCGGTTTGGGAAATATCAACCAACAAGCTAGCCACTTCAGCTTTGGTGGGCATTTGCTTCAGCATCTCGCCTAGCGACGCTTCGATTTGATCCAGCTGGTCGCGGTAATCCTGGAGGTTGACAGCCTTTTTCTGCTTAACTTCAAACGCACTTTTCAAACTCTCCTCTTGTTTTTCAAGCACATCTAATTCATCCAGCTGCGGCACCGTAACAAAGTAAACGCCAGCCGCCGCTGTTAAAACCGAAAAAATAAGTATGACAATGATTTTTAGCGGCGTCGGCCAGCTACCCGCCGAATTGATGTCCCAATTTATTTCAGACAAATTCATTTGACGGCTCCTGGTTGAGGCTTATCAGTCTTCTTACCTTGCTTGGCAGTCATCGTGAAGTCGTTCATCTGGCCGTCTTTTTTGCCTTCACCTTTGATTACAGTCAGTACAGAGGTATTCATCCAAGGCGAGTTATCGATAGCCCGCATGTATGCAGACACTCGCGCATTCGATTCCGCCTTCCCGTCCAAAGTCAAAACCGACCCGGCTTGGGCAAATTTCGTCAGGTAAATACCATCAGGCGTGGTTTTGGCCAATTCATCGAATAAATGCACTACCTCCGGCCGGCTTTCCTGCAACTTTTGGATTACTTCAATTTTGGTCAGCAACCTATTTTTCTTGTCTTCAATTTCCTTGATTTCTTGAATTCGCTTATCCAAGATGGCTATTTCGTTTTGCAAAAGCGTGTTTCTGCGGGTCTGATATTCTTTGATCCCTTCGATATACATAAAGACTACGACCAAAATCAGTGCTGTCACCAAAATACCGGCACCGATACCCGCCACAAAATCCTGCTGCTTTTTTTTACGCAGCTCTTCTCGCCAGGGGAGTAAATTAATTCTTGCCATTAATCGAAACTCCTTAACGCTAAACCGCACGCTATCATCATCGCTGGAGTATCGTTACTCAGACTTTGCGGTTTGACCCGATTAGAAAGCGCCATGTTGATGAACGGATTGGCAATGTAAGACGGGATGCCCAGATCACGTTCCACCAATTTGTCCAAACCCGCGATTGATGCGCAACCACCGGCCAGTACCAACGCATCGACGCCGCGATTGGCGCTAGAGGAAACGAAGAATTGCAACGATCTGGCGATTTGCTGCAACATGGCTTTTTTGAAGGGTTCCAGCACATCGGTTACGTAATTGTCCGGCAAGCCGCCGTGCTTCTTGGCCAAACCGGCTTCTTCATAAGACAGGCCGTAGCGACGCTGAATCTCTTCGGTTAGCTGTTTTCCGCCAAAGCCCTGCTCCCGGGTATAAACAGTTTTACCTTCATGGAGAATGTTCAGAGATGTCATGGTTGCGCCAATATCGGCAATTGCGACAGTCATATTGCCGGCGCCTTCCGGCAACTGATCAGCCAACAAGGAAAACGCATTTTCCATCGCAAAAGCTTCCACATCGACGACAACAGCCTTCAGGCCGGCATAGGCCAGCGCGGCCACCCTGTCCTCAATGTTTTCCCGCCGAGAAGCCGCCAGCAACACATCGACCATATCCGGATTATTTTTGGTGATGCCCTGAACTTCGAAGTCGAGATTGACTTCGTCCAGCGAATAAGGAATGTACTGATCGGCCTCCACCATGATTTGCTCTTCCATGTCCCTATCGGACAAGGAGGCAGGCATCGAAATAATCTTGGTCATCACCGATGAACCCGCAACCGCAACGCTCGCCTGTTTTGCCCGAGTACCGGATTGCTTTACCGCCGCTTTTATCACCGCGCCGATTTGCTCTATATTGGTGATGTTCTTATCGACTATCGCATCCTGAGGTAAGGGGGCCACCGAGTAACTTTCTACCCGGTAACGAGCACCGACCCGGCTTAATTCCAACAATTTAACCGCAGCTGTACTAATATCCACACCCAGCACAGCCGACGGATTCCTGCTCAACCAGCTCATGAATGAACCCTTTTTAGATCGAATATGATTGAATTTGGCTCAAGCATGCTCAGACGAGGCTTGCAGAACCCACATGGGCCTGAAGTATAGTAGATTTTTTTATTTTCATCCTCTTAGATAAACCACTTTACAAGTAACTTTAGGTTGTTCCTGATATCAAAAGGGTTTATTTTGACCGGCAATTTGTATTTTAGCAGTGCGTTTGAATTTCAGTGCCCATTAAGAAAGACCCCAAACCCAAGTCCCTGATCAAGACACTATTTAAGTGGCTTGCCTTCTTGTTTTTCGCTTTCACAGGTACATTTCTGGTTGCCGTTTATTTTTTCCTGATCGAGCTCGACAAGGAACTGCCGGACATAGAACAGTTACAACACGTTCAATATCAGATGCCATTGAGCATCTACAGCCAAGATAAGCTGTTGATTGCTCAGTTTGGCGAGAAGCGCAGAATTCCGATGAACATCGCACATGTACCACCGCAGTTAATTAAGGCTTTCATCGCCGCAGAAGATGATCGGTTTTATAAACATAATGGTGTCGACTTCAAAGGCTTGCTGCGAGCGGTGAGTCAATTAGCCCTTACCGGCAAAAAGCGGCAAGGCGGCAGCACCATCACCATGCAAGTCGCCCGTAATTTCCTGCTGAGTAACGAAAAAACCTATTTAAGGAAGCTCAAGGAAATCATCCTCGCCCTCAAAATAGAGCGGCAATATTCCAAAGATCAGATTCTGGACCTCTATCTGAACAAAATTTATATGGGCCAGCGCGCCTATGGCGTAGCAGCTGCCGCACAAACCTATTACGGTACAGACATTTCCGCGCTGGCCCTACACCAATACGCAATGATTGCCGGTTTGCCCAAAGCGCCATCCATTTATAACCCGATCACAAATCCCCAGCGGGCCCTCGATCGGCGAAATTACGTGTTGCGTCGGATGATTGATTTAAATTACATAAGCCAAACCGATTACGAGATCGCGGTGCGAGCAGCCGATAACGCCGAGACCCAATCGATAAATGTCGAGCTCAAGGCGCCTTACATCGCGGAAATGGTTAGACAAGAAATCATGTCCAAATACGGCGAAACCGCCTATACCTTAGGTTTGAAAATTTACACCACCGCTCCCAGCCAATTGCAGTTAGCAGCAGAAGACGCTTTGCAAAAAACACTGCACGAATATGATGAACGTCACGGCTATCGGGGCTTGCCACATAAAAACACCCAGAAAACTAGCGTACAGCTAAACGACACTGCGATTGGAGACACTCGACAAGCTCTAGTAACGGGAGCAACCGACTCTGGGGTTACCGCGAAACTTTATGACAGCACGCAGATTTTTATAGCTTGGAAAAATATTGAATGGGCAAAACCGTACCCGGAAAAAAACATGGGCACAGCCAAGGCTTTTCTAAAACCGAACGACATCATCTGGGTAAGGGAATTACAAACAAACGAATGGGCATTAACGCAAGTCCCGGCTGCCGAGGCCGCTTTTGTGGCACTCAATCCTAACAATGGCGCGATTCTCGCGTTATGCGGCGGCTTTGATTTTTATCACAGCAAGTACAATCGAGCGACGCAATCCAAGCGTCAGCCAGGTTCTGGATTCAAGCCCATCGTTTATACGGCCGCGTTAGAAAAAGGCTTCACTGCCGCCAGCATTATCAACGACGCACCTATAGTCATAGAGGACCCCTCACAGGAGAATGATTGGCGCCCAGAAAACTATAGCCACCGATTTCTGGGACCGACATCACTGAGAACTGCGCTACGCGAATCCATCAATCTGGTATCCGTGCGCTTGCTGCAGGAAATTGGGGTACCCCAAGCCATTGATACAGCTCTCCGCTTTGGATTCGATAAAGAACAACTTCCCGGCACATTGTCTCTGGCTTTGGGTAGCGGCTACGCTTCTCCCTTGCGAATGGCCGCCGCTTATGCAGTTTTTGCCAATGGCGGATTTTCGGTAAAACCCTATCTCATCGAACGCATTGAAGATCACGAAGGCAACTTGTTATATCAGGCAAATCCTGCGCTAGCTTGTCCAGATTGCCCAGAACAGGACCCTCCTCCACATAACCAAGCGCCGCGCGCTATTTCAGCAAAAATCAATTTCCTGGCGAACAGCTTGCTCCGAGATGTCGTACAACGGGGCACGGCAACCCAAGCAAAACAATTGGGCCGCAACGACTTAGGCGGTAAAACGGGCACCACTAACGAACAAAGGGACGCCTGGTTTAACGGTTTCGCCACGGATATCGTGGCATCTGCCTGGATAGGCTTCGATAACTCAATACCCCTTGGCCATGGCGAGACTGGCGGCAAAACGGCCTTACCGATGTGGATTAAATTTATGAAATCGGTCGAACAAAACTTCCCGGAAAAGCCATTAACGCAGCCAAACGGTATCGTCCAAGCCTATATAAATCCGGCTGACGGGCTGTTACTGTCTAAGGAATCGCGGGGAGGTATTTGGGAGTATTTCAGTGAAGAAACCGTGCCGACTGCGACATCCGCACCAAAAGCTGAAGAGCCCGCAGAGGATGAGTTTTTTGCGGAAGAAGAATTATTTTAAAACCGGCTTATAGCAAGAAGGAATCTGGCCGCCCTTGATCGACGGACGACCAATCCCTCTCGAAAATTCTTTATTTACCGAATTTTTTGCGGAATTTATCAACACGACCCGATGTATCGACGACGCGTTGCTTACCAGTGTAAAACGGATGGCAAGAAGAACACACCTCAATGTGCAAATCAGAAGCCAGCACAGAACCGGTTTGAAAAGTATTGCCGCACCCGCAAGTTACGGTAATTTGTTTATATTCTGGATGTATTTCTGGTTTCATAGCGCTCACATACCCGTTCCGGGCTACATACTTAATAGAGAACTGCTTATGATACGATCTCGAATGGTAATCTGCAACACAAAACGACTTTAACTGTTAAATCATTGAACAGTTTCATCGTCATCGCTCACAGTCCTCATCAACAATACAACCAGAGCTACTGCCGGCAAGCCAATCAGTGCTGAATAGTTAAAAAACGTGTAATAGCCATAATTTGCCACCACTTCGCCGGAAAAACTGCCTATAAGTTTGGCTGGCAATGTCATCAGCGAACTAAACAGGGCGTACTGAGTAGCCGTGTAAGCGGAATTGGTGAGACTGGATAGATAGGCGATGAATGCGGCAGTGGCAATGCCACCGCTAAGATTGTCCGCACTAATCACCCCGGCAAGTAATCGCATATCCGGCTCAACTTTCGCCAAGGCCGCAAATAATAAATTAGTGGCCGCCACGATAATCGCGCCGAACAGGAGCGGTCGCATGATACCGAAGCGAACCACCAAAACGCCACCGAGCGATGTACCTATAATTGTCATGAAAAAGCCAAACACTTTAGTCACATCTGCGATGTCTTTCTTACTAAACCCTAATTCCAAATAAAATGGATTGGCCATCACCCCCATGGCAATGTCGCTGATCTTATAGACCGCGATCAATGCCAGTATCATCGAACCAGCCTTACCATTGCGCTGAAAAAACTCCGCGAATGGACTGACGACCGCATCTGAAAACCAACGCAATATCCTAAACATTAAATTCGACGAACGCCCCAGACCCAAAGCCGACTCGATTTTCGCTTCGAACTGTAGCGTCCGAATACCGACCTTGATCTTTGGCTCGGCAATCAACAATGTAGCCAGAACACCGACCAGCATCGCCACCGCCATGGCCTGATAGGCCATCTGCCAGGTTTGATATTCAGCGATGTAAAATACACCTGCGCCAGCAACCAACAAGGACAACCGGTAACCGAAAACATACATAGCAGCCATTGCTCCCTGAAACTCTGGAGCGACTATCTCAATCCGATAGGCGTCAATCGCTACATCTTGGGTTGCGGAGCAAAATGCCACCCAAATCGCTAACCAAGCCAATTGGTGCAATTGCGTTACCGGATTCAAACAACTCATTCCAAGCAGTCCCAAGCCGATTCCAAACTGCGCAAATAACATCCAACTGCGGCGCTTGCCGAAAAGAGCATGCAAAAGGGGGAGCGGTAACCTGTCGACAACAGGCGCCCACAACACTTTTACTGAATAGGCGGCGCCCACCAAGCTAAAGTAGCCAATAACTGACAAAGAGACATGTTCGTCAGCCAGCCAGGCCGACAAGGTCGAGGAAACGAGGGAGAAAGGGAGTCCGGCGGAAAAACCGAGAAAAATCATACTCAGCACCGGGCGCCGACAATAGATAGAGAAAGCGCTACGCCAACTATTTAAAGTTTTTGTCACGCGCTTTCCCTGGCTTTATTGCAGTATTATCGATAGTTACGAATCAACCGTTGATCAGATAATGCGTCAGGATACTCGCCGCATAACCTGCCGCGATCACTGGCGTCCATTTCAAATGGCTGAAGAACGTGTACTTGTGATTGGACTGACCCATCAAAGCCACACCAGCTGCTGAGCCCACCGAAAACAATGAGCCACCTACACCTGCAGTCAGCGTCACCAACAACCATTGGTACAAGTCCATATCCAAATTCATGTTCAATACCGCGAACATAACCGGAATATTGTCCACTACCGCGGAAATAATACCGACCAAAATGTTGGCAGTGGTTTGACCCAAGCCGTCATACATCGCACCGGACAACAACTCCAAGTAACCGATATAGCCCAAGCCACCTACCGCGAACACCACGCCGAAGAAAAATAACAAGGTATCCCATTCAGCTTCTTTTACCCGATCAAATATATCGACGCGGGAGCCGTCCTCTGCAGGAAAGCGAACTTTCAAGTAGTAGCTGAACAACATCAATATAGACAAACCAAACATCATACCCATGAACGGCGGCAAATGTAGCAACTGCTTAAAGCTTACCGCCAAACCGATGGTGACGCCGAATAAGCCGCAAACTACCCAGCCGCCGGGTTTCAATTCTACGGCCGCTTCATTTGTTGCCATAGGCTGCCCATCGGGAACCGCTTGCGCCATAAAAAAAGCAGGCACTATAAAGTTCACAACTGAAGGCACGAAAAGCCTGAAGAAATCGAAGAATTCCGCGTAACCCGCTTGCCAGACCATCAACGTAGTGATATCTCCGAAGGGACAAAACGCTCCGCCAGCATTAGCCGCGATTACTAAGTTAACAAAGCCGACAGCTACAAATTTTTCATTGTCAGCGCCAACCGCCATCACCACCGCGCCCACCAATAATGCGGACGTCAGGTTGTCCGCAACCGCTGACAGAAAAAATGTAATGATACCGGTGATCCAAAATAACTGTTTGTAGCCAAACTGCTTTCTAATCAACCAAGAACGCAAGGCTTCAAACACGTTACGCTCGGCCATGGAGTTGATATAGGTCATCGCTACCAACAAAAACAACATCAACTCAGCATATTCTTTTAAGTCATGTTCGAAAGCCTTATGGAGTTCTTCACCAGAAACACCGGCTTCCTGAGCCAATATCGCCACATGCCCCCAAATCACAGCGGCAGCGAAAATTACAGGCTTGGATTTACGCAAGTGCGTAAATTCTTCGGCCATCACGAAACCATAGACCACCAAAAAGATCAGAACGGTGTAAATACCCCGCTCAGTTCCGGTTAGACCCAGGTTATGGAACTCTTCAGCCATGGCGATTTCCGGCAAAAACAGCAAACCGGCCAAAATTAACAGTAAGCGTAACAAGATAGCCCCCTTTATCCTCTATGTTTTAGTCATTATTGAAAGCGGAAAAAACTAACCGAGCATGTTATCACCATACAATATTCTTTGTCATTTAATGCCGGCCAGTATATTATTCAGATACCTAGCAAAATAGTATGTAAACCGAGCATCGCCTTTAAATGTATCAATATAACCAACAAGATCAAACGCTTATAGAAGAGCGTGTTAACGAGTTTCGCGGACAAACGCAACGTTTTTTGAACGGAGAACTCGGCCCCGACCAATTCAGGGCCTTGCGACTAATGAACGGTTTGTACGTGCAAACTCATGCACCCATGCTCCGTGTCGCAGTCCCCTATGGACTAATTTCTTCCAAACAATTACGTAAACTGGCATCAGTAGCCCGCGATTACGATCACGGTTACTGCCACTTCACAACACGTCAAAACGTGCAGTACAACTGGCCGGAACTTGGCCGCGTGCCCGACTTGCTTGCCGAATTGGCGACCGTGCAGATGCATGCGATCCAAACCAGCGGCAATTGCCTGAGAAATACCACTTCGGACCCTTTGGCAGGCATTTGCAAAGACGAAATCGAAGATCCGCGTCCGTATTGCGAGATCATTCGACAATGGACCACATTGCATCCTGAATTTGCCTTTTTACCGCGTAAATTCAAGATCGCCGTTAGCGGCGCCACCCATGATCGCGCAGCGGTGCAATTCCATGACATAGGCATCTATCTCGTTCAAAATGAAGCGGGCGAAATCGGCTTTAGAGTTCTGGCTGGCGGCGGCTTGGGCAGAACGCCCATCATTGGCCAAACCGTTAGACCGTTCCTAGAAAAGCAACATCTATTGTCCTATTTGGAAGCGATTTTGCGGGTGTATAACCTATTCGGCAGACGCGATAATAAATACAAAGCGCGCATCAAGATTCTGGTCAAGGAAACCGGTCTAGAGAATTTCACCAGCCTGGTTGAAGAAGAGTGGCTGCGCATTAAAGATGAGATGCCGCTGAGCAAAGAACATATCGAAGAGATGAAAGCGCAGTTTGCACCGCCGCCTTATGACCTCACCGCTGTAAATGATAAATCCTTCGACGCGCATTTATCCGCTGACACCGCTTTTGCAAAATGGATCAAATACAATACAGTCGAGCACAAAGTCGCCGGCTATCGCGGCGTTTACTTATCGTTGAAAGCACCTGATTCGCCGCCCGGCGACACGACAGACAAGCAACTGGAAGCAGTAGCTGATTTAGCGGATCGATATAGCTTCGGCGAGATCAGAACTACTCATCGGCAAAATTTAGTCCTGGCCGATGTGCAACAAGCTGACCTGTTTACAGTCTGGCAACAACTCGACGCAATCAAATTAGCCACCCCCAATATCGGCACAGTCACCGACATGATTTGTTGCCCGGGCCTGGATTTTTGTTCACTTGCCAATGCCGGATCGATCGGCGTTGCCAAGGAAATAAATGAAGCGCTGGATGATCTGGATTACATCCACGACATTGGCGACATAAAAATTAACATGTCAGGCTGCATGAACGGCTGCGCGCACCAAAGCGTGGGCCACATCGGCATTCTCGGCGTCGACAAGCATGGCGAGGAATGGTACCAAATCACCTTGGGCGGATCATCGGAAAACGAAGCCGCGATAGGCGAGCGTCTTGGACCTTCGGTTCCGAAAGATCAAATTACGCCAACCATCACTACAATATTAGACGTCTACGTCAAGCAGCGCATGGAAGACGAAACCTTCTTAGAGACTGTCAAGCGCGTTGGCCTAGAACCATTTAAAGAAAGAGTTTATGCAAATCATTAAAGATCGAGAATTGGTAGAAAATACCTGGAGTTTTATTGGCGACGACAGCCCGTTACCAGAATCCGGCGACATCACCGTTACATTGCTCCGCTGGCTGGCGGATAAAGAACAACTACTCAAGCGCTCTGGTAAAAACGGGGTGCGTCTTAAGCCTGCCGACCAAATTGCGCCGCTTGCTGACGATCTGAGCACAATAAGCCTGATAGAACTTGATTTTCCGATATTCGGTGACGGTCGACTTTTTTCGCAAGCTCGATTATTGCGGAGCCGCGACGGTTATAAAGGAGAAATTAGAGCTGTTGGTGATTATCTGCCTGACCAAGTGTTTTATTTGGCGCGAGTGGGTGTCAATGCGTTTCAGTTTGCTGAGCAAAACCAGATTGAGGAAGCGCTCGCCGCCATGAACAATTTCTCGGTTCGGTATCAAGCATCGACAAACTGAGCCAGAACTAGCATTTTGTTAAGCGCTTAGCCTAAATACTAAAAAGCCCGCTTGACGCATCGTCAAGCGGGCTTTTATTTGCTTAGAAATTACATCTTACCGCTGGCTTTCATGATGCTAATGCCTTTTAGCAAATTCAAAGCTTCATGCAAAGGATAGTCACGAATCTCAGCGTCCGGCTGATCTGCGGTTTCACCATCTTTCTCAGCAGGATCTTTCGAATCCACTTTTTCTTCATCATTCGCTTTCTTATCTTTGGCATTACCATTGGTTAAATGGTGAGATAAGTCCGCTTCCTTGACCGATTCTATCTTAGCTTTTTCCAAAGCTTCCAGCTTGACCCGAGCCAGGCTAACATCGGGCTCTATGCCCTCAGCCTGAATTGAGCGCCCGGATGGCGTGAAGTAACGGGCAGTGGTCAGTTTTACTGCCGCACCATTGCTCGTTGGCAATATCGTTTGTACTGAGCCCTTTCCAAAAGATTTCTCGCCCATGATAATGGCGCGCTTGTGATCCTGAAGAGCCCCCGCCACGATTTCCGATGCAGAAGCCGAACCGCCATTAATTAACACCACAATCGGCGCACCATTGATCACATCATCAGGCGTAGCACTGAATCGCATTTCAGAATTTTTGATCCTGCCCTCGGTATATACAATCAAACCGGACTCGATAAACGCATCACTGACATCGACAGCTGCATTCAACACACCACCGGGATTATTCCTTAAATCCAACACCACACCCTTTAAAGGCCCCTCATTTTCTTTTTTCAACTCTTCAACAGCATCAAGCAATCCTTGGCCTGTGCCGGATTGGAAGCTGCTGATCCGCAAGTAGCCATAATTCTTTTCCAACAATTTGTTTTTAACGCTTTTCACCTTGATGATGTCGCGGGTTAAGGTAAATTTCAGCGGCGCTTCTTCACCTTCACGAACTACGGTCAAGACAATGTCGGTGCCCGGCTCGCCGCGCATAACCTTAACAGCATCAGCCAACGTCATACCTTTGACTGGCTTGTCGTCAAGACGCACTATCAAGTCTCCGGCCTTAATACCAGCTCTCTGCGCAGGCGTATCGTCAATCGGCGATACCACTTTTACGAAGCCGTTTTCCATGCCCACTTCAATTCCCAAACCGCCGAACTGACCGGTCGTTCCTTCTTGCAATTCCTTATACTCTTCGCTGGCCAGATAAGCAGAATGCGGATCCAAACCAGTCAACATGCCACGAATCGCATCCTCCAACAGCTTTTTATCCGATACAGGTTCGACATAATCCTGCTTGATGCGACCAAAAATTTCGGTGAAGGTGCGCAGTTCATCGAATGGCAAAGCTTGTAAATCGTCAGCCTTTGTCGAAACTGGCGGTTCCTTTTCGGCCAAGACGCTACTGCACAGACTTAACGTCGCGCCCAAAATAAAACCTATCAATAGAATCAAAATATTTCTGTTTTTTAGCATGTGTTTTAAAACTCCAACAACCTGTTCCTGTAAATTATTAACCCTTGGCCGGCTTACGGCACCATTGCTCGGGATCAATGGGCCGACCTTTTTTCCTGATGCCGAAGTACAACGCCGCATCCGCACGCCCGCCGCTGCGACCCACCGCAGCCAATGCCTCACCGGCCTTAACATGCTCGCCCACATTTTTACGCAAACTTTGGTTGAATGCGTACAAACTCATGTAACCCTTACCATGATCGACAATTATCATCAAACCATAACCCCGCAACCAATCGGCATAAACGACTCTCCCAGCCGTCACAGCATGCACATCCGCGCCCTCGCGGGCACTAATGACCACGCCATCCCAGGTTGTTTCGTAACGACGACTGCCGAAACGATCAGTGATCGCACCTTGCACCGGCCAGGGTAGCTTGCCTTGTAACTCGGCAAAAGAAAGGCCCGCTGATTCACGAATCGGATTCGCTTCGGACTTTTTAGGAGGCTCCGGCTGCTCGGCAGCTTTTTCGCGCTTCTGGGGCACGTGCTCCGATTCAACCGAAGATTCATGGACTTCATTATCATCAGTTTTCTGCAATGATGCTACCAAGGCATGCAATTTTTTCTCGTCATGCTTCAAGCCAGCCAGCTGAACGCTTTTCAATGCATAGTCTTGCTGAATGCTGGCAAGCAACAATTCTCGCTGCATTTTCAGCGTCAGCATCGCGTCGGTTTCTTGTTGTTTCTTGCTGAGGGACACTTGCAGTAGCTGCGTCTCCGTATCTTTTTGCGACTCCAGCTGTCGTAAAAGTTTGAAGGCTTCAGTCATGTCGTTAAGCTTTTGCAAGCGCGCTTTACTGATATAGTCGTAGTAAACCAACATGCGGCTTGATACCGCAGGATTGTGCTGATTAAGAATAACCTTCAAGCCTTCCTTGTCGCCGCCCATCGCATAAACCGATTTAATGAGTCCCTCCAGCTCCTTCTCCTGTCCACGCATGTCTTTTTGGGCAGCAGCGCTCTTATTACGAACGTCTTGAAGTGCCTGCTCTTGCCGCTTGATTTCGGCTTTGATGGCTCGCAAGCTATTCGCCAGGTCGCCGTATTGCCGCTCCAATTTTTGTAACTGCTCTAGTAACCGAGACTTTTCAACTCCCAGGTTTTTAACGACATCGCCTACTTGTTGAATTTGCGTTTGCACCTCTACTAAGCTGCTGACGTTTGCCGAAACTGCCTTAGAAGACAAGCCCCCCCATCCGATTGCAGTAAAAATGAGCAAAAAATAACTACCAATGCGCATCGGCTAGTAAACCAACAACGACCGACCAATTATTTCCACCAGGAACATCCGTAACGGTTTTGACAGGCTGACCATTTATTACAGACTCCGAACATTAGTGTTTTAGGTGGTAAAGAAGTTAAAATTTGATTTTATTAAAAGTTAGCAGGCACGCGCTGCACCGCTATATTTTTCCAGAGCCTGTAGCCGAGGGTATTGAACAATAAAGCCCACTCTGTTAGATTTGCTAACCTTTTATTGCGTCAGTGCAAGCACTTAAAACCACTTGCACCATAGCGACATTATACCAGCACACGGATGTCGTCATAGTTCGAAAAGCGCCATTTTTCACTCACTGTTCTTAACTGTTGCCAAGATCATCGTTATTAAATGGAAGAAAAAAACGATACCATCCTCTACGACGACGCCGATATTAATCGGGCAGCGCGCTGTTTGAAAGCGATGTCGCACCCCTTGCGCCTAAAGATTCTGTGCGTACTAGGTAATAACTCAATCAGCGTACAAGACATCGTCGAGCAAGTGGGCACAAGTCAAAGTAATATTTCTCAGCATCTGGCAATACTGCGAGACAAGGGGATTCTCGACTACAAAAAAGAAGCGAATCGGGTTTATTACTTTATCGACGATGAGCGTGTCATTCACCTCATCCAAATGATGCGCAGCGTTTTTTGCGGCACGTAAACAGCATTCCATAACTACTAAAATAAACCAACGAGATGGACCAATATATAGAATTTGCCACCAATCACTACTTACTAGCATTTTCGCTGGTATGCGTAATTTTCTTGCTAATCCAGGATTTGCTCGCCAACTCTTTCAATAAGTACGAAAGCATTTCTCCGTTGATCGCCGTCACCAAAATGAACAGCGACGACGTCGTTGTACTTGATGTCCGCGAACCCAACGAATTCGCCAAAAGCCACATCGAAAATGCGATCAACATGCCCTTAAGCAAAGTAGAAGAACAAGTTGGCTCTCTGGAAAAGCACAAAAATCATCCGCTGATCGTTACCTGCCAGACCGGCGCCCGCTCAGCAGCCGCATGCAAAACGCTAACTAAAGCCGGATTTGAGAATGTATTTAACATGACTGGCGGCATGCAATCCTGGGAAGACAACAAACTCCCCATCAAAGTCAGCAGTAAAAACTAATTCCTAATCAATCAACCCCTACAGTTAACATCATGGCCGAAATCAACGCATCCAGCGAAAAACAGTTCGCAATTCAGAAGATATATACCAAAGATATTTCTTTTGAAACACCCAATGCCCCAAAGATATTCACCCAAAAATGGGAGCCCGCATTGGACCTTAATCTCGGCACACATGTGCAACCTATCGAAAACTCGATGTATGAAGTATCTCTGACACTAACCGTCACCGTAAAGATAGCCGAGAGCACAGCGTATCTGGTTGAGGTCAATCAGTCCGGGATTTTTTCGATTGCCGGTTTCAGCGAACAAGAGATGGGACCGATGCTAGGTAGCTTTTGTCCCAATGTCCTTTTCCCCTATGCCAGAGAAGTAATTTCAGACCTTGTCAATAAAGGCGGCTTTCCGCAGTTAATTTTGGCGCCTGTTAATTTCGACGCGCTATATATGCAGCACTTGCAACAAGCACAAGCTCAACAGGAACCTGAAGCGAAAACGCTGAATTAAGCTGGATGCCATCATCAATCAGTATTCTTGGCGCCGGCTCATGGGGAACCGCTTTAGCGGTGCAGGCAGCCAGAAATGGCTGCGACACCCTGTTATGGGGCCATAATCCCAATCACATTGCCGCACTAAAGCAAACCGGCGAGAATTGCCGCTATTTACCAGGCGTCCAATTTCCCAAAAACCTGCAATTCACCGACAAAATTGGGGAAGCAGTGGCTTTCAGCCCGGTATTGCTTATTTCAGTCCCCAGCCACGCCTTCAGAGATACTTTGGCGCAAATCAGGCCAATGCTCAGCGAGAGCTCTAGAATTGCTTGGGCAACTAAGGGTTTCGATTGCCAAGACGGCGCCTTGTTAAGCGAGGTGGCGGCGCAAGTTCTGGGCGCAAATATCCAAAGCGCCGCGTTGTCCGGCCCAACGTTTGCCCAAGAAGTCGCCGCAGATCTGCCGACTGCGCTTACCATAGCATCCACCTCGGAAATTTTCGCGGCCCAACTCTGCGAAAGACTCCACAACCAACGCTTTAGGATCTACACCAGCAACGATATTATCGGCGTACAGGTTGGCGGGGCATGTAAAAATGTCCTAGCAATCGCTGCAGGCATAGCTGACGGCTTGGGCTTTGGTGCCAATACTCGTGCAGCACTGATCACGCGCGGCCTGACCGAAATCATGCGACTCGGTATTAAGCTTGGCGGACAAGCAGACACTTTCATGGGGTTAGCCGGACTAGGCGACCTAATTTTGACTTGCACCGATAATCAGTCTAGAAACCGCCGTTTTGGCTTGGCATTAGGCCAAGGTAAAGACCAAAAACACGCCTTAACCGAAATCAATCAGGAAGTCGAAGGCGTATCGGCAGCCCGAGAGGCATACCGGCTTTCTCAGAAATATGGCGTTGAAATGCCTATTACCGAACAAGTTTACAAGGTCTTGTTCGAACATCTCCCCCCCAAACAAGCCGTCCAAAATCTGCTGACGCGGGATCAAAAGCCAGAAAGCCAGTAGGTTTTGCCTTAAATACTGAGCAAGCCTTATCCAAGTCGCTCTATAGCCACCATCCATAATCAACCGCTTCTCAGGCTTTCGCCAAGCAAAGCAGGCTCAAGAGCACACCGTCCTCTTTGCTTACTACAGCAAATCGCTTTCAAAAAGTGCGAATTAGCCCTTAATAACTGCAATCAACATCAAGAACCACCATTAACTTTTTGATAAAAATCATATTTAACCAAAACATTCACCTCTACCGCTCAACATACCTCAACTCTGCGTAAGTCCTTGTAGAAAAAGAAAGAATTTAATCCAAATGCCTCTTGACTAAGCACCTTTTGAAAACTATAGTGGTGCAGAAATGATGTAAAGTGGTTAGAAATGGATTTTTTTGGAAATTTTGAGGTTCATCTTGTTTCGAGGCATTAGTTCAATCAGTTTGGACGCGAAAGGGCGCATTGCGATTCCTACCCGTTATCGGGAGGAGTTACAGGAATCCTGCGACCGCCAAATGGTTGTGACTGTTGCGGTCGACGACAAATGCGTTGGCGAACCCGGCTGCCTGTGGTTATACCCCTTACCTGAATGGGAAAAGCTTGAACAGACCATCAGTAAGTTGCCAACTCTAAACAAAATGGCCGGCAAACTGCGGCGTTTTGTGATCGGCAATGCCTCGGAATGCGAAATGGATAGCCAAGGCCGCCTGCTGCTACCGGAAACTCTCAGGGCATTTTCCGGCATGGAAAAACACATCATGCTGGTTGGTCAGTTGAATAAATTTGAAATATGGAACGAAGCCGCCTGGAAGGCCAAAGAACAAGAATGGATGGATGGCAACGACACCGAGGGCCTTGAAGAACTTGGCTCACTGTCGTTTTGACGGAGATGCCCGCCCATCAGACGGTTTTATACAAAGAGGCCTTAGAGCAGCTAAACATAAAACCGGGAGGTATTTATCTGGACTGCACTTTCGGACGCGGCGGACATAGCAGCGGCATTCTGAAATTACTGAGTAACGCCGGCAGATTGCTGGCGCTTGATCGGGACATGGATGCCATCGCTAGCGACGATGCCAAGCGCCTAATGGAAGACAGTCGCTTTAGCTTGCATCACGCCAGCTTTGCTGAATTAAGCGCCATTGTCGAGCAGCACGGCTATATCGGCAAAGTCGACGGCATTTTGCTGGATTTAGGGGTGTCGTCCCCGCAGCTAGACAATGCGGAACGCGGTTTCAGTTTTTTGCGCGACGGCCCGTTGGATATGCGCATGGATAGCAATCACGGCCAGTCAGCCGCCGAATATTTGGCGCGAGTCGAGGAAAAAGACTTGGTTCGCGTACTGTTTGAGTATGGCGAAGAACGCTTTGCCAGACGAATTGCCAATGCCGTTGTTACCCAGCGCCAACAGCAACCGCTGCAGACTACAGTGCAGCTGGCAAAATTAATCGAAAACAGTGTGCCGTTTCGCGACAAACACAAACATCCTGCGACGCGCAGCTTTCAGGCAATCAGGATAGAGATCAACCAAGAGCTCGAACAGATTAAGAGCGGATTGAAACAGGCCATGGACGTATTGGCACCGGGCGGACGTTTGGTCGTGATCGCCTTCCACTCGTTGGAAGACCGTATAGTCAAACGTTTCATTCGCGACCAGGCCGGCCCAAAAACCAATCCAGGTAAGCTGCCGGTAAAAGAGCAGGACATCGAACAAGGCGAATTACGAAAAATAGGAAAGTCGATCCGGGCAAAACAACAGGAGTTGCAACAAAACCCGCGCTCACGTAGCGCGGTGATGCGAGTTGGGGAGAAGCGCTGATGGCAATTGCAAGAAATATCCTGCTGACATTACTAGTGGCGATGCTGATGATTTCGGGAATTGCTGTGATATACAGCAAATACCAATCGCGCCTGCTGTTTATCGACATCCAGAAGAAAGAAAAAGAACTCGACGATTACGAAGTGGAATGGGGTCGACTACAGCTCGAATTAACCACGCTCACCGAAGAGAACCGGGTTGAAATTGAAGCAAGAACTCGGCTGATGCTGACTCTGCCGGCCCAAGACAAAATAATCTACATAAAGCCGTAAATGCGAATTGCTACCGGCGCGGGAACCATACCGCACCACAACACAGATTTTGTAATCCGGCGCAGGTTGCTGCTATCGGTAATGCTGCTGGCTATGTTGGCTTTGGTAGGACGCGCGGTCTACCTGCAAATTCTCGATAAAGAATTCCTGCAGGACAAAGGCGATATGCAACATGTCGGAGTGGTCTCAGTATCGGCATATCGCGGGCAGATCAAAGATCGTAATGGCGAACCGCTGGCGATCAGCACCCCCGTACAGTCGATTTGGGTCAATCCGCGGCAATTGAAAGATGCGGAGCAGGACAAATTGACACCGATGGCGAAAATCCTCAGTTTCCCGGAAAAGGAACTGCGCTCGTTATTAAAAAAGGAAAAAAACGCCAACAAACGTTTCGTTTATTTGCGCAGACAGATCAACCCGGATATAGCCGAAAAGGTCAAAGCCCTTGAGATTACCGGTGTGTATTTCGAGCGGGAGTTTAAACGTTACTATCCAGCAGGCGCGGTATCAGGACATTTATTGGGTTTCACCAATATCGACGACATCGGCCAGGAAGGTATAGAGCACGGCTACGAGCACATTTTGCGCGGCCAACCCGGCAAGAAACGGGTGATCAAAGACGGCAAAGGCCAGATCATTAAGGATGTGGAAAACATCGAAGAAGCGATTCCCGGCCGCGACCTGGTTTTGACGATAGACGAACGTCTGCAATACCTGGCTTACCGGGAACTCCAGAACGCCATGATCCAAAACAAGGCGCATTCGGCATCGCTTGTCGTGCTGGATGCCAAAAACGGCGATGTATTGGCGACTGTCAGCCAACCGGCTTTCAATCCCAACAACCGCCGAGAGTTGAGCAGTAACCGTTATCGCAACCGCGCGATGGTTGATAGTTTCGAGCCCGGCTCGACAGTCAAACCCTTCGTGGTAGCGGCGGCGCTGGATGGTGGCTACATCAAGCCCAACGTGATGATAGAAACCCACGGCGTCTACCATCTGGGCCGCAACGTGGTTAAGGACGTACATAACTACGGCACAATGGACTTAACCCATGTACTGCAAAAATCCAGCAACATCGCCGTCACGCAAATCGCGATGTCTATGCCGCCGGAGTATTTTTGGGGCGTCTACAGCCGGCTGGGCTTCGGCACTTCTGCCGGGGTTGGTTTTCCCGGCGAAGCCAGTGGCTCGCTGCTGGACTATCAAGGTTGGCACGAATTCGATCAGGCGATTTTATCGTTCGGTTACGGGGTCTCCACCTCGATTTTACAATTAGCCAGAGCCTATACCGCTTTGGCGGACGACGGCATCATTCATTCCGTTGCCCTGCTCAAGCGCGACGAAGACCCCGATGCACAACGGATTTTCAAACCCGAGACCGCGCGTAAAGTCAGAGAGATGCTGGAGCACGTCATCAGCAAGGAAGGCACCGCATACCAGGCCAGGGTCGAAGGTTACCGGGTAGCGGGTAAAACCGGTACCGTGAAAAAAGCCGGAGCCGGCGGTTATAGCGAAGACAAATATTTATCGGTGTTCGTGGGCATGGCACCGGCCAGCAATCCGCGTTTCATTATCGCGATTGTGGTAGACGAGCCCACCGGCGGCCAATACTACGGTGGTCTGGTGGCGGCACCGGCATTCTCGAAAGTGATGGCCGGGGCGTTAAGGGTTTACGGTGTCGAGCCGGATGGCATGGACAACATGCATTTATTGTTGAGCAAACAATGAAACTGGCCGATTTGCTAAACGGAATGGTATTAAATCCAGTGGATATGGAGATTGGCGGTTTGTGCCTGGATAGCCGAAAAGTCCAGACGGGCGATGCATTTATCGCCTTAAACGGTTCGATCCAGCATGGGCTTGCTCATGCGGAACAAGCCATTGCCAACGGGGCCATAGCGATTCTTTATGACCCAAGCGGCGCGGACCGGCAAATAGTTGGCGCATTGAAGGTCATAACACTGGCAATTGCGGATTTGGCACAAAAATTGGGCGAGATCGCTGCCAGATTTTACGGCCACCCATCGCAAACAATCGATGTGATCGGCGTCACCGGCACCAACGGCAAGACCACCTGTAGCCAATTAATCGCGCAGGCTTTGCCGGCTTGCGGCGTGATAGGCACACTGGGCTGGGGCGATGTCGGCAACTTAGAGTCAACCGCCAATACCACACCGGACGCGTTAGCGGTGCAACAAATGCTTCGCACATTCGCATCACGCGGTAAGCGGAGTGTGGCGATGGAAGTGTCCTCGCACGGATTACACCAAGGCCGAGTAAATGGGGTGAGCTTTAAAGGTGCGATATTCACCAATTTAAGCCGCGACCATTTGGATTATCACGGCGGCATGGCGGAATACCTGCAAGCCAAACTAAGGCTGTTTACAACGCCGGGGCTGCAATTTGCGGTGATCAACCTCGATGATCCGAGCAGCGCCAAGGTCTTGCAAAGTCTGCCTGATACTGTGCAATGCTGGAGTTACAGCGCCAGCGGTCGGCACAGCGCTAAGGAATCCGTAAGCGCCGAACAGGTAAAACACAGCGCCGCCGGTATTGAATTCGACGTCGTCTGGCGCGAACAAAAATGCCGGGCAACGACATCGCTGGTAGGCGATTTCAATCTGGATAATGTGCTGGCCGTACTGTGTGTACTGCTGGCGACCGGCAGTCAATTCGACGCTGCTGTCGCTAAGTTAGCTGAACTACAGGCCATTAGTGGACGCATGGAAAAATTCGGCGGCAATGGCAAGCCCACTATTTTTGTTGATTACGCGCATAGCCCGGACGCGCTGGAAAAAGTGCTTAAAGCCGTGAAAGGCGCCAGCCAACTTAGAGTGGTATTTGGCTGCGGCGGTAACCGAGACAAAGGCAAGCGCCCTGAAATGGGCCGGATTGCCGAAACTTGGGCTGATCAGGTCATCGTCACCGACGACAACCCGCGCAACGAAGCCTCGACCGAAATTATTAAAGACATATTGAGCGGCTGCCAAAGCCAAAAGATAACCGTAATTTACGATAGAACCACGGCCATAAACACAGTGATACGACAAGCGGATTCAGAGGATTGCGTAGTTATAGCCGGCAAGGGCCACGAGAGCTATCAAGAGATCAATGGCGTAAAACAGCCTTTCAGTGATAGCCGCGTGGTCGAACAGGCATTAGCGTCGTGGAGTAAGCCATGAAACTACAACTTAGCGAGATCGCCCAAGCCGTTAACGGCAAATTGATCGGCGAAGACAGATTGATTCTATCTACGGGTATCGATACCCGCACCCTACCAGCAGGCGCCTTATACATTGCGATCAAAGGCAAACATTTCGACGGCCATAGCTTTATCGAGAATGCTGAACAAGCCGGCGCTGCAGCGCTACTCATTGAGCAAGCCGCACCTTCGGGATTACCGCAAATCATCGTCGCCGACACCCATTTGGCTTTGGCGGAACTGGCCGGATACTGGCGAAAGCGATTACCTGTCAAAGTAGCCGGTGTCACCGGCAGCAACGGCAAAACCACTGTCAAGGAAATGATTGCGGCGATTTTCGCCACCCAAGGCCCAACCCTATCGACCCAAGGCAATCTGAATAACGACATCGGCGTGCCACTGACACTCTTGAAGCTTGATGACTCTCATCGCTACGCAGTGATTGAAATGGGCGCCAACCACTTGGGCGAAATTGCCTACACCAGCCACTATGCGCAGGCTGAGGTCAGCGTTATTACCAATATCGGTGCCGCCCATATCGAAGGCTTCGGCAGCATCGAAGGTGTCGCCAAAACCAAGGGTGAAATCGTCGAAAGCCTCAATGAAAACGGGATCGCGGTTTTAAATCGCGACGACGCTTTTTACGACTTTTTAGCCAAGGTCGCCAGCAACCGTCGCATAGTCTCTTTCGGTTTTAACCCCGCTGCTGAGGTCACTGCATTAAATATCGAGTCGGTCCTAGAGCCACAAGGTTTTGCCACCTGTTTCGACTTAAAAACAGCGACAGACAGCTTACCGATAAAGCTGCATTTGGCCGGCGGCCATAATGTGAAAAACGCCTTAGCTGCGGCTGCGGTAGCTATGCAATTCGGGATAAGCCTGGCGCACATCAAACAAGCTCTGGAGCAGTTACAGCCGGTCACTGGGCGGATGCAACCTCTAGTGGGTCGCAAGGGCAATATCGTGATCGACGACACCTATAACGCCAACCCCAGTTCACTGAAAGCCGCATTGGACGTGCTGACTACTAGCGGAAACGAAGCTTGGCTGGCCCTCGGCGCCTTTGGCGAGCTGGGTCCGGATAGCCCGGCAATACACCGTGAAATGGGCGAATTAATCAAGGCAAAAGCGGTGAAACGGTTGTTCGCCACCGGTGCCTTGGCAAAACATACCGTAGAAGCCTTTGGCGATGGCGGTCAGTTTTTCGACAATCAGGAACAATTGATAGACACCCTGACCCAGGCCGTCACTGGGAAGGAAACACTATTGGTTAAAGGTTCGCGCGCTCAGAAAATGGAAAACGTAGTAGCGGCGATGGTCAATAATTTCAGAGCAGGCTAATGTTACTTTTACTCGCGGATTTTTTAAGCAATATCGACAGCGGCTTCCGGGTACTGCATTACCTGACTTTTCGCGCAATCCTGGGCGTACTGACCGCTCTGAGCATATCCTTGGTAATCGGCCCGGCGGTAATCGAAAAATTGACCCGCAAAAAAATCGGTCAAAGCGTACGCGACGACGGTCCGCAAAGCCATTTTTCCAAATCCGGCACACCAACGATGGGCGGCGCGATGATTTTGTTCGCCGTTGGCATTAGCACCCTACTCTGCGCCGATCTCAGTAATCGTTATATTTGGGTAGTGTTGTTGGTAACCTTGGCGCATGGCGTGATCGGCTTTATCGACGACTATAAAAAAGTACTGCTCGGCAATAGCGACGGCTTATCCGCCCGCGCCAAATACTTCTGGCAATCGGTGGTAGCGCTGGGTGCCGCCTTGTATTTGTACCACACCGCTCAAGTTGCCGCAGAAACCCAATTCATCGTGCCCTTCTTCAAAAATGTCACCTTGGACTTGGGCTGGGGTTATGTGGTGCTGACTTACTTTGTCATCGTCGGCTCCAGTAACGCCGTCAATCTTACCGATGGCCTGGACGGACTGGCTATCATGCCCACCGTAATGATTGCCGCCGCCTTGGCTATTTTTGCCTACCTATCGGGTCACGTAAATTTCTCGCAATACCTGGCTATCCCGCATATACCCAAAGCGGGAGAACTCGTGGTGTTTTGCGCGGCGCTGGTCGGCTCCGGGCTGGGCTTTTTGTGGTTTAACACCTATCCGGCCATGGTGTTCATGGGCGACGTGGGTGCGTTGGCATTGGGTGCCGCACTGGGCATCGTGGCAGTTCTGGTTAGGCAGGAAATCGTTTTGGTGATCATGGGCGGCATTTTTGTGATGGAAACCATCTCGGTGATTATCCAGGTCGCATCATTTAAAACCCGGAAAAAACGGGTGTTTTTGATGGCACCGATTCACCACCACTATGAATTAAAAGGTTGGCCGGAGCCTCGCATCATCGTGCGTTTCTGGATTATCTCGGTCATCCTGGTGCTGATCGGTCTGGCCACCTTGAAACTGAGATAAGTATGAATACCGCAAATCTTCTCCGCAATTTGGAAACTCACTTTAAGTTAAATCCAGATAGCGCTCGCTTATTAATCGTAGGCTTGGGTGCTACCGGATATTCGGCCGCACAATTTTTGCAAAAAACCCCGATCAAATTTGCGGTGATCGACAGTCGTAAGAGCCCGCCACTAATCGACAACTTGCGCGAGCAAATGCCCGACGTACCGGTGTTTTCCGGCGGTTTCGACCAATCCGCACTCGATGTCGCCACCCATTTACTGGTCAGCCCCGGGGTTTCTCTACACGAAGCAGCCATCCAAAAAGCCGTGCATGCGGGCGTCACCGTGCTTAGCGACATTGACCTATTCGCTTGCGCCACCGACAAACCGGTTATCGCGATTACCGGCTCCAACGGCAAGAGTACCGTTACCACCATGCTGGGCGACATGGCCAACGCTGCTGGCGTAAAGACCGCTATCGGCGGCAACCTCGGCACACCTGCGCTGGACTTGTTGCAACAGGACGCCGAGCTCTATGTTCTGGAACTGTCCAGCTTCCAGTTGGAGCGTACTCAAGCGTTGAACGCAAAAGTCGCCACAGTATTAAACGTCAGTCCAGACCACCTGGATCGACATGATGGTATGGCTGAGTACGCAGCGGAAAAGCAGCGCGTTTTCCGCGGAGACGGCGTGATGATTTTGAATGCCGACGACGCCATGGTGATGGCAATGCGCGACCCCAACCGACAAACCTTAACTTTTTCCACAAAGGCACAAGCCGATTTTTATTTGCGTCGCGGCGAGATCGATACTTTGATGCACGGTGAACAAGCTTTGATGGCAGCCGGTAAACTGCGCCTGGAAGGCACTCATAATATCGCCAACGCCCTAGCGGCCTTGGCTTTGGGCACCGCAGCCGGCCTGAGCGTCACCAAAATGTGCGATGCGCTTAGAAAATTTAAAGGCCTGCCGCATCGGATGCAAAAAGTTGCTGAAAAAGGCGGTATCAATTGGGTTAACGATTCCAAAGCCACCAACATTGGCGCGTGTATCGCTGCACTAAAAGGCTACGAGCATAAAGTGATATTGATTGCCGGCGGCGAGACCAAAGGCGCCGACATGAGCGAACTGGTCCCAGTCGTCACCGAAAAAACTAAAGCCGTAGTATTGATAGGCAAAGACGCACAATTGATCGCACAGGCTTTGAACAACTGCGTACCTATCCATTTCGCCGGGAACATGAAGGAAGCGGTAACCATAGCCGCCGGCCTCGCTAATATCGGTGACAGCGTACTTTTGTCGCCCGCCTGCGCCAGCCTGGATCAATACCGCAGCTATGTTGACCGCGGCAATAAGTTCGCTGAAGCCGTGATGAGTCTGCCCTTATGTTGAAGCCAACAACCAAGCAACGCGCGCAAAACCGCTTACACATCGACCCGGTATTGACGTTGGCGTGTTTGAGTCTGTTGGGTATAGGTTTCATGCTGGTCACTTCGTCCTCCTTGCATTTGGGCGTAAAAATGGCCGACGACATTTCGCACTATCCCTTCAAACAGTTGGTTCACATTGCATTTGGGTTGGGCTTTTCCGCGATCGTTTTGAACATACCGATGCAAAGCTGGGAAAGAATGGGCCAGACCTTGTTTATCGCCGGCCTGGCCTTGCTGCTGGTGGTATTGATCCCCGGGGTCGGTATCAAGGTCAACGGCAGTATTCGCTGGCTATCAATTCTCGGCTTGCGAATCCAGGTATCGGAAGTCGTTAAATTCATCTCAGTCATATACATGGCTGGATACGTCACCCGCCATTCAGACCATGTGCGCCGATCCGCATTCGGCTTGGTCAAGCCATTGATGTTGTTCTCCGTAGCTTGCGTACTATTGCTATTAGAGCCGGACTTCGGCTCGGCAGTGGTGATCCTAATCATCGCCATGGGCATGATGTTTTTGGGCGGCGCCCGCATCTCCCAGTTCATTATTTTGTTGGGTCTAGTGGCCGGCTTAGCGGCGATATTGGTAATCGAGTCCCCTTATCGTTTGGCGCGCGTGACCAGCTTCATGGACCCGTGGGCCGATGCCAGAGATACCGGCTTTCAGCTGACCCAGGCCTTGATTTCGTTCGGACGCGGCGAATTTTTCGGCGTTGGCTTGGGCAATGGCCTGCAAAAATTATTCTATCTACCGGAAGCGCATACCGACTTCCTGTTTTCAGTGTTGGGTGAAGAACTGGGGCTGCTCGGCGTGTTGCTGATTATCGGTCTGTTCGCCGCGCTGGTAGTCCGCGCCTTTGCCATCGGCGAACAAGCCGAGCAGGCAGGCCTGAAATTCTCGGCGTTGGCGGCATACGGCTTGGGCATCTGGTTTGGGTTTCAATCCTTCGTCAACATGGGTGTGAACATGGGCATGCTGCCCACCAAAGGTTTGACCCTACCGCTCATGAGTTACGGCGGCGGAAGTATGATCGTGATGTGCGGTGCCATAGCGGTATTGTTTCGGATTCACTACGAAGTGACCGAACACAATAAAAGCAATGTGAAAGGAAAACACGCATGAACCGACGCATAGTCATCATGGCGGGCGGCACTGGCGGACATGTGTTTCCAGCGCTTGCGGTTGCCCAAGAAATGCGGTCTCGCGGTTGGCAAGTGAGCTGGCTGGGCACTGAAAAAGGTCTGGAAAGCCGGGTCGTGCCTGCCAATCACATCGAGATCGACTGGCTGGCAGTGGCAGGCATGCGGGGCAAAGGCTTGTTCGCCAAGCTCGGTGCCGGTTTCAAATTGATTCAGGCCTGCTTACAAGCAAGGAAGATTTTAAACCAGCGCAAACCTAATGTGGTGTTAGGCATGGGCGGCTTTGTTGCGGGCCCTGGAGGCTTGATGGCCAAAATGTTAGGAATCCCGTTGGTTATTCACGAGCAAAACCGGGTACCCGGAACGACTAACCGTTTATTGGTGAAACTCGCCGCGCGCAAGACGCTGGAAGCATTTCCCGATAGCTTCGCCAAATCGGTACAAGCAATCTGCACCGGTAATCCTTTGAGAGATACATTCATCAGCCTGCCGGACAAAACGGAATGGCAGCCGCAAGCGGGTCGCAATTTAAGGATACTGGTACTGGGCGGCAGCCAAGGCGCCAAAGTGTTAAATGACACTGTGCCGGCGGCCTTGGCGGATATGCCCCAACTGGAGGTAAAACACCAAACCGGCAGCGCAATGCAAGCGGAAGTTGCCGAGCGTTACCGCAAATTGGGTCTAAATGCCGAAGCCTTGGCTTTTATCGACGATATGGCCGGTGCCTATCAATGGGCCGATTTGATCATTTGCCGAGCCGGTGCAATGACCGTCAGCGAAGTGGCGGCCTGCGGCTTGCCGGCAATTTTCGTACCCTTACTGCATGCCATCGACGACCACCAATCGGCTAACGCCAAATATTTAACCGAAGCCGGTGCAGCATTGTTGCTGCCACAACCCGAATTAAATGCGGACAATCTGCGCAAAACCATAGAACAAGCCATGACATCATTAACATCCATGAGCCAGGCCGCCAAAGCCAAGGCCAGACTCGCCGCCACCCAGGCTGTGGCCGATATTTGCGTTGCGGAGGCTGCCGTATGAACCGCCCAAATATAGATATCCAAGCGCTGGGCGACATCGACAAAATTCACTTTGTCGGGATCGGCGGGACCGGCATGAGCGGCATCGCCGAAGTGTTATCAAATTTGGGCTATACCGTGTCCGGCTCGGATATTAAAGGTTCTGCGGTTACTGATCGCCTGCAAGCCATGGGCGTCAAGGTCTATTTCGGCCATCACGCTAACAATGTCGTCGATGTCGATGTGGTCGTCACATCCACTGCAGTCGATAGAAGCAACCCAGAGATAGTCACCGCTTACGAGAACCGCATTCCAGTGATTCCACGCGCTGAAATGCTTGCCGAGCTGATGCGCTTTAGATTCGGCATCGCCGTAGCAGGCACTCACGGCAAGACCACCACCACCAGCCTGACCACCATGATGCTGGCCGAAGGCGGCCTGGACCCCACTTTTGTAATCGGCGGTCGCCTAAACAGCGCTGGCGCCAACGCCAAATTGGGCCTAGGTAAATATCTGGTTGCCGAAGCCGACGAAAGCGATGCCTCGTTTTTATATCTGCAACCGATGATGTCGATTGTCACCAACATCGATCAGGATCATATGGAAACCTATGGCGGCAGCTATAGCCGCTTGAAGGACACTTTCATCAAATTTCTGCACCAATTGCCTTTTTACGGACTGGCTGTTTTATGTAGCGACGACCCAGGCGTCTGTGCGATTTTGCCGATCATTTCCAAACCGGTGAAAACCTATGGTGTGAATGAAGATGCCGACGTGCGAGCGGTAGACATTAAGCAAGATGGTTTGCGCACCCACTTCACGGTGCTGCGCTGGGGCGGACAACCGCCGCTGCAAGTCACCCTGAATCTACCCGGCTGGCATAACATGCTGAACGCCTTAGCCGCCACGACCATTGCCACCGCATTGGGCGTGGACGATGCAGCAATAGTGAAAAGCTTGGCCGAATTCAAAGGCGTGGGTAGACGTTTCCAAATCAATGGGGATGTAGATTTCGACGGCGGCAAGCTGACGCTGGTCGATGATTACGGTCACCATCCCCGCGAACTGGCCGCCACATTGGAAGCCTTACGCCAAGCTTGGCCGACCCGCCGCAAGGTGGTGGTTTTTCAACCACATCGCTACACCCGCACTCGCGACCTATTCGAAGATTTCGTCGAAGTTTTATCCAGCGTCGATGTGTTGATTCTGCTGGATGTATATTCAGCCGGCGAAGCGCCGATTACCGGCGCAGACGGCAAAGCGCTGAGCCGCTCGATTAGGATACGCGGTCAGGTTGACCCGGTGTTCGTGCAAAATCGCGAGGACCTAGCCACCATCCTGGCCGGTATCGTCGAGAAAGACGATGTGGTATTGACTATGGGTGCCGGCAATGTCGGCCAGATCGCCGCCGAGTTGCCGCAACAATTGGCTGAGGCCCTAAAGTAATGGTCACTAGAGGCACTTTACTTAACAACGAGCCGCTGGCCAGATACACCAGCTGGCGCGTCGGCGGTCCGGCAGAGCACCTCTACATTCCGGAAAACAAGGCCGATCTTATCGAATTCATCGCCAGCCTACCCGCCGGCGAGCCGCTGTATTGGATGGGCTTGGGTAGTAACTTATTGGTGCGCGACGGCGGCATTCGCGGCACGGTAATCAACACCCGTGGCCGTCTGAAAGAAATGTATCTGACCGACTCGGAACGGGTTTACGTAGAAGCCGGCGTACCTTGCGCCCATGTTGCCCGTTTTTGTGCGGATTTAGGCCTAACCGGTGCCGAGTTTTTAGCCGGCATCCCCGGCACCATGGGCGGCGCATTGAAAATGAATGCCGGTGCCTTCGGCGGCGAAACGTGGAGCATTGTCGAGCGCGTAGAAATGATCAACCCGCGTGGCGAAGTGCTCGAAAGAGATCATCATGAATTCGAGGTGGCCTATCGCTCGGTGAAAGGTTTGGCGGACGAATGGTTCTTGTCTGCCCAGTTAAAACTGAACAAAGGTAATAGCGAAGCCAGCCAGCAACATATTAAAGCCTTGCTGGAAAAACGTAACGCCACGCAACCCACCAATAAACCGACATGCGGCTCAGTCTTTAAAAATCCGCCCGGCGATTACGCGGCACGCTTGATCGAAGCCAGCGGCCTAAAAGGTTTCTCCATCGGCGGCGCGGTCGTATCGGAAAAACACGCCAACTTCATCGAGAACCGCGGCAATGCCACTTCCGAAGACATAGAGCGCTTAATCGAGCACATTCAAACTCAAGTACAAATGCAATTCGGCATCAGCTTGCAAACTGAAGTCTGCCGAGTAGGTGATAAAGCATGAAACCCTTACGCATAAAAAATGCCGCCGATTTCGGCAAGGTTGCGGTCCTATTGGGCGGCTCAGCAGCCGAACGCGAAATCTCCTTAAACAGCGGTAACGCGGTGTATCAAGCCTTGAAAGCCCAAGGTGTTGACGCGGTCGCGATAGACGTGACCGCCAGCCCAATCGCGGCATTATCTGGCGTCCGAGTCGATAGAGTATTCAACGTCATCCACGGTCGCGGTGGAGAAGACGGGGTGTTGCAGGCGGTCTTAAACGTAATGGGCTTACCTTATACCGGCTCCGGCGTGCTGGCTTCAGCATTGAGCATGGATAAATTGCGCACCAAGCTGTGCTGGCAAGGTTTAGGCCTGCGTACGCCGCTCTGGTTTGTATTAAAAAGCGCAGCGGACATTGACTCATGCATCGCCAAACTGGGTTTTCCGGTGATCGTCAAACCGGCGCAAGAAGGTTCTAGCATTGGCATGAGTAAAGCCACCAACCGCGACGAATTAGTCAGCGCGTTAACATTGGCCAGCCAGTTTCGTTGCGATGTTTACGCCGAGCAATGGGTGCAAGGCCAAGAATATACCGTTGGCATATTGGACGGCGAAGCGCTACCGGCTATCCGTTTGGAAACGCCCAATACCTTTTACGATTTCGACGCCAAATATCGAGCAAATACCACGAAATACCACTGCCCTTGCGGCTTGAACGCAGAGCGTGAACAACAATTGCAAGCGTTAGCCGTGCAAGCCTGCAAAGGCTTGGATGTAAAAGGCTGGGCGCGCGTGGATGTATTTATCGATGCCAGCGACCAATCGCAATTAATTGAAGTCAACACCGTTCCAGGCATGACCGACCACAGCCTGGTGCCTATGGCAGCTAAGGCAATTGGCATTAGTTTTGAGGAATTGGTGTGGCGCATTTTGGAAACCAGCATGGCGGGTCAAGGTGCGTCAGTTTAGGTTCATCTTGGTTTCCGCACTGCTGATTGGCGGCGCTTGGTGGACGTGGCAGCAGTTCGGTGCCCGTGCACTGAGCAGCAAGCCGATACGCTACGTAAAGATTGAAGGCGCGTTCCAGTACACCAGCAAGGACAGGCTGAAAGAAGTATTGGCACCGCAAATGAAGCAGGGCTATTACCAGGCCGACATGGATGCCATTCACCACGCCATCAAGGCGTTGCCGCTGGTGGACAAAGTCGATGTAAAGCGGGTATGGCCGGATGCAGTGCATATAAAAATTTCAGAGCAAAAGCCGGTGGTGCGCTGGGGTAAGTCAGCGCTGTTGAACAAACAAGGCGATTTGCTGGTACCGGACAATATCGACGAATTCAAGAATTTGCCGCTGATTACCGGCCCGGACGGCCAGGAAAAGAAGCTGCTGGAGATTATGAAGGGTGTGTACATCGTCTTGAAGGATAAGTCGATGCAACTCGCCGAGTTTCACGTCAACGAACGACGGGCCTGGCGCCTCAAGTTAGCCAGCGGCATGGAAATGGAATTGGGCAGGAAAGCCCCGTTGGAAAACATGCAGCGCTTTTTAAGAACTATGGAGCTATTGGGTGAGGAACAGCTAGCCATGATAGCGAGCGTGGACATCCGTTACCCGAACGGCTTTGCGGTTACCTGGAAACCGGAAGTCACCAACATCGATTGGAAAGCAATCGTAGATAAAAACAAGAACCTGATTTAAACGCTTACCGAGCATAAACAATGGCCAAAAAGACAGATCGAAATTTATTAGTGGGGCTGGATATCGGCACGTCGAAAGTCGCCGCCATCGTCGGTGAATACCGAGGTGGCGACGAAATCGAGGTAATCGGCATCGGCACTGCACCCTCCAAGGGCCTGAAAAAAGGCATCGTAGTCAATTTGGAATCGACTGTGCACTCCATCCAACGTGCCATCGAGGAAGCCGAGCTTATGGCCGGTTGCCAGATTAAATCGGTATTTGCGGGGATTGCCGGTAGCCATATCAAAAGCCTGAACTCGCACGGCATCGTGGCCATTAAGGAAAAGGAAGTTACCCAGCACGATATCGATCGAGTGATTGATTCTGCGCGGGCGGTGGCAATTCCGGCCGATCAGAAAATCCTGCACATTTTGCCGCAGGAGTTTGTGATCGACCAACAGGAAGGCATCAAGGAGCCGATCGGCATGTCAGGTATTCGCCTGGAAGCCAAGGTACACATGGTCACCAGCAGCGTCAGCGCCGAACAAAACATCGTCAAATGCATCCGCAAATGCGGACTGGATGTGGACGACATCGTGCTGGAGCAACTGGCTTCGTGCGCGGCGGTATTGACCGACGACGAGAAGGACTTGGGCGTGTGTCTGATCGACATCGGTGGCGGCACCACCGATATAGCGATTTTCTCGGAAGGCGCCATCAAACATACGGCGGTGATACCCATCGCCGGCGATCAGGTGACTAACGATATTGCCGTGGCACTGCGAACACCAACCAAAAATGCCGAGGACATCAAGCGGCAATACGCATGTGCGTTAACGCAACTGGCTGATCCGCAGCAAACCATCGCGGTACCTAGCATAGGCGATCGCGAACCACGCAAAATTTCCGCGCAAAACTTGGCGGAAATCGTCGAGCCGCGTTACGAAGAATTAATGTTGTTGGTGCAAGCAGAGTTAAGAAGAAGTGGGTATGAAGACTTAATTGCCGCCGGCATGGTGATCACCGGTGGCAGTTCGCAAGTGAGGGGATTAGTCGAATTGGCAGAGGAAATTTTCCATATGCCGGTTCGCATGGGGGTGCCGTTGCATGTATCCGGGTTAACCGATGTGGCGGAAAACCCGATTTATTCGACCGCGGTGGGTTTGTTGCTGTATGGCAAGGATCATCACGGCCGGGCGTTAGGCATGAACGATGATAGCTCGGATCTGTTGTCAAAAATCAAAAGCTGGTTTCAAGGAAATTTTTAATTTTTTGTCTGGAGGGTGTGAAAATGAAATATGAATTATTGGATAGTAGCGGCACCGCAGTTATTAAAGTCATCGGCGTCGGTGGCGGTGGCGGCAATGCGGTCAATCACATGGTCGAAGATGGTATCGACGGCGTGCAATTTATTTGCGCGAACACCGATGCCCAAGCCCTGCGGGAAATGAGCGTAGAGTCCATCGTGCAACTGGGTGTAGAACTAACCAAAGGCCTGGGAGCAGGCACTCGTCCTGAAGTAGGCAGAGCAGCTGCCGAAGAAAATCGCGACCGCATCCGCGAAGTGATCGCTGGCGCAGATATGGTGTTTCTGACCGCCGGTATGGGTGGCGGTACCGGTACTGGTGCAATCGCGGTGTTTGCCGAAGTCGCCAAAGAACTGGGCGTATTGACTGTCGCCGTGGTATCCAAACCTTTTGATTTTGAAGGTGCCAAGAAAAAAGGCGTGGCCGATGCCGGTTTGCGCGAACTGGAAAAACTGGTCGACTCATTGATCATCATTCCAAACCAAAAATTGCTGCCAACATTGGGCAACAATAAATCGCTAGTAGAAGCGTTCCGCGCGGCGAATGACGTATTGCGCGACGCGGTGCAGGGCATTACCGAGCTAATTACTCACCCCGGCCTGATGAACGTCGACTTTGCCGACGTGAAAACCGTGATGTCCAATATGGGCAGCGCGATCATGGGTACCGGTGTTGCCAGCGGCGAAAACCGCGCGCGTTTGGCGGCTGAAAAAGCCATTGCCTGCCCGTTGTTGGATGACAACAATCTGCAAGGCGCGCGCGGCATTTTGGTGAACGTGACCTCCAACGGCGACTTGGGCTTGAACGAGTTCGACGAAATCGGCAGCATCATGCATGCTTTCGCTTCCGAAGACGCCGACATGAAAATCGGTATGGCGGTCAATCCAGCAATGGGCCAGGAAATTAAAGTCACCGTGGTCGCCACCGGTATGGGTGAAAAAGCCAAGCAGGCCGCTTCGCCAATCAGCTTGGTGAAAAAAGTCGCGGCCGGCGAGATCAATTACGATCAATTGGACAAACCGACTATCGTGCGTCAACAAAAACAGGAATCGGCGCGGGAATCTCGCTTTGGCGCTCAACCTAGAAACGATGTAGACCTGGACTATTTGGACGTTCCGGCTTTCCTGAGACGCCAAGCAGACTAAGAGTCTACTGCGGCAAGTCTATGAGGCAGCTGAGCCAAGTTCGGGGGGAGCTATCGCGTAATCTGTGATAGACTCCCCGGCTTTGTTTTACCTATTTTTCGGCATTTCATGATTAAACAGCGTACCCTGAAAAACACCATCAGAGCCACCGGCGTCGGTTTGCATACCGGCGACAAAGTCTATCTGACCTTGCACCCCTCCGAGCCCGATACTGGCATCCGTTTTCGCCGCGTGGATTTGGAAACGCCGGTGATGATAGCTGCGCGCCCTGAAAATGTCGGCGAAACCAAGCTATCCACGACTTTGGTCCGCGACGGCGTCAAGGTATCTACCGTCGAACATTTGCTCTCGGCTTTGGCCGGTTTGGGCATAGACAACGCCATTGTAGACGTCAGCGCCGCTGAAGTGCCTATCATGGACGGCAGTGCCGGCCCGTTTGTGTTTTTATTGCAATCGGCTGGCGTGGTGGAACAGGACGTACCCAAACAATATATCCGTATTAAGCGGGCAGTTCGCGTGGAAGACGGCGATAAGTGGGCCGCGTTCGAACCCTTCGAAGGTTTTAAAGTGACCTTTACCATCGATTTCGAACATCCGGCGTTTTCCGAACATCTGAAAACCGCAGTCATGGATTTCTCGTCGACTACCTTCGTCAAGGAAGTCAGCCGAGCTCGCACCTTCGGCTTTATGAAGGATATTGAATTTTTACGCGAGAACAATCTAGCGCTGGGCGGCAGCCTGGATAACGCCATCGTGGTAGACGACGATAAAGTTTTGAACGAAGACGGTCTGCGCTATGCTGACGAATTCGTGAAACACAAAATTCTCGACGCTATCGGCGACTTATATTTGCTCGGCTACAGCCTGATCGGCGAATACCAAGGCTTCAAATCGGGCCATGCCTTGAACAACAAATTGTTGCTAAGCCTAATGAACGACAAAGACGCTTGGGAAATGGTGACCTTCGAAACCGCCGAAGAAGCTCCGATTTCGTTTATGCATTCTGCGCAAACATCGGTGCGGGCGACGGGCTAATCCCGCAACAGGTATACCTTTTAAGGCTATTCCGTGGCCGATCAATATGATCGGCCACGATCCGGTCCAACCTCTCTTAATCTTCACGCAAGCGTCTCGCCAAAGTGGCACCCAAACGCGTAAACGCCGCTGCTAAAACATCCTGCTCGTCTGCAGACTTAAACTGTTGCGAAATCAAACCGACGTTTTCCACTGAAGGCAAACGGGGAGTGCGCGTTGGCCTAGTCGGCTCTGCTATCGGTGGGACGATACGCACTTGTAAACGGACGATATAAAGATGCCCCGCAGCATGCAACTTGTCCAAAATAGCCCGATTGAAAAACCGAATTTGCGATGCCCAATTGGCGGCATCACAGTACAAGCGCATCTGCGACCCGGTCGCAACGCAATGGACGGCGTGCTCGGCAATATCGGCAGGTAAGGCCAACCTCACAATCGACAGTAAAGCTTGTTGCGCGGTAATTTGCGCAAAACACAGATTAAGCTGCCTATTGTCAAAATCCAACGCGGTCTTGAACCCATTTTTGCGGTAACGAGTCATTCGAATCCCATTTGTCGGACACCCAATTTCGGGAATTCCAGTATTAGTCCTTGTGGGTCGTTTCTAAGTATCCGCCAACCTTGGTCTAATAAATGTTGCGCCGCCATCAATGATAAAGGCAAATTCTCAGGCTCTACACCGAATCGGCCAGGAAAGAATCCGGCGCGGATTGAGCGGTCTCTGGCTTGCTGTTTCACATCGTTTATCGCATCAAGCAACGTAACGTAGCCATCGCTGGCGGACATCAATGCTCGCATCTCGCCGCCGTCCGCCACATCCGTAATCGCTTCAATCTGCCGCACGCGCGCGCCACATTCAATACGAAACACATGCGCCCAGTTCGATACCAGATATGTATCGGCAGGGTTGCCACACAAGTAGGCTTCACCTGTTGTAAAGGCCTGCGCCAGCTTTGGGAAGTCGTTATCACTCTTGCGGAAGCTTTCCGAAAATAAGGCATAGTTGATATGAGAAAGCAGTAAAAAGGCAAAAATCAGCCCTTTGGTAAGCTTCCAGCCGCCACGAACACGAGCGCGGCCATGATTCGCCAATAGCACGAACAATCCAGCCAATAAAAAGGCGGAATATTGCAGAGTATGGCGAAGATTAATTAACTCCCCCCATTGGTAGCGGGTGCGCGCCGCAACGACCACACAGGAGCCGATCACAAGATAAATCGTTGAAATAGTGAAGGCCTTTTTGCCGGCAGTTGGTAAATTGGGCCAAAAAGTTTTATGAACCGCAAAAGCGACGACTACCAGTAAACCCAAAAAACCAAGTAAGCCCGGTAGCGACCATGCCACGAAGCGCGCACATTCGCTACAAGCGCTCCAGTCTTTCAGCAAAGCTTCGATATAAGTGCGTAAATTCTCGACAAAACCTACTGTGCTTGGCCCCATAAAGTACGGATTCGGCGAGCCAAACATCATTATATTTCTTAGCAAGAGCGGCGCTACAACCACGGTCATGCCGAACACAAAGCCACCAACCTGTAGCAAAACAGCCCGCCTTTCCCCCGCTGGACTGCTTAACCAGCAATAACATAAATACAAAATAATGGCGACCAACAATGCTAAATGGGCGTTTCTGATCGCATAAGCCACACCCGCAAGCAAACCAGCAAAGATAAAGACGGAGATAGACCGGCCATTAAGCGTCAAACCAATCACCGCCACAGCTAACCATAAACCGAATACATCGGTCAGCCCCATCAGTGAATGCTTCAGAACGCCAGGCGATAACGCAGCCAGTCCGGCCAATAGCAATGAAAGGATGGGGCCGATGCTATGACGAAAACTAAAAAACAATAACCACGGCAATGTGATAGCGGAAAAATGCGCCAAACCTATCGCCGCGTCTTTCACATCGCTACCAAAACTGGAAACAGCCGCCAGCACGACGGCAAAGCCGATGGGAAACAAGCGATTCTCGACCTGATCCTGATCGCCCGGCGCCAAGCCATAGGGGGTAATCAGCAAGCTGCCGGAATCGAGAAAATTTCTGGCTTGTTCGATATAGCTGGCACTATCCGGCGAAAACGGAAAACTCGGCGACCTGTAGTGGATATGCACCATCACCAATAGCGATATCGCCGACAGAATTAATAATTGATGTAGCAGCGCTCTTAGTTGCCAAGTCATACTTATTGGTTATCTCGTTAGACGATCAGGAATTAGCCACCAACCAAACGCCTTCGCAAATCAGCAAAATGCCCAAGACGCGGAAAGCAGTGACAGTCTCGCCAAGCAGCATGCCGATCAGCACGGTTAACGCAAACCCCAAGCCTACCAGGGGATAGGCTTTACTGACATCCCATGATGCCAACACCTTCAACCAGACCACGGCGCCGACACCGTATAAGGTAAAACCGGCAAACACAAACTTGTTGGTAAACACAATCCAGGGCAGACGTGGCGTCAGCGGCCCTGCCATAGCCTGCTTGACATCCAAACTGGACATACCGAGTTTCAACATGAATTGCGCGGCGACAGACAGTACGATGCTAAAAATGGCAATCAGTAGAATTTGCATGAGTTATCCCCAAGGTAAAAAATGAGCAGCAAGCGTGGCGAATAACATCAACAGAACTGTCATCCGGCTACCGGAGTCGCGAACCGCAAACACCAGCGGATCGTCATGCATTTCCCCGCGAGCGGTTTTTATCCACAACCGCGCCAACCAGTAAATCAAGCCTATCGCCACCAACCACAATAGTTGCGGATTTAAGTACCGCGCCTGTGTCTCTGCCGAGGTAATAAACAAACCAAACACCACCACGGCGCACAACGCGGAACTGACGCCTAAAGGCCACAGCACCACCAGATCCACTGCCCGGTAATCGCGGCCATGCGTGGTTTCTCGGCCTTTTTGTTGCAGAGCGACCAGTTCGGAACAACGTTTGACTAAAGCCAGACTGAAAAAGATAAACACCGAAAACGCCAACAACCAGGAACTGGTCGCTACCGCCGCCGCCACGGAGCCGGCAATAATCCTGAGCGTATACAGTAGCGACAACACCATGACATCGATCAAGACATAGGATTTCAACAGCCATGTATAGGTGGTAGTGACGAATAAATACAGCAGCAACATGCCCAAAAAGGTCTGCGACACGTTCAGCGCTAAAACCATGCCGGTCAATAACAGTACGCAAGCGCCTGCCAAGCCTCTCATAATGGGTAATTCGGCGCTGGCAAACGGTCGAAATTTCTTGCGCGGATGGTTGCGGTCGCTGTCCAGATCCCACAAATCGTTACCCATATACGTGGCGGAAGCGGCTAAGGAAAAGCCGAAAAAGCCCATTACAACAGTACCCAACTTATCGAAATCGTCAAACGAAAAGGCTGTTAACAGCGGTACGAATATCAACAGATTCTTCATCCATTGATGAACCCGCAACGCGCGCAACCACAAGCTGAATTGATTAATGCCGGCAGTAAACTCCTGTTCTATCGGAGTATTTGCCCGCACAGTTTTAGCGATGGACTTTGAGGTGTTGACCAGTATCGCCGCCTGCGCGGCCTGCCAAATCGGCAAATCGGCTTTGCTGTCGCCGGCATAGACAAAGTTAGGCCCCACGGTCTGGCGGATAGCCTCCAGCTTGTTGACGCCTTTTAGGTTATGGTTTTCATCGCTGCCCAGCACCTTATCGAACAAATCCAAATGCTTGGCAACAGCATCCGCGATATCGGTATGCGCCGCGGTAGCCAGCACCAACTCTCGGCCACGGCGTTTTTCCGCACGCAAATACTCAAGCAAATCGGTTCTATAGGGCAAACTCTCGGCATCAAGTGACGATGCTTGTGCCACGCGATCTTTAAAAACCGCCCGCCCCCTTCAACAACCAAATCGGCAATTTAAATACCACAAGCGGCTGCCGTTTACAGACCTGCAATACTGATTCGACCAAGGTATCGGTGGGCGTCAGGGTGCCATCTAAATCAACGACAAGCGCGGCTAGCGAAGTTTCTGTCATGTTCTCTTTCTGGAAGTCAATTGATGCAGCGCTGAAAAATCAAAAATGCCCTAACCGGCGAACGCATTGTAATGTAACAGCAATTCCGCAATCTACGTATAACTAAGCAGGTGCCACAATACCAGCTGATTTCCGACGGCGACGCAGCTATTCTCTTGTAGATTATTCTGCTCGCATTTTTCTCGTTGAGTCTGTCTGTCACCCTGTTACTATCACCAAAAGTCGTATCTACTCAGCATTTTTGAAATGGGTGGCAGCCGTGCGCATCCGCCCCGATTGATTTACGCTGCTTTGACAGTAGTTACCAAAAATCAAGTTTCAGCTAAGGATTTTGCATTTGAGGCCATTAAAACCGGCTTCAAGCATATTCTCCAAACTAACAATGCCAATATTGCGGAGGTTTTAATGACAAACTTGTCGACAAAAAAGCTACTAACCCGGCACTTAAATCCGGTAGCCACTAAGCAAACGCTGGCCCGGTGGCGGCCATTGATTTCCTCATTCGCAGGCATAGCCGCCATCACAACGCCTAGGAGCGGGTTAATAGTAGCGCTGGTGTTGGCGAGTCAAAGCATAGCCTATACTGCCGAGCTGACCCGCGCCCAAGTGGAACAAATGCTGTCCAAGGCCGACAAGCAGCATCCCGCCAACCTGCGTCGCAAAGACTTAACCGACCTGGACTTGTCGAATCTGGACTTTCGCAACGCTGATTTATGGGGCGCAGACCTAAGACGCTCCAACTTGAACAAAAGCAATCTGCAAGGCCTGACTTTAGACTTGACGGTGATGACCAATATCAAGCTCAGCGCCGCCAACTTAGCCAACACCAGCATCTTCGGCGTCAGCCTGATGCACGCCGACCTGAGCAATGCCGACATGAGCGGTAGCCGAGTGGTGGCGATTATGGACGGCGCGAATTTAAGCAAAGCCAATCTCAGCAATGCGCAATGGGCAGCGGACATGAAGAATCAATCGATGGGTTTGATGCGCGCCAGCTTGAAAGGAGCCAATCTGACCGGCGCCAACCTCAGGAATGCCCAACTGGGGCGCGCCATGCTCAAACACGCCAAACTGAATAATGCCAATTTGCAAAATGCCGATCTGTATTCCGCGGAAATGGATGGTGCAAACCTAAGCGGCGCTAATCTGACCAATGCTAATTTCTCGCAAGCCAAGCTGCATGATGCGATTTTTACCGAGGCGGTAACTACCGGCACGCGCTTTGACGGCGCTCAAAACCTGCCGGATTCAGTCAAGCCAACCCCCTCCAAATAACCGAGAGCCGTTCATGCAAATCCCCAAGCAATTACTGCAACGCAAATCCGTCGAAGCCTTGACCGATGTGGCACACGGTTTAAAGCAAACCCTCACCGCCAAAGATTTAACCATCCTAGGTATAGGTGCGGTAATCGGCGCCGGCATCTTCGTCTTGACCGGCATCGCTGCCGCCAAATACGCCGGGCCGGCCATTGTCGTGTCGTTTATCTTGGCTGGCATCGCCTGCGGCCTGGCAGCCATGTGTTACAGCGAACTGGCGGCAATGATTCCGGTATCCGGCAGTGCCTATAGCTATGCATACGCAACGATGGGTGAACTGATGGCCTGGATTATCGGTTGGGATTTGATTCTGGAATACGCTCTGGCCAGCAGCACCGTGGCGATCGGTTGGGCCGGTTATCTGACCAGTTTTCTCGATAATCTGGGGATACATTTACCCACCTACCTCACCACGGCTTACTTAGCTAATCCGGAAGCTGGCTTCATCAATTTACCCGCCGTAACCATCATATTGTTGCTAACCGGCTTGCTGGTAATCGGCATCCGTCAGTCGGCCATCTTCAATTTCGTGATGGTGTTGATCAAACTGTCCGTAATCGTAGTGTTCATTGTCGCCGGCTCAGGACATATCCAAACTGAAAACTGGGCGAATTTCATCCCCTTCGGTTTCGGCGGCGTGTTGACCGGTGCTGGGGTAATTTTCTTTGCTTACATCGGCTTCGATGCGGTATCCACCGCCGCCCAAGAAGCCATCAACCCGCAACGCGACGTACCGATCGGCATTATCGCCTCGCTGGCCGTCTGCACTTTGTTATACATCCTGGTAGCCGGCGTACTGACCGGCATCATTCCTTACAGCGAATTAAACGTCCCGGCCCCCATTGCGCTGGCGGTCGATCATGTGGGGATGAACTGGCTGTCGCCGATTATTAAAATCGCCGCCATTGCCGGCTTGACCTCGGTGATGCTGGTATTACTGATGGGCCAAAGTCGGATATTTTTTTCGATGGCTAAAGATCAATTGCTGCCGCCACTGTTCGCGCAAGTGCATCCCAAATTCCAAACCCCGCATTTATCCACCCTCCTGGTTGGTGTAGCAGTGTCTTTGCTGGCCGGCTTCATGCCCATCGAAAAACTCGGCGAATTGGTCAGTATCGGCACTTTGTTTGCGTTTGTATTGGTATGCGGCGGCGTCTGGATCTTGCGCAACAGCCACCCGGAAATGGAGCGCCATTTCAAATGCCCGGCGGTGCCTTATGTACCGATCGGCGGGATTTTGGTGTGTTTAAGTTTGATGGCGGGTTTGCCGATTGATACTTGGATTCGGTTGTTCGTTTGGTTGATGCTTGGGTTTTTGATTTATTTTGGCTATGGGGTTAAGCATAGCCAGCTACGGGGCTAATGTTGCTAGCAGCCTGGATGTGAACGGGGCCTTCCTAGAATCGGCATCGGCATTCCGCCGAAATAGCTAGCCATTAGACGTATAACCAATCGACTGTGCAAGCTCGGCTCCCACCCGCGACGGCGCGACAAGAGGTTAAGGCCGGGTGAAGCAGCAGACCCGTCAATCTGCTCATTATCGGCATGAGGCCATCCCGTCAAAATCGGCTAGTACTACCATGTTTGGTTATAATGCCGGCACATTAGGAGTTTATCTAAAGGTAGGGATAGCGATTTCTTTGTTTACCGACGCGGCAAACAGCACTTGAGGGGGAAGATACATGGCGGGTGAAGTACATAAAATCTTGATTGTCGGCGGCGGCGCCGCGGGGCTGGAGTTGGCCACAGAACTGGGGCACAAACTCGGCAAAGCCGGCAAGGCGGAAGTCACGTTGCTGGATGCCGCGTCCACTCATATCTGGAAGCCCTTGCTGCACGAAGTGGCGTCCGGCACGCTGGCCGAAGCCGAGGAAATCGAATATCTGGCCCAAGCGCACAGCAACCATTTCCGCTTCTTGTTCGGCAAAATGGAAGGTTTGAATCGGGCCAACAAAGAAGTCATCGTCAGCGCGATTAACAACAAAAAAGGCGAAGAGATCATCCCGCAACGCCGCTTTAAATACGACACCTTAGTCATGGCGGTCGGCAGCGTCAGTAACACCTTTGGTATCAAGGGCGTGGATAAATATTGCCGTTTCATCGATACCACCAAAGAAGCCTTCCGCTTTCAAAAGCAACTGGTAGAAACGTATTACATTCAGTCCTATGCCAACCAAAGTCACCAGCGCGACAAGCCGCTGTCGATAGTGATTATCGGCGCTGGGGCAACAGGTGTGGAATTGTCCGCCGAGTTGCACGAAGTGACCAAATTGCTGGCCACTTACGGCCTGGAAGGTTCGATAGACGTCAACATCACCATTATCGAAGCCGCCACCCAATTGCTGCCGGCACTGCCGCCGCGCTTGTCGCAAGCCACTCAAGAGCAGTTGATCAAATTGGGTATCCAGTTAAAACTGGGCCGTAAAGTCACGGAAGTGACTGAAACCGAAGTGCATACCTACGATGGCGAAGTCTTCGATGCGGATTTAAAAGTCTGGGCGGCCGGCATCAAGGCGCCGGACTGGATGAAAAATCTCGATGGTTTGGAATCCAACCACATCAATCAATTGATGGTTGACCAGACCTTGCAAACCAGCGATCCCAACATTTTTGCCATCGGCGACTGTGCCGCTTGCGAATGGGTCGGCCACGGCGGCAACGTGCCGCCACGCGCCCAGTCCGCTCATCAAATGGCCTCCACTGTAGCCAAAACCATCGTCAACCGCCTGAAAGGCAAACCGGCTGCGAAATTTGTTTATCGCGATTACGGCTCCTTGGTGTCGCTGGGTAAATTCAGCACTGTCGGCAGCTTGATGGGTAGTTTGATGGGCACGGTCAGCGTCGGCGGCTTTATCGCTTATGCGGTGTATTTGTCCTTGTACAAAATGCACCAAGTGGCCATCCACGGCTACTTCCGCACCGCGATGTTGACCTTATCCAATTTGTTCCGGCGCAGTACCCACGCCAAAATGAAAATGCACTAACCCACAACTCCACTGAGCGATAGACATGTTAGAAATCGAATACGAATTCCGCGAAGAAGACCTGGTCCACTTTAATGAGGAAAGGCTGAAAAAAGACCCGGAAATGCAGAAAAAAATCCGCCAAAACCGCATCTTCGCGCCCGGCGTAATGATGGCCATTGGCTTGTTTTATTACGTATATTACGTGGATATGACCACCACCGCCTACATCACGATATTGGCGCTGGCCTGGTCGTTCGCCTCGCCGTTTATCATGAAGATGGATTTACGCCGGCAGTTTTTTGATAAATACACCGAAGCGGAAAAAAAGGCTTTGTACGGTATTCATTGGCTGAGCATCGAGCCCGAATTCCTGCAAGAACGCGCCCCCGGCGGCAAAAGCAAAACCCCCTGGAAAGATATGCTGCGGGTGGAAAAACATAAAGACTATGTGTACATCTATGTGGATATCGATGCGGCGATTGTGATTCCGCGTGCCACGGTGAAGAAAGGTGATTTGAAGGCGTTTGCCAAGCAGGCTGAGGGGATGATTGAGAGGGCGAGTTGAGCGTTTACTAAGGAGCAAAAGTGGATTCTTCAGCATTGTGGGGCCTATTCGGTACCGTCGTAGGGGCATCTGCAAGTATTGCCGCTGCTTGGTTGGCCGCTAGAAGTTCGCATAATTTAGAAATCGTAAAGAGCCAAGGCGAACGGATCGAACAAGCCAGAGCCTTTCAAAGGCAAACACTTCTTGAGCTTCAGGAGGCGGTTCACGATGTTTTAAGACTCATTTGCCACATCCACCACGAAGACCTTCTGGCACATCGCGCGGGTCAAGAATGGGGCAAAATTATGCTCCCCGATGAAATGTCTGAGGGAGCCAGACTCGCTTTCAGGCGTGTCTCCATCGTGGTTGAACGAGTTGCCGACGATCATTTACGTGAGATCGTCAAGCACTTGATGGGCGGAGCCACGCAGGCTTTACTTGCAAAATCTGAGTTGGAGGCAAGTTCTCAACTTGACATGACGATGCAGCAATCCGAGTTAATCTTCCAAGAGATCGGTACGGTTCTGAGGCGTTACTACTAAACAGCCATGTAGGGTGTGCACGGTTTTTGTGACCACGCGGTCAATAGGCTTTAATTTTTGGTGTCGCTAAGGCGACGGCTGGTTTTAACGTCGGGTCTCGGCCCGACAGCCGAGATACTTTCTTTTGCATCGCCAAAAGAAAGTATCCAAAGAAAAGGCGCCCCGGATGCTGCTTATTCCCTGCGCTCCTCGCTTTTGAACGGGGTTGCCGAAAGGGGCTTCCTGCCCCTTCGGCAACGCGCCGCATCCCTGCGGCGCCCCTAACGGGCTTAGCCTTTCAAAAGCTCCGGTGCTCGGCGCAGCATACGGGAGAAAACCGTCCCAATTTTGCGGTGGCTTGCGCAGCCCGTAGGTGCGATTAGCGGAGCGTAATCTTACGCAAGACTCACATTCCCCCGATTACGCTTCGCTAATCGGGGCCACGAAAATTCGTTTTGTAGTGGCATGAACATGAAATTCGCGACGCTTAGAACAGACATTTCAACAGTTGAAGTGACCAACATCTCGCAACACGGATTTTGGATGTTGCTCGAAAACGAAGAGCTGTTCCTGCCGTTTTCAGAGTTCCCTTGGTTTCGGGAAGCCAGTGTCGGCAAAATCGTGCATGTCGAACGCCCGTCTGCCAATCATCTCTACTGGCCGGAGTTAGATATTGACTTGGCTGTGGAATCGATTCGGCAACCGGAGCGGTTTCCGCTAATCAGCACTGTCGGTACTATTAGCGAAGAGTAATCGGGGCTACGATGCTGATACTTCCGGCGACGGACTGAACTTTCACTTTTGATAGGCTGCCTTCAAACCACATGTATTGCCCTTCCCACTTCCAAGAAGACAGGCCTGCCGCATTGGTCGGCCTTATCGAGCAGTTTCCGTTGGCAACGCTGATCTACACTAGCGCAGATGGCCTGACCGCCGACCATATCCCGCTGATGTATGAAGCTAGTCCTGACAGCCTTGGCAAGCTTGTGGGTCATGTCGCCAAAAACAATCCGCTTTGGCAAGTTGAACCTGAACAAGAGCTGTTGGTTGTCTTCCAAGGGCCCTCGACTTACATCTCGCCCAACTGGTACGCCAGCAAACCCGAAGCAGGCAAGGTCGTGCCTACTTGGAACTACGCGGTTGTCCATGTTCACTGTTCGCTCACCGCCACCCACGACCCAGCGCAAGTGCTCCAAATCATCACCGAACTAACCGATAAAAACGAGGTCTCGCAGGCCCACCCTTGGCGGGTCACGGATGCGCCAGCCGAATTCACCGAAAAGCTGCTAGGCAACATCGTCGGCATTAGCCTTCAAGTTAAACGTTGGCAAGGCAAGTGGAAGGTCAGTCAGAACCAGCCAAAGCAGAATCAGCAATCGATCATCCAGGGCTTGCGCTCAGAGGCCTCGGATGCGCAAAATCAAATGGCGCTGCTGGTGCAGGCGCATGGCGCTCAGTAATTCTAAGCTGTCGCTAATCGCATGGACTGCGGGCATGATAGTGGGGGCGGCTTAACTCATAACTGGAGGGGGCAATGTTTGGCCTATTCAAATCAAAACGTTTTCACGACTCGCAGCTCGGCGAATTTAAGCGTTCCGGTGGTGATTGGCGGGGTGTGATTGCATTGGAGGACGCTAAGAATATCCCGCTAATCCTTGCTGGCAACCGGACGCAGCCTGAGGCGCAAGCCATCAGCATGGCTCACAGTTTGGCGACCGCATTTTCCTCGATGCGCCCGACTATAGAATCTGAGCTATTCGCACACTACATTCCGTATGCCGAAGAACTTGTCTTAGACGAGAATCCGGATGCCGGCGAGACCATGCCAAAAATCAGCTCGGCAATTGACGTTTGGCCGTATGTGAAATTGGAATTCGTATCGATTACACCGCTGGACGGTGAGCTGATTTACGAGCTTGGTTATTCAGTGGTCTGGGATGAAGAGCATACGCTTGGCGCTCGCTTTACAGCAGATCAATTCGTTGAGCTTTGCGGGAGCGTGTGATCTCCAAGAAGCCAAGCTGGATTGCCAAAAGCGCCTATGGGCTTTTTCTGGCAACGTTGGGCGGTCTACATTTTGTGGGTAGTGATCGCCAGCTCGGCTTGCTGATAATGCCGGTAACGCTGCCGTCCCGCCTGCTTACACTCGTCGCTGTTATCCAGTATTTCCAGAATGCGTTCGGTCGGGGCCGTGGTTGGCGGATACAAACTCGACAGGTTGACGACAACTTTCTGCCAGCCTTCCGGGATGTTTTCGCTGCCGATCAGGATGGTGCCGGTAAAGGCTGGGATTTCGCCGCGATAGATTTGATGCGGTACAAAACTGCCGGCCCGAAACGTCCACAAGGCGTTGTCGATTTGCTCAGCTTGCTCAGCTGAATCCGTCAGCACATAGGGGAAATAGCCGCTGCGATAGATTTTCTCGATCAGCTTGCAGGCAAAGTCCTGACGTTGTTGCTGGTCCTGCGTAGCCAGCACGTAGAAGCTGACTTCGGGGAGGGAGAGCGAATGACTGGGTTCGGTCATGTCGTTTAAATTGTGCGTGCGAGGGTCGGGGAGTTATGCCAATGCGTGATTTAGGCTTTGTCGTTGTCACTCCCCTCTTTGAAAAAGAGGGGCAGGGGGAGATTTTCTAAATAAATCCCCCTTGATCCCCCTTTTTCAAAGGGGGAGGATACCTGCCCAAAGCACATTGATTAAGCCGCTGCGCGGTTCAACAGATATTGGCTAACCAAAGGCACCGGCCTGCCGGTTGCGCCTTTGTTGGCGCCAGTGCGCCAGGCGGTGCCGGCGATGTCGATATGCGCCCAGCGGTATTCTTCGGCAAATTTGGATAAAAATACCGCCGCAGTAATACTGCCGCCGTCCGGGCCGCCGATGTTGGCCAGGTCGGCAAAGTTGGATTTTAACTGTTCCTGATATTCTTCCCAGATCGGCATGCGCCAAACCTGATCGCAGGCGGTGTCGCCGGCGCTGACTAAATCATTGCAAAGTTTGTCGTCGTTGCCAAATAAGCCGCTAGGTACTCGGCCCAAAGCGACGATGACGGCGCCGGTCAAGGTTGCCATGTCGATCACGACATCGGGATTGTATTTTTTGGCGTAGGTTAGCGTATCGCACAGAATCAAACGGCCTTCGGCATCGGTATTCAGCACTTCGATGGTTTTGCCGGACATGCTGGTCCAGATGTCGCCGGGTTTGCTGGCGGCGCCGTCCGGCAGGTTTTCCGAGGAGGCGATTAAACCCACGATGTTCAGTTTCAGATTTAACAGGGTAGCCATGCGCATTAGGCCTAATACGCTAGCGCCACCGCACATGTCGTATTTCATTTCGTCCATGCCCAGACCCGGCTTCAAGGAAATGCCACCGGCGTCGAAAGTCAGGCCTTTACCAACCAAGACAATGGGTTTGGCTTTGCTGTCGCCACCTCGGTAATCCAGGCAGATGAGTTTGGCCGGCTGGCGACTGCCGCGCGACACCGACAAAAAGGAGCCCATGCCCAAGGCTTCCATATCGCTTTCTTCCAGAATTTCGCAAGTGAGTTTGTCGTGCTCACCGGCTAAAGCCACAGCTTGTTCGGCGAGATGCGTCGGGGTGCAGATATTGCCGGGCAGATCGGCCAAGTGTTTCGCGAGTTCCATGCCTTTGGCAATGGCGATGCCTTGTTGCAGACCGGTTTCAGCTAAGGCTTTTTGGCTGTCTTCGGCGACGACGGCTAAGCGTTGTAGCGGGTTTTTGTCGTCTACTTTTTTGGTGGTGCTGTACTGATACAAGCCGTCGTTAAATACTTCCACCACTTGACGGGCTTTCCATTGGCTGTCCGCGCCGTTGACATCTATATCCAACAAGGCACAACTCGCAGCACTGACTTTACTGTCTTTGACGGTTTTGATCGCTGCGACCAAGGCTTTGCGGTATTGCTTACGCGTTACTTTGCCGCGCTCGCCAAACCCAAGTAACACGATGCGGGCGATAGTGCCTTCTGGCAGGTTGTTGATCAGCAGGGTTTCCGCATTTTTGCCTTTGATATCGCCGCGACCAATTAATTTGCTCAACAAGCCGCCGAATAGGCTATCCAGCTTGGTTGCCGCCGGGCTGAGTTGTTGATTTTCGTAGATTCCGACCAGCAGACAATCGCTTTGCAGTTTGTCTAAGGGTGAGCTTTCTATAGAATAGTCCATGAGAGTGGTCTGTAAGTGTCTGGGTTTGAGGGTTTGTACCGGGTGCAACGGTCTATGGTCGGATTATACCTTAGAAATTGGGAGCGAGTTGTTGAGCATTGAGCGAGGATTACCCAGCGCGGGCCGGCCTTTCCGGCTGTTGACGGTGCTGGACAAAATGATAATCAAGGAACTGTTTCAGACGGTCAGCGCCGTGTTGGTAGTGCTGGTGGTGATCATCGTCAGCCGCAAATTTATCAAGGTGCTGGCGCAAGCCATCGAAGGCAATATCGCCAACGACACCGTGATGACCCTATTGGGTTTAAAAATCGTCGTCGCCACCACCACCTTTTTGCCCGCCGCGCTGTTCATGGCCGTGTTAATGGTGTTGGGCCGGATGTATCGCGAGCAGGAGATGGCGGCGATTTCGTCTGCCGGCGGCAGCGTATTCACCATTTACCGAGCCATATTCATGCTGGTGGTGCCGCTAAGTTTGGCGGGGATGGGGCTGTCGATGCTGGCCTCACCCTGGGCAGAGGCCAAAACCGAGCAGTTAATGCACCATGACAAACAGAACGCGGATATTCGCGGCATCGCGGCCGGTCGGTTTAGCGAATACAGCGATGGCGATTTGATTTTTTACACCGAAAACGTCGACGAAGAAGGCCGGATGCACAAGGTGTTCGTGCAAAACAAACAGGGCGAGAAGGCCGGCGTGGTGAACGCTGAGTTCGGTTGGTTGAAAAATTTGCCTGGCGGTTTGTATCTGGTTTTGGAAAATGGCGAGCGAATTCAAGGCGTACCCGGCAACAAGGATTTCACCATTGAGGCGTTTAAAGAATATGCCGTGCTTATCGAGAAAAAGGTCACCATTTTGAATCTGGGGCGCGAGGCCACAGCTACCGAGAATTTATGGGTATCGTCCGAATTGCGGGATGTTGCCGAACTGCAAGATCGTTTCAGCACCCCATTCGGCGTCGTCTTGTTGGCATTTCTCGCGGTGCCCTTAGCCAAGCTGTCCCCGCGCGGCGGCATATACGGCAGCATGCTGGTGGCTTTTGGGATTTATTTCGCTTACGGAAACTTGCAGCGGGTCAATCACAGTTGGGTGATCAGCGGAGCGTTGCCATCCTGGTTGGGATATTTCTGGGTAGATGCCTTGTTGCTGATCTTGGGTTTGTTAATGTTGATGCGTTTATACGGCTGGCAATGGTTGTCGCAAACGCTTAAGGAGAAGCTGGCATGATCAACGTACTGACTATTTACATCGTTAAGGAGGTCGTCAAGGGCTCCTTGATTGCGGTGATATTGTTACTGACGCTGTTCAATTTATTCAGCTTCAGCGATGAGTTAAAAGATTTGGGGCAAGGCGGTTACGGCCTAAAGCAGATCCTATGGTTTTTGACGTTAACCTCGCCACGGGTGTTTTACGAGCTGGTGCCGTCGGCGGCTTTGCTGGGTAGCTTGTTCGTGGTGGGCTCGATGGCGAATAACCGCGAAATTGTCGCGATGCGCGGCGCGGGTTTATCAATCGCCTGGATCATCAGGACAATTATGTTGGCGGGCTTGCTCTTGGTGACCATTGCCGAACTGGTGGGCGAGTTCGTGGCACCGCCATGCGAACGGGCCGCGCAAGTACTGAAAACTACGGCGCTACACGACGGCGTGGTGATGCGATCCCAATACGGGATGTGGCTGAGGGAGGGCAATAGCTTTATCAATGTCCGTAAAATTCTCGATGATGGCTCGCTAGCCGATGTGCGGATTTACGATGTCGACGATACGCAGAAACTCAACCGCATCAGGCATGCCGAGCATGCGCAATATTTAGGCGATAAACAATGGCGTTTGGAAAGCGTCAAGCAATCTGAAATCAATCGGCAACAAATTTATGCCGGCACTCAAGCTGAACAGGCTTGGAAATCCAGCATCGATTCGGATTTGCTGAAAGTGGCCGTGGTCAAATCGGACAATTTATCGCTATACGATTTATTTATGTACATCGACTTTCTGAAACAGAACAATCAAAAGTCTCAAGTTTACGAGTTGGCATTCTGGAGTCGTTTGATTAACCCGTTTGTGACCTTTGTGATGTTGATGGTGTCGGCGCCGTTTGTGATAGGTATAGGTCGCGGCACTAGTACCGGCGCGCGCATCATGGTGGGCATCGTAATCGGGATGACGTTTAACATCTTCGACCGGATCGCCGGTCATGTTGGCTTGGTTTACGACATGAATCCCATGCTGATGGCGATATTGCCGAGTACAGTGGTCTTTTGCGGGGCGCTAATCGCAGTTAGGCGAGTCAGCTAGGTGCTTATGAGCGCCGCTCTAAGGAACGGAAACTATTGCTTCCGTTCCGCTGCGAGTTCATCAAAGCGTGCATGGCGAGAGCTTTAAGTTAAAACCGTCGACCGAAGCAATGCGTACTGTTATTTGCGAGTCATAAACAGGTACAGAAATTTACATTTCAAAATTGCGTTTTTTTCGTCCATTTCCACCACTGCGCAATCTTCGTATTTTTCCCGGCCTGGGGTAATTTGTTTTTTGATCACACCGTCAGCCACGCTATATTTGATCGGGATAGTCATTTCGCCGATGCCGCTACGCGCATCTTCACCGGTTGTTACCAAGGTGCCGTCTTTTTGAAACTCCCAAGTGACATGCAAGGTTTTCTTTTCGCGATCCAGGGCCAGCGCTTCGTGAGTGACCTGCCATTTACCCAGCAGTTTGGAATTGTCCTGCAGTTTGACCTCGGCGCTGGCGTTAGATACCGCTAATGCGGCAATCAGGGATAATAATATTGTTATTGTTTTCATTGTATGCTCCCGGGTGAGAGATTAATCGAGCCGCGAATATAGCATATCCGCTTTTGCGGTCAGCGCTTTTCTTCCTGAAAAACCAACCGGGTTTTTGATAGGTAATCGTGCCAGCACTGGCCGTTTTTATCGACTAGACACCAGAAAAACCCCAGCCCCAAACAGGCCCAGGATAACAACGCGCCAATGAAGCGGACGCCGGCTTGTCGCCAATCCGGACAATGGCCATCCGGAGTGCACACTTTTATTTTCCAAGCGCGCAAGCCCAAGGTTTGGCCGCCGTGGGTCCAAAACCAACCGTAGAAAACAAAGCTGATTATCAGCAGATACAGTGGAAAAAAAAACTGATCGCTAGCAAATGCCTGGCCAGCGTTGAAAGGTAGAGCGATTGCGGTGGCGAAGAACCATACCGCCAGCAGCAGGAAGGCATCGTAGCAAGCAGCCGCCAGTCGACGCAAAAAACCCGGGGCGGACGACGAATCCGCGCCGGGTTTTGCGGGGCTTGCTTTAGAAGATTCTTGCAATTATTTTTCGAAAATTGCCAGTTTTTGCCCCATGTACATGCTCATACCCACCAACGCGCCGATCATCACTATGGAAAACAGAAAGGGCGGTCTATGGAAAACCAACAGCGCAAAATCGGCAACGAAAAGACTAGTAAATACAGGTTGATCTACAAAACCCAGTAACATTTTTTTAAACATACGCTCCACTCTCCGAAATAAATTCCCCGTCACCTGCCTAAGGGCGACAAGTACAGCCAATTTTTAGGTCATTACGCCAAATATTCGGCGAATGGCGAAATTCTACATTCAACCCAAGTGAATGTAAAAGAATGTGCTTGATTGAGCTTAAATCTGGCGAGGTGTTATGATAAGCCCGCCAGGACGTTCGCGCCCGAAGCCTCGAAAAAGCTGGCAAACGTCATTCTAAATTAAGGGATAAAGTCATTTTTAGTTTCTTCAAAAAAATCTTTTCACCGGCGGAACAAGTTGCCGAACCGGTCAATGAGTCGGCGGGCTCGAGTGCCGTGAAGATTTATCCGCGTTCAGAGCATTGCATTTCTCGTGCGCAAATCAGTGAAAATGCCCTGAAAGTATTGCAGCGCTTGAAAAAAGCCGATTACGAGGCCTATCTGGTCGGCGGCTGTGTCAGAGATTTACTTTTGGGACGGGAACCGAAGGATTTCGACGTGGCGACTAACGCCAGTCCAGAGCAAATCAAGCAAGTGTTTCGTAATTGCCGGATTATTGGCAGGCGCTTTCGTCTCGCGCATGTGTTTTTTGGCCGCGAGATCATCGAGGTGGCGACGTTTCGCGGCTCCGAGCTGGAAGAATCCGACCAGCATGTGGTGCATGAAGACGGTCGCTTACTGCGTGATAACGTGTTCGGCACACTAGAGCAAGACGTCTGGCGCCGCGATTTCACCGTTAATGCGCTGTATTACAACATCCGCGATTTTTCGGTAGTCGATTATACCGGCGGCATGCAGGATCATGCGGCTGCTGTTATGCGCTTGATCGGCGACCCGGAAGTGCGCTACCGAGAAGATCCGGTGCGCATGCTGCGCGCAATCCGTTTCGCGGTAAAGCTTGGCTTTACGCTGCACCCGGACACGGAAAAACCGATTTACGCTCAAGCCGATTTGCTAAAGAGCATCCCCTCGGCCCGCCTTTACGACGAAGTCATCAAATTGTTTTTATCGGGTTACGGACTGCAAACGTTTGAGATGCTCAGACATTATGGCTTGTTTGCTATTTTGTTTCCGGATACCGACCGTTGCCTCGCCAGCGAAGATCAGGATTTTCCCCGCTTGTTTTTGATCAGGGCCTTGGAAAACTCGGACAACCGCTTCAATGACGGCAAAACCCTAACCCCTTACTTCTTGCTGGCCGCCTTATTGTGGGAGCCATTGCAACTGGCCGCTCAAAAACGTATTGCCCACGGCGAAAGTGAAACGCTAGCTTATCAGAACGCCGCCAACGAGGTACTGACCAAGCAGATCAAAATCACCGCGCTGCCGCGTCACATTACCCAATCCATGCGCGAAGTCTGGTTCTTACAGAATAAATTTTCCAGAACGGTTGGTCCTCGGCCGTATCGGTTAATCGAGCAGCCTAAATTTAGAGCGGCTTACGATTTTTTAAGGCTGCGGGCAGAAACCGGCGGCGCCGACCCGGAGTTGGTGGAGTGGTGGACAGGTTTTCAAGTGGCCGACGATGCTGAGCGCGAAAGAATGACTGCGCCGCCAAAATCCGGCAACGGCAAATCTCGTAACCGGAAAACCGGTCGTTACCGTTCCCGAGCCAAGCCTGCCCCGATCGGCAATGACGCTAGCTAAGTCAGCTGTCGAGGCTTATATAGGCTTGGGCAGCAATCTCGAAGACTCTATCGATCATGTCAACCGGGCCAGACTGGAAATCGCGGCCCTGCCGGGCGTAACCGAAATTGCCTTCTCCCCGTTGTATCGCAGTACGCCGGTCGGCCCGCAAGATCAACCCGATTATGTCAACGCGGCGCTGCGCATTTCTACCGAGTTGGAGCCATTGGCTTTGCTCAGACAATTGCAGCAGATCGAAAACCAGCATGGCCGGCTCCGTAGTGTGCGTTGGGGAGCAAGAACACTGGATTTGGATCTATTGCTTTACGCTGAACAGCGTATTAATCAACCGGACCTGACTGTGCCGCATCCGGAATTAGCCAAACGCGCGTTTGTGCTGTATCCCTTAGCTGACATAACGAGCCCTGACCTAACCATTCCAGGCCTGGATTCTTTGCCACGATTATTAGCGGCTTGTCCAGCCGACGGTTTGCGGAAAATCGCAGCATGAGTTTATATGCCGATGCCCTGAACACCCTGACTATCAGCGATCTGGCGGCGATGAAGCGAGCCGGCGAAAAAATCAGTTGCCTGACTGCTTATGACGCCAGTTTCAGTGCACTGCTGGACCGGGCCGGTATCGACGTACTATTGGTCGGCGATTCACTCGGAATGGTAATTCAGGGGCACAGCAGTACCTTGCCTGTCACAGTGAACGATATGGTGTATCACTGTCGCAGTGTGGCAATGGCCAGAAAACGAGCTTATGTTATTGCCGATTTACCGTTTGCCAGCTATGCCACCCCGGAGCAAGCTTTGTTAAATGCGGCAAGTTTGATGCAGCTTGGCGGCGCGCAAATGGTCAAGTTGGAAGGTGCCAAGCTTGAGGTCATCCGCTTTCTGGTCGAACAAGGTATTCCGGTTTGTGCTCATTTAGGCCTGTTGCCGCAATCGGTGAATCGCTTGGGTGGCTATAAAGTACAAGGCAGGGAACAGAAACAGGCCCGGCAAATCGTTGCGGATGCCGAAAATATCCAACAAGCAGGCGCCGGTCTTTTAATCTTGGAATGCGTGCCAGCGGAATTAGCTGCCGAAATAAGTCAATGCCTGAGCATCCCGGTCATCGGTATCGGTGCCGGTGTCAATTGCGATGGTCAGGTATTGGTGCTTTACGACATGTTGAATATCAGCGTCGGCAAGCGGCCACGCTTTTCCAAAGACTTTTTAGCCGACGTCTCCAGCATTGAAGACGCGGTACGCCTATATCATAAAGCGGTTAAATCCGCACAATTCCCTGCTTCCGAACACAGTTATTGAGCTTATGCGGACTGTTGCAGCCCCAAGAAGCCTCCTTCGCTATTGCGGAGTTTGTATTATCCCACAGTCACTCTGCCCTTCCTTTTGGGGATTTTATAAGGCCTGTTTATGGAAATAGTCACCAACGCCCTCGCATTGAGAGATGTCATCCGGCAATGGCGGCAAGCAGGGCAAAGCGTCGGCTTCGTCCCGACCATGGGCAACTTGCATGCCGGACATATCAAACTGGTTAGTACCGCCCGGCAGCAGGCCGCTAAAGTGGTGGTGAGTATTTTCGTTAACCCTACTCAATTCGGGCCAAACGAAGATTTTGCCAGCTACCCGCGTACCGAACAGCAGGATCAGGAAAAACTGATAGCAAGCGGTGCCGATTTACTGTTCTTGCCGTCCATCACTGAAATGTATCCGCAAACCTCACGAACCGGCATTTCTGTGAATGGCTTGTCAAGCCTGTATTGCGGTGCCAGCCGGCCCGGACATTTCGACGGCGTGGCATTGGTGGTTTGCAAGTTATTAAATATGGTGCAGCCTGATCTACTGCTACTGGGAGAGAAGGATTTTCAGCAGTTGACGATAATTCGGCAAATGGTGGCAGATCTAAACATACCGGTTCGGGTCGAGGGCGTGTCTACGGTGCGAGAAATCGATGGCCTGGCGATGAGTTCTCGTAATGGCTATCTATCCGCCCAACAACGACAACAGGCATCCAAACTCTATCGAGCCTTATGCGCAGCAAGGGACCAAATTTTAGCCGGGCATGGCGATTACGTCATGGTAGCGGAACAGCAAAAGCAGAATCTGCAACAAGCCGGTTTTGCCGTCGACTATCTAACTATCTGTCGCAGTGCGGATTTAATGCCCGCGAGTTTTAGCGACTCTGATCTGCTGATTTTGGCTGCTGCCAAGTTAGGCAATACACGTCTGATCGATAACTTGTATTTTTCTAAAGCCAGAAGCTGACGCTTCGTTCTTTGCCTGTAAAAGCGAATGCTTAAATTTGATAGCAGGGTCGATTTCAGGCATAATCGCCGACCCTAGTATTCGACCTTGTTTACCATGAACATAAACATGCTTAAAGCTAAGTTACACCGTGCGCGGGTAACGCATTCCGAGCTGGATTACGAAGGATCGTGTGCTATTGACGGTAAAATTTTGGATTTTTCCGGAATTAGGGAGTACGAGCAAATCCATATTTACAACATCAACAATGGTCAGCGCTTTACAACCTATGCGATTCGTGCTGAAGACGGTTCCGGCGTGTTTTCGATAAATGGGGCTGCTGCAAGGCTGGCGTGCCCGGGCGATTTGATTATCATCTGTGCATTCGCTAGCCTAGATGAGAAGGAACTAAAGAACTACAAGCCGACTTTGGTGTATTTCGACGGCAACAATCATATTAGCCATTCCAGTCATTCCATTCCTGTTCAGGCCGCCTGATTTAAACGGCCGCCGGTGACTATAGTCGCCGGCGGGCTGTTCTCATCTTTAAGCTTCCGATACGTCGATTTCACTGATCTTTTCGGTCAGTGTGATGCTTTGTTCAATCGCTACCAATACTTTTTGCATACCAATGCGCTTGTTGGCGTTGATCAGGATCGGCGATTTAATCGAACCTTTGATAGTCGGCTTCCCGTTATCCTCTTCATTATCTTTGTGCAGCAGAATCAAAATCACCAAATCGTCACCCGGCTCCATTTGCAGAAGCGTTTCTTCGGGATCGGTGACCGTGAAACTGTAATTGATGTTGAAATTGGTGGGATGGGCGGCGGAAAAAGTGAGCTCCGCGTTATCGACCGATTGCAGCCAATAGACAATTTCGCTGCCCTCCTGATGAAATAACTTAAAGCGAGTCTGATCTTCGAAACCGGGTAGGCCGCGCGGAAAATTGATGATGGTGTCCGGATTGATATCTTGGTTGCCTAACAATTTCGATTGAATTTCCATAATCCCGCCCGTATTCGTTTGAAGTCTAAGTTAACAGCATTGATCAATGCACCAATGTATAGCAGGTAAAGGGGTATTTGCAATGCGGTTTGGCTGTAATCGACCAGGTGTTCTTGCTTTATCGGCTTCGACTCCCTACAATTCCCCGCTTCTTTCAGGTGTTTGCGCCGTTTCTCGGCCACGCTTAAACAGGAAGTCGGTGCGGCGGTTTTAACCGCCTATGCCGACGCTGCCCCCGCAACGGTAGATAAGTAAAGAGCTACGTTTTTGCCACTGTGCGCTTTGCATGGGAAGGTCGTAGATCAGGCCTAACGCCACTTATGAGCCCGGAGACTGGCCCGGAAGATCATTCGAGACAGCGGAGGGCTGTTTACGGAATGGTCTGAGTTCATGCCTAGCCTGCCTCCGTCTTTTTCGTCTGCCGTTTTTCCTCTGTCCTTTTTCCCCGGATGCGCGGCGGGCGCAGAGGACAATATGCAAAAAATTCTATACAAAGCTTTATTTCTGGCGAGTACGCCTTTTCCAGTGCTGGCGGCAAATGGCGACGAGGCGGTCAATCTGGCGGAAACCGTCGTCACCGCTACCCGAACCGAAACCCGGCAAAACGAATTGGCCACGGCGATGACAGTTTACACGCGCCAGGACATCGAGAAACTTCAGGTCAGAACCTTACCGGAGTTATTAAAAGGTACGCCAGGCGTTGACATGGTGCAGAGCGGCGGTTACGGCAAGGATACGAATATCTTTCTGCGCGGTACTAATGCCGATCATGTACTGGTTCTGATCGACGGCATCAAGGTTGGTTCGGTCACCACCGGCACCAGTCCGTTTCAGTTTATTCCCATCGATCAAATCGAGCGGGTGGAAATTACCCGCGGCCCGCAGTCCAGCTTTTATGGCTCGGAGGCGATCGGCGGGGTGATTCAGATATTTACCCGTAAAGGCGGCAACAGCGAGCGTCCGAACATTGCGCTGGAAGCTGGCGGCGGTTCTTACGATACCTATAACGGCTCGGCGGCTGTCAACGGCAAATGGGGTAAGGCATGGTATAGCCTGGGAGCCGCGCAATTCGGCAGCCAGGGCATTAATGCCATCAGCGGGATCAGCGTTGCAAATGGCTATAATCCAGACCGGGACGGCTATAACAACACCAGTTTGAATGCTAAAACCGGTTACCGCTTTGATAATGGCGCAGAACTGGAAGCGTTTTTTCTGCGGGCCGAAGGCGAAACTGAGATAGACAACGTCACTAGCAGCACCACGGCGTTTATCAACCAGACTTTAGGCGCAAGCGCCAGCGCCAATTTTAACGACATCTGGCGCTCCACGTTACGCGTCGGTCAGAGTGTTGACGATGGTGATCAGTTTCGGCATTCCGGTTTGTTTTTCAGCCAATTTAACACCACGCGCTGGAACGCCACTTGGTTGAATGAACTGGCCTTGGATAAGGACCATCAATTGACCGTGGGCGCTGATTACCGCTTCGACGAAGTCGACAGCACCACCCGATACGCCGAAACTTCGCGCTATGATGTTGGCGTGTTCACCGATTTGCACAGCCGAATTTTCGATAAGCATTTTCTCAATGCTTCGCTGCGCTGGGACCAAAATCAAGCCTTCGGCGACAGTGTCACCGGCAATATCGGCTGGCGGTTCAATTGGGATTACGGTTTGAGTGCCTTCGCCAGTTTTGGCAATGCCTTTAAGGCGCCGACATTTAACCAGTTATACTTCCCTGGTTTCGGAAACGCTGGTTTACGCCCGGAGAAATCTACCAGTTCCGAGGCCGGTTTAGCCGGGCATCACGATTGGGTGAACTGGGAGTTACGAGCTTACCACACCAATATAGAAGACTTGATCGTCTTCAGCGGCACACCATTTACGGCGAAAAATATCGGTAAAGCGCAAATAGATGGGCTAGAAGCCGAGGTAAGTACGCAGATTCTCGGCTGGAACAACAGGCTGAACATGAGTTTGATGACACCCAAGGACAGACAGACCAACTTGCGCCTGCCGCGCCGAGTCACGGAAAGCTTGCCCTACGATCTCTCGCGTTCGTTCGGCGACTTTGACTTAGGCGCTTCCGTGTTGGCTCAAGGAGAGCGTTTTGACAACAGCTCCAACACTGTGCGGCTAGGCAGTTTCGTGACCGCAGATTTACGCACCGCATATCGTATCGACAAAAATTGGATGTTAAGCGCCAAACTGAATAATATGCTCGACAAACGTTACCAAACGGTTAACACCTATAACAGCTTCGGCCGAAACTTCTATTTTTCGATCCATTACAATTACTAAACCCTTTCTGGAGACCCCCTGTATGAATCTGAATCAAACCTTGGCTGTCAAACCCGGCGCGGTCGCGTTGATGGCGTTGATGGCCGCTACCCGCTTCCACCATTTCGGCACGCCATTCGCGCTGCCTGACGCATCGTTGGCGGTGTTTTTTTTCGCAGGCCTATGGCTAGGTGGACGCTATTTATTTGCCTTGTTGTTAATGGAAGCGGCGCTGATTGATTATTTAGCAATTACCAAACTCGGCACCAGCGATTTTTGCGCCTCCAAAGCCTATGTATTTCTGATCGGTTCCTATGGGGCTATGTGGTTGGGCGGCAAATGGTGCCGGAAATTTACCGTGTTATCGCTAAGCACAGCCGCACAGCACCTGATGGCTATGACAGTGGCTACATCGATTGCCTTTCTGTTTTCCAACGGCAGCTTTTACTGGTTGTCAGGCCGTTATCCGAACGGCTCGTTTAGCCAATATGTCGAACGCGTTGCCATGTATTACCCGGCTTACCTGACTTCTACTTTGATCTACGGTGTGGTCATTTTCGCGCTGGTCAGTCTTGCAAAATCCTTGCTGGCTGCCAAAGCTACCCGCACTGCTATCTAAGCAGTCCGCGCAATGCAGTGGGGCGATGAAAATCTCCCCACCGGTAGGGACCTAACAAGTTTGTTGCCCCTTTCTGCCTTTCTAGTTTTTAAGTAGCGCGCTAGCCCGAATTAACCATGCTTCTTACCTTCAGCATTTTGTTGGCCGTCACCATCGATCTCTGGCTGGGCGAGCCACGCAATGCGTATCACCCCTTAGTGGCGTTTGGAAAATGGGCCGGTGTAGTTGAAAAGCGCCTGTCAAGCAGCCGACAAACGGCCTTTCGCCAACGCATTTACGGCAGTGTAGCGGTTTTGCTGGCCTTAATGCCTTGCCTGTTGTTACTGATATTGCCCGCTTGGACGCCATTGCAAATCGTGGTCGATGTAGTAATTTTGTATTTCTGTATCGCTGCCCGTAGCCTGCAGGAGCATGCATTGGCCGTGCATGCGGCCTTGTTGGGCAACGACTTATCGTTAGCGCGGCAACAGGTTGGCAAAATCGTTAGCCGTCAAACGGCAGCAATGACCGAAGCCGATGTGCGGCGAGCCACCATCGAATCGGTGCTGGAAAACGGTGCCGATGCGGTATTTGCGCCGCTGTTTTGGTTTGTCGTACTGGGACCGTTCGGCGCCTTGCTCTACCGGTTCAGTAACACCCTGGATGCGATGTGGGGTTACAAAAATCAACGGTATTTACATTTCGGCTGGGCCGCTGCCCGTTTCGACGATGTACTGAACTGGCTGCCGGCGCGCTTGACGGCTTTGAGTTATGCCTTGCTAGGCAACACCGCAGCAGCCATCAACGCCTGGCGAACCCAGGCTGGTCTATTGGACAGCCCCAACGCCGGACCGGTAATGACCGCAGGCGGCGGCGCCCTGATGTTACAACTGGGCGGGCCCGCTTGTTATCAGGGGCAAATGAAACAAAAGCCCTGGTTTGGCGGTGGGCAACTGCCTGAAGACAGGGATATCTTTCGCGCCTGCAAGCTGATCCAGCGTACACTATTAATATGGCTGCTCGTCATTGGCTTGGGAGACGCGATTGCTTGAACACGGCGGACGCTTGCGGCAAGCCGCAAGCCAATATGGCATTCCTTTGCCCGACTGGCTGGATTTGTCGACTGGTATCAATCCCAACGGCTGGCCAGTGCCGCCCATCCCCGCCGCCTGCTGGCAACGCTTACCCGAAGATGATGACGAGTTACTCTCTGCTGCCCGCGCGTATTATCAAAATGACTCGTTGCTGACTGTGGCCGGTTCGCAAGCGGCGATTCAAAGCCTGCCGTTACTGAGGGCAAAGTCGCGAGTCGGCGTTCTGCATCCAGCCTATGCCGAACATGCCGGCAGTTGGCAAAAAGCCGGTCATCAAATCATCAGACTCGAAGAAAGTGCGATTGATGAACGAGTGGAGGAGCTGGATGTTCTTATTCTGGTGAATCCGAATAATCCTACAGGTCGACTTTGGACTCGGTCGCAGCTGTTATGTTGGCATGAAAAGCTTAGCCGACGCGGCGGTTGGTTATTGATCGACGAAGCATTTATGGACGGCTTGCCGGATCACTACAGCCTGTCCTCATCGCCGGTACAGCCAGGCTTAATTGTCTTGCGTTCTGTCGGAAAGTTTTTTGGCCTGGCAGGCATCCGCTGCGGCTTCGTGATTGCCGAACCGACGTTATTGGCGAGACTCGCAGAGTTACTCGGGCCGTGGACTGTTAGCCATCCCGGTCGCTATATCGCGGCGCTGGCTTTAGCTGATCGCACTTGGCAGGCTGCGAACGCTGCATTGCTAGCATCTGAGGGCCAAAGGCTAGAACGGCTATTGACTGACTGCGGTTGGCCGCCCAGCGGGGGATGCACTTTATTTCAATGGGTGAAAAATCAACAAGCGTCTAAGCTGCAAGAGCTGTTGGCCAACCGGGGCATTCTGACCCGTTTGTTTCACGAACCCGCTAGCCTGCGTTTTGGTTTACCGAAAGACGAGCCAGCCTGGCAACGATTGGCGCAGGCACTGACTCATCCTGATATCGAGGATTTAAGCTTGTTTGCGCATACGGTAACCTAACCCGGCGATAACGCTACCAAATAACCATACGGCGCCAGGCAAAGGAACAGGCGTGGTGTCGATGATCTCGCTAGCCGTAAACTTGCCGGCGCCACGAAAATCCGCACTATCGCCCAACTCCCGGTTGATTTCAAAAACCACATAACTTGGACGTAGTTCGAACACACCTTGAAAGTTAGGGTTTTCAAGATCAGTACTGTCGAGTAAGTTCTTATCGAAAAAAGCCAAAACCGAAAATTTTTGGAAAGACAAATCGTCTCCAGGGGGAGATGATTCCATACGGAGACCCATAAAATCATAAGTACCGGGCTTGATATCGTCGTTGGTAAAACCCCGATCAGTTATCTGAGTTTCGCTGATTGTCAAATCGTCTATAACATCAATCACAACTGGAGCATTGTTGTCAATTTTGAACTGCTTTTCAACACCGAACTCATCTTTAACCATTAGCGACAAAGCGGGGCTCACAGAGTACCTTAAATTCAAAACGGGTTGCTCACCGCCTAACGCTGGCTTAAATTCACTGGATTTCGGTGAAAAGACATCAAAGTTTAATTGTCCTTCAAAAGTGCCCGTCGTGAAATTGACGAAATTTCCAGAAAAATTAAATTGCAGAGCGGCGTTGGCGCTGGCCGAGTACAAGAACGTCGCCAACAAGATAGAAAGTATTTTCATGATTTGTCCTTAAAGTAAATTTAGTGATACGACTCCTTTCTCAGACTCAACGGGAAGACCAAGCGGAGATTTAGCTAGTTACCAATATTATTGTGAGCGAGTTCAATCTCTGATCCGATTATCATGGCAGTCGCCTGAATCGTCAACCCTTGATTTTCTTGGACAAATTTCGCATGCGGCTAGCTGCGCGCCGCATTGCAAAGCCAAGAGTCAGCCTTGCTAAACAAGCTTATCCAAAATCGACATGACAATCTCCACCGCAATCAGCCAGATAATGATCCACTCCAAAGCCGAGGAGTGCTGGTGCTTTTGTTCATCCGCCAGCATTTCCAACAGCTCGTGTATTGTCTCAAGCTTTTTTGACAAAACGTCGGTGCGCTGCTGAATTTCCAGGTAATTAGCGGCCATCGAGTAAATATGTTGATATTCCGGGTGTTCCCAGAAAAACTCCGGGGTATCCAGCAAATCGTAATTGAGGATGATGTCGCTCTTGGTCAAGAACAATTGACCGCGGATCATCGCCATGGTTTTACGATTCAGCTTGATCTTGCCTTCCCGCGCTAGCGACTGCGGCAAATGGCTGGTAGCGCGTATCGTGTCGATAGCATGACCTTCGAAAGCCGCCAGCTTGATCGACTGCGCCATCGCGTGCGATAGCGCCAACAGTACTTTGAAATCGGCGGACTGGAGTTCCAGGTGGTCGTGCTGAAACCGGTCTTGCTCGCAACCCACTTCATAGCTGAAGTTATCTTCCTGCGGCTCGGCATCGGGTTTGATCGCGTAATCCAGCAGCAAATCCTGCAGAGAACGCCGGTCGTCTAGGTTGAGGTTCCAGCAGACCATGACGCCGTAGGAAAACACAATCGCGCAGCCGCTCTTGTAATCGATGACCAAGGCGTTTCTGAACAATTGCGCGCGGGTAGTATCAAGCAGTTTTTCCCGCAACTGCGCGAATTCGAACGATTGCGCCAAGCACACCGTCAGGCAGCGCTTAATGGGTCTGTCGTCTGTCATGTCCGGGTTTTCTCAGGTCGGTTTCGGCATTAGTTTGTAACACCGACAGGCAAAACGGTTAAAATAGCCGACTAATCCCTCTATTGAAAGCGTATTGCTGAGTGTCATGCCAACTAACTATAACACCGATGATTTAAGAATTTGTGAAACCAAGGAAGTGGTGGCGCCGATTCAGGTTCATGAAGAAATCCCGATGACAGAGCAGGCGGCCGCCACCATTCTGCATGCTAGGGAGGCGATTCACAACATTCTTACCGGTGCCGACGATAGATTACTGGTGATTATCGGCCCCTGCTCGATCCATGACACGGCAGCTGCCGTGGAATACGCTGGTCGCTTGAAACTCATCATGGACGAGTTGCAAGAAGATCTGGTGATCGTAATGCGCGTTTATTTCGAAAAACCAAGGACCACCGTAGGCTGGAAAGGTCTAATCAACGATCCCGACCTCAATTCCAGCTTCAACATCAACAAGGGCCTGCGCATGGCCCGGCAATTATTGTCGGATGTGAATAACCTGGGGGTGCCCGCTGCTACCGAATATCTGGATTTGATCACACCGCAATATGTCTCCGACTTGATTTCCTGGGGAGCCATCGGCGCCCGCACTACCGAGAGCCAGGTACATCGGGAACTGGCGTCCGGTTTATCCTGTCCCGTCGGTTTCAAAAACGCCACCGATGGCGGCATCAAAATTGCCATCGACGCGATCAACGCGGCGATGAGCCCCCATCACTTTTTATCCTTGACCAAGGAAGGCCGGTCGGCGATTTTTTCGACGCGCGGCAACGAAGATGCGCACATTATCCTGCGCGGCGGCAACAATCGACCTAACTACGACGAAGTCAGCGTCGAGCAAGTAGCCGAAGGCCTGGCCGGCGCGGGCCTGCGCCCGAATATCATGATCGATTTTAGTCACGCCAACAGTTCTAAAAAATACGAAAGGCAAATGCTGGTTGCCCAAGATGTGGCGGGACAGATCCGCGGCGGCGACAACCGGATCATCGGCGCGATGGTGGAAAGCCATCTAGTCGGTGGTCGTCAGGATGTCGAGGAAGGCAAACCCTTGACTTATGGACAAAGCATTACCGATGCCTGCTTGTGCTGGGAAGACAGCACAGAATTGTTACACCAACTGGCCGGCGCCGTAGAACGTCGTCGTGCCGCGACAACACACAAGGTTTAAAGCATGAAAATACAGGTCAATGGCGACAATCGCGAATATGGCGAGGACGCCACCGTTGCCGACGTAATTGCCGATTTGGGCTTAAGCGGCAAACGCATCGCTGTGGAATTGAACAAAGAAATCCTGCCCTTTACTCAACACGCCAGCCAGCGCTTGCAAAACGATGACCGTTTGGAAATCGTGCAAGCCATCGGCGGCGGCCAAGCCGACTACTTTACGCTGGCCGGCAAAAACTATAGCTCAAGGCTGCTGGTCGGTTCTGGCAAATACAAGGATCTGGAAGAAACCCGCCTGGCCACTGAAGCCAGCGGCGCCGAGATCATCACTGTCGCCATTCGCCGCACCAACATTGGCCAAAACCCTGGCGAACCCAGCTTGCTGGACGTAATTTCCCCGGATAAATACACCATCCTGCCCAACACCGCCGGTTGCTACACGGCCGACGATGCGGTCCGCACCTGCCGTCTGGCGCGCGAATTGTTAGGCGGCCACAAACTGGTGAAGCTGGAAGTGTTGGCCGATCAGCTGACTTTGTTTCCAGACGTTGCCGAGACCTATGTCGCCGCGGAATTGCTGGTTAAGGAAGGCTTCGACGTGATGGTCTACACCAACGACGACCCGATTGCCGCCAAGCGTCTGGAAGAAATCGGTTGCGTGGCGGTAATGCCGCTGGCCGCGCCGATCGGTTCCGGCTTGGGTATCCGCAACCCCTATAACATCCTGACCATCGTCGAAAATGCCAAGGTGCCCATCCTGGTCGATGCCGGCGTCGGCACTGCCTCCGACGCAGCGATGGCAATGGAGTTGGGCTGCGACGGCGTGTTAATGAACACCGCAATCGCCGCTGCGAAAAACCCGGTGCTGATGGCGTCGGCAATGAAAAAAGGCATAGAAGCCGGTCGAGAAGCTTTCCTGGCTGGGCGCATGCCGCGCAAGCGTTTTGCGTCGGCGTCTTCGCCGATTGATGGGTTATTTTTGTAAGAGCGATAAAATCCAGATGTAGGTTGGGTTAGCCCGATAGGGCGTAACCCAACGAAGTGAAGCTAACATTCAGAATATTTCCTTATGAATGCCATTAAGCCAGACATCGAAAATGACGTGCTTTGCTATTGCAGCGGCACCACAACGCAGCAAATCAAAGCCCTGCTAGCCGAGGGTATCGTCGATCCCGAAAGAATCTCCCGCATCACCGGCGCCGCGTCGGGATGCGGTGGTTGCGAGTTCGAATTGCAGCAACTTATATCCGATCACATTCAATAAGCATAAGGTAATGGCCTGCTGCGACGATCCCACCGAACCGAAAAAACTCGATCGCAGGGACTTGATTCGTTTGCAGGAATAATACGGCGAACTGGTCCGCGATCTGTTTACCGAAGACCCGGAAAAAGTGATTCTCAAGCTACTGAACAATTCCGGCAGCTATCTGACGGAATTGGCGGCACTAAACGCCCACTATGCTTCGGTGCGGCTGCGAGCCATTGGTTTATTGGAAAAATCCAGTTCATCGGTGCTGCAACGAATTGTCGAGAAGGAGCTGGATTCGGCGTTCGGATTGGCGGCGAAGTCGAGACTGGAGCAGGTTGACGGTTAAATATTCAACCAAGTAAGGACGAGCTGAGCAAAGTGAGTCGCATCAGTCACGATTGATGGACCTCTTCATCTTCGGCATTGCCTGGTTAAAATGGACCCTGGCAAGTATTACATCTGACATAATTGGATCTAATCTTTACGCATGAAATTCACCCAGTATTTTGAAAGCATGCGCCAGCGACCCGATCGAAGAGGCATCGATTTGACTTGGATTGAAAGGGTTATCAATCAACCCACAAAGCAAGTGATTCAACCGGACGGTAGAATACGGCTGTGGGCGGCGATTGACGAAGCCGGAGGACGATATTTGCGTGTCGTACTTTTGGAAGACGGCGAAACAATTCATAACGCGTTTTTTGATAGGTCATTTACCCCATGAAGATCAAATATTTTGAAGACACCGATACCTTGTATATCGAGTTTCGCGACGCCGAAATTTTGGAAACCCGCGATTATGATGACAACACATTGATAGACATTGATGCGGAGGGGCAAGTCTGCGGAATTACCTTAGAACATGCTAAGCAACGCGTCGATCTTCCGGGACTTTCGTATGAACAAATCGGTAGGCAAGCGGCTTAAGACTGCAATTCGGGATTGATAATCCTGAATTCCCGGATTTCACTCGGCATCATCCGAACTACTGGCTAAAGTAAACCATTCATTTTTTGGGAGTAAATTAAGTGTCAGGAACGCAATTAAGTGTTTGGGAAATGGTTAAAGAAGCAATTGAAAGTATTAAGCGGGAAGCCACATACTCTGAAATAAAAAAATACGTTAGAGATAAATATGGTGAGATCAACGATTCTTCATTGACTTGTTCAATTATTTCATGCTCTGTAAATCATCCATCCCGAATTCACTATTCTGAGAATAAAAAACCCAGGCCTGTTGATGGGACCGGATCGTATGACTTTCTATTCAATACTGGAAGAGGGAGAGTTTCTCCTTATGATCCAACTAAACATGGTTATTGGGAAATATTTGAAAAAGATGACGGGCGCCTAGGCGTCAGGCAAATTTTCGGCAATGAAGAAATGTTTAATTTAAGCGAAGGGGAAATTGCGCCGGATACTTCTCTATTTGCACTTGAAAGCCATCTACGTGATTATTTGGCCAAGAACATCTCAAAGTCAGCATTATTTGGATCAAAATTATCTCTATATATCAGTAATGACGGTCGAGATGGGGTTGAGTTTCAAACCGACGTAGGCCCGATAGATATTCTTGCTGTCGATGAATACGGTAGTTTTGTTGTTTTTGAATTGAAACTTGGTCGTGGCCCAGATTCCTGTTTAGGGCAGATTCTCAGATATATGGGCTGGGTAAAAAAACATCTCTCAGCGGATAAAACTGTGAAAGGAATTATTGTAGCTGCCGAAATTCCCATGAAACTAAGGTATGCCGTAACCCAAGTACCGAATGTAGATTTGATGGAATACGAACTAAGCTTTTCGGTAAAACCGATACAGTTATAATTTCAGCCCGTCCATGATTTATTAATGGTTCCTTTTGGATCATTATTTTCCATTCTCCCATGACCTCACTCCAAAAAATCGACCCCACCCGAATCAAAAGCTTCATCCGCCGCCAAGGCCGCGCGACTGCAGGCCAAAAGCAGGCACTGGAAAGCCATTGGGATAAGTATTGTCTATCACCGCAAGCCAGTTTTGATGCCGAACAAGCCTTTGGGCGGCAAGCGCCCTTGATTGTAGAGATCGGTTTCGGCAACGGCGACAGCCTGGCGGCAATGGCGGCAGACAATCCGGATTTGAATTATTTAGGCATCGAAGTGCATCGACCCGGCGTCGGCCATTTGATGATGTTGCTGGAGCAGCGCGGCATTAACAACGTGCGGATTTATCACCACGACGCCATCGAGATTCTGGAGCAAAAAATCACCGATCATAGCTTGGCCGGCGTGCATCTGTTTTTCCCCGATCCCTGGCAAAAGCGCCGTCATCACAAACGTCGCATCGTTCGTCCCAGTTTTGTGGAATTGCTGAACCAGAAGTTAGTGGCCGGTGGCTATTTTCACGCAGCCACCGATTGGGAACACTATGCCAAGGACATGCTGGGGATTTTATCTGAGGGCGTTGGCTTGGAAAACAGCAGCCTGACTAACGACTTTTGCGAGCGCCCAACTTACAGGCCCTTAACCAAGTTCGAAAATCGGGGCCTGGGCTTGGGTCATGGCGTTTGGGATTTGATTTTTCGCAAGGTTTAGCGCATTACCACATCAAATCGTCCGGAATTTGAAACTCTGCGTACGGATCGTCAGCGGCTGCGACATCCTGTGTGGCTTCATTCAACACCACAATAATACCCGCATCCCGCGCCTGCACTTTACGGGCAACTTCCGCCGGCACGATTTCGTAATGGCCATCCACTCTGGCAACACCCGCCCGACCATTAATCAATGCCTCGCGTACCTTGTCTGCCACGTATATGGTTTTAACTTTGTGCTCGTCGGTAAAGTTATAAGCCAAGCCATTAGGGTCCTGGGCGATTCGATTCATTTCGACGATTTGTTTGATTTGCGCGCCCAGGGCTTTTTGTTCCTCGGCCAGCTTGCGTTGCCGGTTCAATTCGCGGTCGCGTTCCACCTGTTGTTGGCGCAGTTGCTCGGCATTGAGTTTGACCTCGTCGACAATCTCGACGCCGTTATTGCGCTCGAGCTTGGTTTGTTTGCGTTTTTCGGCTTTGACTTGTTTAAGCTTGGCGTCGTTGCTCAGGCCGGATTTAAGCAGTTGTTCTTGCAGCGATAAAGTTGGCGGTTTTTTCATGGACAGACAGCAGTTTAGCAAGGTTGAAATGCGCGGAGCATAGCACAAAGCGTTAGTGACCCAGCATCTTCCCGGTAGCATATTGCCACCAGCTGAGCGGTGCGGTTAGCGGCACTTGGCAGCGGTCGTAACCTTGATATTCGATACCCCGAAAAATGTCTTCGCGTAGCCATTTGTAGGCGGCTGGCGCGCTTTGCAGTAGACGTTCCGGGATCAAAATATATTGTGCTACTAACTCGGCGAGCTTTTCCTGGGTATTGCCGTCGTAGCGGCCGTCGTTGACTTCGCCCAAATACTCGAAGGCTTCGAACCATTTCGATGGCCACAAAGCTAATTTGGCTTCCGCAATAATTTTCATGATCTCTTCGTCGTTGGAAATCTTGTGGTATTTATAAAAAAAATACAGATCGTCTTGACCGTTCCAGAAATGAAAGTTGTCGATAGTATGGGCGATTTCATGCACGACGATAGGCAATCTGAAATCCACCAGATACTGCACGCCGATGTCTCGATACGTGCCGCCTTCCTTGCCTTTATCAAACGCCTTGACGGTAAACACGATCAGATTCTGGCCGCTGAACACCTGCGCGACAGTTTGCGAACGAAAGCCGATGCCGGGAATCAGCGTCAACGGGTGAGTGTGATCCTGCCAGACGCTGTTTTTATAGTCTTCCTGAAACGCATCGCGAATCAGCTCCTGCATCACTGTCGGTTTGTCGGCAATTTCCCGCTCCAGATTGTCTACCGGTTTGGCTTTAGTGATGCTTTCCCGCAAAAAGGCCGGTATTTTGCGAATAGCTTTTTCGAACAAGCGCAAATGATCGACATTGAAGCGTTTCACCTCGTAGCGGTAGTCATCGCTGTGTTTGATGACGGTTTTGGTGTCGTAGAACAAGGCAAGCGCACGCGTTGCGGCTTCGGGGTCGCCCCAATATTTTTCCAGCACGCATAGCTCACCCGCGACATTACTGGCGCAGTCTTCTCGGTAATCGGCTAGGTCATCCAGATGGTCCTGGCTTTTATGGTCCGTCAACACGGCCACTGCCTGTTTGCGCAAGTCCGGGTGGCCCGCTTCATAAAAACGGATGATGTCGGCTAGTGCGGCGGTGCGGGTAAAGTTTTGTTGGCTGGTGGCGCAAACCAGCTCGGTGTTTTGCGACAGCGGGAAAAAACGGTTTTGAAACAGCGGTTCCGCTGCGTTGGGGCAGCCAGCGTGCAATAGCAGCCAGCTCAGACCAACCAACCGCAAATCAGTCGAACCACTCAAGCGTTTATTTATCCAGACCCATGGCATCCCAGACTTTTTGAATGGCGCCTTCATCCTTGTAATTGGCTTGCGGTGCGCCAGCCGGGTAATTCAAGGTGTAAATCCGTTCGGCGTCGGCAGCCAATTCGTCCATACCCAGTTGCCGATAACCATCCTGCATAATTTGTAAGGCAAACGGTATGGCGGGCGTGCGTTGGTATTCTTTGATAATGTAATTGGCACGATTTATGGCCGCTACATAGGCTTTGCGTCGCATATAAAAGTCTGCGACATGGACTTCGTACATCGCCATGTTGTTGCGTAGCGCAATCATCCGCTGTTTTGCGTCTGCAACATATTGGCTGTTGGGATAGCGGCGGATCAGCTCCTGAAAATTGTCGAAAGAATCTTTTGCCGGGCCAGGGTCGCGCTGAGAGGAATCGGTGGGCAGGAAACGGTCAATAAAGCCGATGCCGCGGTTGTAATTGATCAGACCTTTCAAATAATAAGCATAATCGACACTAGGATTGCGCGGGTGAATTTTGATGAACCGATCAGCCGCCGCCAACGCCGCTTCCGGATCGTCATTTTTGTAATAAGCAAAGGCGACGTTTAACTGAGCCTGCGCGGCGTAGTCGCCGAAGGGGTAACGCGACTCTAGCGCTTCGTAAAGGGTGACAGCTTTTTGATAGTTTTTATTATCCAGCGCTTCCTTGGCTTTTTCATGGAACATCTTGTCGTCCCAGCCGGCATATTCTTCCTCCTTGCTGGCCGAAGAATCCTTGCTCATGAAGGCATCCAGGGTTTCGCAGCCTTGCAGCATCCAAGCCAGACTGGCGATAAAAACGGTTTTTACTAAAACTAATCGCATACGTTTATCAACACGTTGTAATATTGCGGGTTTTTTGCAGCTTTTGGCGGCGTTCTGGCCGCGAGTATAACTTAAAAACGACTATGACGATATTGACGGCAAGGGTTCCCGAGGAACTGGCGGGTATGCGACTGGACCAGTGTCTGGCCGAAGTGTTCCCGGATTATTCGCGCAGCAAACTGCAAACCTGGATCAAAACCGGGCGAGTGTTGGTAGATGGCGAGATCATGAAAGGCCGCGAGAAACTGGATGGCGGGGAGGAAATCGAGCTGGATGCAGAAGCCGAGCGTGTGATCGAATACGCACCGCAGGAAATCCCGCTCGACATCGTTTACGAAGACGATGCCTTACTAATCGTCAATAAACCAGCCGGTTTGGTGGTGCATCCGGCAGTCGGTAACTGGGACGGCACCCTAGTCAATGCCTTACTGAATCACGCCCCCAGCCTGGATACGCTACCGCGCGCCGGAATCGTGCACCGCATCGACAAAGATACCAGTGGCCTGCTGATGATCGCCAAAACCCTCCAAGCCCACAATAGCTTAGTCGAGCAGCTGCAGGAGCGCAGCATCCATCGCGAATATCTGGCGCTGGTAAAAGGCTGGATGACTGCCGGCGGCACCGTCGACGAACCGATCGGTCGCCATCCGGTGGACCGCAAACGCAATGCCGTGGTGCGTCGCGGTGGTAAGGAAGCGATTACCCATTACCGCCTGGAGCAACGCTTTAAACGGCATACTTTGATCCGCGTAAAGCTGGAAACCGGTCGCACCCATCAAATCAGAGTGCATATGACGCACATCAATTATCCGCTGGTCGGCGATCAAGTCTACGGTGGTCGCTTTCAGATGCCTGCCGATTGCAGTCCCGCCTTGGCCGAAGCTTTGCGCAATTTCAAACGTCAGGCCCTACATGCCGCCAAATTGGGTTTAGAACATCCGGAAACCGGCGAGTATTGCGAATGGGAGCAAGCTATTCCCGAAGACATGCAAAACCTATTGAAATTACTGGCCGAAAATGAATTGGATCAAGCCTGATTGGCCCTTGCCGCCGCATGTGCACGCCGCCGTCACCTTGCGCACCGGTGGCGTCAGTACCGGCGCCTATGCCAGTTTGAATCCGGCCAGCCACGTTAACGACGACCCGCAGCACGTTAAAACCAACCGCTACATCATCAAGGACATGCTGCAACTGCCGTCCGAACCGGTTTGGTTGCAACAGGTGCATGGCGTAAGGGTAGTGAATGCCGATGAGACCAGCAGCTTGGCAGAGGCTGATGCCAGCTTTGCCGATCAAGCCGGCACCGTGTGCGCCGTATTGACTGCCGATTGTTTGCCTGTGCTGTTCTGTGGCGACGACGGTGAAGTGGTAGCTGCCGCGCATGCGGGATGGCGGGGCTTGCAGGCCGGCATTATCGCCGAAACCCTTTATGCCATGAGTTGCCAGGATGTGCACGTCTGGTTGGGACCGGCGATAGGCCCGGAACATTTTGAAGTAGGTGATGAGGTACGGGACGCTTTTATTAAAGACAACCCAATTTCCGCTGTGGCGTTTCGAGCCAAACAGCCGGGCAAATGGCTAGCCGATATTTACCGCTTGGCACGAATTAAACTGGCGGAATTGGGCGTGGAACAAGTCTATGGCGGCGGCCTCTGCACCGTCGCCGACGCACAACGTTTTTACTCGTACCGCCGCGACGGCGCGACTACTGGCCGTATGGCCAGCCTGATCTGGAGAGACTGATTTGACTGTATTGCTGTCGATTATCCTGTTTACCGCCCTGGGTGGCGTGCTAAGTGTACTGGCTGCTGCGGTATTTTTATTACTACCAGAACATAAGCAAAATCAGGTGTTGCCGCACGGCATCAGCTTTGCGATTGGGGCTTTATTGACCGGCGCCTTTTGCGGCCTGATCCCGCATGCGTTTCAAGACGTGCCGGTTCAAGACATGCCCAACTTATCGGCTACGATTTTAGCCGGTATCCTGCTGTTTTTTGGGTTGGAAAAACTGCTGATTTGGCGGCACTGCCATTCCCATGCTTGCGAAGCCCATGGCGAAGAATCGCACCACGAACAGCACGGCCACGAACACCATCATCCAAGCCCCGCAAGCGGTCATCGCCCGGCTGGCATGTTTATCATCCTTGGCGACAGCATCCATAACTTTGTCGATGGTGTGTTGATAGGCGCGGCGTTTTTAACTGACGTGCAATTAGGTATCGTCACTAGTCTGGCAGTGGCCGCGCACGAAATTCCCCAAGAAGTCGGAGACTTCGCCATCCTCTTGCACAGTGGTTATAAGCGCGGGGAAGCCTTGTTCTACAATATTCTGGCTAGTTTGAGTACCGTGGTGGGCGGCGTGTTAGCTTATTTTAGCTTGGGCGACTTGCACCATATCTTGCCTTACTTTTTAACTCTGGCGGCTTCCAGTTTTATCTATATTGCAGTGGCCGACTTGATTCCCTCCTTGCATCAAAAAACCGACATAAAAACGTCATTGCAGCAAATTGGCTTTATTTTGGCGGGAGTAGTGTTAATTCTGGTGATGCAGGGGATCGCGCATCGGTTTGAGGGAAAGCTTCAAGGTGAACGAGTTGAACAGTCCGGTATTGTTTAAAGCCTAACTCGCGTGGTGAACATTTGGCTTGGTTTCGACAAGTTGAACCCTGATGTGGGTTTGACCTTTAGTAATCATAAAAGTCATTCCGCAATCTGCGGCTGATTTGATAGACGTTTTCGGTATCGAATACATTTGTGTAAGCCGCCTGGTCTCCTTGGTGTTTAATATTGCAGCGGCGCTCCCCTTTGCGTTTCTCAAGTATCTCCGTTGATACCGGTTGTTGTGTCAAGCGCCTGTCATTTTTCTGCGAACGGATAAAATATTCTCTTACCTCGACGATTTTATTTTTGAAGCGTTTGCCATGCAATTTTTCGATAACGCGCTTCCCGGCCTTTTCATCGTCAATAAAAATACGCCCATGAAACGACAAAACGTTGGTCTTCATGTTTTTAAGACAAAAAATGTCGGTTTTTAGAATATTGCCCAGCTTGAAGGGAAATAACAGGCATAACTTGAGGGCTGGGGCGACAAAGTCTCCCAACTCGCTTTCTTGAGTAATCGATGGGATGTTTTTAATGATCAATATCATAAAGCCACTTCAGTAGTTTCGGACTGCTTACCCAGGATCGTTGCAACAGCGCTTCCGAGCTTTCCGAATGCTGTTCGGGTCAACAAATGCTGCCAACGGCGCATAGCCCCTTAAAACAAGACTCCGGGCCGCTGCTAGTGTCGCCAAGCTGTTTGGTCCCGTTGCCCTAGTATTGCTATTTAGCGTCAACCAGTCGTTTTACTTTAGGTACTGAAACATAGTCCAACTTTCAGATAAAAACAACTAACCCGCCGGCTCGGCGACGACGGCCCGCCGTTTTCCGATGCTTTGCAGATTCTGTGCAATATTCAACTGGTGCCAACACTTTACTTCATCAACTGCAAAATCCGAACACCGCAGCAGGAAACCGGTCGATGCAGCCTCCGTACTCAATCGCAGAAGCGGACCTAGCATTGTCGATTTAAAGAATTAAGTCGAGGCCGCGTTCTTGTCAATACAGTGTCGCGATTTGCTATTTTTTCCAATTTCCGCCAAGCAACGCGCTTAGACAAAGACTCTCCTTCATCACCGGATGATCTACTTAAGTTGCACAGTAAAACCGCTCGGTGGTGAAAAATAATTTTTCTGCGGCTCGTATTTCCTCTTAAAGCCGGAAACATCTTGAATAACTAATTGATTTTCCATGGAACGTATTCTATTGCTTTTGGCGCAGCTAGGCAGGCCATCCATCTTAATTCGGATCCAAACTAGTAGGTATTTAATAAGTCTTGCAAAGCCCGTTTTAATGGGTGTAAGGTTCGATGTGACGGCGTAAAAAATTAAATTTATGACTACAAATAGCAACTGCTTGTATAAAAAGCAGTGTTCTTGTAGTTATTTAGCAACGGATATTAAACGGTTGCTAATTACTATCTTTGTTTTATGCCGCGTTTAAAAATGACAGCGTAATAACTAAGTGCGCGTCTACAAAAATAATGTCCTCACCATGAGATTAGTTATGTCCAAATTTCCAATCGATCTTGGCGCTTATCAGCGCATCAGCTTAGATCCAAAAAACCCAACTTTGACCGATGCACAACGTGCCAGCCTAAAAGCCAATATTCAGCTTTGTCGCGATGCCATCGTATTTTTCACCTCAACCGGCGCGGCGCGCGGCGTGGGCGGTCATACTGGCGGTCCATACGATACCGTGCCGGAAGTGATGATCATGGATGCCTTGTTCCGCGGCTCCAATGATTTCGTGCCGATTTTCTTTGACGAAGCCGGCCACCGGGTCGCTACGCAATACCTGATGTCAACGCTAAACGGCGATCTACCGGCGGAACGCCTGATGGAATACCGTGCCGCGCATTCGCATTTGCCGGGTCACCCCGAATTGGGTTTTACCCCTGGCGTGAAGTTCAGCTCCGGTCGTTTGGGTCACATGTGGCCGTATGTTAACGGCGTGGCTATCGCCAACCCCGATAAAACCTTGTTTTGCTTGGGTTCCGACGGTTCGCAACAAGAAGGTAACGACGCCGAAGCTGCACGTCTGGCGGTGGCGCAAGGCCTGAACGTCAAACTGATCATCGACGATAACAACGTCACCATCGCCGGCCACCCATCCGAGTATTTGAAAGGTTGCAGCACCGCCAAAACCTTGGCCGGTCAAGGCGTGACAGTGCTGGAAGGCGACGGCGAAGACCTGGATGATTTGTACAAACGCATCATCACCGCTATCAACACCCCTGGTCCGGTTGCAGTGATTAACTACCGTCCGATGTGCCCTGGTATCGTTGGTCTGGAAGGTTCTACTCATGGCCACGATGTTGTATCAGTGAAAGTCGCGCTGGAATATCTGGAATCGCACGGTCAACAAGCTGCTGCGGACCATTTAAGAACCGTGCAAGCGCCTAAAAACGATGCGGTATTCCTGGGTTCCAGCGACAAATGGGATGCCAACCGTAACGTGTTTGGCGATGCCTGCGTCGAAGTCTTGGGACGTTTGACTGAAGCAGAACGGATTGCCAAAGTCCGAGTAGTGGACAGCGATTTGGAAGGCTCTTGCGGCTTGTTCAAAATTCATAAAGCTTTCCCAGAAGTGTTTATCTCATCAGGCATTATGGAGCGGGGCAACTTTTCCGCAGCCGCCGGTTTTGGTATGGCGGCGGACAAACAAGGTATTTTCGGCACCTTCAGCGCATTCTTAGAAATGCTGATGTCTGAAATCACCATGGCCCGGTTAAACAACTCCAACGTGCTTAGCCATTTTTCCCATTCCGGGATCGATGATATGGCCGATAACACCTGCCATTTCGGTTTGAACAATATGTTCGCCGATAACGGTTTGAGCGATGGCTACGATACTAAACTGTATTTCCCAGCTGATCCGCTGCAAATGAAAGCTTGCGTTAATGCGATCTTCTTCGATCCTGGCTTGCGTTTTGTATTCTCCACCCGTTCCAAAGTACCGACTATTTTGGGTAGCGACGGCAATGAGTTCTTTGGTGGCGACTACAAATTCGTGCCCGGCAAAGACGAAATCATTCGCGAAGGTACAGCGGGCTATATCGTCAGCTTCGGTGAAGCCTTGTATCGCTCGTTGGATGCGGTTGAGCGTTTAAAACAACAAGGTGTGGATGTCGGTTTGATCAACAAACCCACATTGAATGTCATCGACGAAGACATGCTGACTAAGCTCGGCAAATCGCCGAAAGTGTTGGTGGTTGAATCATTCAACCGCAAAACCGGTTTGGGTAGCCGCATGGGCACCTGGTTGCTGGAGCGAGGTTACACACCAAAATACGCGCACATTGCGACGCATAAAGAAGGTTGCGGTGGACTGTGGGAACAATTCCCGCATCAAGGCATTGACCCTGCCGGCATTATGGCCAGCTTCTTAAAAGGTTAATCCTCCCCTGTACTTAGGGCACAGGGACGTGCCCATATTTTTCTACTGCGATTCGTCTCAAGACAAGGTTCCTAACCAAACATTATCGAAACTTGGCGAATTCGCATTTATAACATTTGGCAGTCGCCAGACCGAGGCATGCGGAAAGTACTTAGCCCCCTGAAGACCAATGTCAGCTTTGCAATCCTTGTAGAGCAAATAACGGCACCCTCTCTCTCGATTTAGAGGTTTCATCAAACCAATTGCACCTAGCAAGACCGAATTCCAATTATTTCGACTGCTTAATGCAGTCACAAACCAGGTAAACCATGCAAAAACGAATCATCGGTGAAAGTCGGCTCGATACAGCATATTTAACGACACCCGAGCTGAATCTGGAGGAACTTGCAGATGTGGAAGTCTCATCCGAGGATAGCCAGCATCCTATAGAAGCCGCTCTATTGCCCGGCTATACCCTGGGTTGGCGAGCGAGCACGCCAGGAAAGCAAGCCATCCGACTGCTGTTTAAACAGGCGCAGCCTGTGATGAGTATTCAACTGGATTTTTTGGAATCGGCTGTCGCCAGAACACAAGAATACCTCGTTCGTGTATCTCCGGATAACGGACAGTCTTATGTCGAAATCGTCCGCCAACAATGGAATTTCAATCCGCAAGGTTGTACTGCGGCATCGGAGCAACACCTTGTCGAGTTTCCTGCGGTAAGCATTATCGAATTACATATCACTCCGGATATTAACGACTCAAGCGTATTTGCCTCGCTTGAAAAAATGCGTGTATTTTGAGTTTTCGCCAGCAATTTGAGGTTTGAAAAAACCTTGGGAAAACCTGATATGCCCTAAAAAACATATTCGGCCTACAGTTTATTTTTCTGAAGATATAACCATGTCAGTGCCCACACCTACTCATAATATCCATCAATTAACCAAAAATACGATTGCTCTTATTCTTGCCGGCGGACGTGGTTCCCGGCTAATGAATATGACGGATTGGCGCGCCAAACCCGCCGTACCTTTTGGCGGCAAGTTTCGTATTATCGATTTTCCGTTATCCAATTGCGTCAATTCCGGCATCCGTAAAATCGGCGTAATGACGCAATACAAGGCGGATTCGTTGATTCGCCATATTCAAAAAGGCTGGGGATTCATGCGCGGCGAATTCGGCGAATACGTCGATATAATGCCGGCGCAACAACGCATTGACGAGACATCCTGGTACAAAGGTACTGCCGATGCCGTCTTGCAGAATATCGACATTCTCAGAGCCCGACGTCCCGATCATATTTTAATTCTGGCCGGGGATCATATTTATAAAATGGATTATTCGGCGATGTTAATTGATCACGTCGAAAAAAATGCCGACTTAACCATAGGTTGCCTGGAAGTATCGTTAAAAGACGCATCTGCTTTTGGGGTAATGGATGTAGACGCGGAGCGCCGAGTCAGAGCGTTTGTCGAAAAACCGGCAAATCCGCCTGTCATGCCGGGTCGAACCGATACCGCCTTGGCCTCAATGGGTATTTATATTTTTAATGCCGAATTTTTATGGCAACAATTAATTAAAGACTCGCTCAACGAAAACTCTTCAAACGATTTTGGCAAAGATATTATTCCCTCCGTTATCAACGATCATATTGTTAATGCCTATCCGTTTTTAGATTTACAAAGCGGTCAACAAAGTTATTGGCGCGATGTCGGCACAATAGACGCTTATTGGGCGTCCAATTTAGAATTGATCGGCGTCGAGCCGGATTTAAATTTATACGATACGGCCTGGCCGATATGGACCTATCAGGAGCAAACGCCGCCGGCTAAATTTGTCTTTGATGATAACGGTCGACGCGGTCTGGCCGTGGATTCGATGATTGCGGGCGGCTCTATTATTTCCGGCGCGACCATCAAACATTCCATGGTGTTCTCCAATGTTACGGTAAATGAATCATCGTTTATCAAAGACAGTATCCTGTTACCGCAAGTCTGGATAGGCGAAAATTGCCGCATCATCAAAGCCATCGTCGAGAAAGGCTGCGAGGTGCCGGCGGGCACGGTGATTGGCGAGAATATTGAAGACGATAAAAACAGATTTTATGTTAGCGAAGGCGGGGTTGTGTTGGTAACTGCCGAAATGTTGGGGCAAAAACTACATTACGTCAGGTAAGTAGTTATAAGCGCAAGCGTTTTTCAATCTTTAATAGCAATCAACTATATGCCTGAATCTGTTTCACTCTATACATTAAAGTCGCTGCTGGAACACCCCGAGTTTTTGGAAAGAGACTATTGGTATGAACAATACTACGATGCTAATCAGGTGGTATTTTTAGAGGGTGACAGAGGTAAAAAAATCTATGTGATCTTAACTGGACAAGTTTCGGTCTGTACCCGCGTGGTACTTTCCGAAAACCAACAAATGCTATCCGGCCTATGTGAGTTATTCGATGGCGACGAGTTTGCTCGCTCCTGCTTTTTCGATGACGAACCGCACAGCGCTACAGTCAAAACTGTTACGGAATGCAGCTTGGCCGTAATCGATGAGGTAAAGCTTAAACAGTCTTTAGATAATAATCCCGAATTAGGTTATCACCTGCTAACGCATTGGATAGGGATTATTTTGCCGCGGATCAGACAAGGTAATAAACGACTTTCTGGTCTTTTTAGTTGGGGACTAAAGGCGCACGACATCGATAGTTTGTTTTAAAGATAGAAGCGCCCGTTTACCGATGAAACATAACGGGTGCCGGCCTTAGCCGCCAAATAGCTGGTGATCGATCAAATCGCATAGACAATGCGAGATCAACAAATGCACTTCCTGAATGCGGGCCGTGGAGTAAGACGGTACGCGGATTTCGATGTCGGCTTCGTTTAACGCGCCAGCCAGCACGCCGCCGTCCTTGCCACTTAGCGCGATCACCGTCATATCGCGGTCATGCGCCACTTTTACCGCCTTGATGATATTGCCGGAGTTACCGCTGCTGGTGTAAACCAGCAAGATGTCGCCAGCCTGCCCAAGTGCGCGCAACTGCTTTGCAAAGATTTCGTCGTAGTGATAGTCGTTGGCAATAGAAGTAATGGTCGAGGTGTCGGTACTCAAAGCAATTGCCGGCAGAGCGGGGCGTTCCCGTTCGAACCTGTTTAGCATTTCTGAAGAAAAATGCTGCGCATCCCCCGCCGAACCGCCATTACCGCAGGTCAAGACCTTCTTATCGTTTACTAAGGCCTCGACGATTTTTTGCGACGCAAACTCAATTAGCTCGCACAGGCTGGCCATGGCGTCCTGTTTGGTTTGAATACTGTCGGAAAAATGGGCGATGATGCGATCTTGTAAACTCATAGGTCTCAGGTTTGAAAAGCGTTTTTGATCCATTCCAGCTGATTGTCGCCGGATACAGCAACCACATCGAAGCGAATCGAGGCATGGTTAAGGTGGTTGATTATGACATAGTGTTGGGTGGCGGCGATGATGCGCGCCTGTTTTTGCCGAGTGATGCTGGCTAAAGCACCGCCGAATTGTGCGGATTTGCGAAAGCGCACTTCAATAATCACTAGCGCCCCGCTGTCTCTCATCACCAAGTCCAGCTCGCCCATTTTGCAGCGGAAGTTGCTACAGACTAGTTGCAAGCCTTGCTCTGTTAGGTAGGCTAAGGCCTGTTGCTCCGCACTATCGCCCTTCTGCAGATGCGCCGGCTTGGCTTTGCCGAATAACATACTACTCGACAAAACCTGAAGCTACGGGCACGCCGCTTCTAAACTGGGCACAGACTAACTTACGGGCGATGCGATTCTCGTTGTTTACAGACAAACGACCTGTCGCTCCAGCATAAGGTGTGCCGGCCAACTGCGGTAATTGGCCGATAATGTTATAGGCATCTATGCCCAAAGCCACCAGCTTAATCTGACTATCGGTCAGACCTTGCCAGGTACTCTGCACAGCCTGTTGGCTTAACGGGCCGGTGAAGTTATCGGCGAACACCCAAGGTAGATCGCAGAAATTAATCTTGCCCAATTCGCTATCGCGCACCGGGTTTTGCCTGCCACTGTAGATGTTGGGCATCGCATACACCGCCAATTCGCTACTTTGCGAATATTTTAGCTGCGGCGCAAGCTCTCTAGCCAATTCCGGACTGACGCTCACAAACAGAGCCAGTGCCTGTTTCTGACCATTCACGCCAACGCTGGGACCAAGTAAGGCTTTCACGATCGCTGCAAAATCGTGTTGCTTCGGATCGTAACTTTGCATCCCAACCACCGCGCCGCCGGCAGCTTGCCAAGCCGACATCAGATAATGGCGTACGCGCTGACCTTGTGTTGTCTCCGGCGTCAGCAACACGGCGTTTTGTTGCCCGTCGCGCTTGGCCTTTAACACCAGCTGCTCAGCGTCGTCGATGGGGCTAAGGCCAAACTGATATAGATTGTTTTTGTTCAGGTTTTCCACATGATTCAGCGCCAGCACCGGCACGGTCAATTCGGTAGATTGCGCCAAACTTTGAATTTGCTCTTTCACCAATGGCCCTATCACCTGTTTAGCACCCTCGCTAACCGCCAGTCGGTAAACGTTGGCAATATCGTCTTTGTCGCTGTCGTAATACTTTAACGGCATCTGCGGTGCGGCGCTGGCGGCCAAGCGATGGGCTACTGTTAATCCTTCCTTGATGGCTTTAGCCGCACTGGCGTAAGAACCGGAGTTGGGCAACAACACGGCAATGCTTGCTCCCGGAGCAGGCGGTTGCGCCGGCTGTTCCGGTTCTTGAGCTGCCTGCTGATCGATGGGGGGCGGGTTCAGATAGGCTTGCAGATAATCGGCGTTGGCCGGATGACCGGGAAACATTTGCCGCCATTGCTGGATTTGTCCGGCTGTGTCGAAACCAGACACGTTGCGTTGTTTAAGAATTTTAGCCAACGCCATCCAGCCACTCAATTCGTCGACGATGGGCGACGGGCCGCTTAGCGTTTCCAGCGGCAACACACTGAGCGCATCCAGGATGGCGACAATGTTTTGTTTTTGCTGCTCGGGTTTTTGTAGCAAACGGCCTAGTTTAAGACGCGCTCTGACGCTGGGCAATACATCACCCAGCAAAGCGTGTACGAAGGCCATGGATTGGTAATAAGCAATTTGATCGGCATCGGTCAATATGGCAGGCCGCACACCCTCCAGCTTTTTCAAGGCTTGCTCCGCATCGCCCATACTCAACGCCACTTGGGCTTGAAGCAATTTGAATTTGCTGAACAGCTCCGGTGATAACTGTTCGGGGTTGATCTTATCCAGGGCTTTTTGCGCGGCTTGGCTGTCGCCGGCTTGCAGGCGGGTGTCGGCATCCAGTAGATAGAGACTGCTTTGATTGTCGGCCATTCGATAGCTGCGCGGCGGTTCAACGGATTTGGCTTTCCGGGCGCTGGTCTGCGGACGAACTTCCAATTGGGTCTTATTTTTGACCGGTTGTTCGCTGCACGCAGCCAGTAACAACAGGCCGAAAAACCAGCGGTTTAGAACACGACGCGGCATAATGGCGGCAAATTTGCGAACAGACATAGCACAGGGGCCTGAAGAATAAATGTACGGAAAATTATACGTGGTTGCCACGCCAATAGGTAATCTGGCCGATTTCAGCTTCCGGGCGGTGGACGTATTAAAGCAAGTGGATTTGATTGCTGCCGAAGATACCCGCCACGTCAAGATGCTGCTGCAACATTACGGTATCAATAAGCCGCTGCAGTCGCTGCATCAACACAACGAAGAGCACGCTTCGCAAGGCTTGGTAGATAAAATTCGCAGTGGTCAGTCCGTGGCCTTGGTGTCCGATGCCGGCACACCGATGATCAGCGACCCCGGTTTTCCGCTGGTCAAATTGGCTAGGCAGCAAGGTGTGGATGTGTGTCCAATACCGGGCGCTTGCGCGCTGATAGCTGCTTTGTCGGTGGCAGGATTACCGACCAGTCGTTTCAGTTTCGAAGGTTTTTTGCCGCGCACCGGCTCGGCTCGGCGCAGCTTTTTTGAAAGTAAACTGGCCGATGTTTCCACTTGGGCCTTTTACGAATCCAGCCATCGTATTCAGGCTGCGTTGGAAGATATGTTGACGGTATTTCCGGCTGATCACCAAATTGTCGTAGCCCGAGAGATCACGAAATTGCATGAAACCATAGTCGGTGATGAATTAGCCAAAGTACTGGAGAAAGTACAAACCGACGAAAACATGCGTAAGGGTGAGTTCGTGGTATTAGTAGCCGGTCACGAACCGGGCGAACAGGATGATGAATTAAACGAGGAACAGCGGCGGATTTTGGGCATCTTACTAACAGAATGCTCCACCAAAACCGCCGCTGCGCTGGCGGCAGAGCTTACCGGCCAGCGTAAAAAGACGCTATATCAGGCGGCACTGGCGATGCAAGACAAGCAAGGCGGCTAATTCCACCAATCTTGCGCCTTTCACACCCGTACATCGATCCCGTTAGCCGATACGCTGGCCGACTCCAGCAATTTCAAGGCATTCTGCCCTTGCTGTTCCTGCATTTCCTTGGCTTTAGCCAATACAGCTACTCCGACCTGCTGAGAGGTTTTTTGGGTGGACATTTGCGTCGCCAGTCCGGCGATAGAAGAGACTGAATCGAGCATGGCGTGGCCCCGTTAGGTTGATTTAGGGAAGCGCTGCCAACCGGCAACGCCGTTAGGTGTTACCGGGTTATCGAACAGAAAGCTGAAAACTTTAGAAAAAATGTAAAGCGAAGGCGTTAGAGAGCGGTTGGTATGAACTTCCTGGTGGGGAACTCAATTTTATGGGGTTATTTCAGCTATAAAACTTTGAATTTGCATGCTATCGAACGGCCAATTCAGCTGGCTTTGGCTTGGCGCGTGCTGCAATACCGGGATCAACAGGCCGTATTCGGCCTGCCATTGCTCGCTAGCCATAATGTCCTGGCTTAAAAAATCCAGCCCGACGGCGAGCAACAGTGCCCCAGCTTCTTCGCACAAGTGACAGCCTTCGGTGCCGAACAGGATAAGGTCCGCCATATTATTGCTTAGATCAGTGATTCAAATGCGCCGCCAACCAACGCTCTGCCACTTCCAACTTTAGGCCTTTGCGCCGCGCATAGTCCTCCAACTGATCCTGATCGATCTTGCCGACGTTGAAATACTGCGAGTCCGGGTGCGAGAAATACCAGCCGCTGACCGCCGCAGTCGGATACATCGCAAAGTTTTCGGTGAGTTCAATGGTGGTGTTTTCGGTGACGTTCAGCAACTCGAACAACTTGGCTTTTTCGGTGTGATCCGGGCAGGCAGGATAGCCGGGGGCCGGACGAATACCCTGGTAAGCTTCCTCGATCAAGGCGTGGTTGTCGTGTTGTTCATCTTCAGCATAGCCCCAGTAATCACGGCGCACAGTTTGGTGCATGTATTCTGCAAAGGCTTCGGCCAAACGGTCAGCTAACGCTTTCAGCATGATTGAGCTGTAGTCGTCATGATCTTTTTCGAATTCGGCCAGTTTGGTTTCGATGCCGATACCGGACGTCACCGCAAAACCGCCTAAATAGTCAGCAATCCCGCTACCAATCGGCGCGATGAAATCCGACAGACAATAGTTGGGTCGGCCGGGTGCCTTGACGTTTTGCTGGCGCAAGTGATGCAGCGTTTCGCGTTGCTGACTGCGGCTGTCGTCGGTATACAGCAGGATGTCGTCGCCGTCGCTATTGGCGGGGAAGAAACCGATCACGGCTTTGGCCGTCAGCCATTGCTCGCGGATGATGTGTTTCAACATATCCTGGGCATCTTCGAACAACTTGCTTGCCTCGACCCCAACCACATGATCGCTAAGAATCGCCGGATAGCTGCCGGACAATTCCCAGGTTTGGAAGAAAGGTGTCCAGTCGATATACCAAACCAGTGTATCCAGCGGAAAATTATCGATGACTTTGGTGCCGAGGAACTTAGGCTTAACTGGCTGCTGATTCGCATAATCAAATTTATTGAGCCGGGCTTTTTCCAGATTATGCTGCGGATTTTTAGCCTGCCGGCCTTTGTGTCGCTCACGCACCACGGCGTATTCGGCGCGGGTTTTTTCCACGAAATCGGCTTTTAAATCATCACTGAGCAGAGAGCTGACCACGCCAACGCTACGCGACGCATCCGTGACATAGAGCGTAGGCGACTGATAATGCGGTTCGATTTTTACCGCGGTGTGCGCACGAGAGGTAGTCGCGCCACCTATCATCAACGGAATCGTGAACCCTTGGCGTTGCATTTCCTTAGCGACATGCACCATTTCATCCAGCGACGGCGTGATCAAACCGCTCAGGCCGATCACGTCGACATTTTGCTCGCGGGCGGTTTTCAAAATAGTCTCGGCCGGCACCATCACGCCCAAGTCGATGACTTCATAATTGTTGCATTGCAAGACCACGCCGACGATGTTTTTGCCGATGTCGTGCACGTCGCCTTTAACGGTGGCCATCAGCACCTTGCCGTTGGTTTGCCGCTCGCTACCGTCTATCTCTGCATCCATGAACGGCATTAAATACGCCACCGCTTTTTTCATTACCCGCGCGGATTTGACCACTTGCGGCAGGAACATTTTGCCTTCGCCGAACAAGTCGCCGACCACGTTCATGCCGTCCATCAACGGGCCTTCGATGACATGCAGCGGCTTTTCGGCTTCCAGTCGGGCGGCTTCGGTATCTTCTTCGATGTAATCGGCGATGCCCTTCACTAACGCATGTTCCAGGCGTTTAGTGACCGGCCAGTCACGCCATTCCAGGGTTTCCACCTTGGCTGCCTGGCCACTGCCGCGATACTTCTCGGCGATTGCCAAGAGATTTTCAGTACCTTCCGGCGTGCGGTTCAGAATCACGTCTTCGACTGCGTTACGCAACTCGTCGGGAATGTCCGCGTAAATCGCCAACTGTCCGGCGTTGACAATACCCATATCCATGCCGGCATGCACTGCGTGATAGAGGAACACCGCGTGAATCGCTTCGCGCACCGGGTTGTTGCCGCGGAATGAGAACGACACATTGGAGACGCCGCCGGAAATTAAGGTGTGCGGCAAGGTCTGCTTGATAGTGCGAGTGGCTTCGATGAAATCGACGCCATAATTGTTGTGTTCTTCGATGCCGGTGGCAACTGCGAAAATATTCGGGTCGAAGATGATGTCTTCCGGCGGGAAGCCGATTTGCTCGGTCAGGATTTTATAGGCGCGGCTGCAGATTTCCACCTTGCGGGCCATCGTGTCGGCCTGGCCTTGCTCATCAAACGCCATCACGATGACGGCGGCACCGTAGCGGCGCACCAGTTTGGCATGTTTGATAAATGCTTCCTCGCCTTCCTTGATGGAAATAGAGTTAACCACGCCCTTGCCCTGGATGCATTTTAGGCCGGCTTCCAGAATGTCCCATTTCGAGGAATCCAGCATAATCGGCACTTTGGCAATGTCCGGCTCGGCTGCCAGCAGGTTCAAAAAGCGCACCATCGCGGCTTTCGAATCCAGCATGCCTTCGTCCATGTTGATGTCGATAATCTGCGCGCCGTTTTCGACCTGCTGCTTGGCAACCTCCAAGGCTTCTTCGTAACGCTCTTCAATGATCATTTTTTTGAACACTGCGGAGCCGGTGACATTAGTGCGCTCGCCGACGTTAACGAATAAGGTTTCCGGACCGATGCTCATGGCTTCCAGGCCGGCCAGGTGGCAGCGTTTTTCTAGCTCAGGAATCGGGCGCGGCGGATACTTTTCTAGCGAAGCGACGATGGCGCGGATGGTGTCCGGCGAGGTGCCGCAACAGCCGCCGATGATGTTCAAATAGCCGCTCGCGGCCCAGTCGGCCAATTCGGCGGCCATTTGCTCCGGTGTTTCGTCGTATTCGCCGAATTCGTTTGGTAAACCGGCGTTCGGGTGGGCAGAGACGTAGGTGTCGGCTATGTTGGACAGTTCTTCGATGTACTGGCGCAATTCCTGGGCGCCCAGCGCGCAGTTGAAGCCAATTGAGATCGGCTGCACGTGCTTCAAGGAATACCAGAATGCGGCTGCGGTTTGGCCCGAAAGCGTCCGACCGGAGGCGTCGGTAATCGTACCGGAGATCATTACCGGTAGCTTGTAGCCGAGTTTGTCGAAGGTTTGCTCGACCGCAAAAATTGCTGCCTTGGCATTCAAGGTGTCGAACACCGTTTCGATCAGGATAATATCGGCGCCGCCATCGATTAAGCCTTGCGTAGCTTCGCTGTATGCCTCAACCAGATCATCGAAAGTGATGTTACGGAAGCCGGGATCATTCACATCCGGGGACATGGATGAGGTACGATTAGTTGGCCCTAACACGCCCGCGACGAAGCGCGGCTTGTCCGGCGTTAGAGCACTAACTTCCTCGGCGGCCTGTTTGGCAACGCGGGCTGAGGCGACGTTAATCTCGTAAGCCAGATCCTCCATCCGATAATCGGCCATCGCAATGCGGGTGGAGTTAAAGGTGTTGGTTTCCAGAATGTCCGAACCGGCGTCAAGATAGGCACGGTGAATCGCCTTGATTATTGCCGGCTGGGTAATCGATAATAAATCGTTGTTGCCCTTCAGGTCGACCGGCCAGTCGGCAAAGCGCGCACCGCGATAATCCTTCTCCTCCAATTTATAACTCTGAATCATGGTGCCCATCGCACCGTCCAGAAACAAAATCCGTTGAGATAATAACTGGTGTAATCTTTGTGTGCTGTTCATACTGCCTGATGGTCGCAAGGGTGAATATACGGCGGGCTAGTCCGTTTTAATATCAAACCAAATTTCGAGGGAAATGATGTCTAAACCCAGTCTATTGCATGTCTTAAAAAGCGTGATTGCCGCCGGAATCGGCGTACAAAGTAATAAGAATAGAGAGCTTGATTTTCAGCATGGCTCTTTGCCTGCCTATATCGTGGTCGGGCTAATCGTGACTGTGTTATTTATTTTAACGATAGTCAGCATTGTCTCCGCCGTTACCGGCAGTTGATGAATCTCAGCCCATAACGAAGCCCAAGCTGGCTTGGGCTTCGGGGTCAACCGGCTTAGTTGCTGGAGGTTTTGAAGCTGTTTTTTATGCTAAGGAACATATCTTTGATGCCGCTGAACAGGTTCGCAGGTGTCAAAGACTGTTTCAAAATGAACTGAGTGCGAATCAAAGCGACAGCTATGAAACCCGCAAAAGGCGGCAACAATTCGAAGAAAACCGGCATGAACCAACCACCAGCGCCTTCCTGCGTTTTTCTATCGCCGACACTGGTCAGATCGCGGTCGTATTCTCCGCCAACATCTTTACCGTCTAATCCGTCAATGATCATGATATTGATGTTGTAGAACATCACTTGAATGACCAAGAACACTATGGCACAGCCGGCAACCCACATCAGAACATTGCCCGTTTTGGCTTTTATCAGGGTTTGATACACCCAGATCGCCGTCAAAATCATTATTACGCCACCAATCATCTCTATTCCCCTTGTAACTATTGACTATTTTTATAATTCTCAAAAATCTGGTTGAGTGGGCATACTACCATAATCCACCTGGATGGCAATTGCGACGGGATGTTTCCACCATAGCCATGAATCACTTGACTTTGAAGGTGGCTAAAGTAACATATGAAGCTCGACCGCCAAAGACATGGCACATTTTATAACAACTAACTAAAGGTAGGAGGCACCCATGGGAGCGATCTTAGATTTAACAGAAATGCTGAAAGAACCGTCGGGCATGATTGGAGCGCTGGTAATCATCGCTGCAGGATACTTTTTTGTAAAATGGGTTTTTGCTGAGCCTAAAGACGAAGAGTAAGCTACACCCCTCGCTTACAAAGCTTTTCTGGAAAAAGCGGCTACGGATAGATCCCGTAGCCGCTTTTTTTTTGCCTGAAGCATACCGAGTTTAGATCCCTTATAATTTATAGCTTTTTGGCCTGCCGACCCGCTATGTACAAACTGTTAGTTCAGAAAATAAACGCGCTTTATTCCAAAAAAGTACCCGCTACCGGCATAGGCCTTTTCAGGCTATTGTTCGGACTTGTGACCTTGCAGGAAGTTTTCTTTCTTTTGTATTTCAATCACTTAATATTCGACCCTATCCCGTTCATGGATGTCGAATTTCCGATGATTCCCTTTTTCCTGTGGCTGTGGGCCGCAGTGGCGTTTTGCTTGGTCATTGGCTATCGCTGCCAGACGGTTAGCATTGCTAACTACGCTTTTTGGTTGGTATTCGTCAACTTCACACCGATGCAGCGCGATTTCGATGGCGGTTTTGACTTGTTCATGATCGGCGCTAATTTTTTTCTAATCTTCATGCCTATGGACCAAGCCTTTTCTGTTGATCAACTCAGAAAAAAATTGCAGCGCCCATTTGTACATTATTCTCAGTACCAAGCCCCAAAAGTATCGGCATTGACCTACTACCTCCCCGTCTTGATCTGTCTGGGGTTTTTGTACTTTGACTCGGCAATACATAAGATGTTTGCCGAGCATTGGCGCAACGGTTTGGGCGCTTGGCTGCCGTCTACAATTCCGTATTACATGTCCGCACTGGATATGTCTTGGCTGCTAAATTTTGAGATCTTGCAGAAGATCATCGGATATACCATCATCGTTTTCCAATTCACTTTCCTCGTGCTCTTTCATCGCCGCTGGTTCAGATGGCTGTATTTTCTGATAGGCGTCTCGATGCATATCGGCATCACCCTGTCGCTAAATATTTACCCGTTTGGCATCGGAATGTTAATTTTTTACGTCTTAGTGATGCCGTTTGCCTGGTATAGAAAAATGGGGGCCTTCTTGCGGGCCAAACAGCCATTTTTGACTGTGTTTTACGACCAGCAATGCCCATTGTGCAACCGCACGGTTTTGACGCTAAATCACTTCGACGTTTTGCATGGTGTCGATTTCAAGCCTGCTCAAGTATTCGCAATCGATTACCCAGCCCTGGCCGAGTTGGGCGAAAAGCAACTACTGACCGATTTGTACGCACTAGATAACGATGGACGGATTTATGCCGGCGTTGACACCTATGCGCAGATTTTAATCTCTATGCGCTACACCGCGGTGATCGGTTGGGCCATGAAACTGCCGCTACTGTATCAGTGGATATGCGGGCGTTATCGGGCGATAGCCGATTCGCGCGCGCGGTTGGTGTGCGATGTGAGCTGTATGCCGGCATCAGTCGAAAGCCTGCCACCAAGCTGGTACGAGCGAATTTTCGAAGCGGAGCATGGGTTACCGGCCAGAAGTCGCGTACACAAAATCAGCAAAGTGTTGCTGGTATTGGTCCTGCTTCAATTCAACAGCAGCTTTCACTATGGCTTGTTATACCGCTTGCATGTCGACACCCGCCAATCACCGATAACCAGCATGCTGGCGGACATGAGTAACGCGATTATGATGATGTCTCACACGTTTTTTGGCATCACTCCGCACGCTTTGTACCTACACGACCATTTCGACGGCTACGACCGCTTATTGGCCATCACCTATATCGATTCCAACGGCGAAGAGCAATGGTTGCCATTTGTCGATCGTGAGGGCCGCATGTTGGCGCCTAATTGGGGGCGGGTACATTCGATGTGGGCCAACATTGCGGTAACGCCAAATATCGATGAATTCCGCTTGAAAAAATTCATCATGAAAGTCACTGCATTCTGGGGAAAAAAGACCGAGCTAGATCTGGATAGTACGCAATTTGTCGTGAAAATGAAGAGAATTCGAGCGCCGTTTGTGTGGGAAAAAGACCTCAGGAACAGTAACTTGACCGGAGATTGGCAAGCAATAGGCTCCGCGCAATGGCTTGGAAAGGAAGTAAAGATCAATCTGCCGAAAGACATCGGTATATTGTGAGTAACGAGGGTATTGCATCCTCGGTTTTGTCATGCTATAAATTTTACGTGCTTGAATTTGAGTACACACAAAAATAAAAACCTTTAAATCGGAGGATGTTATGAAAAAAGTATTTTCTGTCTTGGCTATGGTAATGATGATTGTCAGCTTGAGCGGTTGCATGGACGATCCAGACGGTGGCAACCCTAAACCAAAAGGTTATGGTTCACCTAACCAACAAGGCTCAGGGCTTAAATAATCCTAGTCCTGACAGGATTTTCCTTCCTGAGTAAGGCCCACGCGAGTGGGCCTTATATCCCAGATTTTAGCCTCCAAACAGATTTAGTTTGCGCAAGACGGCGTGGGCATGTTTAAATCTCGCCGTGCTTAATTTTTTAGTTTAGATTCAGTACACGAAAAAATATAAAAAACTTTTATTTGGAGGATGTTATGAAAAAAGTATTATCTCTTTTAGCTATGACCCTGATGATTGTTGGCCTGAGCGGTTGCATGGACGATCCAGATGCGTCAAAACAAAAAGTTTCTAGCTCTACTTCAGTAGCGCTGTAATCTTTAAGCTTTAAAAAAAGGCCCGCGGAAGCGGGCCTTTTTTTTGGGCTAAGTATAAATAAGCTAATCCGATTTAACCTTTTATTCGTTCCTCTTCTATTTCCAGCATCGCTTTATTGATCCACGCTTCAGCCTCTGCATTAATATCCTTCGATTTTTTATCCACGCTGCTAATAGCCGGCCCAATCTTCACCTTAATTACCCCTGGATATTTCAAAAAGCTGTTACGCGGCCAATATTCGCCGGCATTGTGAGCCAGCGGAATCGCCGGGAAACCGGATTTTTGCGCCAGCATTGAGCCGCCGGCATTAAATTTTTTATGCGCTCCCGGCGCCACTCGGGTTCCCTCTGGAAACACCACCACGAATAAACCTTCCTGCAAACGCTGGATGCCCTGATCGATCAGCATTTTCAGCGCTTCTTTTTGATTTTGCCGGTCTATGGCGATAGGTTTTAAGGTGGCCAGCGCCCAACCGCCGAACGGGATTTGCAGTAATGATTTTTTCAATACGGCGGTTTGTGGAGAGATAAATTGCCGCAAGGCTACCGTTTCCCAAGCCGATTGATGTTTACTCAGAATAATCGCCGCACTATCGCGCGGAATATTTTCCAGGCCTTCCACTTCATAGCTTAAGCCGCAACAAAGTTTCAACATGAACAACAGACAGTTGATCCATGTGTCCCCGATTTTATAACGCATCGGAAACGGCAGAAAAAATCCGCCCAAAATCGCAACCCCTACCACCAGTGTCGAGAACACGATGAAAATGAATAATAGTGTCGAGCCAATATAGACCCTTAAATTAGCTTTTGGAGACGATGTGCGAAGCTGCGTCATAAAGATTATCGAAAATAGGAACGTTGAGTTGGGGATTATCAATAGCGGTTTTTTCGCCTTTACCGGTCCTAACTAGAATCGGTTTGGCGCCAGCAGACTCGGCGGCCTGAATATCCCGCAAGGAATCTCCAACCGCATAGGTCAGGCTCAAATCGGCGTTTGTGGTGGTAGCAAAGCGCCGAAAAAGCCCATCTTTGGGCTTGCGACAAGCGCAAATGTCGTTTGGACCGTGTGGACAGAAATAAATGGCCTCTATCAGTCCGCCCGCTTTAACCGTCAACTGCAGCATTTTGGCGTGTATCTCAGCCAGGGTCGCCAAATCGAACAAACCCCTGGCAATGCCGGACTGATTGCTAATCACGACGACTTTGTAGCCGTGGCGAGTCAACAGCGCAATGGCTTCGAGACTACCGGCGAGCGGCAGCCATTCTTCTGGAGACTTGATAAAGTCGTCGGAATCGACATTGATAGTGCCATCCCGGTCCAAAATAACGTAACGCTCCGTCACGATTGCAATTTAGAAATATCGGCGATTTTCAGGAACTGATTGGACAGTTTGGCCAATAATGCCAAACGGCTATTACGCAACGCTTCGTCATCGGTATTGACCATCACGTTATCGAAAAACGCATCGACGCTGTCGCGCAACTCCGCCAAACGACTCAAGGCCAGCGGATAGTTCTGCTCGGCCAATAGTGGCAGAATATCGGTTTCAGATTGCTCAGCAGCCGCTAGCAAATCCGTCTCCGCTGGTTCGACTAACTGACCAATAGTTTCGGCAATCGCTTGCTCGGACTTTTTCAGAATATTGATGATGCGCTTGTTTGCGGCAGCCAGACTTTCCGCCTCCGGCAAGGCCCTGAAGCTTTGCACGGCGCGTATACGCAGCATAAAATCCAGAGGGCTGGTCGGATTGACAGCCAATACAGCTTCAAATTCATGGCTGGTGTAACCTTGATCCAGGCAATAGCCTTTCAGGCGGTCGAACATAAACCCAATCACTTTTTGCCGAGTTTCGGCGTGATTAAAATTGTGACCGAACTGAGCCAAAGCCGCGTCCAACAGATCCACCACATCCAAAGCAATACCATTTTCAATTAACACCCGTAAGATCCCCAAGGTTGCCCGACGCAAGGCGTAAGGGTCTTTATCGCCGGTTGGGATCAAGCCGGCGCTAAAAATACCGGCCAAGGTGTCGATTTTTTCCGCCAACGCCAACACCTGACCGATTTGGCCGCTAGGTGTCGCGCCGCCAGATTGCTTAGGAAAATAATGCTCTTCTAAAGCCAAAGCAACATCGGGCTCTTCACCGTCGGCGGCTGCGTAGTAACGTCCCATCGTACCTTGCAGATTGGCGAATTCGCCGACCATATTGGTCATCAAATCGGTTTTAGCCAACAGTGCGGCGCGCTTGGCTAATTCGACATCGGCACCCAACTTTTCCGCGATCAAAGCCGCCAAATTAGCGACGCGCTCGGTTTTATCGAACAAGGTGCCCAGATCTTTCTGAAAGACGATGCTTTTTAGGCTCTCGACCCGCTCAGCCAGCGATTGCTTTCTATCCTGTTTCCAGAAAAATTCAGCGTCGACCAAGCGCGGCAACACCACGCGCTCGTTGCCTTGACGGATTGAATCCGGGTTGCTGCTTTCGATGTTGGCAAAGGTAATGAAATGCGGTAATAGTCGGCCCGCTGCATTCTTAACCGGGAAATATTTCTGGTTAGACTGCATGGTAGTGATCAATACCTCCTGCGGCAATTCCAAAAAGCGCGCGTCGAAATTACCGACTACCGGCACCGGCCATTCGTTTAGTGCCGCGACTTCTTCCAACAAATCGTCTTCGATATGCGCAAGCCCGCCGACATTGCTAGCCGCCAGATTGGCAGCATCGCGAATAATGGTCATGCGCTCTTCAAAGTCGACCAATACCTTGCCTTGCTGTTTCAGGAGGTCTAAATAGTCGTGCGGACTGCCGATGCTCAAATCCAATGGCGAATGAAAGCGGTGACCACGCGTGACGCGACCGGTGGTGCGACCAAGAATATCGGTAATAAGAATTTCGGAGCCAAACAGCAAAACCGCCCAATGCACAGGCCGGGCGAATTCCGCGTCAAAGTTACCCCAACGCATACGCTTGGCAATCGGCAAATTGGCTAGGCTCTTGCGGATAATGTCAGGGATTAGCTCTGCGGTGGCTTGGCCTTTCACTGCTTGTTTAAAAATTAACCAAGCACCTTTGTCGGTTTCCAGCTTGTCTAAATCCTCAAACGCCGCGCCGCAACTAGCGGCAAAACCCAGTGCCGCTTTACTCGGTGAACCGTCTGCACCGTAAGCTGCCTGAATGGCCGGGCCGCGCTTTTCCAAGACCTTGTCGGCCTGAAAGGTTTGCAAATCGTCGATCAATAGTGCCAAACGGCGCGGGGTAGCATAGGCGCGGCCTTGGCCGTAGCTCAAACCGGCTTCTTGCAAGCCGGCCAGGACGTTGTCGAGCAAGGCCTGGCTGAGTTTTTTCAAGGACTTTGGCGGCAATTCCTCGCAACCCAGTTCGAATAACAAATGGTTGGTATCAATCATCTCACGCTCCCTGTCTAGCAAGAATTGGAAAGCCCAGCGCTTCCCGGCGGTTGTAATAGGCTTCAGCGACCGATTTGGCCATATTGCGTACCCGTAAGATGTAACGTTGCCGCTCGGTGACCGAAATGGCGTGGCGGGCATCGAGCAGGTTAAAAGAATGCGAGGCTTTTAAGACCATTTCGTAAGCCGGCAACGGCAGGTTTTTCTCCAGCAGCATCAGGCATTCGCGCTCGTAAGTATCGAAGCATTGAAAGAGAAAATCGACATTAGCGTGATCGAAATTAAACTCGGACATTTCCACTTCGTTTTGATGGAACACGTCACCATAGGTCACCACGCCTTGTGGGCCACGCGTCCATACCAAATCGTAGACGCTTTCCACGCCTTGTAGATACATCGCAATCCGCTCCAGACCGTAAGTAATCTCGCCGCTCACCGGTCGGCATTCCAGGCCGCCGACTTGTTGGAAATAAGTAAACTGTGTCACTTCCATACCGTTCAGCCAAACCTCCCAACCCAAGCCCCAGGCACCCAGCGTTGGCGATTCCCAATTGTCTTCCACAAAACGAATGTCATGTTCCAATAAATCCAGACCCAAATGCCGCAATGAGCCCAGATACAGTTCCTGGATATTGTCCGGCGACGGCTTCATGATTACCTGGAATTGATAATAATGCTGCAAGCGGTTGGGGTTTTCGCCGTACCGCCCGTCCGTAGGGCGGCGGGAGGGCTGCACATAAGCGCAGTTCCAAGGTTCCGGGCCGATAGCGCGCAAGAAGGTGGCTGGGTGAAATGTACCGGCGCCGACTTCCTGATCCAAAGGTTGTAATAACACGCAACCCTGATTCGACCAGTATTCCTGCAAGGTCAGAATCAGGCCCTGAAAAGTAGAGACATCGTTTTTGCTTATCGACACGTCGGGAGCCACTTGATAGATAAAAAATGCTTTTATTGTACCTGAAAAGCGATTCCCGGGCAGTCGGCCAAGGGTGTTTAGGAATCCTGGCCGCGCCGACTATCGCCACTCCTTGCAGGGGAAAAGCAAGCAAAAACAAGGCACTCGAGTTAGTCGGCAGCTTGAGGGTAAATGTATGTCTGGTAATAACAATTTATTCTGCATTGAATTTGCTTGTTTGATACTTAAGCCGATTGCGTGCTGTGCCTGTAATGGATTTTATGCAAGAACCAGCCCTCTATTCACCTGAGCCAGAGCCCATGATTTGTATTTCCGTACTCAAGCATCTGGATGAGGCAATGGAGCAAGTCACGCCCCCACCAATAATCGCTATGTCTCGCTCAAAGGCATTCGGACCATATTCCTTCTCCAACAATAACCAGTTAAGATCACCCCTTAAAAATAACTATAAGAATAAGAGGGTGGATCATGCAAAACCCCAGCCGGAACATCCCGGGTTACAGACCGCTAAAACGCCTGCGCACCGCACTAGCCATCGCCCAAGGCGCGGACTTGTTATCGACCTTGCTGCAAGAATTGGAAATGACCGTCTCGCATGATCAGACCAAACGCGTGACATACATGACCGGCTTGTACTCGCGCATCCATCGCGAAATGTTCACCGATTGGAAGGAGCAGCCCACCGTCACTCACCGGCCCGGTACCATGCCGGATGCCGGCAAGCGTAAACAGTTCCGCGAGGCGATCGAGCGATTGGTGTTGGACGGTGAAAGCAATGCCGACAGCGCGATTTTCGATAACAACGGCTTCGTGATTCAGAGTGAGGACATCGCTGAGCGGCTGGCCAGCTTTTATCATTCCTTGCGGGTGATTCGGCCTTATGGTTACGGCAATCGCATGACCCTGGATTTTTTCATTTCCGCACTCGGCAACCTGCCGGCTTTCAAGGCTGTGTATGAACAAGGGATTGATTTTCGCCGCTTAACCGCCGACGACGTTTTAGTGCTACACGACCACAGCAGCCAACACCGCGCGCTGAGCCGGGCGTTTGCCCATGCCCTCGACCCCAGACGGATTAAAAGCCTGCGCAACCAAGCCAACCGCTATGGCAAATGGCCGGAGAACAAACGCTTTGTGCTGGGCATTCCGTTTCTGTCGCATATCACCGGCGACGGCGTCGAATGTCTGATCACCGTGACCGGCGGCTTGGTGCCGCTGAGCAGTATTACCGCAGAACAATTGATTGCCGGCCAACATTTTGCCGACAATCCCTTAAGCGTGTCCGAGCATGTCATCGACTATTTGCCTGGCACCGAAGATTTGCGCGCCCCCGGCAAAAACGAGATCGACGCGATCCCCATCCGCGAAGACGGCGTAGCGCCCTTGTTTTGCTTAGACGTGAATATGCTGACCGGCCTGCGCTCCCCCAGCCAGGCCGAGCTGATCGATTTACTGAAACAATGTGCCGGTGAACAGGCCAACTTGTTTTTATTAGGGGATAACCAAGCCCTAAAACAAAAAATGCTGATCGCTGCCCGTAGCGAAACCCGTTTGCGCCGTACCGTGGAAATTGCCTACGAGCGTTTAGGTAAGATCACTCGAATTTTATTGGCCGCCCGCGACGCGATTTTCGCCGGCAAAACCCCGGTCGATCAACCGCAGTTTTTGATGAGTATGGGCGGTGCCGGTGTCGGCAAAACCGCGATCGAGGAAATCGCCACCGCGCTATGCGGCGACAATTTCGTGATTGCCTCCTTGGACGAATTTAGAAAACTCAGCGATTTGTATCGCCTGCTGACTGCTGCCAATCACCACAGCGACGACTACGTTTATGTCGAGCCTTTCGCGAACCGACTGCGCGATTTGGTAGCACAGCATGCCCGCGAGCTGCGCATCAACATCTTGTACGATGGCACCGGCATTCCCTACTCTCCGCGTTATTCCACCGCCATCAAACATTTTAAGGCAGCCGGTTTTCGCACCCAAATTGCCGCCGTCGATGCGTTCTTGGTTAAGCCAGTCGGCCGTGAACAAGAGCTGTCGCGCTCCGGCGTTATCGGCAGCGTTAAATCGCGTTTTGAGTTGACTGGGAGGGCTTTGCCTTGGGTGGTGACCATCGATAAACACATCCGTTCGCCACAGGCCTTTTTAAATGCCATGGAGGATACGGCGGTGTCGAAAATCTCGCTGTTTGCCAATGATGGCGAGCGCGACCGGCACTATTTGGTGGCAGAAAGCTTTTTATGCAGCGATGCCGAGTTGGAACAACTACAACAACAGCAACTGGCTGGCGACTTGGTCGCACATCTACAGCAATTGATCCGCCAGCATCCGGATTCGGTATTGAAAAATCTGGCCGGCAATTGTGAAACCCAATTGACAGCGCTGATTGCCCGCAACCCGGACTTAAGCGAAGACAATGTCGGATACCTCATCTACAAAGGCAGTGAGGACAATCGCGTGTTGCTGATTTATCACCTCAGGCGCTTGATCGATTTTGTAGAAAAACGCCAGCTCAATCCCAATGCCTCCGGCGAAGAAGGCTTGTTGCACAAACCGGTAGCGCTGGCGTTTCATGTCGATCCGAATGCGAAGGACGCTTGGGTTACCCGCTTGCAAGGGACTCTCGAATAAATGTGCCCTTACTGCCCTTTAGGGAGGTTGTGAAGATTTGGTAAGGCCATAGAATGAGTCATCGCTTTGTAAATCAAGAGGAATTTAGCAATGAAATCGTTCGTTTTATCTAAATCGTTTGTAGCTGCCGGTGTGTTGCTGTTATCCAGCACCCAAGTCTTTGCGTCACCTATTAGCTTCGGTTTTACGCGTGTTACCAGTAACAGTAGTCAAGACGTGGCTAGCCAGTTGAGTGTTGAGGTATTCAATCAAGCCGATGCTTTTTCAATGTTGAATCAAAGTATTGGTGCAAATGATGTATTGTTCACATTTAAAAACGCTATTGGCATTGCTTCCAATATTGCCGAAATCTATTTTGACGATAGCAATTTTCTGCTGTCTCAATACGCCCCTTTTCTGCATCTTGGTGGCACTACCGATTTCGGTACTACCCTGAACCCAAATAATTTGCCAGGTGGCAACACAATCGGTTTTGTTGCAACTTCTGGTTTTGGTGCCGATGTTAATCCAGGCAATCCCAATAAAGGGATCAACGCCAGTAACGATTTGCTGGGTATTCGTATAGCATTGCAACACGGCGTTAGCTTTTTGGACCTGGGCCATGGCCTGCAAGACAACGCCTTACGTATCGGCTTACATGTCAGATCAATTGGTACGGACGGAGAAAGCGATTCATTTGTTAGCAACGGTGAAACAGCCGGCGGCGGCGGTTTAGGTTCTCCGGTGCCTCTGCCAGCAGCGACCTGGATGTTCTTGACTGGTTTGCTCGGCTTTTTGGGTCTGCAACGGCGTCGGACTAGCGTTTAATCCTGACCATGGAATAATCGGCCCAGCTTAAAGAGTCGCCTGTCGGCGTTCTTTCTTTTGCCGTTTATCCCTTGACGAAGAAGATCCCTCGCTCCAGCCGGAGCGGGGGATTTTTTTTGCGCCAAAAAAATGTGGCCTGTCCACGTTATGCAGAACAACCGGCAGTTAGATTTGCCGTTAGCCGATTTGCTTGCTACATTTCGGGCACTCATAAAATCCCCGCCCAATGGAGGCTTTGATGCGGATACCCCCTTTTTTCGATACCCGCTGGCTGGGCGGTATCGCCGCCTTTTTGCTGGTCTTTTCGACTCGAAGCCTTGCTGAACCCAGCGCCGACCCCGACATTTTAGCCAGACGCGGGCAACAGCGTTCTTTGCCAACCGAAGCTGCCACAGCACCCACACTGACACTGAGCAAACCAGCCGGCGGTTGGACCAGCGGTTTGCAAATCGCCGTGGCCGGCACCTGTTCCGACCCGACTGCCGATCCGATTGTGGTCAATATCAATGGCGTGCGCTATTACGTGCGCAACGCCAACGGCAGTTTCTCTCGCGCTTTTGCAGCCGCGAAGGGAAAAAATACCGTGATTGCCGAGTGCGCCAACAGTGCCGGAGTCGCTAAAGCGTCGACCACGGTCGATGCAGTGATTGCTTCAATTGGCTTAAAAGTGGTGCTCACCAGCGATAGCGACGGCGTTTATACCGATTTGCACATTTACGAGCCGGACAACAGCCACGTGTATTGGGCCGACACCAATTCCAACAGCGGCGGCATCTTTTTTTTAAATCAAAACGGCGACAACTTCGATCAACCCGGCTACGGGCCTTATTTGTACGTGCATCCGGCCCCACCCATCGGCGTATTCCGCATCGACACCAATTACTGGCCCGGCGGCGCGGTGCAGCACACCTTGGCCAATCTGGATATTATTTTGGATGAAGGTTTGCCCTCCGAAAGTCGACGTCGGGTGCAAAAACCCTTGGCCAGGCCCGGCGAAACCAAAACCCTGGCGTATGTCGTTATCCAAGGCAACCGCCAGCCGGCGAAAATCTATGTGCCCGGCCAGGATGCCGAGCGAGATATGCCGCAAGAGGTAAAGGAATTCATCAAACACGAGCCCAAGCGGGAAGGCGAAGCAGAGGACAGCGCGGAAACGTTGGGCTATCTTCCGCCGCAAGACGTCGAAGCGCTACGCCAAGTCGTCACAGACGTTGCCCTGCTGCAAGCCCGTAAACTCAGCCCGCTCTGGGAGCCTAAACAACGCGACTGCGCCGGCCTAGTACGTTTTGCCTATCGCACCGCTTTAGAACCACGCGACGCCGCCCGCACCGCCAAACTTGGCGTGCCCGCTAAACTGATGTTGCCAGCTTTATCCGAGCTGGCCCGTAAAGCCGTCCCCGACTATCCGCAAATCTGGCAAACCGGCTTGCAGAACGGTCAAGCCCGCTACGGCCATTTCGCCGACGCGGAAACCCTGATTGGCTACAACTTTCGCTTAAAATCCCGTGACCTGGCAACGGCAAAAAGCGGTGATTTACTGGTGTACCAAAAGCCCCTAATGAACGACGAGCCATATCACCTGATGCTATTCGCTGCCGGCCATCCGGAAAATCTGGCCGTCTACCACAATGGGGCACAGGGCGTTGATGCCCAAGTGCGCGTGGTCAGCGTCGCCGAGTTATTGCAATCGCCAGATCCGGTGTGGGTCCCCCGCGCTGAAAACCCCTATTTCCTTGGAGTGTACGAATGGAACCGCTTAGCCCCGCAAAACGCCTGACCGTGATTGCCTCGGCGGCGGTGCTGACCGCAACCGCCGGTGTCGTTGCTTATCAGGATTATTCCCGGCAACCCTTGAGCCGCTTGATGCGCGCCGGTCTGCCCTTGCTGGATTTGACCGTCAAACTGCGCGACTCTGCGAATAACGATTTGGACGCCAGCACCTCGCTAGTCGGCAGCAACGATGTAGTGCCTGCCGGCGACGATCATTGTCCCGCCTTGACCGGCGGCGATGTTGGCTCGGGCACCACAATGGACGTGACCGTGAAGCGCCCGGCCGATTGCCCTAAGCAGGCGACCTGGTATGTGAAAAAACATCCGGTGGCCTTTACCTTGAACTTCAATGAGGGAGAAGCGTTTTTAAACTGGTGGGATGCGCAGCCGCAAGTGCAAAGCTTGCTCGGCAATCGTTTCGTACAAGGTCTGTTTTTCGGTTTGTTACAAAGCCTGAAAGTCAAAGCTGAGCAACTGAATTTAGAAGGCCTGCAAGGCGAGTTTCTGACGCAACTGCTGCGCGACGCTGTCACCGCCAATGCCGAGCTGCATTACGACATGGCCCATGCCAATCAGGGCTGGGTCATCAGTTACTCGCGCAGCGACAGCCAGTTTGCCGATCAAGCCATGCCAGCCTTGGCCGGCATTTTGGCAACTAGTGGTTACCGGCTCAACAAATTGCCGGAACCGATCCTGGAAACCCGTATCGGTTTGCAAAAACTGTTTTTCACCCAATTCCGCGAGCGGATCTATCTGGCGCAAAGTCTGGAAGCCCTACTGAATGTGATCGACAGCATTCCCCCGCAAAGCCGCCGCAGCGCTGCGCCCTTGAGTTTAACGCTGCGATCCGAAGCCTTTATCGATAATTTACTGCCGGTGCTAACTGGCGCGCCGACCTATCCGCTGCAATGGGATTTTGCTTTAACAGACGGCCAACTGGGTACGCTGAATCTGCCGACCGCAGCCTGGCAAAGCCAATTGCACGGGCAATTATTCGAAGGTGTGTTAGCCAGCATTCCGCACGACGCCTTTGCCGGCGTGGCTGCCAGTCTGGCCTTATCGCCTGATTTAACCACAGCCGACTGGCAAGCATTGGCTAAAAACGGTCCGTCTACCATTCCTCCCGGCGCCGAGCCGGCCGGTATGGGCTTGGTTTGGGATTTCACCGTCGACAGCCCGACCGGCGCGGTAGGGATCATCATCGCCAATCCCCAGCAGGCGCAAGCCAGCGCCGCGTATGCGCAATATTTAAAAAACCCGGACTTGGGCGCGGAATGCGCCGGCGGCAGTTTATTTCTGGCTGCCAGCTCGGAAAGCCTGCTGACCCGGATGAAAGACGCCTGCAACAAACAGTCCTTAAGCCCGTTGGATTGGCAACGCGGCATTGAAAAACCACGCTGGCAAGCCGCGCAACTAACCGCTTTCGTCAACCCCGGCGCGGCGGTACGCGAACTTTTCCTGGCTGGCGGCGCGGGTACCACGCAGGAAGCCAATGAATTTGCCCCGCGCTGGCAGCAAGACTATGAAGCCGCCAAGGCGGCGATGCGGCAGGAGGGGGATAAGTTGTTTTACGGCTTGCCGATTTTGAGTTATGCGGGAAGGGTTGAGGGGGATTCTGGGGCTGTTTTGGAAGGTAAGTTGATAGCTCAGGAAGGTGGGAAATGAGTAGTTTTTTGATCTTGTTGTATAGTTGGGTTTGGCGTGTTTTTGAGTTGTTTGAAGGAAGTGTCGCTAACGCGACGGGTGTTTTAATGTCGGTTCTCGGACCGACAGCCGAGGTACTTTTCTTTGCTTGGCCAAAGAAAAGTACCCAAAAGAAAAGCCACCCGAATGCCGCTTATTTCCTGCGCTCCTCGCTTTTGGCGGGGGTTGCCGAAAGGGGCTTCCTGCCCCTTCGGCAACGCGATGCATCCCTGCATCGCCCCTGCGGGCTATTCCCACCAAAAGCTCCGGTGCTCGGCGCGGCATACGGGGACAACAGATCCCAAAAATTGAAGTTTTAATCAGAAAATAAGTCAGTTTTAAATACTTCATTTTTAGCTAAAAAATATTATGAATAAAGCAACTAGAGTTTATTCGGCCGAGCAAGGTTATTTTTCCGAAAAACTAGAGGCTACACATGTTAAAAGTTACGCCCACGCCAGAAAACTGGCGCCGTTTGTGGATGATAAAGGACAAATGGTGTATTGGGTTAACTGGGGAGCGTTAAAGAAAAACAATAGGCCTCGTGTTGCACACTTTAAGCATTACCCAAAAAATTCAAAAACAATAAATAAGTTAGTCGCTGAGGAAATTAAAGATAGATTTACTCAGTCATTGGAAAGCAAAGAGCATAAATTAGTTAAAGACGTAATCGTGGATTTCCTAAGAAAGAGGATTGCCGACAGTAAGAGTTTGCCTTGGGCATTTGATGATCCGGCAATGTCACATTATTCACTATCAGGAGACATTCTTGCAGACGCTATTTCTGTGGAAAAGGAATACCCAATACGGACTCCTTTTGGAGAACAATATAGGCTTGATGTGGCAGTTCTCGGGAAACCAATAACTAAAAATCCTATTGTGCTGGCTGGAATAGAAATAGAGTTTTCGCATAAATTCGACTTTAGTAAATCTCTTGTATTAAAAGCTCTCGGCTTTCCTCTGATGAGCATTGATATTGCGGAAGTGAATGTTAACGACATAAATGAAGAATGGGCAAAGCAAGCGATTATAGAAACAACAAAAAACAGCTTGGATGGCTTTAGAAGAAATTACATTTATATTCATAAAATGCTTTCTACAGTATATTTGGATATTGATAGAAAAGTTAGCCCAGAATCACGGCATCAGTATGTAATTTTTACGAAAGAACAAAATAGGTTTGAGAGGCATATAAAATTGCTTAAGGACAAGCTCGAAATAACCGATCAACAGTTAAACATTCAAATAGTTTCAGACATCAATAAGCAAACCCATCTTCAAGTTAAAAATGCGGGGAATCTTGCAGGGGATTCTTGGCAAGATCATAATCCAAAATCTTTTATTCAGTTAACAATCGATAAGCCTTGTACAAAATCTGGAAATTTGTATCTTTTTCATTTGGTGTTATGTAGTTTATGCAATTCAATTTTTGATTGCCTTGTTGGATATAAATATGAAAAAGGTGAAAGGCATGAAGTCGGTGACTCTTTATTCTGGAATAGATATACAGGATTGGTAAACGGAGAAGCAATTTATCAAAAAATTGCTCCCAAAAGAGTTAGTGAGCCAGTAATGCAAATCATATCTCACGTAGAAAATAGAAGTGGTAGTGTCGAGGCTCTGACCAATTCGGCAGGAGAAAATTAACATGAAATACAGTTTACTACGGGGATTGAATTTAAGATGCCACTTCAAAATACCGGGACATATATTCCCGTATGCCGCGCCGAGCACCGAAGCTTTTGGCGAGAATAGCCCGCTAGGGGAGCGGCAGGGATGCCG
>MSXO01000022.1:0-65655 GCA_002083615.1 Proteobacteria bacterium ST_bin11 | reverse complement strand
AAGCCCCTTCCGAAAACCCTCGACAAAAGCTTCGGCGCGCAGGATCAAAGCGGCGTCTGGGTGGCCTTTCTTTTGGATACTTTTCTTTGGCCAAGCAAAGAAAAGTATCGCGGTTGTCGGTCCGCGAACCGACATTAAACAACCCGTCGCGACAGCGACACAAAACCCAAACACCCTACTTAATAAAACCCTAACCCAGTTTTTGCTGCTAGCAATATTACTAACCTCAACCGCTTCATGGGCCGGCAGCCCATTCTACCTAACCGCCGAACGCAGTTTCACCAACACCGAAGCCCCCAACGTCCGCCTGGATTACACCCTCACCGACCAGCCCATGCTGCTCCGGGTGCTCAAAGCCAATAACCTGGAAACCTTCCTGGATGGCCAGTTCAACGTCAGCCGTAGTTACGAGCAGCCGGTCAGCGAGCTGAATCCCGGCCATTATTTCGCGAAGGGTCTCAACGATGCACAATCGCCGTTAAAGTTGTTGCGCGGCATGCTGGATGTCGAGTTTCGTAAATCCTTAAAGGAAACCAATTTCAGCGGCTCGGTACTCACCGTGACTGAGAAACCGTTAGTGTCGGTGCCACAACAAGTTTTAGTCGCGCCGCCGAAAGGGTTTACGGTGGTGAAAGAGAGCTATCTGGATTTGCTGCGCAACGGTCAGCAAACTCACGATTTGGGCTGGTGGTTTAACGAAGATACCTGGAGCGAGCATCGCTACAAGGTTAGACAAGTGGCGCTCGACCCATTGCCGGACGGGATTTATTTGCTGCAAGCGGTGCAAGGCAAGAACGAAGCGCAATGCCTGATTCAGGTCAGCAGCCTGGCGGTGCAGGTCAAGCAATCCAGTGAGCAGTTGCTGGTGCGGGCCATGAACCGCGATTTACAACCGCTGGCTGGCGCCAAAGTCAGTTACCGCGATGGGCGTGGCCGCTGGCAAACCTTACCGGCCAGCACCAACGCCGCCGGCGAATTGAGCTTTAACAGTCCTGATGGCGTGTTGGACGGCAAATTGTTGGTGCGAGTGGATGCGCCGGCTGCCAAGTCTGGCGAAGCGGCGCGCACCGCGCTGACTGCGACCGATTTCTTGCCGACGCAAGCCAAGGACGACGCGGTATTCGTGATGACCGACCGGCCTATCTTCAAGCCTGGCGAGACTTTTTATTACAAAGGCATCGTCCGTAATCTGCAAGACGGCCAGTTGCGGATTCCAGCTTTTCAATCCAAACAAACCGACGTGTCGCTGATCCGCGCCGACGGCAACGCCACCGGTTTGCAAGGCCAAACCCAGCTTACTGATTTTGGCTCGTTCTCCGGCAGTTTCGATCTCGATCCCAGCCAGGCGCCGGGCTTGTATCGTTTGTTGGCAGAGATCGACCACAAAGCCTACGGCGGTGAGTTTAGGGTGCGCGATTACATTAAACCGACGTTTTACCTGGAATGGCTGGATCGCAGCCCGGTGGTACAGGTCGGCCAACCGTTCAAGTTAAAATTCCGCGCCAAACGCTACAGTGGCGGCGTGCCGCAGAACGTCAAATTCGAAGTGTTTCTGTACCGGAAAAAGTTCGAAGCCCCGCAATTTGTCACCGAAGCTGGCGCGGGTTTAGCCGCCGGCAATGACTATTTCGGTCAAGTCAAATCCGCCGCGCCATTGACCCAACCGCAACGACTGTATAGCTCTATCGAAGAGCGCCAAGCTGTGGATGCCAGCAATCCTTGGGAAACCGCCGCCAAGCTGGATGAAAGCGGCGACGGCAGTTTCGAGTTTACTGTGCCGGCAGCCGACCAAACCGATCCGAACAAGCAGAAGCCGGACCAGGAATGGATTTATTCTTTAATGGTGCGCGCTCAGGACGCGGTCGGCGGTAATGCGATTTTAACCGACAGCATTTACGCCACCTTGTCCGAGGCGCAACCGGCCGTGCGTTTTAATAAAACCGTCGCGGCTGTCGGCGATCAGGATTTGCAATTGCTGTTGCAATCCAGCTACGCCGACGGCAAGCCGGCTGCCAAGGCCGGCGGCGTGGTCGATGTGATGCTGGAAAATCCCGGCAGCGGCAAGCGCAATTTGGTGAAACTGGATTTTGCGACCGACGAGCGCGGTCAGCAAAAACTGACCATTCCGGCCTTGAAAGAATTTGGCCGGCTCACCGCCGTGGCCCGCTTGGAAAGCCTGGATGGCCGCAACTTGAACCATCCAGCTAGCTCGCAACCCAGCACCTTAATCGTCGCCGGCAGCGGTGGCGAAGCGGTAGCCGACAATCCGGAATTGGAGCTGTACACGCCCACCACCATCCTCAGCCCCGGCGAACAAGCCAAGGTGTTTGCCTTGTTGCCCAAGGCCTGGGGCAATAATGAGAGCGGCGCGATCTGGGAAACTGTGGCCGGCGGGCGTTTGTTCGACAGCCGCAGCGCGCAAGCTCAAGGCCGCAGCCGTTGGTTTGAAGTGACTGCCAAGCCCGAATACGGCACCGGTTTTTACCACACCGTGACCGTGCCGGTGGCCGGCGGCAAATACAAGGAACAAACCCTGGGCTTTAGAATTGTGCCTTGGGAAAAGCGTTTGCAGATTGCTATCGAACCGGAAAAAGCCGAAACCGAGCCGCTGAAACCGACCCAAATCAAGCTGCAAGTCAAACGCGCCGACGGTAGCCCGGCAGCGAACACCGAAATCGCAGTGTCCATCGTCGACCGTGCAGTGTACGCGGTGCAAGCGGAATTCCGCCCCGGTATTTTCGACTTTTTCTATCCGCTGCAACGCAGCAATTTAGCGACTTTCTATTCCGACGATCTGCAAGGCTACGGTTATGCCGACTTGTTGCGTAAACCCAATTTCTCGCTCAGCGCCTTGAAGAGCCAAAGCAAGTTGGCGAAAAAAGCCATGCGCGATACCGCCGGCTGGTTTCCGCATGTGGTTACCGACGCGAAAGGTAGTGCCACTATCGACGTAGACATGCCGGCGAATGTCACCGAATGGCTGGTTACGGCAGTAGCCAGCGACAAAGATGGCCGCATTGGCGAAACCACCGGCCAATTCCGCAGCGTCACCGATATAGCGGTGGACATGGTCGGGCCGCAATTTTTGCGGCAGGGCGACGAGGTGGACGTGGCAGTTAAACTGACCAATCACTTGGCCCAGCCGGTGAAACTTTCCGGCAGTATCAGCGTGCCGGACGCCTTGCCTTTGCAAAGCGGCGAAACCGCACCCCAAGCTGAACTGGCTGCCAAAGCCGAGCAACTGTGGCCGCTACGCTTAAGCGCTAACGACCGGCAAGGTGCGCCGGCACTGAAGGTGGCTTTGACTGCGCCGGCTGGTGTGCGCGTCGGTGGTGCCGAGGAATTCGAAATTCCGTTAAAAGCCGCCGCGCTGCCGCAGGTTTATAGCAGCGTTCAGCAGGACAATCTGCTGCACGTCGATTTGCCCGCGCAATTCCAGCCTCGGCAAGTAACGGTGCGGGTCAATTCCGGCCTGCTAGGGGCCACGTTGCAAGCGGCGGCCATGCTGGTGCAATACCCTTACGGTTGCACCGAGCAGCTGGCGCACAGCACCGTGCCGAATCTGGTGTTAATGGACTTGATCGAGCGCGCCGGCCTGAAACCCGAGCAATTGGGGCCGCTGGAAAATACTTTGAAACGCGCCAAGCAGAACGCGGCGCTGGGTATTCGGAAATTGATTCAAAACCAAAAATCGGACGGCGGCTTTGCCTTGTGGACCAGCGATAGCGAAGCCACGGTGCCGGTGACCTTGATTGCTCTGCAAGCCTTGAAATACGCCAACGACTTGCAAGTAGAAGGTGTGAATAACGCCTATTTCAAAGGCATGGATTGGCTGAACAATCACGCCGAAGGCAACGCGGCGGCGGATGGTTTTGTGTTGAGCGGCTTCGCGACGGTTGGTTATGCTTACAACGCGCCTTGGCAACAGCAGGCCGATTTTGTCGAAAAACTGCTTGCCGATGCCCATGCCGGCGTGGGTGATTTGATAGTCGCGTTGCGTATCGTCAAGGCTTACGAAAGTCAAAACTGGCATAGCTTTAATCAGCAGTTCAAAGACCGGCCCCAGCTGAAAACCGATTTGATAAAGCGCTTGCAACTGGCGCTGGATGCGCTTGATCCATCTAACCATCAGCAGCAACGCGGCGAGTTGTATAACAGCTTGGGTTTTGGCTTTGGTTTGCCCAGCTTGATTTCGGCAGGTTTGGGCACATTGAACGAGGCGCAGGCATTGCCGCCAGCCCTGGAAGCCAAACTGAAACGCTGGTTATTGCAATCCCAGCAAAACGGCTACTGGCAATCGACATACGATACCGCGCAGGTGATCTTCAACAGCCGCGAATTGCTCAGCAAAGAAGCGGCGGCAGCGGCCAAGCAGAACGCCCGCAGCATTTCGGTCAGCAGCAAAGACGGTTTTGCGCTGGGCGCATTGCAGCGCATCCCCGGCGGCTATCTGGGCAACTTCAACCGCTTTGGTGATACCCCGGACCTCAGCGAAATTCATCTCGCCGAGTTGAATGCCGACGAAATCGCCAACGCCACCGTCAGTGTCGAAGTGCCCTACCCAGCCGTCGCCGCCCGAACCGCCGGTCTGGAAGTGCAACGCAACTTTCGTCGCATCACCGCCAAGGGCAGCGAATTGATCGACATGAGCCAGGCCTTGAAACCCGGCGATGTGGTGGTCAGCGAAGTGCGCGTCAAACGCAGCGCCGACGCCGGCCGTCTGGCACCCGGCAGCGAGTATGTGGTCATCGAAGACGGCATCCCCAGCTTGGCGGAAGGCCTGGAGAACGATGAAACCTATTTAGCCGACGCCAAAATCCAGCCCAAGGACGACAGCTACTGGGCCAACATCAAGGAAACTCAACGCTACCCGGATCGCATCGTCCGCGTCGCCAAATTGCAAGCCGGCGGCGAGTCGACCTTGTATCAGGTCTGGCGCGTCGCTAGAGCCGGCATTGCGTCTATCCCCCCGGCTAGCGGGTTTGATATGTATAACGAAGCGGTGCAGGGGAATAGTTTGGCGGGGCGGGTGAGTGTTAAGTAGGGCGGATGCCACAGGGCGATCCGCCGATTTCCCATCGTCATACGGCGGAACCGCTAGCGCGTTCCGCCTTACGCATTTAATTTTGATTATCTTTTTTTATTCGACCGCTTCTTGGGCGGAAGATCTTTGTCTATCGGGGGGAAATCTTTCAGGTTCTTATATTTTGGATAAAGGCGAAGGTTTCCAACCAAGTAAACTGGACATACGGCAAGTAAGCACTAACCCAACAATTTATTCATTCGACCTAGAGTCTTATTGGTCACCGCGAAAAAACGACGATGGTTCGTTCACCACACAAGCAATTTTTAAGGGCAACATGAAAATGGATGGCTGTATTGCAACGTATTTTTCAGCCGAAGATGAATGCACTCTAAATTTTGCAATCTCTAAAAATAGTATTAGTGTTAGTCATACTGGTGCCTGTATGTATATTGGTCACAATGCATCTCCTGTGGGAATTTACGTGAAAAAACGGAAAATACAACAAGCCAAGGAACGATGAAATGCACCCCACCGGTCTCATTCTGCGGAACCGCTAACGCGTTCCGCCTTACGAGTTATGTTGATATTGCCTTGTAAAACGCAACGCGATAAGCCGCACAAATAGGGTGCAATAGGCGTTAGCCGTATTGCACCGAGTGCTGGCCTTCGAATTGGTGCAATACGCTGACGCTATTGCACCCTATATCCGACCGGGTAATATAAAAAACGTAATACGCTGTAATCCTCTACCTTTTCGTAGGATATGGATCACTTATGTCCAACTATCGCCGTTACCGTACACCTGGCGGGACTTATTTTTTTACCGTCAATCTGCTGGAGCGCCATTCCAACGACCTGCTGGTTCGGCATATCGATACGCTTCGAGAGGTTGTTAAGCATACCCGTAAACGTTGGCCGTTTCACATTGATGCTTGGGTGGTTTTGCCGGATCATTTACATTGCGTTTGGACGCTACCTCAAGGCGACGAGGATAACGCTAACCGTTGGCGAGTCATCAAACAAGCATTTTCCAAAGCTTTGCCCGCCACGGAAAAGCGGTCCGCCTCTCGAATTGCCCGAGGCGAACGAGGCATTTGGCAACGCCGATTTTGGGAGCATATGATCACCGATGACACCGATTATGCGGTCCATATCGATTATTGCCACATCAATCCACTAAAACATGGTTTGGTTAAACATCTTACCGATTGGCCGTATTCGACATTTCATCATTCCGTGGCGCTTGGGCTATATCCAAGCGATTGGTCGAGTGAGTCGGGTTTCCTGGGTGTCGATGAAGAATGGCATTAAGCCCTTAATTAAATAGGGTGCAATAGCGAGCGTATTGCACCGATTCGAAGGCTAACACTCGGTTCAATAAGGCTGTCGCCTATTGCACCCTATGCATTAGCAACCGATGAATAAAGCCTAGCGGCGATAAATCAAGCAAAATCCCCGCAAACCCCCTAAGATCAAGCCATCCCGACTGACTTGTTCCATAACCCCATGAAAAACCATCACCGATTGCTACTTAGCTTGGTGCTCGGCGCTTGCGCCGGCTTGATCTGTCATGGCTATGCCGACAGCGAGACATTGCAGATTTTTAACCGCTACTTGATGGAGCCCATCGGCCAGATATTCTTGCGGCTGATTTTCATGATCGTGGTGCCAATGGTGATGAGTGGTTTGATGCTGGGGGTGTATCAACTCAGCAATCATAACGGTTTGGCGCGGGTGGCCCAGCGTACTTTGTTTTTTACCCTATTGGCCAGTTCGGCGTCGGTAGCGGTGGGGATTTCGCTGGTCAATCTGGCGCAACCGGGGGTGGGGCTGGATATTTCGCAGATGTTGGGCGATAACGGCGGCGTCAATAAAATCCAGCAAAACGTCGCCCAAGCGAAGCCGGTGGTGCAATCCTTGTTGGAGATCATCCCCAAGAACCCCTTCGCCAGCGCTACCCAAGCACTGGAAGGCGAGATGCTGTCCTTGATGTTTTTTTCCTTGGCCTTCGGTGCTGCGCTGGCGGCAACTAATGGCGACAAGCCCTCGCGCTGGGTCGGCTTATTGGAAGAAACCTATGCGGCCTGCTTGCTGGTCGTCGATACCGCGATGAAACTGGCACCGATTGCAGTATTTGCCTTGGTGTTTCAATCGACCTTCAAATTCGGGCATCACATTTTGTTTTCCTTGGGGTTTTATGTACTGGTGGTGGTGGCCGGTCTGCTGCTACAGCAAGTCGTGGTGTACAGCATGCTGCTGCGCTTTTTTACCCGGATCAAGCCGTTGAGCTTTTTTCGGCAGTGCCGGGATGTTTATCTGTATGCCTTTGCCACCGCCTCCTCCAACGCCACCTTGCCGCGCTCGCTGGAGCTGGCGGAACAGGAGTTAAAACTTAGGCCGGAAGTAGCGCGTTTTGTGTTGACCATAGGTTCCACCGCCAATCAAAACGGCACCGCATTGTTCGAAGGCATCACCGTGTTGTTCCTGGCCCAGGTGTACGGCGTAGATTTATCCTTGGCGCAACAGGTACAGGTGGTTTTGATGTCTATCCTGGCCGGCATCGGCACCGCCGGCGTGCCGGGCGGTTCTTTGCCGCTGATCATGATTTTGACCCAACAGGTCGGGATTCCACCCGAAGGCATGGGCTTGATTTTGGGCGTGGACCGCTTTCTGGATATGTGCCGCACGACTTTAAATGTTAGCGGCGATCTGGTCATCGCGGCCTTGGTCGATCAGCCGGAACCCGCACAAGCTTGAGCGGACAACGAAAAATCGACCTAAAGCAATCTGCACAGAGACAGGTTTAGGGCGCCGACCAGGAGGCTTCTTGCTGTTTTTGCTGTAAAAAATTCAGGACATCTTCGTTATCGACGCGCTCGTAAATGTCTTCGACCGCTATGCTGATGCCTAAGGATGCAAAACTAATCTGGTCACCCAGGTAATAATAAAACGATTGCCAGTTGTGCGCTCGGCTAAACAGTTGAATTTCGCCTTTGTCTTGTTCTATTAATACATATTCTTGCAGGCTTGGGATGTTCTGGCAGCGCAGGCGCTTGAGGGTTTGATCAAATTTGCGGGTGGTTTTTGACAGCACCTCGATGATGATAGTAGGCGCGGTTTTGTAGTAAGGATCTGCATTATCCTCGTTGCAGACCACCATCACATCGGGATAGAAAAAATCGTCGGCTACGCGCAGTTTCATGGCGGATATTAGGGTTTTACATGGTGTGTCTTTTAGCTGTTGTTTTAATTCGCACGCAATATTGCCAGCTATTAAATTATGATTGGCGCTGACATCCGGCATTCGATAGAGCATTCCGTCGACTAGTTGGTGCTTGGTGTCGGCCAATAGTTCGTTCCGGAGATATTCTTCCGGGCTAATGCGGTGCAAGGGAAATGCCATGGCTAAACTCACAAGGAAAGCAGATTGAAAGTATTGGGGCAACTTAGTCGATTGCCGGCGTGCCAGTCAAGCGCGCCTCTGACTGGTAATAACACACTTGCAGCCATTAGCTTGGCCCTGTATCTTTGCGACAACCCTACTGTTGCTTGTTGACTTTACATGTCCGATTCCGCCCCAAATAAATTGATCCTGGTCGACGGCTCGTCGTTTCTGTTTCGCGCCTTTCACGCCGTGCCGCCGCTGACCAACGCCCAGGGCGAACCGACTAACGCCGTTTACGGCGTGTCCAACATGCTGCGCAAGCTGATCAACGATTACAACACGCCCTATATCACCGTGGTATTCGATGCACCGGGCAAGACCTTTAGGCATGATTTATACGATCAATACAAAGCCCATCGGCCGCCGATGCCGGACGATTTGCGGGTGCAGATTGCGCCCTTGCACGACTTGATCCGCTCACTGGGTTTGCCGCTGATTATCGAGCACGGCGTGGAAGCCGACGATGTGCTGGGCAGTCTGGCGCAAAATGCTGCACGCCAGGGTTTTGAGGTGATCATTTCCACCGGCGACAAGGACATGGCGCAGTTGGTGAACGAGCAAATTACTCTGGAAAACACCATGACCAACACCCGCATGGATATTCAGGGCGTGCAGGACAAATTCGGCGTTATGCCAGAGCAAATCATCGATTATCTGGCGTTGATGGGCGATTCGGTGGACAACATCCCCGGCGTACCGAAAGTGGGCCCTAAAACCGCCGCCAAGTGGTTGCAGGAATATGGCAACTTGGATAATTTGATCGCCCGCGCCGACGAGATCAAAGGCAAGATCGGCGATAACTTACGTGAGGCTTTGGGCCAGTTACCGCTGTCTCGCGAACTAACCACCATCAAATGCGACGTGGCTTTGCATTACAGTTTGGAGGATTTGAAGCGCAAGGAGCCTGACATGGCGGCGCTGAAAAATCAATTGGGCCATTTGGGTTTTAGCAGTTGGCTAAAAACCTTGAATGGCGATACAGCGCCATCCTCGGTAGCGCCAACAGCAGTGGATAAGTCGCTTGAAGTGGCAAAACCAGAACCGGTAACCAAGGACTACCAAACTATTCTCACCCAAACCGATTTCGATAGCTGGCTGGATAAACTTCAGCAAGCCGAACTGTTTGCATTCGACACTGAAACCACCAGCCTGAATTACAGCGATGCGCAAATCGTCGGCGTATCGTTTGCGGTAGATGCCGGTCAGGCTGCCTATCTACCTGTCGCGCACGATTATCCGGATGCGCCGGCCCAACTAGACCGGCAGGCCGTCTTAGACGCCTTGAAACCCTTACTGGAAGACCCAAACAAAGCCAAGCTGGGCCAAAACCTGAAATATGACACGCATGTGCTGGTCAATCACGGCATCGCACTGCGCGGCATCCAACACGACACCATGCTGGAATCGTATGTGCTGAACAGCACCGCGACCAAACACAATATGGACGATCTGGCCAAGCATTACCTGGGCGTGGATACCATTCATTTTGAGGACGTGGCCGGCAAGGGTGCCAAGCAGATCGGCTTTGCCGAAGTGGCTATCGAACAAGCCAGCGAATACGCGGCCGAGGATGCCGACATCACCTTGCGCCTGCATCAAATCCTGTCAGCGCAGCTGCAACAGCACCCTAGTTTATGGGCCTTGTATAACGAGATTGAAGTGCCGCTGATCAGCGTATTGGCGCGCATCGAGGAAAATGGCGTGTTGATCGACAGCGCGATGCTGGCCCAGCAAAGCTTGGAGTTGGCGAACCGAATGATAGGCATTGAACAACAAGCGCACGATCTGGCCGGTTCGGCGTTTAATCTCGGTTCGCCCAAGCAGATTCAGGAAATCTTGTACGACCGCCTTAACCTGCCGGTGTTGAAGAAAACCCCAAAAGGCCAGCCATCTACCGACGAATCGGTGTTGCAGGAACTGGCCGTGGATTACGCTTTGCCCAAGCTGATTCTGGACTTTCGCAGCATGAGCAAGCTCAAATCTACTTATACCGACAAACTGCCGCAACAGGTCAACGACCGCACCGGCCGGGTGCATACGTCTTATCATCAGGCCGTGGCCGCGACCGGGCGTTTGTCATCGTCCGATCCTAATCTGCAAAACATCCCGATTCGTAGTGAAGAGGGTCGCAAGATTCGCCAGGCCTTCATTGCCCCATCTGGCTATAAAATGGTCGCCGCTGACTATTCTCAGATCGAGCTGCGGATCATGGCGCATCTATCCGGCGATGCCGGCCTGCTGGCGGCGTTTTCGCAAGGGGTGGACGTGCATAGCGCCACGGCGGCGGAAGTGTTCGAAGTGGAGCTGGATCAGGTTACTCACGATTTACGCCGCTCGGCCAAGGCCATCAATTTTGGCTTGATCTACGGCATGTCGGCGTTTGGTTTGGCGCAGCAGTTGGGTTTGCAGCGCAATCAGGCTCAGGCTTATATCGATCTGTATTTCAGCCGTTACCCCGGCGTGAAACAATATATGGATAGCACCCGGGAACTGGCTAAGCAACAAGGCTATGTGGAAACCATCTTCGGCCGCCGTCTGTATCTGCCGGAAATCAATTCTCGCAACGCGGCGATGCGCCAGTATGCCGAGCGCACCGCCATCAACGCGCCAATGCAAGGCACTGCCGCTGACATCATCAAGCGCGCCATGCTGGCTTGCGACGCCTGGATCGGCTTAAATAACCCGGACGTTAAAATGATCATGCAGGTACATGACGAATTGGTATTCGAAGTAGCGGAAGCGCGCTTAACGGAATACATGGAAACCATCCGCGGCATCATGTCCAGCGCCGCCGAACTGCACGTGCCTTTATTGGTAGAGGTGGGCAGCGGCGAAAATTGGGACGAAGCGCATTGAGCGTTGCAGAGGTCGATAGAGCATGAAATTCAAATTTTGGGGCGTGCGTGGATCAATCGCCACGCCAGGGCCGAGTACGGTCAAATATGGCGGCAACACCACCTGCATCGAAATCACCAGCAGCGCCGGCGATTTAATCATTCTGGATGCTGGCACGGGCATCCACGCGCTAGCGCAAAGCTTGCCGCAGCAAGCCTTGACCGCGCACATCTTGATTTCCCATACCCATTGGGACCATATTCAAGGGCTGCCATTTTTCCTGCCAATGTTCAAAGCCGGTAATATCATCAACATCTACGGCGGCTTGGAACCCTTGACTCATCAAGGCATAGAACGAGCCATGCATGTGCAACTGCAGCACAGCTACTTCCCGATCAGCGAAGCGCAATTAAAAGCGGAAGTGCGTTATTTCACCTTGAAAGCGAATGCGCCGATTACGGTGGGCAGTGTGCGAGTGACGCCGACGGTATTGAATCATCCGGTTTACAACTTTGGCTATCGCCTCGACGACGTCGACGGCAGTTCCTTATTTTTTACCGGCGATTACGAACCGCAACTCAATCCTTATCAGCCCGACCATCCGGGCTACCCCGCCATGCAGGAACTGATCGAGCAAAAACACGAGGAAGTGATTGCCGCCATGGCCGGCGTCGATGCGTTAATCATGGATAGTTCCTACACCGACGCCGAGTATGCCAACCGGCATGGTTGGGGGCACGGTACTTATCGTTCGGCGATGAGCTTCGCGGCACAAGCCGGTGCCAAGCGTTTGTTTTTGACGCATCATGAACCGACGCGGAGTGACGCTGATTTGGAGGCGATTTTTGCATCGCTGTTGCAGGCGGGTGAGAGTGAGGTTTTGGTTTGTTTGGCTCGGGAGGGGGAGGGGTTTGATTTACCGTTTGGGTAAGGTTGGGTTTTGGGTCGCTGGCGCGACGGTTGTTTTTAATGTCGGGTCTCGGCCCGACAGCCGAGTAACTTTTCTTTGTTTGGCCAAAGAAAAGTCACCAAAAGAAAGGCCACCCGGATGCCGCTTGTTCCCTGCGCTCCGAAGCTTTTATCGAGGGTCGGCAGAAGGGGCTTCCCAGCCCCTCCGCCGACGTGCGGCATCCCTGCCGCACCCCCTTCGGGCTATTCTCGATAAAAGCTCCGGTGCTCGGCGCGGCATACGGGAGAAACCCCACGCCAAATCCTCAGCTTATTGTTTACGAAGTTTTGTAGGGCGCATTAGCGATAGCGTAATGCGCCGAATGATTTAAGACCAACATACGGCGCAATACGGCTACGCCTATTGACGCCCTAAGAATTGCGCCTTACGGCCTTGACCGCAGCGCGGCAGGTTTGCATTCCCACTCGGCGCGTGGGAACGAGATAATAGTTTTTTATTCTGCGAACTTGAGTATTGCATTAATGCGCTCCTTGAAGAGCAGCATTCTGTCTTTTTCGTTTCCCATTGCATAATCCAGAAAATAGACACTCGAAACGCCTTCTTTTTTATGTGATTGATGATACTTTTCCCACGCCTCTTGATACGCATCTTTTTTATTGGGTGAAACGAAAGGACGGAATTTTTCAATAGCGATGAATTGGGGGATGAGCTCCTCTTTAAGCATTTGATCTATGTCTTTGGCATCACTGAGGAGTTGGAACTTCGCAATAGCAGGAGCAAAAGCCCCCCTGAATTCACCAATTGCTTTGTTAAATTCAGTAATTCTTACGTTTTCCTTGATTCTATCAATTGCGAGACGATGTTCAATAAATAGCCGAATGAAGTAACCTAGAAATCCGCCAAGCACTGTAGCTGCAATGTTTTTCAAAATCTCTTCCATGCTATAGCCTTATTTATTGTTGTGGTGACCTTGGTAGTGTGTTTCTGATAGTCAGATTGCTTGGTTCAAAAAACAGTGTCTCAACACGAACGTCGTTAAAAACCGACTTATACTGGTTTGATCTTCAAATTTCGGGATGGTTTGTTCCCATATGCCGCGCCGAGCACCGGAGCTTTTGAACGGATTAGCCCGTTAGGGGCGATGCAGGGATGCATCGCGTTGCCGAAGGGGCAGGAAGCCCCTTTCGGCAACCCCGTTCAAAAGTGAGGAGCGCAGGGAACGAGCGGCATCCGGGTGGCATTTCTTTTGGTGACTTTTCTTTGGCCAAACAAAGAAAAGTCACTCGGCCGTCGGGCCGAGACCCGACATTAAAACCAGCCGTCGCGCCAGCGACACAGAACCCTACCCGTGATATCCCCTCTTAATCGCCAACGCCAACTCATGCACCGCCATCGCATAATGCGTGCTCTGGTTATACCGGGTAATCGCGTAAAAATTGGGATGGCCCAGTAAATACTCATCCTTGCTTTGATGCCGGAGCAACAACAGCCGCAACGGATAATCGCAAGCGCATGAATCAGCCGGTTCTACACCTGCTTTAACCAATGTATCCAAAGGATAAGCGTGGTCCGCGCCCGGCTCCAAACTGTCGATGCCGCTGAAACTGCCGCGCGTCTGCGAGACAATGGGCTTGCCAGCTTGCCAGCCGTGCTGGGCAAAATAGTTCGCCACGCTGCCGATCACGTCTTCCGGGTTCCACAGGTCGCGGCGGCCATCGCCGTTAAAATCCACCGCCCATTGCAAAAAACTGCTCGGCATGAATTGGCCCAGCCCCATGGCGCCGGCGAACGAGCCAACCGGTTTGCCGGGATCCAGGCCTTCTGTGCGGCTCATCACCAGAAAGTTTTCCAGTTCGCTGCGGAAATATTCGCCGCGCCGCTGATAGTCAAAGCCCAAGGTGGTCAAGGCATCGATGATTCGGTGGTTGCCGACAAAGCTACCAAAGGTGGTTTCTACCGCCATGATGCCCAGGATGTATTCGGCCGGCACGCCATATTGCTGGCTCGCGCGTTGTAGGGTTGCGTGATGTTTCTGCCAAAAACTGATGCCGGCGCTGATATGCCGGTCGTCCAGGAATTGGGCGCGATAACGGGTCCAGCCGCCTTTGCTGGGTTTGCCTTTCATCCCCTGATCCGATTTGGCCAGGTAGTCCAGCGTCCATTGTTTGCGTTTTGCTTGGGAAAACAGGCCTTGCAGATAGTCGCGGTCAAAACCGTGTTTCTGCACCATCTGTTCGATAAACTGGTTCAGGGCCGGATAGCCGGCGTAATCGCCGCTGACTGCCGTGGCATGATAACCGCCGACGCTGGCGAACGGCCTTAGGTCTGGCGTAGCTTTGCGAGATTGGTTGGGCGCAGCTTGCTGAGTGGGAGTGCGAACCCGGCTATTGGGCTTATCAGCGGTCGGCGGCTGCGATGCACAGCCGGCCAGCCATAGAATCAATAGTGCCGAGCCGGCGTTTTGTAGAGAGACTTTACGGGGACTAAAAGTAAACAAGCGAGCTTCCGAGATTATTTAAAAAGACTGCCACCCTCGTCATCACTTTCGGTCAATGTCATGCCGGTGGTTTCAAAATTAACGTTTTCGGCGCCTAGCTTGATCATCAGACGCACCTCGTTACGAGAATCGGCAGCGTGCAAGGCGTCATCGTACCCAATTTTGCCGGCAGTATACAGATCATAAAGCGCTTGATCGAAAGTCTGCATGCCATGCTCGCGCGAACTTTTCATCAGCTCTTTTAACTTATGCACTTCGCCTTTGCGGACCATGTCCGCCACCAGGGGCGTATTCAGCAGAATCTCGATGGCAGGGTAGCGACCTTTGCCATCGGCGCGTTGAATCAGTTGCTGGGCGACAATACCACGCAGGTTTAAGGACAAGTCCATAAACAACTGACCGTGCATTTCGTCCGGAAAAAAATGCAGGATCCGATCAATAGCCTGGTTGGCGTTGTTGGCGTGCAGGGTGCAAACGCACAAATGCCCGGTTTCCGCGAAAGTAATCGCATGCTGCATGGTCTCGCGGGTTCTCACCTCACCGATCAGAATCACGTCCGGCGCTTGCCGTAGGGTGTTTTTTAACGCCACTTCAAAAGACTCGGTATCCAATCCGACTTCGCGCTGAGTGATGATACAACCTTGATGCGGGTGAATAAATTCGATCGGGTCTTCGATGGAAATGATGTGCCCGCTGCTGTTTTCATTGCGATGTCTGATCAAGGCAGCCAGCGAAGTGGATTTACCGGTACCGGTGGCGCCGACGAACATGACCAGGCCGCGTTTGTACATGATTAGTTCTTTCAAAACCGGCGGCAGATGCAACTCTTCGGCGCTGGGGATGGTGGTTTCGATGCGCCGCAACACCATGCCTGCCGAATCGCGTTGAGTGAACGCGCTGACCCGGAAGCGTCCCAGATTGTGGGCACTGAGTGCAAACTGGCATTCATGAGTGTTTTCAAATTCGTCGCGTTGCCGTTGCGACATGATGCTCAACACTAGCATCATGGTCTGTTCGCTGTTTAAAAGGGTCTTGGAAACTTCAACGACTTTGCCGTTGACTTTCATCGACGGAGGCCGCCCGGCGGTAATGAATAAGTCAGACGCTTTTTTTTCCACCATCAGGGCCAATAGGGCTTTGAAGTCCATGACGCCTCCTTAAAATTAACGGAACATGTCTTTGTTGACCGCTTTAACCATCGCACCTTTTGCGGTAATTAGGCCTTTATCGACCAACTCCTTCAAATTCTGATCGAGGGTTTGCATGCCGTCTCTGCGTCCGGTTTGGATCGCCGAATACATCTGCGCCACCTTGGCTTCGCGGATCAAGTTACGAATGGCCGGCGTGCCGACCATGATTTCATGGGCGGCAATTCGGCCACCGCCGACTTTTTTCAACAGGGTTTGCGAAATAACCGCTTGCAGCGACTCTGACAACATCGCCCGAATCATGTCTTTTTCGGCGGCGGGGAATACATCGATGATCCGGTCGATCGTTTTTGCAGCCGAAGTGGTATGCAGGGTGCCGAACACCAAGTGACCGGTTTCCGCAGCGGTCAGCGCCAACCGGATGGTTTCCAAGTCCCGCATCTCGCCCACCAGAATGATGTCCGGATCTTCCCGTAATGCTGAACGCAAGGCTTCGTTAAAACCCAAGGTATCGCGATGTACCTCGCGTTGGTTGATCAAACACTTTTGACTTTCGTGCACAAACTCGATGGGGTCTTCGACCGTCAGGATGTGGGCGTAATCGTTGGAGTTAATATGGTTCACCATCGCCGCCAAGGTGGTGGATTTACCGGAACCGGTCGGGCCGGTCACCAAAATCAAACCACGCGGTTTGGTACACAGTTCCGCGAAAAACTTGGGGGCGTCCAAATCTTCTAGGGTCAAGACTTTGGACGGAATGGTCCGGAATACCGCGCCGGCCCCGCGATCTTGGTTGAACGCATTCACCCGGAAGCGCGCCACGCCGGGCAATGCGAAGGAAAAGTCGGTCTCCAGAAACTCTTCGTAATCGCGGCGCTGCTTATCGTTCATGATGTCGTAAATCAGCGCATGAACTTCTTTGTGATTTAACGATGGGATGTTGATGCGGCGGATATCGCCGTCCACCCGGATCATCGGCGGCAGACCGGCGGAAAGATGCAAGTCGGAAGCTTTATTTTTGACGGAAAAAGTCAGTAGTTCGGCAATATCCATGGTTTATATCTCGGCGACAAATGGAATGATCATCGTCGGCAAGAATAGTACACAATTCAAAACAGGCCGGCTTTATCGCGCCTGGTTTAGGCCCGCGAACGGCCGGAACTGCCAATCGCTAACTTCGCTGGCTATTGCCCGCGCAACGTACGCACTGATTGGCGTAAGGCACGGCGGCTAAACGCTCTTTTTTGATAGGTTCGCCGCAGTTCAGACAAATACCGTAAGTACCGGCATCGATGCGGGAAATGGCTTGTTTAATTTTCTCCACTTCGTCGCGGGCGGCGTTGCCTAGCGCATCCAATACTTCGTCGTTTTCGGTTTCGACGGCTTGTTCGGAAAAGTCCTGGGCCAACGGTTTGTCTTCGTGACGCACGTCATCGGTGATTTTCCCTAATCTATCGTCCAGTTCTTCCAGCATGTTTAATAATTGGTCGCGCACTTCATCGTATTCTTTCATGGCACTCTCCGCAGCGGCGCTGCATGGTCTAATAACCGGTGCTTGGGCCGGGTAATCAATCGATGGTTTATACAATGAAGCGATGAGCAGGTGCAACTAAGCTGATCTATACTCGGGGCAACTCAAATTCCGCTATCCCGCACCATGGACCTTGCACTCGATCGCTTACTCGTCGCCGCCAATCAAGTCATTCTTGGCAAACAGCAACAAATTCGTTTAGCGGTTTGCTGCTTGCTGGCGAAAGGCCATTTGCTGATCGAAGACATTCCCGGCGTCGGAAAAACCACACTGTCTCACACCTTGGCGCGATTGTTTGGCTTGGAGTATCAGCGGATTCAATTCACCAGCGATATTTTGCCCGCCGACATCGTCGGTTCTTCGGTATTTGACGCTCAACAGCAGCTGTTTAGTTTTCACCCTGGGCCGATTTTCAAGCAAATGATCCTGGCTGACGAAATCAACCGCGCCACGCCAAAAGCGCAAAGCGCCTTATTGGAAGCGATGGAAGAACGGCAAGTGACCGTTGAAGGCCGCACTTACCCCTTGCCGCAACCGTTTTTCGTGATCGCTACGCAAAATCCGGCGCATCAAATCGGCACCTTTCCCCTGCCTGAATCGCAAGTCGACCGGTTTTTGATGCGTATCGAATTGGGTTACCCCAGTCGGCAGGCCGAGCGCGAGTTATTAAGCGGCCAACCTCGGCATGTATTGATCGACGAGCTGCCGGTGGCCTTACTGCCGACGCAATTGGCCGACTTGCAACAGGCGGCAGATCAAATACATGTGTCGCCAGCCTTACTGGACTATCTGCAAGCCATTCTGGCCTTCAGCCGCCAATCCACCGACTTTGCCAGCGGCCTGTCGCCGCGCGCGGGCTTGGGTTTGCTGGCCGCCGCCAAGGCGTGGGCGCTGATTGATAAGCGAAGGGCCGTACTGCCGGAAGACCTGCAAGCAGTATTGCCGGCAGTGGCCGGGCATCGCTTGAATGTGTCTGCCAATGACGCTGCGGCCATTGTTGCGCCGATCCTTAAGCATGTGCCGGTACTTTGAGCATAGCGACCTTATCTTTAAAGCAGCGCTTTAAACCGTCGCGCTTTTTTCGTGGTGAAGCACCGGTCGCCGGGCCGATTGTGCTGACCCAGCGCCGGGTGTTTATTTTACCGACCCAACGCGGCTTGGCTTTTGTGTTGTTGATTTTGTTGCTGGTACTGATCGGTTTTGTCTACAACAATAATCTGGCTTATCTACTGGGATTTTTGCTGGCCAGTATCTTTTTCGTCACCATATTACATAGCTTCAAAGCCTTAGCCGGCTTAGTGATTCAACCCGCCCGCCAACAAGCGGTATTTGCCGGACAAGCCGGGCCATTTTGTTTCCAGCTCAGCAATCCGAGTCAACAGCCGCGTTTTGCCATAGACCTTGCCTTGCAATCCGAGTTAGCGATCAGCTTACCCGCCGAACAAAGCCAAACCGTCACGCTGTATCAAGCTACCCAACAACGCGGTTGGCAGCTACCGGGCACCTTAACCCTTTCCAGCACCTATCCTTTGGGCTTATTTCGGGCTTGGGCACCCTTACGTTTCGATTGCCCGCTGCTGGTTTACCCTAAACCGGCCAACCAACAGCTGCCGTTTCCAGACAGCAACGGCGGTCAGGAAATGCCCGGTCAAAACCGCCGTAGCGGTGATGAGTTTGATGGGGTAAGAGCCTATCAACGCGGCGATGCGATTCGACAAATCCACTGGAAAGCCTTCGCCAAAGGCCAGGGCGTGCACAGCAAATACTACAGCGGTGCCAGTTCCAGCGAGCTGTGGCTGGATTATCAACAGGCACCGGGCCATCACACCGAAGAGCGCCTCAGTCAGCTATGCCGTTGGTTGGTGGACGCCGAGCAGGCCGGTTTGCGTTACGGTTTGTTGCTGCCAGGTTTGCGGCTAGCGCCGGATAGTGGCGCGACGCATTACCGCAAATGCCTGCAGGCCTTGGCGCTATTTTGACCATGAGCTATACGCCGTCTCCTCGTTTACTGCTATTCATGGTGGGTTCGATAGGGCTGATCACCCTGCCGCATGCTTGGCATATCCCGCCGCTGCTGTTCGGATTTTTTACGCTAATGCTACTCTGGCGATTATTAAGCCTGTGGCAGACGCACTATCTACCCAACCGGTTTATCGTTTTTTTATTGATGCTACTGGGGATTGCCCTGTTATACAGTCAGCAACGGTCGGTATTTGGCCGCGATGCCGGCACGGGCCTGTTCGTGGTGGCGCTGGGTTTGAAGTTGCTGGAAATCCACAGCAAGCGCGATGTCTATGTGATCGTTTATCTGGCTTTTATTGTCGCCGTTACCCAATTTCTATACGAAGAAAGCATTTTTATGGCGCTTTACATCGTGCTGGTATCTGGCGTCTTGTTGGCTACTTTGATTACCCAAAACAGCCAGGCACCGCAAGCCCTGGCGGCCCTAAAAACCTCGGCGGCGATTATTCTGCAAAGCTTGCCGCTGGCCTTGGTATTGTTTGTGTTGTTTCCGCGCCTAGAAGCGCCGCATTGGAGTTGGCTGGACGACGATACCCGCGCCAAGAGCGGTCTGAGCAATACCTTGGAACCCGGCTCGATTGCCGAATTGAGTCTTTCGCCGGAGTTGGTGTTTCGGGTCAAATTCGACGGGGAACTGCCGCGGCCATCGCAGCGCTATTGGCGCGGGCCGATCTATGCCAGTACCGACGGAATAAGTTGGCGCGCGCCACCGGTGCTGGGCCGCGAGAATAACCCCGATCAACCGACGTTCAGCGATCCGAGTTACATATACACGCTGATGATGGAGCCGCAGAAACAAAACTGGGTGTTTGCGCTGGAGATGCCCACCGAGTTTGGCGCGGGCTTACGGCGCAACGGTTTGTATCAGCTAATCACGAATAAGAATCCCGGTGACCGCGCCGAGTATCGGCTTAGCTCATCGCCTATCTATAACACCGGCGGCATCAGCAAAACCGAGCGCCAGGAAAATCTGCAACTACCCGGCAAACCATCAGCAAAAATCGTCGAGTTGGTTGAGCAGTTGCAAACGCAGCAAGCCCTGCCCGAGGTATTTATCGCCAATTTATTGCAACATTTTCGCCAGGAAAACTTTCACTACACCCTTAGCCCGGAAGCGATGCCGGACAAACCCATCGAGACCTTTTTGTTCGAGCGCCGAGCCGGGTTTTGCAGTCATTACGCCACTGCCTTTGTGTATTTGCTGCGGGTGGCGGAGATTCCGGCCCGGGTGGTGGGCGGTTATCAAGGCGGACAAATCAACGAGGTCGGCGGCTTTCTGGAGATCAGGCAAGCCGATGCACATGCTTGGGCGGAAGCTTGGTTGGACGGACGTGGCTGGGTCAGATTCGATCCGACTGCCGCTGTCGCCCCGGAACGCATCGAGCGCGGGGTGAATGTGGATTTACAAATTGCCAGCGGTGCAGTGAATTTCAGTCCGCTGCAACTCGACGCCAAGACCTTGTCCTGGCTGCAACGTGGCCGACAACTTTGGCAAAGCGTCGATTACAACTGGCAGCGCTGGATCATCAATTACGACACGGTCAATCAGAGGGCGTTTTTACAAAGCTTAGGCGTCGATAATTTCGTCAAGCTTGGCTACTGGCTGTTGATTAGTGTTGCCGGTATCGGCGGCGTATTGGCTTGGCGCTTATTGCGACCGAACCTGCTCCGCCAAGACCCTGCCCTAACCTTGTATCGCCGGTTTTGCCTCAAGTTGCGCAAAGCAGGTATCTCAGTGGAGCCAAGCGACGGACCCAACACCTTGGCACAACGTGCCAAACAGCAGCGTCCGGATTTAGCCGGGTCGATAGAACAAATTACCGCTATTTTTATTCGTTTGCGTTACGAAGCAAACGCCGAACTAGGTGATTTGCAAGCATTAAAAAGCTTGGTTGGCAGCCTCCGCGTGTAAGCGGGAATTAATGCAAGTCTGGCACTTCTTCGCCCGCTTTTTGCGCGGGTACCTTGGCTGCGGCGGCGGCTTGTTCCTGTTGTTTTTGTTTATTGCCTTCGCCGAACATCACCGCGCCGGCCATAAATATCGCACCGGCAATGGCCATGATGGGCAGGCGACCGGGTTTATCCATCCACAGCAGTATCCACTTGGGTTTGATCATGCCGACGACCAATATAATCACCGCCAAAATCATTACGTTAAAACTGTAGTAGATCAAAGTATTCATGAATCGGAACCCTGTTTCCAGCAAGTTAAAGAGACATACATTATTATTAGCCGCGTGACCGTTGGCAATACACAATTCATTTTCACAACTTAGGAGGCGCTATGGGCGGCTTTGGTTTATTCGCAATAATGTTGTTGGTATTTGCGGTTTTGATGGTGTTCATGAGCGTTAAATCTGTCCCGCAAGGCATGGAGTACACCGTCGAACGCTTCGGTAAATATACCGCGACTTTGACGCCCGGCTTGAATATCATCATGCCGATCATTGACCGCATCGGTCGCAAGCTTAACATGATGGAACAGGTGCTGGACGTGCCGTCTCAGGAGGTAATCACCAAAGACAACGCCATGGTGCGGGTCGACGGCGTGGTGTTTTACCAGATCATGGATGCCGCCAAAGCGGCTTACGAGATTACTTATCTCGACATGGCTATTATCAACCTGGTGATGACCAATATCCGTACCGTCATGGGCTCCATGGACCTGGACGAACTGCTATCGCGGCGCGACGAAATCAACGCCCGCCTGTTAACCGTCGTCGATGAAGCCACTTCGCCCTGGGGACTTAAAGTCACCCGTATCGAAATCAAAGACATCGCCCCGCCGAAAGACTTGGTCGACTCCATGGCCAGACAAATGAAAGCCGAACGGGAAAAACGCGCGCAGATTCTGGAAGCCGAAGGTTTGCGGCAAGCGGAAATTCTCAAAGCCGAAGGTTTGAAACAAGGCGCGATTCTGGATGCCGAAGGCCGCAAAGAAGCCGCGTTCCGCGATGCCGAAGCCCGTGAACGCCTTGCCGAAGCCGAAGCCCGCGCCACCATGATGGTGTCTGAAGCCATTTCCAAAGGTGACGTGCAGGCCATCAACTACTTCGTCGCGCAAAAATACATCGAGTCCTTGAAAGAAGTCGCCTCGGCCAACAATAGCAAACTGATCTTCATGCCGCTCGAAGCGTCCAGCGTGATCGGCGCTTTGGGCGGCATCGGCGAACTGGCTAAAGAAGCTTTAAATAAAAAGGCCTGATCATGTTGGAGCAAGACGTCGTGTTTTGGTACTGGTGGGTGCTGGCGGTGGGCTTTTTAGCCTTGGAAATTGTCGTCACCGGCTTCTTTTTCTTGTGGCTGGCGGTGTCGGCGTTTATCGTCGGCGCGGTGGTGCTGTTAGTGCCGGTCATACCGTTTAACGTGCAGTTGTCGTTGTTTTCCTTTTTGGCTGTGTTGTCGGTGTTGGCTTGGCGCAAATACGCCCGCACTCGCGCAGTAGAAGTTACCGATCATCCTTTATTGAATCAGCGTGGCGCCCAGTACATTGGTCGCACTTTTTTCTGATTGCACCGATTGAGAATGGTCAGGGCAAGATTAAGGCCGACGATACGGTTTGGACGGTGCATGGGGAGGACAGTCCGATGGGGGCGAAAGTGAAAGTGGTGGCGGTTAAGGGGACGGTGTTTGAGGTGGAGGTTTGTGGGTGAATTTCTTGCTCTGACCAACTACCGGTTATTCCGCAATCAATTTTAGGAGGATGAAATAGTGTCAACTGATATCACTGGCCAAGTCACTATCGATCAACATCCCGAATTATCCTACGAGAGCCCCAGTGTTCACTTGTTTCCGGCAAGTTTTGCGATCTCCAGGCCCAATAACGATACCAGTCCATACGGTGGCATATTTGATTTCACGATATTCAATGTCAATGTTCTTGAGCGATGGCTCTACGACGTCAGGAGGCAGCCAGTATTTCATCTGAGTTGCAAAGGTGATCGCCTGGGTTCAATGGATTGTCTTCGTGGTTATGCCGCCGCATCCGGCGACGACACTGGACACTCCACTTTTCTCATTTGCTCAATGGATATGGTGTTGAATCTATCAAGAACATCGGTGCATTTTCAGATCGATGGCGAGTTCGGTCACTCGTTGCCTTACTCCAAGCCGTTGTATAAAGAGCTATCAACCTTTTCCATCGCCTTTACTATCGAAGATGAAGAAATGCTTGACGTATGCCGAGACCACGGGCAAAGGTTGCTCGACTATCGTAATCGGTTCGTTTTTGGTGGTGAAAATGCGGAGCCATCCGGCTAGTTTCGTAGTTCGTAGGGTGGGCACGGTTTTTGTGCCCACGCGGTTTTGAAGTATTTCAAAATAATGTGTCGCTAGCGCGACGGATGGATTTAATATCGGTTCTCGGACCGACAGCCGAGCTACTTTCGCTACGAAAACCGTCCATGGTTTTCGCCCTCCGGGCCAGCCTACCGGCTGTTCAAATTCGCTCCAGGCGAATTTGTGCTCCGCCAAAAGAAAGTATCCAAAGAAAAGGCGGCCCGGATGCCGCTTGAATCACTCGGCACGTCCATGTGCCTCGCCCTTCGGGTGCGACGCATGCAAATCCGCTATCCTGCCGATTTGTCCTGCGTTCCTCGCTTTCGCCGGGGGTTGCCGAAAGGGGCTTCCTGCCCCTTCGTCAACGCGCCGCATCCCTCCGTCGCCCCCTGCGGGCTGATCCCGTCGAAAGCTCCGGTACTCGGCGCGGCATACGGGAGAAACCTCGTCCCACAAGCAAATTCCTCGCATTGTTATTAATGCTGCCTAGCTAACAAAGCCCAAGTTGCTGTGTTGACGCAGTCATTCTGCCATGTGTCGCCGAAGCCGAGACCGCTTAGCAAATCCAGACGCCAGAGCTGGTTCAAAGCGGATATCTACGATGTTCGCCGTTTAATTGCGTAGGGTTTGCACGGTTTTGTAACAACGGCGGATTAAAGCGTTACAGAAAAATGCGTTCAGGCTGCTTAGCCTATTTTCTGCACTTGGGCTCACCTGAACAATATCTATATTTAAGTTACTTGATCTGATTCGCCATCCACTGTGTCTATGCCGTTTGTCGGTACTCGTACCCTATTTTCCGTTGTTGCCTGTATAATCCCCAACAGAGTTGGCCGAACAGTCGCCGTTTTATGTAAATAAAAGGGAGGAAAGTCCGGGCTCCATAGGGCAGGGTGCCAGGTAATGCCTGGGAGGCGTGAGCCTACGGAAAGTGCCGCAGAAAATATACCGCCTGCTTCGTATCGAAGTCGGTAAGGGTGAAATGGTGCGGTAAGAGCGCACCGCGCAACTGGTAACAGGTGTGGCAGGGTAAACCCCACCCGGAGCAAGATCAAATAGAGGCGCACACGCGTGGCCCGCGCGGCGCCTGGGTAGATTGCTTGAGCGTCAGAGTGATCTGACGCCTAGATGAATGGCTGTTCTCGACAGAACCCGGCTTACAGGCCAACTCTTTCTCTTCTTTTTCTTTTGCAATCCGCAAAACATTCCATGACAGCAAAAACCGACGAATTTTTCCGCAAGGCAGATCAGTTGATTGCCGCCGGTCGCTTCATCGACGGCAAGGGCTGGGTGCCCGCTACCAGCGGTAATTTCTCCGCCAAACTCAGCGACGGCAATATCGCGATTACTGTGTCCGGCCGACATAAAGGCCGCTTACAAGCCGACGACATCATGTTGATCGACAGCAAAGGCCGCTCCCTGGACGGCAAGAAGCCGTCGGCAGAAACGCGACTGCATACCTCGCTATACCAACGCTTTCCAGAGGTCCAGGCAGTGTTGCATCCGCATTCGATGAACGCTACGTTGACTGCACGCTTGTTCAAGCATGAAATCGTGCTGAAGGATTACGAACTACTAAAAGCGTTTAGCGGTATCAACACGCATGAAACCCGCATTTCCATCCCGATTTTCGCTAACGATCAAGACATTCCCCGATTGGCTGACAAGGTTGAAAATTATCTGGACCGACACGACCATGCGGTTTACGGCTATATTATCGCCGGTCACGGTTTTTATACTTGGGGCGCATCCGTCGATGATGCCCTGCGCCATCTGGAAGCGCTGGAGTTTTTATTCGACGTTGAAATTCGCCTACATGGAGTAACACGATTATGAGTGCATTAACCCTCTACCCTGCTGATAAACCACAACAAGGTAATACTTTTAGAGACTTTGCTGACATCGCCCAGCAACTGCAAGGCATCGGCGTGCAGTTCGAACGCTGGCAGGCTGACAGCGAATTTTCGGCAGCCGACGATGCCGAGACAGTATTGAAGGCTTATGAAAGTTCGATAGAGACACTCAAGCAACAATATGGCTTTCAATCGGTAGACGTGATTAGTCTGAGCGCCGATCATCCGAACAAAGATGCGTTACGGAAGAAGTTTTTAGCCGAGCATACCCACAGCGACTTCGAAGTGCGCTTTTTTGTGGAAGGCAAAGGCCTGTTCTATCTGCATGTCGGCGCTCAGGTTTATGCTGTGCTGTGCGAACAAGGCGATCTAATCAGCGTACCGGCCAACACCACACATTGGTTCGATATGGGCGAAAACCCGGCGTTTAAATGTATCCGTTTGTTCACTACCGAAGACGGCTGGGTAGCCGAGTTTACCGGCAATCCGATTGCCGACAGCTTCCCGACGCTGGACCAATACCTGACATCATTATGATCAAAGCTATCGTCACGGATATCGAAGGCACCACTTCGTCGCTGTCGTTTGTGAAGGATGTTTTGTTTCCGTATGCCCGTGCTCACTTACCGGATTTTGTTAGAAGCCATCACGCGCAAGCCGAGGTAAAGCCATTATTGGCCGAAGCCAAGCAAATTGCCGGCGGCGAACTGGATGAGGGAGCACTGGTTGCGCAATTTATTCACTGGATCGATACCGATCAAAAAATTACGCCGCTAAAATCCTTGCAAGGCTTAATCTGGCAGGAAGGCTATCGCAACGGCGATTTCACCGGCCATGTCTACGAAGACGCTGTACGCAACTTACGAAACTGGTTTGGCTTAGGCTACAAGCTGTATGTCTACTCTTCAGGTTCGGTACAGGCGCAAAAGCTCCTATTCGGTTACAGCGACTTCGGCGACCTTACCCCGCTGTTTTCCGGTTACTTCGATACCCATATTGGTGGCAAGAAAGAAGCCCAGTCTTACGAACGTATTACTGCGGAACTCGGCTTACCGGCAGAACGAATTCTATTCTTGTCGGATATAAAAGACGAGCTGGACGCCGCCCGGGAGGCCGGGTTGGCTACCTGTTGGTTGGTACGCGAGCAGACGTCTGATCCTGGTGCTGCGCATATTCAGGTCAGCGATTTTGACGGCATTCATCTGTAAACGCGGCGCTGTGTGCCCATGAAAATAGCGATCCTGTCGCGCGACGCCACGCTGTATTCCAGCGTCAGGCTGCTTGAGGCTGCTGCAGCTCGTGGCCATGAAGCTAGGGTATTCGATCCGACCCACTGTTACATGAACATCACCTCCATGAAGCCATCCATCCATTACATGGGCGAGAACCTGGTGGGTTACGACGCGGTGATTCCTCGTATCGGCGCATCGATCACGTTTTACGGTACAGCGGTGTTGCGGCAGTTCGAGGTGATGAATACCTTTGTACTTAACAACTCCGCATCGATCAGCCGTTCTCGCGATAAGCTGGCATCCAGTCAATTGCTGGCCCGCAAGGGTATCGATTTACCGATTACCGCATTTGCTCACAATCCAGACAATATCGAAGATCTGATCGCCGAAGTCGGTGGAGCGCCGCTAGTAATCAAGTTAGTGGAAGGCTCACAAGGCATAGGCGTGGTGCTTGCCGAAACCCATAACGCCGCGCATAGCGTGATTCAAGCTTTCATGGGCCTTAACGCCAACATCATGGTGCAGGAGTTCATTCAAGAAGCCGCCGGTAGCGATATTCGCTGCTTCGTGATTGGGGATAAGGTAGTAGCGGCGATGAAGCGGCAAGGCCGCGAAGGCGAGTTTCGGTCGAACCTGCATCGTGGCGGCACAGCCACTCTCGTGCGACTGACTCCGCAGGAACGCGCTGCGGCAGTGCGGGCCGCGAAAATCATGGGCCTAAATGTTTGCGGCGTCGATTTGTTGCGTTCCAAACGTGGGCCGCTAGTGATGGAAGTCAATTCCTCGCCTGGCCTGGAGGGCATAGAAAAGGCCAGCGATAAGGATATTGCCGACTTGATGATCGAATATATTGAGAAGAATGTAGGGAAAAATAAATCCGGGTAACTAGCAACCCGGATTTAGTAAAGAGAGTGGGTAAAGCTTGCGAGGCTAGAGCCTGGCTTGGACGAACAAAACCCAATCAATATTGTCTATTTTTCCAGTGTCACAAATGCCAGCTTGGAAATGCCAGCGTGCTGAACTGTCGCCATCACTTCCGCCACTTTGCCGTAATTCACGCCTTGATCGGCATAAATATGAATAATTAGCTCGGGGTTGCCGGCTAACTCATTCCTTAACGTAGTATCCAACGCCGTTAAATCGGCTACAGCGTTTTTATTCAGGGTGACGGCACCTTGCGCGTCGATACCCAATTGCATCGGCTGCTTTTCCAAATCCGGCGTTGTGGAGGCCGTTTTCGGCAAAGCCACGTTAACCGATTGGGTCAATAACGGTGCTGTGACCAACAAGATAATCACCAACACCAACATCACATCTACCAGCGGCGTAACATTAATTTCGCTAACCGGCCCATCATCGTCTGAGTTTGTTTTAAATCCCATGTAATTAATCCTTGTTTTTACTGGTATTAGTGATTGAATCGCCGAAGGCGATGTGTAGAAAACCCTCGACGAAATTTTCCAGCGAAGCCCGGTGGTGCTTGGCGCGACGCTGGAAGAAATTATAGGCCAACACAGCCGGCACGGCTACGGCGATACCGATAGCAGTAGCAATTAACGCATCGCCGATAGGCCCAGCCACCACGTCCAAACTGGCCGAACCGCTGGCACTGATATCGTGCATCGCATGCATAATACCCAGCACGGTACCAAACAGGCCGACGAATGGCGCAGTACTGCCAATACTGGCCAGCATGGTCAAGCCGCTTTCCATCCGGCGTTGCTCGTCCTGCGTCTGTTTACGTAAGGTTTGTTCCAGTAAATCTTGTGGTGACCCGCGAAACTTCAGGCTTGTGCAAGTTTCCGGATGCGTCATTTCTGCCAACCAAGCAAATCCGCACTGAGCGATGCGGGCTTTTGGGCCGCGCGCTGTTTCCCCAGACAATTGCTCGGCAGCTTTCAAATCGGTAGCGTCCCAAAAAGCGGTGTTGTATTGTTTGTTATAGTAATTATTCTTGGCAAACTGCCAGATTTTGAAAAAAATCAAAGTCCACGTTATCAACGAAAACGCCAGCAGAGTGTAAAGGGTAGCGTCGATAACCGCTTCCGGGGCTATATGGTAGGGCATTAATCTCTCCGATTTTTATTCACGTAAAGTAAAAATTATTGGCACAATCACCGAACTAGCGACGGGCGTTTCGCCGCGTTTGGCCGGAATGAACTTCCATTGTTTGACGGCTTCCACGGCGGATTCGTCAAGCATTTCGTGACCGCTACTTCGGTCAACCGCCACCGAATCGCTCAAACCTTCCGCAGAGACCTGTACTCTTAACAACACCTTGCCCTGCCATCCGCGGCTTTTAGCAATCATCGGATAGTCAGGCTTAGGATTATGAGCATAATTGGCCCGGAAATTGGCTTCGGTAAACTGCTCAGTGTTGGTCGCGGTTGTGGTGGTGGTCGTAGTCGACACGGGCGTACTGCTAGACGCAGTGGTTACCGGGGTCGGCTGGGGCTCCGAAACGGGCTCGACCGGCGCATACTCCGGCGCTTTTTGCACAATGGGCGGCGCTTTTTTTGGAACCGGCTTTGGCTGAGGTTTTTTCGGCGGCGGCTTTTTCTCGGGCGGCGGCGGTGCTGGAGGCGGCGGCGCAGTGCTAGGCTTCGGCGCCGACATGGCAATCATCGATACTTCCATCATCAGAGGCTGAGCCTGCGTCACTTTTTCCTCGGGTTTCAATAACTGCTGAAACCCCCAAACATGTAGCAACAACACCAGCAAGGTTAACAGCCTCAACATGCTGGTGGGCCGCTCCTCCCCCAAAAGCGTCCGCCAAAATGAGCCGGAACCACTTTCCACTGTTGGCAGGTAACCGCCGAACGACGCTAACTCTTTATTTTGCAAAGCATCCTCGTGGTTTTTAAATAAATACATATAAACTGTTGAATACAAAATTAAGCGCGATTCTAAATTAGCCGAGCATTGTAAATTAATATGTCCTAGCGCGACAGCCGTCCTTACAGGAAACGGCCCTATCCAAGCACTGCTTACTTAGACGTTTCAGTCGTTATATTCCCCACTGAGTAATGAGGGTTTCGGGCTAAATTACAATTTATGGCATAATTTCCGTTCCCGTCTTGTATCTCCGACTATATGCCCGAAAAACAATCCGTTCAGCCCCAGGGACAAGTCAGTACGCTGGCTTTAAGTGCGATAGGTGTGGTGTTTGGCGATATAGGCACTAGCCCACTGTATGCTGTGAAAGAGGTTTTTCACGGTGGTTTACCAACCGACCCGACCCATGTGCTCGGGGTGCTTTCTTTGATTTTTTGGGCCATAACCTTGGTGGTAACCACCAAATACGCGATTTTTATCATGCGGGCGGACAACAAGGGCGAAGGCGGCATCATGGCCTTAATGGCTTTGGCGCTGCATGGTTCCAAGGATAATCCACAACGTAAGGCCTTTATCGTCACCATCGGGTTACTGGGTGCCTCGTTGTTTTACGGTGACAGCATGATCACGCCGGCTATTTCGGTACTCAGCGCCGTGGAAGGCTTGCAAATCGTAGCGCCGCGCCTGGAGCATTATGTGCTGCCGATTACTATCGCGGTGCTCAGCGCGCTGTTCATTATCCAAACGAAAGGCACCGGCAAAGTCGGCAGAATGTTCGCGCCCATCATGTGTTTTTGGTTTGCCACGCTTGGGCTTTTGGAAGCCGTCAATATTGTCCAACATCCGGATGTATTGCTGGCGGTCAACCCCTACTATGCGTTCAGTTTATTGATCGAATTGGGTTGGAAAGGCTTTTTAATCATGGGCGCAGTGGTGCTGGCAATAACCGGCGCAGAAGCACTCTATGCCGATATGGGGCATTTCGGCTTAAAATCGATTCGGCTCGCCTGGTTTAGCTTTGTGTTTCCGGCTTTGCTACTGAACTACTTCGGCCAAGGAGCTTTGCTGATCGGCAATCCTAAAGCCGTCGAAAATCCATTCTACTTAATGGCACCGCATTGGGCCATGTATCCACTGCTGATCCTGGCCACGCTGTCCACCGTGATCGCCTCGCAAGCCGTCATTTCCGGGGCGTTTTCGGTAACCCGGCAAGCTATTCAGCTAGGCTACTGCCCAAGGATGAATGTCCGCCACACATCCGGCGATGAAATGGGCCAAGTCTATTTACCTGCCGTCAACTGGTTGCTGATGGTCTCGGTGTTTATTTTAGTTTTGAGTTTTAGATCGTCGTCCGCGTTGGCATCGGCTTACGGGATTGCCGTGACCGGCACGATGATTGTCGATACTATTTTGGCGTTTATCGTCATTCAGGCTCTCTGGCAATGGAACAGAGCGACCAGCATCGCCTTTCTATCCACATTTTTAATTATTGATCTGATGTTCCTATCTTCGAACAGCCTGAAAATCCCTCATGGCGGCTGGCTACCGTTGGTGGTGGGTACGGTATTGTTTTTGATAATGACTACCTGGATTAGAGGAAAGGAACTCTTAGCCCGATATCTGGAAGAACGGAGAGTACTGTTTGAAGAACTGGACGAGCGTTTGAAAGACAGGCCCTTAGTGACCGTGCCCGGTACCGCGATTTACATGGCTCGCAGTGTACATGGTGTGCCGCAGGTGTTATTGCATAACCTAGAGCATAACCATGTGATGCACGAAAAACTGATCGTTTTGACGATCGTGACCCGCGAAGAACCTTATGTCGATGAGGCGCATCGGGTGAAAATCCGCATGTTCGGCGACAGCGGCGGTTTTTATCGGGTGAAATTGTATTTCGGTTTTCAGGAGGAGCAAGACGTGCGCCGCGCCCTGCAACTTTGTTGTCACGAAGGCCTGGATATCGATCAAAAAACCGTATCGTTTTTCATCGGTAGTGAGAAGCTCTCGTTCCGCCGGAAAAGTCCGATGCCGAAATGGCGGCGTTCCTTATTCAGTTTTCTGACGCATAACTCCAGCAGTGCAATCGAATATTTCAAAATCCCTGTCGAGCGGGTAATCGAGTTGGGGATTCGCATCGAATTGTAAACAAAGGGCAGGCGACTCTATTCGCCGCGCCTGCCAAACCGGCCACCCCAGCCCCTGCGAGGCTGACGGTCGCCATCGCTATCCCTACGACCGAATACACGCTCTTGCATGAATTGCTCGCGTCGGGGGATTTGATTGGCACCCCGTTCGCGACCAAAGTCCCGGCGGCCAAAGTCTCGTCCTTGCCAACCGCCAAATCGACGCTCGAAATTCTGTGCTGGCTGATGCCAATCATGATGATCGTCATGATAATGATCGGGACGATAACTCGGCTGCACATAGTATCGGCCATAGGTGATGCTGGTACTCGGGCTCGCATAGTCGCGACCATAACTCTGGTAATAACTAGGCGACGAATAGCTGTTGCCATGCCCCACATAGCCACGCTGATAATAGCCGGTTGCGCAGCCCGACAGAGCAAACGCGACGAGGGTAATAATGGCTAATTGGATGGTTTTCATGACTGCCTCTTGGCTGGTTGGCCCTCTAATGTGAAGTTGGGCTTAGCATATCCGAGGCAGACTTAATCGATGCTTAACCTTGGGCGCTGACCCAAAAATGTTCGGGCTCAGTAATCACCGGATTGCGCAACGCGCCGATGCCTTCGATCTCGATACGCACGGTCTGTCCAGGTTTTAGATAGCCGCGTGGCTGCATTTTTACACCCACCCCGGCGGGTGTGCCGGTACTGATCACATCACCCGGTTCCAGGGTCATGACTTGCGTCAGATATGCGATCAATTCATAACAGTTGAAAATCATCTCGCTGGTATTGCCGTTTTGTCGCAATTCCTGGTCCACCCAGGTTTTCAGGCTTAGATTGTGCGGATCGGCGATTTCGTCGGCAGTAACCAGCCAAGGCCCAAGCGGACCATGGGTGTCGAAGGACTTGCCAAGTGTCCAAGTCGGGGTGCGTTGCTGCCAGTCGCGCACCGTCACATCGTTACAAATGGTGTAACCGGCTATCACTTCATGCGCTCGGTCGACAGGCACCTGTTTACAGCGCTGCCCTATCACGAAAGCCAACTCGCCTTCGTAATCTACTTTGTCTGATACGGGAGGCAAATGAATCGCATCGCCGCTTGCGATGACGCAAGTACTTTGCTTGGTGAAAAAGGTCGGATATTCCGGTTTTGTCATACCGGTTTCACCGATGTGATCGGCATAATTTAAACCCACACCCAATAGCTTGCCTGGACGCGGAATCGGCGCCAGCAACTGCACATCGCTCAGGCTGATACGCTTGCCATCGGCATTGATCAGCTTTTGCAGCGCTTGATTTGCCGGCTCCCCAGCCGCCAGAAAATCAAGCATATGGTTGGGCAAGTTCGCGCCAGCAGGCACGATTTGCTCGGCAACCAACGCACCAACTTGGACTTGACCCTTATATTTGTAGCTCAGCAGTTTCATACCGAATTAACTCTTTATCCACGTAAAACCCACATTGTATCCCAGCACTAGAAGAGAACAGAGCAGCAAATCCCGCACCACCTTGTACCGGAAAATAGCACGCTTAGGCTTGGATAAATTCGACTGGCAGGAACATTCAACAGCAGGTTAAGCATCAGGTTAATTCGGTGTGCATTGTTTTAAACCACGCGGGTCGCTGCTGGGCGCGTTGTGCGTTACAATCGCGAGTCGCACAACCGGTTGCTTCAAGAGAATAATAATGACACCCGCCGAATTTACCGCATACGCCCAACAAGGCTATAACCGCATTCCAATCTGCCGCGAAGTGCTGGCCGATCTGGATACGCCGCTCAGCGCTTATTTAAAACTGGCCGACGGCCCTTATTCCTATTTGTTCGAGTCCGTGCATGGTGGCGAACAGTGGGGACGGTATTCGATCATTGGCTTGCCTTGCAAAACCCGCATCAAAATCAGCGGCCATAGCATCACGGTCGAAAAAGACGGCCTGGACACGCAAACGTTTGAGCACGCCCAACCGTTGGAATGGATAGAAGAATTTCGGCAGAACTACAACGTGCCGGACGTGCCGGGTTTGCCGCGTTTCAATGGCGGTCTGGTAGGTTATTTCGGTTACGAGACCATCGGCTATATCGAACCGCGTCTGCAACCCAGCGGCAAACCCGACCCTATCGGTGCGCCGGATATTCTGTTGATGGTGTCGCAAGATTTACTGGTGTTCGACAATCTATCCGGCAAAATGCTGTTGCTGACCCATGCCGATCCGGCGCAAGCCAATGCCTACGAAAACGCCAAAGCCAGACTCGACGAACTGGTGGTGAAACTGCGCGAACTGCAAGCTAATCCGCAAGCGCATCCCGCCATCAAACACGTGCACGAACACGATTTTGTCTCCGGGTTTACCCAGCAAGGCTACGAAGACGCGGTGCTAAAAGCCAAGCAATACATCACCGACGGCGATTGCATGCAGGTGGTGGTGTCGCAGCGCATGTCGATTCCGTTCAGCGCCTCGCCGCTAGATTTGTATCGGGCTTTGCGCTGCCTGAATCCGTCGCCGTATATGTTTTATTTGAATCTGGCCGATTTTCATATCGTCGGTTCCTCCCCGGAAATTCTGGTGCGCTTAGAAGATAACGAAATCACCGTCAGACCGATCGCCGGCACACGGCCACGCGGCGCGACGCACGAACAAGATTTAGAGCTGGAAAAAGAACTGCTGGCCGACCCGAAGGAAATTGCCGAGCACTTGATGCTGATCGACCTAGGCCGCAACGACACAGGCCGGGTAGCAAAAATCGGCAGCGTCAAACTCACCGATAAAATGATCGTCGAGCGCTATTCGCACGTGATGCACATCGTCTCCAATGTCACCGGCGAGTTGCAGGAAGGCAAAAATGCGTTTGATGTCTTGGCGGCCACCTTCCCGGCCGGCACCGTCAGCGGCGCGCCGAAGATTCGGGCCATGGAAATCATCGATGAGTTGGAACCGGTCAAGCGCGGTATTTATTCCGGCGCGGTGGGCTACATTTCCTGGTCCGGCAATCTGGATACCGCCATCGCCATCCGCACGGCGGTGATTAAAGATCAAACCTTACACATTCAAGCCGGCGCCGGCATCGTTTACGATTCCGTGCCGCGCAGCGAATGGGATGAAACAATGAACAAAGGCCGCGCGGTGTTCCGCGCCGTCAGCATGGCCGAAGCCGGCCTCGGAGGCAAAGCATGAGCGGTGTCAGATTGGTGATGGTCGACAACTACGATTCTTTCACCTACAACCTGGTGCAATATTTCGGCGAATTGGGTGCCGAAGTGGTGGTGGTGCGCAACGACGAAGTGACGGTGGAGGATATCGAAGGGTTGCGTCCCGACAAAATCGTGATTTCCCCCGGCCCCTGCACGCCAAAAGAAGCCGGTATCTCGGTCGAAACCATCCACCGCTACGCCGGCAAACACCCGATTCTGGGCGTCTGCCTGGGACACCAAAGCATTGGTTACGCCTTTGGCGGCAACATCATCCACGCCAAACAAATCATGCACGGCAAGACTTCACCGGTTTATCACCAGGATTTGGGCGTATTCAAAGGCCTGAGCAACCCGTTCACCGCCACTCGCTATCATTCACTAGTCATCGAACAAACCAGCTTGCCGGATTGTCTGGAAGTGACTGCCTGGACCCAGGACGAAGCCGGTAACATTGACGAAATCATGGGGGTACGCCATAAAACCCTGGACATCGAAGGCGTGCAATTCCACCCCGAGTCGATCCTGACCGAGCATGGGCACGATATGTTGCGGAATTTTTTGGAGCGATGACTCCGACGGTCTTTAAAGAAGCGGGCTACCGCTTCTTTTTCTTCTCAAGGGAAGAACCTAGAATGCACGTGCACATCGTTTCCGAAGACGGCGAGGCCAAATTTTGGCTTAAACCGGAAATTGAGCTGGCAAAAAACTATCGATATTCCAGAAAGCAGCTAAAAGAAATCGAATCTTTAGTGGAGAAACATTACGATGAACTCATTAGCGCTTGGCAACAACATTTCCCCGGCTGAAGTGACACACATATCCAGTCACGGCGTATGGTTGCTGACTCGGACCGAAGAGTTATTCATGCCTTATGATGACTTTCCGTGGTTTAAAAATCAGCCTATCAATGCCATTCTCCGTGTTGAAGAGCCTTCACCCAATCATTTTTACTGGCCAGAAATGGATATCGACTTGACTGTGGAGATGATCAAACATCCGGAGAGATTTCCATTGCAAGCCAGTAGTCAGTCCTAAATTAACTGCATGACATCTCGATTTGCAATTCGTAATGACCGTCAGTTCAAAAACCACCTGTTACTAAGGCACTACTTCGTAAAACATGGATGAGCTTTTTTCCTTGATTTGGGCAGCAATACATTGGCGATTTGTATTGTGCGTTCTAATCTCCATCGGCTTGGCTTTTTTTCTTTCATATTCTATCGAACCTTTTACATCGGGATATTGCGTGAGCTTAGTCGGTGTCAGAGCGCTCCTGGGCATATATTGGCAAAGAAAGGCTGGTTAAAACATGAAACTTTAGCCAAGCCGCGCATTGACTTCCTTCAACCACTCTATTGCCATCATCGGCGCCGGCCCAGCCGGACTTATGGCCGCCGAAGTCTTGAGCCAAGCCGGCGTGAACGTCACCGTTTACGACGCAATGCCCTCGGCCGGGCGTAAGTTTTTGATGGCTGGCAAGGGCGGCATGAATATTACCCATTCGGAATCGTTCGAGAGTTTTTTGTCCCGCTACGGTGCGAGGCGCGCCGAACTGGAACCGTTGCTTAACGATTTTTCGCCAGATAGGCTAAGAGCCTGGGTACACGGTTTGGGTATCGAAACCTTTATTGGCACTTCGGGCCGGGTGTTTCCCACCGACATGAAAGCCGCGCCTTTATTACGAGCCTGGCTGCACCGCCTACGTTCCAGCGGCGTGCAGTTTCGCATGCGCCATCGCTGGCTAGGTTGGGCGGAAAATGACCTACGCTTCGATACGCCAGACGGCGAGCGAATTGTCCGGGCTGAAGCGTTGATTTTGGCTTTGGGCGGCGGCAGTTGGCCGCAGTTGGGTTCTACGGGTGTTTGGCAATCAATGCTATCGCAGCGCGGCATCGCCGTTGAACCGATAAAGCCGGCCAACTGCGGTTTCGAAATTGCCTGGAGCGACTATTTTCGCGAACGTTTTGCCGGCCACCCGCTCAAGCCGGTTAGCATCTTATTCACAAATCAGAACGGAGAGACATTCAACCAGCAAGGCGAACTAACAATAGCCGAGTACGGCTTGGAAGGCGGATTGATCTATGCGCTGTCCGCGCCGCTGCGCGATGAAATTGCCGCCAGCGGTGCGGCAGCGATACAGTTGGACTTATTGCCGGATCACAGCATGGCAAACATCATGGACCGTCTGGCAAAGCCGCGCGGCAAAGACAGCTTGAGCAATCATCTGCGCAAACGTTTGGGTGTCAGCGGCGCCAAAGCCGCTTCACTGAGAGAAGCCTTGTCTGCCGCCGAAATGGATAACCCGACCAAACTTGCCGAAACCTTGAAAGCACTGCCTATCACGCTAACTGCTACCCGACCTATTGCAGAAGCAATCAGCAGTGCTGGTGGTGTCAGCTTTGCGGAGCTGGACCAACAGCTGATGCTGCGAAAGTTTCCTGGCTTATTTGTCGCGGGTGAGATGCTCGATTGGGAAGCCCCGACAGGGGGGTATCTGCTCACCGCCTGCTTGGCAACAGGTTGCGCAGCGGGTTTAGGGGCCTTAGCTTGGCTGCAGCAGCAATGAGATACGCGAGTTTTGCCGGCGGTTTGTTATCATGTCGGCCTGTAAATTTTTTGCCCTGCTGGGTTTCGCTTTGCTCTACCCAGCCTACGTCTGCCGACCATTAGAACTGATTCATGCAAATCCAAGCCACGCTGCAAAAACTTCTGGATAAACAAGATCTCAGCACCGCGGAAATGTGCGCGGTGATGCGTACCATGATGCAAGGCGAATTTACCGATGCGCAAATCGCCGGCTTTTTGATCGCCTTGCGCTGCAAGGGCGAAACCATCGAGGAAATTGCTGCGGCGGTCAGCGTGTTACGCGAGTTGGTGCGGCCGGTTCCTGTGCACGGTGAACATGTGATAGACACCTGCGGCACCGGCGGCGACGGCGCGAATACCTTCAATATTTCCACCACCGCCGCCTTCGTGGTCGCGGCGGCGGGCGGCAAAGTGGCCAAACACGGCAATCGATCGGTATCCAGCAGTTGCGGCAGCGCCGATGTATTGGAAGCGGCCGGCATCAATCTGGATATGCCTGCTGAACAAGTGGCGCAATGTGTCGATGAAATCGGCGTGGGGTTTTTGTTTGCCGCCAAGCATCATAGCGCAGTCCGGCACACAGTCGGTCCGCGTAAGGAAATGGGCGTACGCACCTTGTTCAATCTGATCGGCCCGCTCTCCAACCCCGCCAATGCACCCCATCAACTGATCGGCGTCTTCGATAAACAATGGCTGGTACCGGTCGCGGAAGTCCTGAAAAAGCTAGGCAGCAAACATGTGCTGGTAGTGCACGCGCGGGATGGCCTGGATGAAATCAGCATCGCCGCCCCTACCGATGTCGCTGAGCTGATAGACGGTATCGTGCATAGCTACACGGTCACCCCAGAACAATTCGGCTTGCCCCGTGCCAGCCTGGAAACCCTGTCGATTAGCTGCGCCGCCGATAGCTTGACTATCATCCGCGCGGTACTGAACAACCAACCCGGCCCGGCCCGCGACATCGTTGCCTTGAACGCCGGCGCGGCGATTTATGCCGCCGATTTGACTGATTCGCTGGATGCAGGGATTCGCCGGGCGCATCAGGTGTTGGCGGATGGGAGTGCGTTGGGGAAGTTTGAGGCGTTGATTAGGTATTCTCGGGTAGCATAGTTTTTGGTTTTGTGTCGCTATCGCGGCGGGCTATTTTTAAGTCGGGTCTCGGCCCGACAGCCGAGATACTTTTCTTTGCTTGTCCAAAGAAAAGTATCCAAAAGAAAAAACACCCCGATGCCGCTTGTATCCTACGCTCCGAAGGGTTTGAACGGGGTTTTCGGAAGGGCTATCCCTTGCCCTCCGAAAACGAGCGGCATCCATGCCGCTCCCCTTCGGGCTGATCCGTCCAAACCCTCCGGTGCTCGGCGCCGCATAGGGGGTAAAACCACTCAGCGAAATTCGAAGCCGTCGAATATATTTGGTTTTTGGAGATTTGGTTGAAACCCTGGGCTCCGTGAATTTAAGCTGGGGTTCGCTTTGCTTACTGTCGCATACTCGTTTTTGATCATTGATACTTTTATATGAAAAAATACTCAACCGAATATTGGCTTCAACACTACGAATTTGCAATGGAAATTACTGAAAAGTCTGAAATTGACACTAGCAATGCGAAGTGGACAAAGACAAATTTGACGAGAGTTTTCAACAACGAGTTTCCTTATGGAATGACAGGAACAAATATCACGGAAGCTCTGATCGAATTTGTAAGAAAGCATCATCCTACTAGAGAACAACAAGTTGCTCGCCTGATGATTGAATACTTGAATACTTGAATACTTGAATACTTGAATACTTGAATGCTGCCAAAACTGATCAAGCGCCTCTAAATAAAGTTCGCCGATACGTTAACTCGATTATCAAAGGATAGGTTTTTATAGTTTATTTTTATTATGTTGAGGTCGTTATGAATAAATTATTCATAATATCGTTTCTCCTAATTTTCACATTAGGATGTCGCCATGATTTACGTCCTGATGAAGCTCACGGTGCTGAAACCGTTACGCTTTGTAAGAATATTTATTATAAAGAATATACAGAAGACGCTATTCATTCTGCTTTGAATGAAGTCGCAAATGGAATGCGCACTAATTGCCATACAACATATTATGGAAATCAAGCGGATACTGTTTGCAATTGACTTGGATAACAGTATCTACCGATCCCTTTTAATTCCGGGACGGTTTTCTCCCCCTATTCCGCGCCGAGCACCGGAGGGTTTGGACGAGCCAGCCCGAAGGGGAGCGGCAGGGATGCCGCTCCCCTTCGGAGGGCTAGGGATAGCCCTTCCGAAAACCCCGTTCAAACCCTTCGGTGCGCAGGATCAAAGCGGCATCGGGGTGTCTTTTCTTTTGGATACTTTTCTTTGGACAAACAAAGAAAAGTATCTCGACTGTCGGGCCGAGACCCGACTTCAAATATAATTCGTCGCGATAGCGACACTACACACAAAACCAAACAATGACGAACAACACCCCCGACATTTTAAAAACCATCCTAACTAAAAAAGCCGAAGAAGTAGCCCGCCGCAAAAGCAACACGCCGCTTTCTATGCTGCAAGAACTAGCCGGCACCGTACAAGGCCCGCGCGGCTTTTATTCGGCGTTGCGCAGCAAAGCCGATCAGAAGAAGCCGGCGATCATTGCCGAAATCAAGAAAGCCTCGCCCAGCCAAGGTGTGATTCGCGAGAACTTCAAGCCGGTGGAAATTGCTGTCGATTATGCGTTCAGCGGCGCGACTTGCTTGTCAGTGCTGACCGATAAGGAGTTTTTCCAAGGCGCAGAAGCAAATCTGCAAATGGTTAGGCAAAATTGCCCGCTACCGGCGATTCGTAAAGACTTTATGATCGATCCGTATCAAATCCATGAATCGAGGGCGCTCGGCGCCGATTGCATTTTGCTGATCGTCGCCGCGTTGGACGACGCCATGTTGAAAGAACTGGCGGACACCGCTGTCGGTTTGGGCATGGACGTGTTGACTGAAGTGCACGACGCGGATGAACTGGGAAGAGCGCTAAAGCTCAACACCAACATGATCGGCATCAATAACCGCAATCTCCGCACCTTTGACGTGTCCTTGCAAACTACGCTGGATTTAAAAAACACCATTCCGGCTGACAAATTAATCATCACCGAAAGCGGTATCCACACCCCCGCGGATGTGAAATTGATGCAGGACAACGGCATCTATACCTTCCTGGTTGGCGAAGCCTTTATGCGTGCCGAATCGCCGGGGCAAAAAATGCGCGAGTTGTTCTTTTAGGTTATCACTTGGATTAGATTGATCCCGACAGCCGATGCCTGAAGCGGCATTCAATCGGGTCTAGCGATTGTGAAGTAGTATCTACAGGACGACGCAGAACGTCTTTGGCGGCGTTCGCACAACGCCACTGCTACCCCTTCTCCCACCGGGAGAAGGTTGGGATGAGGGAATCAGAATAAAGTTTTTTTCTTATTTATCCCCTCACCCTAACCCTCTCCCAGGGGGAGAGGGAACCATCCACTCTTAACTCAATTGCACTGGCGCGAAACCTGGGAACGCTGGTGGGCGTCAACATTACCCACCCAATTTAATCTCACCAAAATATCGCGCCAAATCAATCCGAATCGGCATGAAATAGACATTCAAGCCATTAGCTGCAGCCGAGGCGATTACGCTGTTGGCAAATTGGACGTTCCAGTCGTAATCCGGCTGGAAACTCTTCGGAAATTTGACCTTGTTTTTGACTTCCCAATAATTCATGGATGCCTTGCTGGTGATCGGGCTGATGCCGATGTAAGTTTCCAGGTCTTGCATGTGCTCGGCGTAGATGTCGATCATGCGGCTGTCATAGAACGGCTGAGAGAAAAACCCACCGGCACCGGCATCGACCTTGCGCTGGATGTAATCACATTCGTCCTGAACGCCGCTACGGTGCGGGTCGAAGCCAGCATATATATTTAGATTCGGGAAACGCTGGCGCACGGCTCGAATCAAATCGACCACATCGGTATTGTAAAACGAGCGCTTCAGACCCTCCGGCGGATCGCCAGACACCAACAAGACGCTGTCTAGAGCATATTCTTCGACGATGCGGTAGAGTTCGCCGCTTTCGATTTTAAAGTCTATCGCGCGAAAATGCGGAACAAAGCGGTATTGGCGCCGATCGACACGGGTGGCTAATTCCCAACTTCGAGTATCGAATCTCTGAATATCCGGGACGTTGATAATGTTGACAGCTTTGTCCAGAGTTTGCACAAAGTCGTATTGTTGATCGAAGGCCTCTAGGCTGCGCGGGACAATTTCAAACGAGATATTCATCGTATAGCTAGGTTGCTTTAAGAAGTGACTGGAAACAAACGCGATGCGCAAAGTATGGATTGTAACGCAGTAAAAACAAATCCCGATCGCTTGGGGCTTATTTAAATAACCTAAACAATCGCTTCGCAGTCTGCAAAAATCTTGAAAACGACTTGGGTCGGGCGGCGCGAATTACACTTAAAGCATCTTGGCACTGCCATGCTGGATAGACGGAAGTTAGGCTTCTTTTGACCGTGCACAATTAGCTTACTAAATTCATTGGCAATGGCTGTGTATGCTGGGTAACTAAAATGGGGTCGGTCTGGCTAGACCAGCTTTTGTTCAGTATTTCAATCCTCCGAAGAAAGATGGGCAATCGCGAATTGGTTTTCCCACTCTTTTCAAAAATAGCCACTCTGATCGCAGAATTTCTCGGCAGCTTGTTCTTTACTTGCACTCAGTATTATTAGCCTGTGCCTGACAATTTTTAGAATGGGTACAGTGATCTTTCCATGCACGGGAGTCCACCATGAACAAACAGACCTTCATCGCATCCGCCGTACTCACAACTTTAGTGGGTTGTGCTACGCAGCCAATTGAGCAAAAAGCGGCTATCGACAACGATTTGAGTACCGAATTACCTGCGTCCGCCGCCGGCATTTCCTCAGAACCACTTTACTTTTCTTCGCAACACGATGCCGAAAGCGCACTGGTCGGTTACAACTATGGATTGACCCTGCTTGCCGATGGCCGAGTTCAAGCATTCGTATCTGGTTTAAATGGATCCGGCATGGAAAACCCGTTCGACGTGGTGAGAGCAAAATCGCAAAGCTCGTCGGCCAAGATTGCCGATTTGGCCGAAGCAGAAACCGAAATGCCATTTCCGCAAATTACGCTAACCGACAAAAAGAACGGCCAAGCGGCTATCGATGCCTTGGGCGATAAGTTGGGGGATGTGGCAAAAGCCTACGACATGTCTAGCGAACGCCTAGAAGACATATTACAAACCGATTCGTCAGCCTGGATCGATGAAAGTGGCCGTCTGTTCTATATTGACGATCATACCCAGGTTCATCAAGGGGAAGGCGAACAAGAAACAACCACGGTAACCAACGCCGGCAGCGGTACTGCAAACACTGCCACTACCGATCCATTTGCGCTGCACAGCAAGCCAGGTTCCAACCGTGTCATTTATCTGGATTTCAATGGTCATGTCGCGACTAGCACAGCTTGGAGTACCACCGCACTCAATGCACAAGCCTACGATATCGACGGCAAACCGGGCGCTTTTAGCGAAACGGAATTAAATAATATTCGCGAAATCTGGCAACGCGTCGCAGAAGACTACGCGCCATTCGATGTTGACGTTACGACTCAGGAGCCGACTTTGGATGCCCTAAGACGCACTAGCAGCAGCGATGTCCAGTACGGCACTCGCGTAGTAATTACGCGGTCTATGCCGCAACTTTGTAATCAATCTTGCGGCGGTGTGGCTTATGTTAATGTGTTCTCTTATTTTTCAGCCGCCTTTCCAGAACGCTATAGACCTGCCTGGGTGTTCTTCGACAAACTGGGCAACGGCTTTCCCAAATATGTCGCCGAAGCTGTTTCCCACGAGGTCGGGCACAATTTGAATCTCAACCACGATGGTAATGCCTCCACCGGCTACTATGGGGGCCACGGTAGCGGCGCAACCGGCTGGGCGCCTATTATGGGCGTGGGATACCATAAGCCCGTCGCACAATGGAGTAAAGGCGAGTATCCAGGCGCTAACAACCGGCAGGATGATCTGGCTGTGATCAATGCTGCAGGTGCTGCGTTTCGGCCTGATGACTTCCCCGATACGACTGGCAGTGCAGCGCCCTTAGCCGGGAACGCCAGCGCGATTGCGCAAAAAGGCATCATTGAACGCACCACGGATGCCGATGTTTTCGTGTTCTCAACAGGCGGGGGAAGCGCAAAGTTCAATGTCACACCCGATGCAATCGCTCCGAATTTGGATGTGTTGCTAAAGGTACTTGACGCGCAAGGCAATACGGTTGCTGAAGCCAATCCTGTGGATAGCTTGGCTGCTTCCGTAAACGTTTCACTGAAAGCCGGAAAATATTTCCTGAGAGTCGAAGGGGTAGGTAAAGACGACTTAACTACGGGTTACTCTGACTACGGTAGTCTTGGTCAATACCAAATTACTGGTAGTTATCCGGTCGTAGCTTCGATTCCACCCTCAGCGATAATTTCGGCACTACCAACCGTTGGCGACGCGCCGTTGAAAGTGACGCTGAACGCTTCCGGCTCTAGCGCTAGAAGTGGTGCAATCTCTTCATATGCATGGAATTTCGGCGATGGCTCGCCAGCAACCGCCGGTGCCTTGGTCAACCACATCTACAATACACCCGGCGCGTATACCGCGACACTAACCGTAACCGATAGTAACGGCTTAAAAACGAGCACCACCCAAAGTATTCAGGCCGCGCAAAGTGTTGTGGCAGTGAATATGAAAGTGGCCGCCAATGTAATGACTCGCAGAATCTTTAGCGGAGGCAGATCGCAGTGTGTTGCTACCGTTTCGGTTAAATCTGGAACATCATCCGTTATTGGTGCCAGCATCTATGGCATATGGAGTGGTTCGGTCACCTCACCTACGACAAAAACCAATATTACAGGGGCCAGCTATGCCATTACCGGTGCGCGAGGCACTGCCAGCCTAAGCAGTGCGCTGCTGCCAAATAGAACTAAAGGTACCTGCTCTTTCACTGTCACCAAGATAGTTAAAAGCGACCATTTGTACGATGGTGGCGGTGCCATTTCACGCAGCTTATCCTGGTAGCTTAACCGACTGGGGAAGGCTAACTATTTGTCTTCCCCAGCTAATTTTGGCGTTATCCCGGTTTACGATCACTGATCCTAAACCGGGACAGCTTTAAAACTCTAGTTCTGCTTACATTTCCTCCCCTCTGTTCCAAAAAATTCTTGCCCAGCCCCGCGAGAGCGCTTCGAGTAGCCGTCTCTGCTCAGTAGCGTAAACTGCAAAAGACGCGCAAGCCTATCCCGCGTTAAAATTCCTCTATTGTGCGGCGTCGCACCCAGCCAACTTTTCACCATAATGCTCAATTTCAAAAACATCGCCATCCGTCGCGGCAACCGTTTGCTGTTTAGCGAGGCCTCCTTCACAATCCATAAAGGGCAAAAAATCGGCCTGACTGGGGCCAATGGCGCCGGCAAATCCAGCCTTTTTGCGCTACTGCGCAGCGAATTACATGCCGATGAAGGTGATTTTTCCATACCGCCGAATCTGGAAATCGCCCATGTCGCCCAGGAAACTCCGGCTTTGGAATGTTCAGCCATCGACTATGTGCTGGATGGCGACAGAGAGCTGCGTAACTTGCAGGCAAAATTATACTCGGCGGAGCAAGCGCATGATGGCATTAAGTTAGCAGAACTCCATGCGGCTTTGGATCATGTCGGCGGTTACACTGCTCAGGCAAGAGCGTCGCGGTTGCTAAATGGCCTGGGTTTCAGCACCGAGCAAGAAAGCCGGTCGGTAAGTTCCTTTTCCGGCGGTTGGCGTATGCGCTTGAATCTCGCACAAGCGCTGATGTGCCGCTCCGATGTATTACTGTTGGACGAGCCTACCAACCATTTGGATTTGGATGCGGTTATTTATTTGCAGGATTGGCTAAGCAAATATCCGGGCACCTTGCTCTTGATTTCCCATGACCGCGATTTTCTGGATACCATCACCGACCATATCGTCCATATCGAACAAAATCGAGCCGAAATATACACGGGTAATTATTCCGACTTCGAACGCATGCGCGCCGAGAAACTGGCCCAGCAACAAACCGCTTACGAAAAGCAGCAACGGGAAATTGCGCATATCCAAAGCTTTGTCGATCGGTTCAAAGCGCAAGCTACCAAAGCCAGACAAGCGCAAAGCCGAATCAAGGCCCTGGAGCGGATGGAACTGATCGCTCAGGCCCATGTGGATTCGCCATTCGGTTTCAGCTTTCCACCGCCGAAGAAAATGCCCAATCCGTTGCTAAAAATCGAAGAAGCCGACATCGGCTACGGCGATAAAGTAGTGATTAGAAACGCCAACCTGTCTATTGCGCCGGGCGACCGTATCGGCCTGCTCGGGCCGAATGGTGCCGGCAAGTCCAGCTTGATCAAAGTACTTTCCGGGCAAATGCCGGCATTGGCTGGTAAGCTACAGACCGCTCAAGATTTGCATATCGGCTATTTCGCCCAACATCAACTAGAGTTGCTGAATCTGGAGGAAAGCCCGCTCTGGCACCTACAGAAGTTGGATAAACAAGCCACGGAAAAGGATTTGCGTAATTTTTTGGGTGGTTTTGATTTTCGCGGCGACAAGGTCAACGATCCGGTCGAGCCGTTTTCCGGCGGCGAAAAAGCCCGCCTGGTATTGGCCATGCTGGTTTATCAAAACCCGAATTTGTTACTTTTGGACGAGCCAACCAACCATTTGGATTTGGAAATGCGTCATGCCCTCAGCGTAGCCTTGCAAGAATATCAAGGCGCTCTGGTGGTAGTCTCGCATGACAGGCACTTACTGCGCTCTGTGACAGACCAATTGTTATTGGTGGCTGGCGGCAAGATACAACCATTCGACGGTGATCTGGACGATTACAAGCAATGGCTCGCCGAACAAAAAAAAGCGGGTGACGAACCAATGGCGACCGAAATCGCCGGCGGGGTATCCCGCAAGGATCAGCGCAAACTCGATGCCGAACGCCGGCTGCGTTTAAAACCGCTGTTGGACGCGGTGAAAAAAGCGGAAACGGCTGTGGAAAAGTTTCATCAGCAACAGCGCGATCTTGAGGAACAATTGGCTGATCCGGCTATTTATGCCGAGGAATATAAGGAACAATTAAAGCAGTTATTGAGTCGGAAAGGCCAAATCGATAGCGCGCTGGAACAGGCCGAAATGGATTGGCTGGCAGCGGAGGAAAACCTACAACAAGCGGAGTGATCATGTACCAACTGATGGTGTTGTTTTTTGAGATTTGTATTATGCGCAAAGGGCCGCAGGACGTGCCGGCGTCCCCTTGGCTGCTGCGACTAATGTTCATACCCTATTTTTTGGTTAACCTGCTGATTTTGCTGTTGGATAGCGATTGGACGCATGCCTTTCTACAAATCAGTGCAGAGACCCTGATAATGGTCGGTTTTTGTTACCCGCTACTGTATTTTTCCGGCAAAACTGCTCGTTTTCCGCAAACGATGACCGCATTATTGGGTTCAGACGTGGTGATCAGTCTTTGCGCCATTCCAGCAGTCGGCAGCCTGAATACGCAAATTAGCCAGGTGGCGTATATCGCGATGATCGTTTTGATGGGCTGGCACTGGGTGGTTAACGGCAATATTTTCCGGCACGCCCTGGATAGACCGTTTATGTTCGGTTTAGCCCTGGCATTCTTGTATATATTGATTTCCACACAGGTAATGACCTTGCTGTTTACCGAGATCGCCGCTAGCGATTAGGAGGATGTATGTCGATTTACAAACATATTTTACTGGCTGCCGATTTTTTCGAACATGGCGATCAAGTTGCGGATAAAGCCAGGCTAATCGCCGCGCAAAACGCTGCCCAACTAAGCATGGTACATGTGATCGATAATCTGCCGATTATCGATCCCGCTTATGGGCCCATCATTCCATTCGATGTGGATATCACGCAGGAATTGCTGGATGCTACCAAGAAACGCTTGCTTGAACTGGGTGAGAAACTTCAGGTTCCGACCGAACGCCAGTATATGGAAATGGGCAGCCCTAAACTGGAAATCGTCAGAGTGGCTGAAGAAATTGGCGCCGATTTGATAATAGTGGGCTCCCACGGTCGCCACGGCTTTGCCTTGTTATTAGGGTCGACCGCCAACGGGGTTTTGCATCACGCCAAATGCGATGTACTGGCGGTGCGACTAGCGGATGATTGAGCTGATTTTGGGCGGTGCCCGGTCGGGTAAAAGCCGCTATGCCGAGCAACAAGCTTTGGCTTCCGGTTTGCCGGTGGTGTATGTAGCCACCGCCGAAGCCGGAGATGACGAAATGCTCAGTCGCATCCAGCATCATCAGCAGCGCCGTCCGCAGCACTGGATAACCGTTGAAGAGCCCATGGCATTGGCGGATGTGATTAGCAAATACGCCGGCAAACAGCATTGCTTGCTGGTCGATTGCCTGACGCTTTGGTTATGCAACGTCTTATTCGACAAACAAGGCAATCTGCAGGAACAGCGCTATCGACAACAAGCCGATGCTCTTTACGCAGCGCTGGCGACCGGCGGGCAACACGTGATTCTGGTCAGTAACGAAGTGGGCTTGGGTGTGGTGGCCGCCGACGCGATGACGCGTCGTTTCGTCGATGAAGCCGGCTTTTTACATCAAAAACTCGCGCAACTTAGCGACAAGGTGGTACTGCTCAGCGCCGGTTTGCCGCAAATCCTCAAAAACGTCTAATTTCAATATGAATAGTTTATCCGCGCCGATTGCCGCGCCCAATGCTAGCTATCATCAACATGCTTTGGCGAGGCAAGCGCAATTAACCAAGCCAGCCGGCTCCTTGGGTTTGTTGGAGAATTGCGCGATCAGGTTGGCGGCGATGCAAAGCAGGGAAAAGCCCAAGCTGGAAAAAATCCATGTCAGCGTATTTGCCGCCGATCACGGCGTTGCCGTGGAAGGCGTCTCGGCCTTTCCGCAAGTGGTTACGACAGAGATGGTAAAGAACTTCGCAGCCGGTGGCGCGGCGGTGAACGTGCTGGCGCGGCATGTGGATGCCTATTTCGAGGTCATCGATGTCGGTCTCATACAGCCGTTGGCTTTAGCCGATGTAATCAGCCATCGAGCCGGCGCCGGCACCACCAATTTCAATAGCGCGGCAGCGATGAGCGACACCCAATTAACTGTCGCCTTGGCCGCCGGCCAAGCTGCGGTAGGACGCGCATTGGCGAATGGGGTCGATCTGTTTATTGGCGGCGAAATGGGCATCGCAAATACAACCAGCGCCAGTGCTGTGGCTGCGGCCAGTCTGCGGATACCGGCCAGCGACATTACCGGCGCCGGCACCGGTCTGAATGCTGATCAAATCGATCGAAAAGCCAGTATTATCGAATCAGCCTTGCAGCGCCATCAATCCGTTTTGTGCTCGCCTTTGGATATTTTAAAAACCTTGGGCGGTTTCGAAATCGCCGCTTTAACGGCAGCCTATATCAACGCTGCCCAAAATAGTTTACCTGTGTTGATAGATGGCTTTATCAGCAGCGTCGCCGCATTGCTGGCGATGAGTATTAACCCAGGCTGCACGGACTGGTTTTTTTACGGTCACTGTTCCGCAGAAAAAGGTCACGCCCGCGTCCTGCAAGCGCTCAATGCTAGGCCTTTGTTGAGTTTGGAAATGCGCCTTGGCGAAGGTAGCGGCGCGCTGCTGGCTGTCCCCTTGCTGCAAATGGCCTGTCATTTACACAATGAAATGGCCACATTCAGTCAGGCGCAAGTCTCTACTGTCTGAAATAGGCGATGCGTCGGCGATCTATCTTAGGTGCAATAGCGAGGTGTTTAGCTTTCCCGTATCATGAGCGGCGAAAAATAAGCTTGGCCACGCCGAGTTTGCTTTCCGGCCAGCAATTGCCACCCATGGCAATCTGCACATAATAATAAAAACATACAACTGCTTTGGTAAACAACATGTTAGGACATATAGAAAGTTACGATGAAAGATGTCAGACCGGCGTAATCAAATACGAAGGTCAATTTTACGAATTCCATCTGGATCAATGGACCTCGGACGCACCGCCGAAACCAGGCGACGACGTGGATTTCGATCATGAAGAAGAGAAAGTCACCGACGTTAGCCTAGTCGGCGCATATTTAATGGAAGCCAAGCCGGTCAAAAGCAAGATAGTGGCAGCCCTGCTGGGCATCGCCCTCGGGGCCATAGGCTTGCATCGCATTTATTTGGGCTTTTATTTTCTCGGCTTCACCCAAGCCGTGGTTACCCTGATCACCGGCGGCTTCGGCGTAATGTGGGGTTTCATAGAAGGGGTGCTGATTGCTACCGGCCATATCTACAAGGATGCCAAAGGACGTCATCTGAAATAGCCGTGGACGCTTTTCTTGTTGCCCTGCAATTTCTGACCCGCATACCCGTTAACTATCGGTACGAGACCGGCGCTACCTTGTTAGGGCGTTCGGTATTGTATTACCCTGCGGTAGGTCTGCTATTGGGTACGCTATTAAGCGTGCCAGGCACACTGAGTGCCGGCAGCTCGCCAATGCTGCTGGCAGCTATCGTGCTGGCCGCCTGGGTGCTAATAACGGGCGGCTTACACCTAGACGGTCTGGCCGATTGCGCCGATGCCTGGGTTGGCGGCCACGGCGATAAGCAGCGTAGCCTGCAAATCATGAAAGATCCGGCTTCCGGGCCGAGTGCGGTTAGTTTGTTGGCCGTGATTTTAATCTTAAAGTTTGCCGCGCTGACCGCCATGTTCGAACAAACTCGCCTCGCCCCGCTATTGCTAGCCCCCGTTTTAGGTCGTGCAGCGATCCTGGGTTTGATGCTGACAACCAACTATGTTCGCCCGCAGGGTTTAGCCGAGGTGCTTTTACAACAACTGCCAAGATCGGCTGCCACGTGGGTGTTGGTGATTAGCGCCGTAGGCGCTGTGCTATTTTTAGGTTTTCCGGCGGTGCTGTTTGCCAGCGGCTTACTATTTTGGCTACGGCAAACCGCCATGTCACGCTTGGGCGGGGTAACCGGGGACGTGTACGGTGCAGCTGTCGAGCTCACCGAAGCCGCTGTATTAACTGTTGCAATGCTGTAATGACCCAACAATCGCCGCTTCAGCCGGCCATTCCCGGTCAAACGTTAGATTCGAAAGACGCATCAAACGCGCACCGTTTTCCCGACCAACAAATTGCCGGCATCTATCGAGCCATCGCCGAACGCCGTGACATGCGGCATTTTCTCCCCGATCCAGTCGACAGCGAAACTCTGGCTCGTCTATTGCAAGCCGCACATCAAGCCGGCAGCGTCGGCTTGATGCAACCCTGGCGCTTTATCCGTATCACCAATCGCAGTGTCCGGCTGGATATTCACGCGCTGGTCGAACAAGAGCGACGGCTTACCGCCGCAGCTCTTGCGGAGCGGCACGACGAATTTATGCAGCTTAAGGTGGAAGGCATACTTGATTGCGGCGAATTGTTGGTAGTGGCCTTGCCGGACCGACGTGAGCAGCACATTTTCGGTCGGCGCACCCTGCCGGAGATGGATTTGGCTTCGGCAGCCTGTGCGATTCAAAATCTATGGTTAGCGGCCCGCGCCGAAGGTCTGGGGTTGGGCTGGGTATCACTGTTCGATCCCGACGCCTTAGCCCAATTATTGAACATGCCGGCCGGCAGTAGACCGATCGCGGTGCTTTGCCTGGGCCATGTGGCCGAGTTTTACCCCAAGCCGATGCTGGAACTGGAAAATTGGGCGAGGCCGCAACCCTTGTCGGCCTATGTTTACGAAAACGGCTGGCCCGATGCATCCTAAGCCGCCGTTCCGAGCGCTGATGGTACAAGGCACCACCTCCGATGCCGGCAAAAGTACCTTGGTGACAGCATTGTGCCGTTATTACCGGCGCCAAGGCATCGCCGTCGCGCCCTTCAAACCGCAAAACATGGCGCTAAATAGCGCGGTAACTGTCGATGGCGGCGAGATCGGTCGGGCCCAAGCCGCGCAAGCCGCAGCCTGCGGTCTGCCACCGCATAGTGATATGAATCCGGTACTGCTAAAGCCCAACACAGACAGCACCGCGCAAGTGATTATTCACGGCAAAGTCTTGCAAAACCAATCCGCTAGCCAATATCACGATTATAAAAAAGTCGCTAAGCAAGCGGTATTGGAATCCTGGCAACGCTTGAGCGCCCAATACCAGATGCTGATAGTCGAGGGTGCGGGTAGCCCAGCCGAGATTAATTTACGCGCTGGCGATATTGCCAACATGGGCTTTGCCGAAGCTGTGGATTGTCCGGTGATTCTCATCGCCGACATTGACCGCGGCGGGGTGTTTGCACATTTGGTCGGCACGCTGGACTTGCTGTCGGCCAGCGAGCAAGATCGGGTGATCGGCTTTGTCATCAACCGTTTCCGGGGCGACATCGCGCTTTTGAAACCTGGATTAGACTGGCTGGAACAGCGAACTGGCAAACCGGTATTGGCCGTGCTTCCCTATTTACACGATCTCTATTTGGAAGCCGAGGACGCTTTATCCACTCGACATGCCCAACAAAGCCAGACCGGGGCTTTTCACATCGTCGTGCCGCACTTGCCCAGCTTCAGCAATCATACCGATTTCGATCCGCTGCAATTGCATCCCGGCGTTCAGGTCAGCTTTGCTAAAAGCCCCGATCAAGTAAGCGGTGCCGACTTGATCGTGCTGCCGGGCAGCAAGTCGGTGCGCAGCGATTTAGCTCAGCTTAGAGAACGAGGCTGGGACACTTTTATCAGTCGCCATCTGCGTTACCGGGGCAAACTATTGGGGATTTGCGGCGGCTTTCAGATGCTGGGCAAGCGCGTAGATGACCCGTTGGGGCTGGAAGGTCCGGCCGGTAGCTCTGCCGGTCTGGATTTGTTGGATGTGCAGACGGTTTTGCAACCCGAAAAATGCCTCAGACAAACTACTGGCACATTCTATGGGCAAGCTACGCCGGTAGCGGGCTACGAGATTCATCTGGGCGTTAGCAACGGCCCGGCCTTGTCGCAACCCTTATTTTCGCTTGCGGACGGCAACGATGGCGCGGTATCTGCGGATGGTTTACTGGCTGGCAGTTATCTTCATGGCTTGTTCGATTTACCGGCAGCTTGCAACGCTTTGTTGAATTGGGCTGGCTATCGGCAAACGCAAGCGGTGGATTTCAACGCCTTGCGCGAAGCCGGTATTGACCGTTTGGCCGATTGCTTGGCAGCGCATTGCGATTTCACGCTGCTGGAGGCGCGGGCCGCATATTCCACCCCAAACTAGCCACTCATGCCAATTTAATTAAACGAGTATCGGATGACGGTTTTTGGAAGAGATGAGTTGCGCAATAGACCCATTTCGTCAGTCGAGTTTTTCAAACCGGACAGTCACCCTCATCCACATTCAGTGAACTGAAAGTCTAGAAAGCCGGTATTGTGGCCCTCACTCAATCGCCGAGGGCTTCCTAGCTAAATAAAACACCCGGCAGTCAATCTAGCCTTGATTGGCTAAAGTTAGCAGTTTTAGGGTTTATCCATGATTGCTCTTCAGCTATCGCAACCGCCAAACGGTGCAAAAGCCTGCAAATTCTCACGATTTTGTCACGCGCTCATGATATTTTCGTGATTGGCGAAGACTTTACGATTGGCCCATAATCGGATTTTTTAAGTAGCCGAGCCGCTGATGCCTGCCGCAAAACACCTCCTTCTGGTCGAAGACGACCCCGACATCGCCAAGATTCTGGCCGACAATCTCCGTGAAGAAGATTACCGAGTGGACGTAATAGCCGACGGCGACGCTGCATTGGCGGCGATCGCGGCTAACCATTACGACATGCTGTTATTGGACGTCATGTTGCCCGGTGTGGACGGGCTTGAGATTTGCCGACGAGTGCGGGCCGGGCAAGTTTATACGCCTATCATCATCGTCAGCTCCAAATCGAGCGACGTGCAACGTGTGGTTGGCCTGGAAATTGGCGCCGACGATTACATTACCAAACCCTTCTCATTGGCCGAAGTGGTCGCCAGAGTGCGTGCACTGTTACGCCGAGCAGCGGCTTTGAATCGGCCTAATGCTGAGCAAAGCACTTCGGTCATTGTCACCCAAGGCCTGCGGATTGACGCGCAAAGCCGAACGGTGGCTTTAGATGGCCAGTCGGTGGCGTTAACCGCACGCGAGTTTGATTTGCTCAATTTTTTCGCCCGCCATCCGGGGAGGATGCTGACCAGACTGGAGCTTTTGAATCAGGTCTGGGGATACAGTCACGACGGCTACGAACATACCGTCAACTCCCATATCAACCGCCTGCGCGCTAAAATCGAAGCCGATCCGGCGAATCCAACGCGAATTTTGACTGTCTGGGGGCTCGGCTATAAATTCGCCGGACCCGAAGATTCCGCTGAATGAAATTGAGTTTCCAAAGCCGGATTGCGTGTTTATTTGCTGCACTGTTTGTCACAGTGCAGGCGCTGACCGTGGTATGTATTTATCTCGCGGTTCGCGACAATCTGTTGCGCCAGCTTGATCAGGATTTACGCTACGCCGAACAGGCTTTTCGCCAACTACTGGTGGAAAGTGCCGACCGCGTTGCCGGAGAAACCGGCTTACTGGTCGCCGATTTCGGTTTTCGCAGCACTATCACTAGCGGTGATCCAGCAACGATCGCCTCGGCTTTGGAAAATCTGTTACTGCGCGTCAACGGTCAACGTGCATTTTTTATCGACCTACAGTTTCGGGTCGTTGCCGATACTGGCGGGCAGTGGCAAGACAGGCCGTTTAAGGTCGCCCAAGCCTTGGCGAATGCCGACAGCATTCGACCGCAGGTGTGGTTTGGTCTATTGGACGACCGCTTACAGGAATGGGCATTAGTTCCGGTGCTGGCACCAGTGCAGGTCGGCTGGGTTGCGGTGGCGCAAGCGGTCGAGGAGCAGCGCATTGATCAGTTTCGGCAAAATTCCCTTTTGCCGCTGCAAATCGGTTTAGCGGTTCTTGACTCAGACGGTGGCCGATTGTTAGCTGCGTCTGAGCCTGAAGCCGCCTTGGCGCTAATAAATAGTCATGCCGACCCTACGCAAACCACGACAATCGAGACCGATGAAGGCCGTTATCTCGGTCGCGTCCTGTCATTACCAGCAGCAGGCCAAGAGCAGCATATCGCTGCGCTGTTGCAAATCAAATTCACCGACGCCTTCGCCGGATACCGCCACATGCTCCTGCTGGCAGCCGGTTTACTGCTACTCGGTTTGTTAGCTACCTTGGCCGGCAGTGTAGTGATCGCCCGCAATCTGTCGCGTCCACTCCGGACCTTGGCCGGGGCCGGCGAACGTGTGGTCAGTGGCGACTTTTCATCCACACCGCTGACGGACCGCAACGATGAATTGGGACGTTTGGCCGATACCTTCGTCCGCGCCGCGCAATTGGCAGGCCAATTGGTTACGTTGCAGCAAAAGGACCAGGAACGGCGAGAGCTTGTGGCATCCGTTTCACACGATTTACGCACACCGCTGGCCGCCTTGCATGCCTTTCTGGAAACGATGCAGCGCAAGGCCGACAAACTGCCTGCCAAGGACCAAGAGCACTTCTTGAACACCGCGCTACGCCAGAGTGAAAAAGTGAGCCGACTGGCACAGGAATTGTTCGAATTGGCCAAGCTGGAATGCGACGACGCCAGTTTGAATAAGGAAGCCTTCAACATGGCTGAATTGCTGCAAGATGTCTCACAAAAATACCGGCTGCAAGCTGATCAACGCGGTATAGCCCTAAAAGCCGAATTACGCCCTGCTTTGCCAGCGGTCTTAGCCGATATTGGCCTGATCGAACGCCTGCTGACTAATCTCATAGACAATGCCCTGCGCCACACACCTGCGGGGGGCACGGTGCAGTTGGACGCATGTCTGGCAGGAGAGCGGGTAGCTGTCGCAGTTTGCGATACCGGCATGGGCATCGCCCCGGAATATTTGCCGACCTTGTGCGATTGGGATTCGCCATTAGCTCGACGCGCCCGAGCCAATGGTGGCGGTTTTGGCTTGATTTTAGTCGGAAAAATCGCCCGATTGCACGGTAGCCGCCTACACGTTGAAAGTACCCTGGGAACCGGCAGCGAATTCCGTTTCGATTTGCCGCTGGCCGAAGCGGTGAGCGTTGCCGATAACAGTCCGTGAGCGCACTCATGTTCGAATTTATCGTATCGACCTTAAACCCAGCACGGTCAATACCTGGTCGCCGACAACCCATCGGCACTGTTGGACATCGCCCGCTTCCCGCGCATCGACATGTCTCAGCATTAGTATTAATTGGTTCGGCATTGCTGATTCAAGCAAAACCAAGCCTGTGCGACGAGGGACAATTTCCGGAATTCACTTGGCACGGCCTGCTGGATTTGCGCTATCAACATAGCGACGCCGCACCTGGTCAACTGGAACAAGGTTTGGGCAAACTACGCGAAGGCGGTGAACGCGACCGCTGGCAGATCAACGAAGCTGCCGCGACTTTACAAGTCCGCCTGGACTGGGACTGGATGGCTACCGCGACATTAAAATACGCCGACTATCAATCGGCACCAGTGGATTTAACCGAGGCCTTTCTAGCCTACCGACCGGTCGGCAACGCCGGCTGGCGTCTGGCTGGGCGCTTGGGCATGTTCTTTCCGCCGATTTCTCTGGAGAACATCGGCACAGCCTGGAGCAGCCCGTACACATTGAGTTCCTCAACCATCAACGCTTGGGTCGGGGAGGAGCTTCGGGCCTTCGGCGGCGAACTGCGTCTGGATTACCAAGCCGAAGCCGGCGACCGGATCGGCATATTCGGCGCAGCATTAGCCAATAACGATACCGCAGGTTTGATGTTGGCATGGCGCGGTTGGAGTTTACATGACTTCGAGTCGACACTGAACGGTCGCCTGCGCTTGCCGGACGGCATCGGTATTCATACCTTGTTTCCTGAACAGGCAAACGCCAGCCAGACCTTCGTCGAAGTGGACCGTCGACCAGGATTTTACGCAGGGATAGCCGCCGAGCGCCCGCAGCGCTATACGCTGCGGGCAATGTATTATGACAACAACGCCGACCCGTCAGGACTATCTGCAGGCCAGTACAGCTGGCATACCCGGTTCTGGAGCCTCGGCAGTAAGGCTGAATTACCCTGGGAAACGACGCTGATCAGCCAAGCTATGATCGGTCGAACCACCATGGGCGATCTGATCGGCAATTTACGCGCGGTCGATGTCGGCTTTTGGTCAGCATCCTGGCTTATCAGTCGGCCATTGGGCGAAGGTCGCTTCAGCGTCCGTTACGAACGCTTCGGCAACGACGAACGCGATTACCTGCCGCAAGATCGCAACGGCGAACACGGCCAAGCGTGGACCGTCAATTACAACCTGACCTTCGCTCAGCGGCACCAGTTAAATTTTGAATTCAGTAGCATCTACAGTGCTCGTCCGGCGCGATTGGCACGCGGAGAGTCAGTCTATCAGGAGGAAACGCTGTGGCAAGTCGGTTATCGACTGTTTTTTTGACGGCCTGGACAGCGTTTGCTGATGCTGAAGAACTGCGAGGCTTGGCCGAAGCAGGCGGACAGCCATTGGCGAATTTGGTGGTCGCCCTAGAAGCCTTGGATCAACCGGCTCGCGCCAAAGCGCCACCGCAACCGGCGGCCATGGAGCTCGACCAAAAAAGTCGGGAGTTCGTGCCGCACGTGCTCGCGGTGCGCAGCGGCACGCCCGTGTTTTTTCCGAATAGCGATGCGATCAAACATCATGTGTATTCTTTTTCGACGGCCAAGCGTTTTGAAATCAAACTATACAGCGGCGTGCCGCCTGAGCCAGTGCTCTTTGATAAGCCGGGAATTGTGGCGTTGGGCTGTAACATTCACGACTGGATGTTGGGGTATATCTACGTCAGCGATGCCGACTATCTTGGTGTTTCCGATAACGAGGGCCGCTGGTCCCTGGACGTGCCAAGCGGTCGCTATCGTTTGACCTTCTGGCACCCTTACGCAGCAGAGCAACCCGCCGAACAACTGGTGACAGTGCCGACTAGCGAACTGCCGATCAGGTTGGAACTTAAAGCACAATTTCAGACCGGGAAACCGCCGGCTAGCTTGCAAATTCAAGGGTATGGCGACGGCTTTTAACCTGGAGTGCAAATGTAGATTTGCACTCCGAAATTAAGCAATAGCAGGACGGAGGAAAGCAAACGGGGGATGTCACCTTCCTACCGCAAATGCTTGTAAACGTTGGTCCGAAAGTTCAACGGACAACTGGTTACGCCCTTCGCAATTAGATGAGCTTAAAACTTTGCGGACTGCTTGGATAATAGCTACTATTGCTCCGGCCCTTAAATGTTTTAACCGTTCGTGCTGAGCTTGTCGAAGCACAAGCAGCCTTTCGACAAGCTCAAGGCGAACGGATATTAAAACTTCATGAGGCCGGATCAATAACCAGTCAAACTCAAGCTGACAGGTTCGATGTCAGCGAACGGCGCCGCATCCAGCCGAACAATGGCAGCGCACTTCCAAACAACCAAACGGCCCCTGGCAGCGGCACTTGCGAGACCGCACTGATTTGTAGCAACGGCGTATTCGCACCAGGAAAATTAGTAAAGTTATAGCCAGCGGGCGTCGGCAAACCAGGGTAGGCAGTGAAGTCGTAGTTTGCCTGAATCGTGCCGTTTTGTGCTGGGTTATCTAACGCGTTGGAGCCGACTGCGAACGCTGCGCCGGGCGCGCCATCCAGTTCGGTCCCTGCATCCCAAATGCTGCTACCGTTCTCGACATAAGTGCCACCGGTGAAATTGCCTTGAGCATCGAACAATTCAATTTCTGTCGGCGCATCGTTACCGATAAAGCGGTCGTTGGACGGCACCACCATCGAGAAATAGCTCAAATAGCGGTTTTTCATAGGGTCGAGATTCAAGGTGACGCTGCCGCTGGCACCGGGTAGAAAAACACCTGGACCGAAGCCGTTGACTGATGCGGTTACTGTCGTACTGATGCCTCCGGCCATGGCCGCGCTGCTGGCCGCGAACATGGAGACCAGGCCGCTGACGTCGCCCAATTCTGCGACTGCTTTGATCGCCGACGAGGCAGTGCCGCCCACGTCAAAAGCATCGAACGACCCGTTGTGCAGCGCCAAGAAGATTGGTGTCAGCGCCGCACCATTGGCGGCGGACAAGTTGGAGAAACTCAGCGTGACTTGCGCGGCCTGTGCCGAACTTAGTGGAGCAGCGATGGCCGCCAAAAACAGTGCCGATAGCGAGAGTGATTGGTTTTTTTTCATCGTGATTTTCCTAAATGTGAATGCCAAATGGCGTTGCCATTGTGCAATCGGAAACATCACGAAATCCTCACTGATCCTTAAAATCAGTGTGATACGTACTTACTCAAACACAATGTCCGACTTCAATACGGCAAAGTAACCAGGGATTTAAAAGCCAATGACCCAAGTAACGTAAGTTATCATAGGAAAAATTCAGGCATCGATTAAGCCAATCGCGAGATCAAGCGAGACAATCGGTAATCAGCATTTTGATTAATAAGAGCTCACAAAGGATCAATACCTGATCGGGGATGACGCATTGATATTACCAATTTGTTCGCCGAACAGCGGACAATCAAGTAGGTCAAAGGTTGCCTAAACTATTGAAACTGGAGAGCTACCTCATCGTTCGAGTTTTGGCGGACCCGAGACGTTCAAACTCTGGCTGGATTTTGCATCGGAACACCTGAGGGCTGTGATCCAATTACTCGCAGGCCGCAGAGTTTCGCTCAGACCGCTGATTCCAGTTGTTCCAGCAATTGCACGATTTGTAGATTCGCCTCGCGCAACTGTCTTAAATCGTCATCAGCGCTAATCTTGCCATCCACCCGATGACGCTGGAGATTTTCCGCCAGCGTTTGTTGTCGGGATTGGGCCCGCTCCAGTTGTTCAACTAAATGCGCATCGATGCCGCGTTCGTGTCTCAGGCGTTCCAGCCACTTACCAAGATGCGATTTTTTCGCGTTCAGGATAGGCCAACGTGGGTTAATGCCGCTCGCGGGTTGCAGGCATTCTTCCAGACGGCGCAACCAATATTGTTGTTGAAGTTTCAACAACTCCAATTGACTCCGCCAACTACTGAACGAAACCTTGGCGCAATCAGTCCAGGCCGGACGGTTTCGATAACTATTGACCCAGCCCAGTACCGCATTAGCCGGCATGGGGTCGGCGATGGCGCATCCTTGGGCGATGCTACAACCCAAGTCGATCAAAAAAATGCCGTGCTCTATATCTTCCACACCTTCCGCAACCGCTTCACGCTTGAAGGCCTTGGCCAGAGCAACCACACTTTCGACAATGGCCATATCATCCGGGTCGTCTATCATGTTGCGCACAAAACTCTGATCGATCTTAACGGTGTTGATGGTCAAATGCCGCAAATGCGCTAAGGACGAATACCCGGTGCCGAAATCGTCCAGTGCGCAGGGTACTCCCAGGTTGTGGTAGCATTGTTTCAGCGTCTCACCTACCGAGATCAAGTCTTCCAGTACGCTGCTTTCCAACACTTCCAGCTCCAATTGTCGGGAAGGAATTTGCGGGTATTCAGTCAGCAAGGTTTCCAGAGTTTTTATGAAATCCGGCCATTGCAGATGGCGGGGCGATATATTCACGCTGACTTGTAGATTCAGGCCGAGATCGTGCCATACCTGCAATTGCTTAAAGGCTTGTCTTAGCACCCAGTTGCTCAAGTCGATTTCCAAGGTGGTATTTTCGACTATCGGTAGAAATTCGACCGGCGGCAATACACCACGCTCCGGGTGCTGCCAACGGATCAAGGCCTCTACACCCACCACTTCGCCGGTTTTGAGATTGACCCTGGGTTGGTAATACAGACAAAACTGGTTGTCTATCAAGGCTTGGCCGACCTCAGCCAACGCTTGCTCCAAGCGGCTCGGGCGATGATTGATGCTCGTCGCTTGTCCAGACAAATGATCGTAAATCCGATAGCGATTGCGACCGTCCAGTTTGGCCTGATACATTGCTTGGTCGGCATGACGCAACAGAATGTCCGGATCTTCCATATCCAGGGGATAGATAGTCACACCGCTGCTGGCGGCAATTCGCACGTGCCGGTTTTCCAACTCAAATGGCTCGGCCATGGCCTGATGAATTCGGGCCAAGGCATCTTCACATTGCTGTATCGACTGCAGATTTTCAAATAACAATGCAAATTCGTCACCACCCAGCCGGCAAACCGTGTCGCCTTCGCGCAGCTTTAACTTGATGCGTTTGGCTACTTCCACCAACAATTGATCGCCGGTTTCATGTCCGAAGTTATCGTTGACTTGCTTGAAGCCGTCCAAATCCAGATAGCACACCGCCAACAGCGATTCGGCCCGTTTGCTGTGCGCGATAGCCTGAGCAAAGCGGTCGGCAAATAAGGCACGATTGGGGAGTTGGGTGAGCGGATCGAAATGCGCCAGCACTTCCAGTGCTTGCTGCTGTTGCTTGCTTTCGGTGATGTCCGAGAACAAGCCCAGATAATTGATGATATTGCCGGCATCGTCGCGCAAGGCCGAAACCGTTAATAGTTCGGCATACAAATCGCCGTTTTTCCGACGATTCCAGACCTCGCCTTGCCAATGGCCGGTCTGATCAATGGTCTCCCACATGGCCTCATAAAATTCCGGCGATTGCCGACCAGACTTCAAAAAGCTGGGGTTTTGCCCCAATGCTTCCTCCCTGGTGTAGCCGGTGATGTCGGTGAAGGCGGCGTTGACATCAATGATGGCTGCGTTAATGTCGGTAATGATGATCCCTTCATGGGCGTCTGAAAATACCCGCGCCGATAGTCTTAGTTTTTCCTCAGCCGCCTTGCGTTTGCTAATGTCGTGCACAATGCCGCGCATCCGTACCGGTTTGCCACTGGCATCACGTTCGACCTGGCCAACCGAACGCATCCAGCGCTTTTCGCCGCTAGGGGCTCGAATACGGTATTCCACTTCGTAATTGGCGCCGCATTCCAAATGCTGCCGGGTTGCCTCGATAACTAAGGCTCTATCCTCAGGGCAAACCACTTCTAGGAAGTCGTTCCAGGTATGCAGGGCCTTATTCGGAAAACCCAATTCGGTCGTGACGATCTCGGACCAGAACTGACGATTTTTCAACAAATCCGCATCCCATATACCAACGCCACCATAGATTTGGCTGATACGAAAACGCTCTTCGCTTTCTTTGAGCGCTAACTCGGTCTGTTTGCGTGCGGTAATGTCTTGAACCAATACCACGAAGCGGTCGGGACCGGCTTTATAGCTGTCAATTGCATACCAACGCCCTGGATCGGCTACGCAATTTTCGAAATGCTGGGGCTCACCACTAGTATCCAATTCGTCAAAGTTGCTGATCCAAGCGCATTCGGTATTAGGCAGCACCTCCTTGACGGTTTTGCCTATCCAGTTATCTCGGGCAATGCCGGTCATTTTTTCAAAAGCCGGATTGATATCCAAATAGCGATAATCGACGATCTTGCCGCTGTTATCCCTGATTACCTGATGTAACGCAAAACCCAGCGACATATTGGTATAAAGCCTTGCCAAGTCAGCCTCGCTGCTTTTGCGGGCTCGGATTTCCTTACGCAAGCGGAACACCCAATAGGCGAAAAACAATAAGGCCAGCAGGCCCAAGGCGGCGGATCGCAGTAGGGCGTCTATCCGAATACCCTGTTCGACTTTCAATGCCATCCAGCGGTTGATAATGGCATCGTGTTCGGTTTGACTAATACTGGCCAAGGCTTTGTCCAGCAACGAAAGCAATTGCGTATGAGCTTTGATGACTGCCATCCGGGTTTCATTGACATAGCCGGGTTGTCCGGCAATATGCAAATTCAATAAGCCCTGTTGTTTGATCGTATGACTAGCAGAGGCCGCATCGCCGATATAGGCGTCGACCTTGCCCTCAGTCAACAGATCCAGTGCTTTCGATACTGAGGAGGCGGGCAGCAGCTGTATTTCCGGGCGATCTCTGTTGAGCAACTCCTGAACGAAGTAGCCTTGTTCGATAGCCACCCGCCGTGCCGTTAGTAGATCCAAGGAATTGATATAAAAGCTGTTTTTGTCGCCGATAATGACGGTCGGCGTGCTGATATAGGGTTGAGTAAAATCCAAGTATTTCTCTCGATCTGGGGTTTTGGTTGCCCCCGCAATCATGTCCAGTTCGCCGCGTTTGGCCATGTCAAGCACTTGCTGCCAGGATTTGTCCATGATCAGAACGAACTTCACCCCGAGCCGCCGCTCGATTAGCTTTAGATGCTCGGCAATCATGCCTTGATGTTCGCCAACTGAGTCCAGCCATTCGTAGGGTGGAAAGTTTCTGTGGATGCCTACCCGAATTTCAGCGTGCTCAGCCAACCAGTGCCGCTCAGCCTCACTGAAGTGCAAAGCGCTGGACTTGTCGCCGTCGTAAACAAAATCATTGAGTTGGCCGTCGCTTAGAGGACGCGCCAGTTTCAGGTTGGTATAAACCTCGGCCACACGGCGTAAGCGGGCTGAATCTATCTGGCCAAGTGGGACCTTGTCCGGCAGAATCAGTTTCCGGGTTTCCTCTGCTTCGTAACGCAATTGCCCCAAACTGACCTTAGCCGAATACGATTTTCGGATCAGCTGAATAATTAGTTCGGGGTTAGCCAGCGCATATTTCCAGCCTTTCAAACTGGCTCGGAGGAAGCGTTCTGCCCGCCCGGGATGTTGCTGCAACTCCTTGCGGCTGGTGAAAAGCAAGTCTCCGTAAAAGTCGATACCGTAACTTTGCGGATTGATGATGTTGACTTTGATACCGGCTGCCCGAAAGCTAAAAGGCCGGTCAGTGATATAGCCGGACATCACATCGACTTTATTCGCGATGAAGTCTGCATCGTTAAATGTCTCCGCAATTTTTTGAAAATGGCTTTCGTTGAGATTGGCTTCCGCCAACAAGGCACGAACCTGGGCATTGTTCTCACCCACCACATCGTACATGATGCGTTTGCCGGCCATTTCGTAAGGGCTGACGATGCCGGAAGCATGTTTGCTGAACAGCACTAGCGCATCATGCTGAAAAATGGCGGCTAAGGCCGCAATAGGTTTGCCGTTGGCGTACTGGGCGATGATGCCTGAGTCGCCGATACCGTATTCGGCTTGACCTGATGCGACTTGTTCGATGTAATCCTGCTCAGGATTACGCTCGCGTAACTCTACCTGCAGGCCTTCTTCGGTATAGTAGCCTTGCTCTATAGCAGCGTAATAACCGGCGAACTGGAATTGGTGAAACCATTTTAATTGCAGCGTTACTGTTTCCAGCGGCTGGTTTGCTGTTGGGGTGACAGCGAGGCTGGACGTACAAAACAGTAAAAAAAATACCGCAGACAGCCCGAAAGTGGTTTTTTTCATAAATGCCAGTTGTGGCCTGTTTTGAAGTAGGGATATTCTACATCCAAAGCCAAACGGGCTAGGCGGATTTAGTCGGCTGTCGCGGAAGTGAACAAGGATTGAAATTTATTTTTGCCAGCGTTGGATTTACTTTGTTGGGTATGGGCCAGCGCTAGTTTTGCTTCGTTTTGCAACTGACTATCGGCAAAAACTTGCTGCTTACGCAGTGGCGCCTGGATGGCTTTACGCAGATATTCCTCGGCTTCCGCAGTGCGATCCTGCTCCAATAAGTAGTCTGCGTAGAAGTAATTGGCATCAATGCCGTTGGGATTAATCTTCAAGCTGGCTTTCAACATCTGCTCGGCGAGCTGATTATCCCCAAAAGATACCGGCCAGCCAGGCACCATGTAATACAGTGTGCCTAAGGTGACATAGGCCGCGCCATCCAATGCATTAGGATTTTGGGCAATGGCTTCTTCCAATAGAGCCTTTGCGGTTTGCAGGCTCGATAAGGCTGTCAGCGCGGATTGAAACGCCGCATTAGTGGCGATTATCGTCGCTTGCCAGATTTTAGGTTCTGCGGCATGCGGGTAGCGTTTGGTTAATTCGGCGGCTTTTTCCAGCAATTGCGGATAAATCTGCCGTTGCCGGGTTTCGTCGGTTTGATAGTAAACGCGGGCCCAATCGCTTTCCAAATGGGCGATAGCGGTCGTTAACTCCGAGGCGGGTAGCGGACCGGCAAAAAGTATCAATAAAACAACAATAGTAGCTTTGCTCATACATTCAATATAGAGCATTGCATTTTGTATTTCAATACTTCCGTTAAATTATTGTTTTAAAGACGTATTGCCGATTACCAAATTTGGCTAAGGCATGAGTATTGGCGAGCCCAGTCCGACTTGTATTCATGGATCTGTTGCAAGTCAGGGACGATGCTGTTCATGTTTTGCAACAACGGGCATAAAAAACCTGAAAATGGCAATTTTTACCGCGCCCCTTAGCGCTGGCCTTTACTTATGCCACTCTTTGAACGGATGTTTGCACAGATTATTATTATAGTAACGTAAATCGTCAGTAACTTCCGTGCCCACCCAGACAGGCTTTTCAAAGGCTTCCCCAACTGCCGACAGCTCGATTTCAGCAACAATCAAACCTTGGTTATCCCCCAAAAACTCGTCAATTTCCCAAACATGCAGCTCGCGATAGACAAAATGACGTATTTTTTCCACCAACGGCTTGTGGCATAGCTCGTCAAGAATACTATTGGCGTCAGTCAACGGGATTTCATACTCAAATTCCTGACGATAGGTGCCGATAGTAGTGCTCTTGATGTTGAGCCAAGCTTGGCTGTCGGAAATCCGCACGCGCACTGAGCTAAGCGGACTGCTGCTCAAATAGCCCTGCTTGTAGTGTACGGAGTGATCGATTTCACCGCGCCAGTCGTCGTTCGCCAGTAAAAACTTATGTTCAACCTCAAGCGCCATAGTTGTCTTCCTTCGATTAGTTAGTGTTAAGCAATAATTCTTTATTATAATGCTGGGTAATTAGGTTTGGGCGGTAAAGTCCGTACCTAATCACTGCTGCTGTTCAATCAATCTGGAGAATAAAGATGGCTTTTGAATTACCTGCATTACCGTACGCAAAAGACGCATTGGCACCGCACATTTCTGCGGAGACCATCGAATTCCACTACGGCAAGCATCATCAAACTTACGTCACCAATCTAAACAATCTGGTTCCTGGCACTGAGTTTGAAGGCTTGT
>MSXO01000021.1:59471-138666 GCA_002083615.1 Proteobacteria bacterium ST_bin11 | reverse complement strand
GCCTAAACCAAAAGCCCTGCTAACCCTAGCAGGGCTTTTTTTTGCCCGTAAATCTAAGGCCCAAATAGGCCTTCAAGTCTGCGATGTCAGAATCGCTGATGGTTCCATCTTAAATGTATAAAGCAGTCTGATCGTCGGCTAACCTTTGTTCTCTCAGTTATTTACAAATGTCTTAGCAGCTCTTTTAAAGAGGCCATGTCAAACACTCCGACTTTGTGCAAGATGATCATGCCTTGTCTGTCGATTAAAAATGTAGTGGGGGTCAGTTGCACATTACCAAAAGCGTGCATAAGACTACCGTCTATATCCAACGCGACAGCATAAGGTAGCTGTCTTTCTTTGGCTAACGCCTGTACCCGGCTGGGCGGGTCGTAAGGCATTGCTACCGCAATGATTTGCAGTCCTTTGTCATTAAATTGTTGATGCAGCGCGATCAAATCAGGAATTTCCTCGATACAACTGAGGCAGTCGGTGGCCCAAAATGTTATCAAAATGGGTCTGCCTTTTAGTTTCGCGGTTTCCAGCCGTTCGCCTGTCAATGTTTTGAAAACCGCATTGGGTGCAAAGCTTTTAGTGTATGTCAGCCACCAGGCGACGGCGCCTAATAAACAGATCACCGATAAGACGCCAAGCGCCGCTTTTATTCTCATAAGCAATAGACTTCGGTAGTTTGTCGGGGACGCGAATTACGGCGATTATAGCAAAGCTGCTAGAATGTCGACTTTATCCAATAATCCACTCAGGACGATGAAAAAGATACTAATTTCAGACAAGCTTGCGGAAGATGGCATTAACTTCTTGAATTCCCAGGAAGGCATACAGATTCATATTCACACGGGCTTGAATGAAGACGCGTTGTGCGAAATCATTTCGGAATACGATGCTTTATTAATCCGTAGCGATACTCAAGTCACCGCTAGGGTTTTAAAAGCCGCAACTCGTCTTAAAGTAGTCGGGCGAGCCGGCATTGGCGTCGATAATGTCGACTTAAATGCCGCGACCGAGCAAGGCGTTATCGTGATGAATACTCCCGATGCCAATGCTACCACCACAGCCGAACTAGCAATTGCGCATATGTTTTCCTTGAGTCGGAATCTGCCGTTTGCCAATCAATCTGTTAGAGAAGGTAAGTGGGAGCGCTCTAAACTGATGGGGGCTGAAATCACGCATAAAACCCTGGCAGTGCTGGGGTTCGGCACCATAGGCCGGATAGTTGCCCAGCGCGGCAACGGCTTAGGAATGCGTGTGATCGCTTACGACCCATTTGTAGCGCCCGATATATTTGCCAAGCATGGCGCGGAAATGGTCGACCTAGAAACCTTGGTTAAACAAGCCGACTATTTGACCTTGCATTGTCCGTTGTTGGAAAAAACCAAAAACATTATCGGTCGCGAACAGTTGGCGATGATGAAAAAATCCGCGCGGTTGATAAATTGTGCTCGCGGCGGCTTGGTTGACGAAGCAGCGTTGTACGATGCCTTGAAAGACGGCCGGATCGCCGGTGCGGCGTTGGATGTCTACGAACAAGAGCCGCCCAAGGATTCGCCACTGCTTACATTAGATAATGCAGTGTTCACGCCGCATTTAGGTGCTTCCACCAAAGAAGCGCAAGTGGCCGTCAGTGTCGAAATTGCCCGTCAGGCGGTTAAGTATCTGCAAACCGGAGAAGCCGTTAACGCTTTGAACCTGCCTAGGTTGTCGGCAGAGGAGTTGTCCAAGGCTCAGCCGTTTATGAACTTAGCCAATATTCTCGGCAAGGTGTTGGTGGGTTTGATCGATCAACCGATTCAAAAGCTGGAAGTTGCCGTATACGGTAAGGCTGCTGAGGTCAAAATTCGACCTATTTCTGCGGAAGCGATGGTCGGTTTACTGGGTGGACAACTGTCCACGCCGGTTAACCGCGTGAATGTCGAGAACATTGCCAAACGTCAGGGCATAACGCTAATTGAGTCGCAGACCGAGGAATCGGAAGGCTATCAATCCCTGATCAAAATCACCGGGCATTGTGCCGATAAATCGGTGTCATTGGCGGGTACTTTGTTGGGCAATCAACATCCGCGCTTGGTCAGTATCAATCATTTCGAAATCGAGGTGGTGCCGGAGGGTGCTCTATTGATTACCCGTCATGATGACCGGCCAGGCGTAATCGCCGCAATCAGCTCGATTTTGGGCGTCGCCAATATCAATATTACCCGAATGCAGGTCAGCATCGCTGACGAGTATCAATTGGCGATGATGGTCATCAGCGTATCGGATCCGCTAAATGAGCAAGTGCTCAAATCGGTCTGCGACGTGCCGGCGGTCCATACGGCGAGGCAAATTGCTTTATGAGCTATGACGTCATTTGTTTCGATTGCGACAGCACGCTAAGTCGGGTCGAAGGTATCGATGAGTTGGCCAGGCGTAACGGTTTATTTGATCAGGTTGCCGCATTAACGGATGCGGCTATGAACGGCGCACTTAGCCTTGAGGATGTCTACGCCAACCGGTTGGATTTGATCAAGCCCGACAAAGCCGCGATTGACTGGTTGGCCGAGTTGTATATTGCTGAAATGGTGGAGGGAGTTAGCGAAACGATCAAAACCTTGCAAGCTAATAACAAGTTAATCCATATCATCAGCGGCGGCTTGCGACAGGCGATACTGCCTTTGGCGGAACAACTGGGGATACCGGAAGCGCATGTGCATGCGGTAGATGTAGTGTTTGACGACGATGGCAATTATCAGGATTTTGCTCGGCATTCGCCCTTGGCTGTTAGCGGCGGCAAGGCCCGGATTTGTCGGCGACTGCGGATACATCACTCGTCTTTGGTAATGATAGGCGATGGTAAGACCGATCTGGAAGCCAAACTAGCCGGCGCTTATATGATCGGGTTCGGCGGCGTAGTTCGCCGGCCCGTGGTGGAAGAGCAGGCGGATAGTTATGTCGTGAACCCATCCTTAGCGGCGATATTGCCCTTGGTGCTTTAATAAGCAGACGGGACGATGATAAAATTACCAAATATTTAGAAGATTCAGAGAGATACAATGGCAGGGCATAGCAAGTGGGCTAACATCAAGCATCGTAAAGGCGCGCAGGACGCTAAACGCGGCAAGATTTTTACCAAAATGATTCGGGAAATCACCGTGGCCGCTAAGGGTTCCGGTGGCGGCGATCCGGCCAACAACCCCAGTCTACGCACTGCTATCGATAAGGCGCTTGGCGCCAATATGAAACGCGATACCATTGACAACACTATTAAAAAAGCCATCGGCGCGGTCGATGGCGTGGTCTATGAAGAAGTGCGTTACGAAGGCTATGGCCCCGGCGGCACGGCGGTGATGGTCAATTGCTTAACCGATAATCGCAATCGTACTGTCGCCGATGTGAGGCATGCGTTTTCCAAGGCTGGCGGCAATTTAGGCACCGATGGTTCGGTGGCTTACATGTTTCGTAAAGTCGGTATCATCAGCTACGCAAGCGATGTCGATGAAGATGCGTTGATGGAAGCGGCTATGGAAGCGGGCGCCGAGGATGTGGTTACCAATGATGACGGCTCTATTGATGTCTTTACCACGCCGGAAGACTATATGACAGTCAAGGAAGCCATGGTCGCTGCCGGCTTCGAGCCGGAAAATGCCGAAGTGACTATGCACGCCGATGTGAAAACCGAATTAGATGCCGATGCGGCCGAAAAAATGTTGAAATTAATCGATAGATTGGAAGATCTGGACGATGTGCAGGATGTGTATTCGAATGCCGACATCAGCGACGATATTATGACTGCACTCGATGCCTGACACGCTACTAAATTACTCGCACCAATACACTATTGACCAGAATTTTAGGTATAGATCCCGGCTCGCGCATTACTGGATACGGTGTGGTGGAGTCGACGCCGCGAGGTATTCGCTACCTAGCAAGCGGATGCATTCGTATTAAATCCGATGAATTTCCCGAACGCTTGAAGCAAATTTTTGATGGTGTCAGCCAGGTGATTGAGTTGTATCGTCCCGAGCAAATGGCCATCGAGCAGGTGTTTATGCATAAGAATGCCGATTCGGCTCTGAAGCTAGGTCAGGCACGGGGCGCGGCTATTTGCGCGACCTTGAACCGCGATTTGCCGGTGTTCGAATATGCTGCAAGGCAGGTGAAGCAGGCCTTGGTTGGCAAAGGTAATGCCGATAAATTGCAAGTTCAGCATATGGTGAAGATTTTGTTGAGTATTCAAGGTGACATGCAGATCGATGCTAGCGACGCGTTAGCGATCGGCCTTTGTCATAGTCACTATCAGGAAACCGCGATGCGCTTGCATAAGGCGAGTTTATGATTGGTTTTTTACGCGGCAAATTGATTCATAAAGCGCCCCCGCAATTGTTGCTCGACGTACACGGTGTCGGCTACGAAGTGGAAGCGCCGATGAACACCTTTTATGACCTGCCGGCATTGGGTCAAGAAGTTAAGCTGCATACGCATCTAGTGGTGCGGGAAGACGCGCATATCCTGTTCGGCTTTGCCACGGAAAGCGAACGCATGCTGTTCAGAACTCTAATCAAGGTCAATGGCGTCGGTCCCAAGCTGGCTTTGACGATTCTGTCCGGGCAAAGTACAGAAGAATTTTATCGTTGCGTCCATGATAACGATGTAAAAGCTTTGGTGCGTTTGCCGGGCGTCGGCCAAAAGACGGCTGAGCGCTTAATCATCGAAATGCGCGGTCGTTTGCCGGAATTGAACAAGCTATCAGCACCCAATGAGCGGTCAAGTTCGCTGCCCAGTTCGGCAGCCAGTCCCAAGCAAGAAGCAATCAGTGCACTCTGTGCTTTGGGTTATAAGCCGCCCGATGCGGCGCGAATGGTGCAATCGATTGCCACTGAAGATAAAAGTTGCGAGGACATTATTCGTCTAGCGCTACGCGGTGCGGTTAAATGATCGAAAGCGACAGATTGGTCACAGCGCAGGGCAATAATGACGAAGAGCGTGTGGATAGGGCCATTCGCCCCAAGCGCCTGAAAGACTATGTTGGCCAAAAAGAGCTCCGTGAGCAAATGGAAATCTTTATCCAGGCGGCGGTAACGCGCTCGGAAGCGTTAGACCATGTATTGATCTTCGGTCCGCCCGGCTTGGGGAAAACCACCTTGGCTAACATCGTAGCCATGGAAATGAATGTCAATATTCGGCAAACCTCAGGCCCAGTGCTGGATAAAGCCGGCGACTTGGCGGCTTTGCTGACCAATCTGCAAGCGCACGATGTGCTATTCATTGACGAAATCCATAGGCTCAGCCCGGCGGTGGAAGAGGTGTTGTATCCGGCTATGGAAGACTACCAAATTGATATTATAATAGGCGAAGGTCCGGCAGCCCGATCAATCAAGCTGGATTTGCCACCTTTTACGCTGATAGGCGCTACCACCCGAGCCGGTTTGTTGACATCGCCTTTACGCGACCGTTTCGGTATCGTCCAACGTCTTGAGTTTTACACCGTCGAGGAGCTGGCCAGTATCGTCAGTCGCTCAGCCAAGCTGTTGAATATAGGGATGGACAGCGGTGGTGCTGACGAGATCGCATGTCGCTCGCGGGGCACGCCGAGGATTGCTAACCGCTTGTTGCGCCGAGTGCGTGACTTTGCCGAAGTAAAAGGCAACGGTACGGTTAGTCGCGAGATTGCCAAACAAGCCTTGGATATGCTGAAAATAGACCAGCAAGGCTTCGATATGCTGGACCGGAAGTTATTGACAGCCATGATAGAGCATTTTCAAGGCGGTCCAGTTGGGCTGGATACCCTGGCTGCCGTGATCAGCGAGGAGCGCGGTACCGTTGAAGACGTGTTGGAGCCTTATCTATTGCAACAAGGCTTTATCATGCGCACCCCCAGAGGACGAGTGGTGACACATAAGGCATACAGCCACTTTGGCCTGCCAGTGCCCAAGCAGCAACCAGGCACCGATGACATCTTCGCAAGTTAATAATTCGTTAAGAGACGAATGAAAGAATTTACTTGGCCTGTGAGGGTATATTACGAAGACACCGATGCGGGCGGTGTAGTGTTCTACGCGAACTACTTGAAGTTTTTTGAACGCGCCAGAACCGAAATGCTGCGTAGCGTCGGTTTTGAACAGGACAGACTTATTATTGAACAAAACCTGATTTTTGTCGTGCGTTCGGTAAAAGTCGAATATTTGAAGCCGGCGCGCTTCAACGACCTGTTGGATGTGAATGCAAAAGTTATTGAACATAAGAAAACGAATTTTACCTTTGAGCAAGCGATTACCCGGCACCAGGACGTGTTATGCACTGCTGAAATTCGAATTGCCTGTCTTGATGCGCAAAGCATGAAGCCCAAACTCATTCCCTCTGCTATTTTGGAACATTTAAACTAATGAATACCGATTTATCCATCCTGACGCTGGTCAAAGAAGCCAGCATCGTCGTGCAGTTTGTTATGTTCATTCTGTTGTCGGCATCGGTTGCTTCCTGGACCTTCATCTTTTCCAAGCGAAAAGAATTGAAGCAAGCCATCGCCATCACCGACGACTTTGAAGAGGAGTTTTGGTCCGGCGTCGGTTTGGCCGAGTTGTATAAAAAAATGTCCAGTGACAGGTTCGAGCCGGAAGGTATTGAGAAAATCTTTCTGGCCGGTTACCGTGAGTTTGCAAGGATGCGCCAGAAGGGCGATGTCGAACCCTCGGTCCAGGTAGAGAGCGCGCAACGGGCGATGCGCATCGAGTTGTCTCGGGAGTTGGATAGGCTGGACGAGACCTTGCCGTTTTTAGCTACAGTCGGTTCCACCAGTCCTTACATAGGTCTATTTGGTACGGTCTGGGGCATCATGAATTCATTCCGCGCTTTGGGTGAAATTAAAAATGCCACCTTGGCGAATGTTGCCCCCGGTATTTCCGAAGCCTTGATCGCCACCGCGATCGGTTTGTTCGCGGCGATTCCAGCAGTTATAGCCTATAACCGCTTCTCCACGCGTTTGGATCGTTTGGCCGGTCGTTACGAATTATTCGTCGACGAGTTCGTGGTATTACTGCAAAGACAGGCGCACAGCAAATGAATGTAGGCGGCAGCAATCGCAGATCGCGCAAAAAACGCGGGGTAATGGCCGAAATTAACGTCGTGCCTTATATCGACGTTACCTTTGTGCTGTTGATGATTTTCATGATTACCGCCCCGCTGGTACAAACCGGCGTAGAGGTCGAACTGCCCCAAGCCGAGGCTGATTCGGTTGATTTACAAGACCAGGTGCCGGTGATCGTTTCGATCAAGAAAGACGGCAGTTTGTATGTCGATATTGGCAACGGTGATGAAGAAGCCGAGACGCCGGTCGATGTCGATACCGTTAAAACCAGAGTCGCTGCGGTATTCAGAAATAATCCCAAAGCCCAACTGTATGTGCGTGGCGATCACGAAGTGGAATACGGTAGTATCGTCAGCGTGATGGTGGAACTTAAGAAAACCGGTGCCCCCAAAGTGGGCTTGATGACCGCGCCGCCGCCAGACAGCAAATAAAGACCACCATGAAAAGTTTTAAACCTTCGCTCGCACAGGCGATAGCGCTGCATATTCTGATTGTGTTGTTGTTCAGTTTTAGTTTTCTCACTGAAACCGACGACGCTCAAATGGCCCCGCCGGCCGACATTATTGAAGCGACAGTCTTAGATGGTGCGGAAATCGATGCTGAAGCCGAGCGCCTGAAGCAGAACGAAGCAAACAAACAGCAAGCCGAAAAGCAGCATCAAGAGCAACTGGAGAACGCCAGAAAAACCGAAGAGCAATTATTGCAGCAAGCCAAAAAGCAGCGTGTGCTTGAGGAACAAAAAATCCAGGAAGCCGCCGAAAAGCGTAAGCAAGAAGCGCTAGAAGAGAAGAAACTGCAGGAACAACTGGTCGCCAAGCGTAAGGAAGAGGAAAAAAAGTTAGAGGAGGCCAAGGAACGGCAAGCTCTGGAACAGAAAAAAGCCAAGGAAGCCGCGGAAAAACAGAAGCAAGCCGAGTTGGAAAAACAAAAGGAAGTAGAGGAAAAGCAAAAGGAAGTCGAGAAACAAAAACAGCTGGAAAAACAAAAGCAACAGGAAGTGGAACGCGAAGCCAAGTTGAAGGAACAAAAACTGGCGGAAGCGATGCGCGAAAAGCAGCAGGAAGCCGAAATCAAAAAACTGGAGCAGGAAAAGAAGTTACAGGAGCAAAAAGCCCTGGAACAGCAAAAAAAACTGCAGGAACAAAAGAGCGAGGAAGCCAAGCGTCAGGAGCAAGCAAAACAAGCGGACGCCAAAGCCAAGGCTGAAAAGGAAAGGCAATTGGCTGACGAAAAAGCTAAAGCCGAAAAGGCAAAACAGGCCGCGCTGAATGCCGAAAAAGCCAAGCAAGCGGCGGAAGCCGATGCTAAAGCCAAAGCTGAAAAAGACAAGCAGTTAGCGGCTGAAAAAGCGGACAAGGAACGTCAAGCCAAAATAGCGGCAGAAAAAGCCGAGAAGGAGCGGATGGCCGCCGAAGCGGAAGCCAAAGCCAAGGCTGAAAAAGAACGTCAGGCCAAGTTGGCTGCGGAGAAAGCTGAAAAGGCCGAAAAAGAACGACTGGCGGCGGAAGCGGCGGCAAAAGCGAAGGCCGAACAAGAGCGGCAAGCTGCGATAGCGGCTGCGGAAAGAGCAGAGAAAGAACGCCAGGCAGCTGAGGCAGCCGCCGCGGCTGCGGCAAAAGCTGCATCGGATAAACAAGCCGTAGACTCGGCCAAGCAGATGATAGCGCGCAAAGTTGAAGGCGCCTGGACCCGGCCCATCAACGCGACGCAGGGCTTAAGATGTACTATTCAGGTAAAATTGTTAGCTAGTGGCGATGTGATGGACGCAGTGGTGATTGGTAGCAGCGGCGATCCGATTTTTGACCGTTCGGCGGAAAATGCGGTGCGTAAAGCGTCGCCATTACCAGTGCCGCAAGATAGAAATTTATTTAATCAGGAATTTAGAGTTTTCACCTTCGTGTTTAAACCGGAATAATCAGTAAAACGGAAACGAGAGAATGATGTTAATTACAAGAATATTAGTCGGCGGCATTTTGGCTGGGATGTTCACAGTGGCGCAGGCGGCCGGTTTAACCATAGAAATTACCAAGGGTTCGCAAACTGCGGTGCCTATCGCCATTGTACCCTTCGCTCAGCAAGGCTCTATCGGCAATGTCAAATTGTCCGATGTTATTAGTGCCGATTTGGGTGGTAGCGGTTTTTTCAAGGCATTACCTGAAGACGATATGTTAACCAAGCCGAGCGAGCCGGAGCGGGTCAACTTTAAGGATTGGCAGGTGCTGGGCCAAGACTATATGGCTATAGGTCAAGTAGTCGGCAATGGCGGCAGCTACAATATTCAGTTCCATTTGTTTAACGTCCATAATGGCCAGTTGTTAATGGGTTACCGGTTGACTGCCGGCGCCAACGAATTACGCCGCGCTGCACACCATATCAGTGATCTGATTTATGAAAAACTGACCGGCCGCAAAGGTGCGTTTAACACCCGGATTGCTTATGTGACCAGCGTTCGTCGCGGGAATGGCAAGCAGTTTATGCTGCAAGTGGCCGACGCCGATGGTTATAACCCTAGGACGATTGCCGAATCGCCAGAGCCTATCATGGCACCAGCTTGGTCGCCGGATGGCAGCAAAATTGCCTACGTATCTTTCCATACCAAGCGTTCGGAAATTTGGGTACAAACGCTCGCAACCGGGCAACGGGAAAGCGTTTCTTCGTATCCGGGCATTAATGGCGCGCCGGCTTTCTCACCCGATGGCAGTCGTCTGGCAGTTACGCTTTCAAAAGACGGCAGCCCGGATGTTTACGTGTTGAATTTGGGTAGTCGCTCTTTGACGCGCTTGACCAGCGGTTTGTCCATCGATACCGAGCCGACTTGGTCGCCGGACGGCAGCTCAATATTATTCACCTCCGATCAAGGCGGTAAACCTCAACTTTACCTGATGCCTGCTTCCGGTGGCAAAGCGAGTCGCGTGACATTCCAGGGCGACTATAACGCAAGAGGTCGCTTTTCGGCGGATGGTAGAAGCCTGGCGATGGTGACTGGCAGCGGCGGAGGCTACAAAATTGCAGTTATGGATATGGCCTCGCGTACGGTGAATGTGCTGACCGAGGGTAATCTTGACGAATCACCCAGTTTTGCGCCGAACGGCAGTATGGTTTTATTTGCCGCGAATCGCGGCGGTCGCTCGGCCTTATCGGTGGTGTCTACCGATGGCGCGATGCAACAAAAATTGGCATTCGAGAGTGGCGAGGTCCGTGAACCGGCCTGGGCACCTTGATTGCAATTGCGATAGCCCTCAAACTATCGCTACCTGAGTTTTACTTAATATTTGGAGAAAATTGATGAGATTTAACAAAACCTATTTGGCTTTAGCCATGACTGCGATTTTGGTAACGACCGGTTGTAGCTCAACCGAAGAAGAAGGTTTAGCGGATTCGACCCAAGGTACCGATGCTTCGACCAGCGGTCTGGCTGATGGATCGATGTCCGGTAGCCAATTCGGCTCTGGCAATGGCAGCAGCTTTGGTTCGGGTTCAAATCTTGGGCCGGAATTTAGCGATCCTAACAACCCTTTGTCCAAGCAAGTCATTTACTTCGAAATCGATAGCAGCCAAGTCAAACAAGAATACGTGCCTGTCGTCGCGGCTCACGCGCGTTACTTGGCCTCGCATCCCAATCAGCACGTTATTCTGGCCGGTCATGCCGATGAGCGTGGTTCTAGCGAATACAACATTGCTTTGGGCGAGCAACGTTCTAAATCAGTAGAGCGAATGATGCGTTCGCAAGGTGTTACTGCTAGCCAATTGGAAGTCGTTAGTTACGGCGAAGAAAAACCTGTCGTGTCTGGTCATGATGAGTCAGCTTGGCAGCAAAATCGCCGCGTGGAAGTTGGCTATCAATGAGTAAACGTGCGCTTCTGATACTGAGTCTCGGCTTGGGCTTAAGTGCCGAAGCCGCAGCTGCGCCCAACGGTGCGGGTTATCCGGCTGCGAATTCATACGCACAGCCTGCCGCCACGGACAATGCCATTTTTGAGGTATTGGGTAGATTAGAGCAGTTACAGTCGGAAGTGCAGCAATTGCGCGGCATGGTCGAGGAGCAATCTCAGACCATCGCCGACTTGCAAAGAAAACAAAGCAATATGTACTCCGATCTTGACGATCGGATGCAGGCGCTTACTGCGGGTGGGCAACCACCGCCGGGTCAAGCTTCGCCGCCGTTGCCCGCTGCCGGGGTTGCGACTGGTCAAACTGCAGCTCCTGCTGCCCAGCCTGCTGTGCCGTCTACCCCGGCTGCACAAACGCCGGCACCCGTTGCCGCAACAGCGACGCCCCCTCCGCCTGTGAGCGTTGTGGATAACAAACCGCCGGTAACTGCGGCGCAAGGCAACGAAAAGGAAAGGTATCAGGCGGCTTACGACACTTTGCGCAATGGCCATAACGCCCAAGCGATCAAAATGTTTCAGGACCTGCTGAAAGATTTTCCTGCCGGCGAGTTCGCCGACAATTCTCAGTATTGGCTGGCGGAAGCGCATAAGATCAATCGTGAATTTGATGCAGCGCGCGCTGCATTTAATAAGGTGGTCAGTCAATATCCCAATAGTTCTAAAGTCCCCGACGCCCTTTTAAAGCTGGGTTATATTGAATTCGATCTACAAAACGCCGCAAAAGCTCGCGACTATCTGACACGGGTGACCACCAGCTACCCAGGCACCACTGCTGCGCATTTGGCGGAAAAAAAGCTGGCGCAAATGCCGCAATAGATCGGCGTTCGGATGGATCAAAGCTTACGCATTACCGAAATATTCTATTCCTTGCAGGGTGAGGCAAATACTGTGGGCTTCCCCACTGTGTTTATTCGCTTGACAGGCTGTCCCTTGCGTTGCTCCTATTGCGATACGGCTTATGCCTTTACGGGTGGCGAAAAACTAAGCATCGACGACATTCTCGGGCAAGTCGCTCGTTACAAAACCCGTTATGTGACCGTGACCGGTGGTGAACCTTTAGCTCAACCCGGCTGCCATTCCCTTTTGGTGCGGTTGCTTGATGCCGGTTACCAGGTTTCGCTAGAAACCAGCGGCGCGCTGGATGTGTCGGCGGTCGATAGGCGGGTGAGTAAAGTCATGGATTTGAAGACACCGAGTTCCGGTGAGCTAGCCCGCAATCGTTACGACAATATCCAGTATTTGACGTCGCACGACCAAGTCAAATTTGTGATTGCCGATGCAGCCGATTACCAATGGGCCAAGCAGCAGCTTGAGCTCTATCGCTTAGTAGAACATTGCGAAGTACTTTTTTCGCCGGTGATGGGTGTGATGTCGCCTACCGAACTGGCTGAACTGATACTGGCCGATCAACTGCAGGTTAGGTTTCAAATTCAATTACATAAATTTCTTTGGAATGACGCCCGTGGAAAATAATCGTAGTTCCAAGTCGGCAATTATTCTGTTGTCCGGTGGTTTGGATTCCATCACGGTATTGGCATTGGCCAAGCAACAAGGTTATATCTGCTATGCCTTGAGTTTTGATTACGGCCAGCGCCACAACGCGGAGTTGGAAGCGTCGCAAAGAATTGCAAACCGCTACCAAGTTGCAGATCACAAGATCATTAAGCTCGGACTCGGCGCAATAGGTGGTTCCGCCTTGACCGATGCCCGGATTGACGTGCCGACATCGCTGCAAGCGGGGATACCCGTCACCTATGTGCCAGCCAGGAATACCATTTTTCTAGCGTTTGCCTTGGGTTGGGCGGAAGTCTTAAACGCTCACGATGTGTTCATTGGTGTCAATGCAGTCGATTATTCGGGCTATCCTGATTGCCGCCCGGAATTTATCAAAGCTTTTCAGGATATGGCAAACCTCGGCACGAAGGCGGGTGTGGAAGGTCATAAAATTCAAATTCACACGCCACTTATCGCGTTGAGTAAAGCTGAAATTATTCAACAAGGCTTGACGTTAGGCGTTGATTATGCGGACACCGTTTCCTGTTATTCTGCTGATTTCAAAGGCCGAGCCTGCGGCGTGTGCGACGCCTGCCGCCTTCGGGCTGCAGGTTTTCAAAATTTGGGTGTGGCTGATCCCACCCTTTATCAATCTAAATAACCGGGGCTGACGCGCATTTATCAGAAACTCAAATAGCACGGGTATTTATTTGTCGGCTAAGCTATAAATAAATTTATCGTTGATCCGAGGGTCTTTCAGTATGCAAGTCAATCAAACCAAGTCCCAGTTTGTGGCCGTGGCTTCCATTGCCGCCGAATTGAGTGCGGTGATGGAGGTGGCCAAGGAAATTTCCTTGGCGGCGGCCAATGCCAAAGCTATCGCCTTTCGAGCCGGGGAAAAGGCGAAGGGCTTCCAGCCGATCACCGACTTTATCAATGAGTTAGCCAAGGACACGATCGAATTGGTTAACAATATCAACGAATACGCTTTCCACCTCTATCGTCTTACCGTCAATGAACAGCGCATGACCGAAGCGTGCAGACGTTTTGAAAAAGTCGGGCAGTTGTCTGTCGGCGCGAGATTTGCCGATTCTTTGCACACCCCATTGCAAGAAGTCAGACTAAGAACTCAGGTCTGTCATCGCGAGTTTATTATCCAGGTTTCGGAATTATTGATTAAGTTGGCGGACGTGATGCATCCCGCCAGGGCGGCGCGGGTTATTGCCGCAAACTCCCGAATTGAGGCTTCGCAAGCTGGCGAATATCTGCAAAGTCTGCAAGCCGTTGCCGAAAGCGTCGACAATGCCGCGCAAATAATCAACGACAAAGTACATAAGTGTCGGAGTGCATTGACTATTATCAACGTTGCGGAATAGCCCGCCCACCAAGCCCAGTATGGCCAAGAGGTAAAGTTAGCATGAGAATGACCAAAATTTATGAGGGGGCCTACCAATGGATAATGTTAGGCCGCGACATACATAAGCCAGAGAAAATTATCGATACCAACCAATATATGGTGAGGACCGCCAATCGCTGCTTATTGATCGACCCCGGTGGAATTGAACTGTTTGCGCCAATGTTGGCGGCGGTTTTGCATCATGCGCCGGTCGAGGAGATTACTGACTTGTTCGCGTCGCATCAAGACCCGGACATTATTTCTTCCTTGGGTTTATGGGATCAAGCGCTACCCAATGCCAAACTGCATGCCGCAGCTTTATGGGAAGGATTTTTAAGGCACTTTGGTTGTGAAACTATCGAATACGTGCCGATACCCGACCACGGCGGTGTTATCAACCTAGGGACTACCGAGTTACAGGTCGTGCCCGCGCATTACCTGCATGCTTCTGCCAATTTCCATATTTACGATCCGCACGCGAAAATACTAATGTCTGGCGATGTTGGCGCGGCCTTGGAGGCGCCGGGTATGCCCGTGTTTGTAGAGAATTTTGATATGCATGTGGAGAAAATGCGCTATTTCCATCAGCGTTGGATGCCCTCCAATCAAGCAAAACGCGCCTGGATTGATCGGGTCAGGAAGCTGGATATCGACATTTTGGCACCACAACACGGTCGGATGTTCAGAGGCGATGACGTCAAGCGTTTTCTGGATTGGTTTGAGGCCTTACAAGTGGGGATTGCCGTATAAAACAAGCATTTGCCAAAAATTGGGTTTATAATCTAGCCAATACGAGCCCCCGTCGAAAGATGGGGGCTTTTTGTTAGTGAGAGTAGTTGAGGTATCTCATCAAGCATGGCGCAAAAACTTTATATACAGACTAACGGCTGTCAAATGAACGAATACGATTCCGATAAAATGCGGGACGTATTGATGGCATCTCACGGCATGGAATTGACCGAATTTCCAGAACAAGCCGATGTGTTACTGCTAAACACTTGTTCGATTCGCGAAAAAGCCCAGGAAAAGGTATTTTCGGCCGTTGGACGTTGGAAAAAAATTAAAGACAAACGCCCCGGCGTGATTATAGGCGTTGGTGGCTGTGTGGCGAGCCAAGAAGGTGCCGCGCTGCAAAAACGGGCGCCGTATGTAGACATCGTGTTTGGTCCACAAACCCTGCACCGTTTGCCCGAGTTGTTAAACCAGGCGCGCAGCGGTGGCAAGCATGTCGTCGATATTTCTTTCCCCGAAATCGAAAAATTCGATAATTTACCGGAGCCGCGCGCTGAAGGACCGAAGGCATACGTCTCCGTAATGGAAGGTTGCAGCAAGTATTGCACCTATTGTGTAGTACCTTACACGCGAGGTGAAGAGGTCAGTCGACCGCTCAACGATGTGATTGCCGAGATTGAGACGTTAGCCAGGCAAGGGGTGCGCGAAATCAATCTGCTCGGCCAAAACGTCAATGCCTATCGCGGTGCCATGGAAGATGGCGATTTGGCCAGTTTTGCGCTGTTGTTGCATTGCGTTGCTGCGGTTGACGGTATCGACCGTATTCGCTTCACCACCTCGCATCCATTAGAGTTTACCGACGACATTATCGATGCGTTCGCTGAGATTCCGCAGTTGGTCAATCATTTGCATTTGCCGGTACAAAGCGGCAGCAATCGGATATTGGCCGAGATGAAGCGCGGCCATTTGCGTGAAGATTACCTTGAAATCATGCGTAAGATGAAAGCTGTAAGGCCGGGTATTAGTCTGTCCTCGGATTTTATCGTCGGCTTTCCTGGCGAAACCGAGCAGGACTTCGAAGACACCATGGCGCTGATCGAAGAAGTCGGTTACGACCTATCCTATAGTTTTATATTCAGTGCTCGGCCGGGTACACCGGCGGCCAATTTTGCCGATGACGTTAGTATGGCTGTTAAGGAACAGCGCCTTAAGCGCCTGAAAGAACGGCTTAACGAGATGTTCATGGCGATTTCCGAAGAGATGATCGGGAGCGTGCAAAGCGTGTTGGTGGAAGGCATATCCAAGAAAAACCCATTGCACCTCACAGGCCGCACTGAAAATAACCGTGCCGTCAATTTTGCCGGCCACCCGCGCCTGATCGGCCAATTCGTCGATGTGTATATTGCCGAAGCGCTGCCCAATTCGCTACGAGGTCGCCTAGTCGAATCGTCCATCGAAAAAATTACCCAAACCGCCTAGTGTTGACCGCCAGCCATTTTTCTCAAGAAATAACTTTATTACCTGCAGACGCGCAGCGCTTGTCAAATTTTTGCGGTCAGTTGGATGTGCATATCCGCCAGATCGAACAACGCTTGCAAGTAGAGATAGCCAATCGCAGCAATCATTTCAAAGTCACTGGTGTCGATGTTGCTGTGAAAGCGGCTTGCGCGGTGATTGAGAAATTGTTTGAACTAACCGAGCGCGAAGAAATTACGCCAGAACAGGTGCATTTGAGTTTACAGGATGCCAGTATCGATCAGTTATTGCAGGGGCCGCCGCCCGTCAGGCTGGAGCCGGTGGCGATTAAAACCAAGCGCGGGGTAATTAAGGGACGCGGCTTCAATCAGCAAGATTATCTGCGTAAAATTTTGTCTCATGACATTAATTTCGGCGTCGGTCCCGCCGGTACCGGAAAAACCTATTTAGCGGTGGCATGTGCGGTTGACGCGTTACAAAATGAGACAGTACGGCGTATTATCCTGGTGCGCCCCGCAGTGGAGGCAGGTGAAAAGCTAGGTTTTTTGCCCGGTGATATGGCCCAGAAAGTCGATCCTTATTTGCGGCCGCTTTATGATGCGCTTTACGACATGCTAGGTTTCGAACGCGTCGAGAAATTACTGGAAAAAAATGTCATCGAAGTGGCGCCGCTAGCGTTTATGCGCGGCAGAACCTTGAACGACTCCTTCATTATATTGGACGAAGCACAAAATACCACAGTCGAGCAGATCAAGATGTTTCTGACCAGGATCGGTTTCGGCTCGACTGCGGTGATTACCGGCGATGTCACGCAAATCGACTTACCCAACGAAAAAATGTCCGGCTTAAAGCATGTGTTAAAAGTACTGAGCGATGTAGAAGGTATCAGCTTTACCTTTTTCGGCGTGCGCGACGTGGTCCGGCATCCTTTGGTGCAGCGGATAGTAGCGGCCTACGAGCATTACGAAAAAGAGCACGCGCCCTCCGCTTAGGTTATGAATTATATCGATATGCAAATTGCTACTTCGGCACCTCACCCCGAACTGCAGCAGTTTCAGCATTGGGCAGATGCTGCCTTAGCGCTATTTTTTGAAGATGGCACCGACTGCGAATTAGTCGTTCGCTTGGTTGATGATGCGGAAAGCGCCCAACTCAACCAACAGTATCGCCACAAGAGCGGGCCGACCAATATCTTGAGCTTTCCTTATGAAGCGCCGGCTGGCATCGACATGGACTTGCTGGGCGATTTAGTCATTTGCGCCCCGCTGATTGCGATAGAAGCATCGCAGCAAAACAAAGCACCTGAACACCATTGGGCGCATATCACTATACACGGTGTATTGCATTTGCTAGGGTATGACCATATCCAGGATAGTGATGCCGAACAAATGGAAGCATTAGAGATTGAGATTTTGAGCAAACTAGGTATAGCAAACCCTTATATGGAGGATGGAAAGCAATGAGCGATGGTAACCCCCCGAGTAGTCAACCCCATAAGAGCTTGATCGATCGCATTGGTCATTTTCTGAGTGGGGAGCCGCAAGATCAGGAAGACTTGCTGGAGATATTGAGAGAATCGCAAGAAAAACATCTTTTAGACTCCGATGCGTTGGCCATGATGGAAGGCGTGATGCATGTGGCGGAGATGCGGGTCAGAGACATCATGATTCCCCGTTCGCAAATGGTGGTGGTTCCTAGGGATGCGGAACTGGAAACTATCTTTCCCTTAGTTGTCGAGTTTGCCCATTCCCGTTTTCCGGTGATCGAAGAAGACCGCAGTAAAGTTGTCGGTGTATTGCTGGCCAAAGACTTACTGGCTCACGCCTTGCGGGATAAAGCCCTGAAAGTTGAAGATGTCATGCGTCCGGTGAATGTGGTGCCGGAGAGCAAGCGTTTAAACGTGTTATTGAAAGAATTTCGTACCGAGCGCAACCATATGGCCATCGTTGTCGATGAATACGGCAATGCCGCCGGCTTAGTGACGATTGAGGACGTACTGGAGCAAATCGTCGGCAAGATCGAAGACGAACACGATGACGACGAAGTGCAAGAGTTTATTTCTCAGCGTAGCGAAAAAGAATTTATCGTCAGTGCATTGACGCCCATCGAGGAATTTAATGATTATTTTTCCGCCTCCTTAGAAGATGATGAATACGATACGCTTGGCGGCTTGATCGTACAGCGGCTTGAACATTTTCCGAAGAAAGGCGAGAAAGTCGAATTGGACGATTTTTGTTTCGAGGTGTTGCGGGCCGATAATCGGCGGGTGCATCTGCTTAAATTGAAGATCAAATAAGCTTGTCCGGTGCGCTGAAGCCGGAAGCCCGCTGGGCTAGCAGTTCTTCGAACCTACTGGCAGGCAGGGGTCTGGAGAATAAATAGCCCTGCCCATAGTCACAGCCCGCGTCCAGCAACAGCTGACGTTGTTGTTCGGTTTCAATGCCCTCCGCGATTACCTTCATGCCTAGCTTGTGCGCCATCACGATAATCGCCTCGCAGAGAATCTTGTCGCTGGAGTTTGGTGCCAAATTGCCAACAAAAGACTGATCGATTTTCAGGTAATCGATATCGAATTTCTTCAGATAAGCTAAGGACGAATATCCTGTACCGAAATCGTCCAAAGACACTTGAATCCCCGCATCTCGAAAGGCCAGTAATTGATCTTTCACCACATTGCTGGCGTCCAGCAGCAAACCCTCGGTAATCTCTGCCACGATGCTTTGTCCGGGTAGCTCAAGTGTTTGCAAATATTCCAGCCAAGTGTCTCCGGAATGGCCGTCATAGAACTGCACCGGCGATTTGTTCACGCTGATCTGAAAATCCGGGTGGTACAAACAGCGCCAGTGCTTAACTTGTCCCGCTGCTTGTTTAAAAACCCAGTCGCCAATCTCAGCAATCAGGCCAATATCTTCCGCAATATGCACAAATTCGGCGGGACTGACCATGCCGCGGGTCGGATGTTGCCAGCGGATTAGCGCTTCGGCTTTGTGAATGGCGCCGGAGCCTAGTTCCACGACGGGCTGGTAATACACTTCAAACTGACGTGCCTCAATGGCGTTGCGCAAATCCTCGGCAATCAGCATTCGCGCGAGTGCGGCTTCCTGCATTGACGAGGTGAAATAGCAGTAGCGATTGCGGCCTTGGTGTTTGGCGGCGTACATCGCCTGGTCCGCGTTTTTGATTAAGGCATCGATTCTTTCTGCATCCTTGGGGTAGAGCGTGATGCCGATACTGGCGGAGATGTAGGCTACTTTGCTTTTTAACTGAAAAGGCTCGGCCAGTTTTTGCAGGATATTTCTCACCACACGTTCGGCGTTCTCCGCATCCTCAAATTCGCCAAGGATCACAGTGAATTCGTCGCCGCCCAATCTGGCAACTGTGTCCGAATCGCGCACACAACGCAGCAGCCGTTGCGAGGCATCTTTTAGTAATAAATCGCCCATATCGTGGCCTAATGTATCGTTCACTTCCTTGAAACGGTCAAGATCCAGCAATATCAACGCCACTTGTAAGCCGCTACGATGCGCTTTTTTGATCTCTTGATCCAACCTGTCGTGGAACATTCGTCGATTTGGCAGGCCGGTGAGCGGGTCGAAATTGGCTTGGGTCCAGATTAACTCTTCGGACTGCTTTTTTTGGGTGATGTCGGAAAATAAAGCGACGCGCCGCTGCGGTACGCCATCCGCACTGAATATAGTATTGATGGTCAGTTGTTCGGCGAAGATGTCGCCGTTCTTCCGGCGATTCCAAATTTCGCCTTTCCAGTGGCCGCTGCTGTTGATAGCTTGCCACATGGCTTGATAAAACTGCTCGCCCTGGCGCTCGGAGTTCAAAATATTATGGTTTTTACCTATTACCTCATCTAGCGCGTAGCCTGTTAACTCGGTGAAGGCCGGATTAATGTTGATAATCATGCCCTGCGCGTCGGTCACAGCCATGGCTTCACTACTGTTTTGATAGACCAATGAAGCCAATTGCAGTTCTTCATTGCTGCGGCTGCGGTCGATAGCGATGCCGGCCAGATGCGAGGCCTGCTCGATCATCTGAATATCGTCAGCGCCAGGCGCGGCGGGGTGTCGCTGGTAAATACCGAAAGTGCCCAACAAGTGGCCGGACGCGCTGCGTATAGGTTCAGACCAACACGAGGCTAAGCCGGCCTGGGCCGCAAGTTCGTTAAAAGGCACCCAATAGGGATGGTTCTGAATGTCTTCGACAATGACCCGTTGGCCGAAATACGCGGCGGTGCCGCAGGAGCCCACGCCGGGGCCAAGATACAAACCGTCTACCGCGGCGTTGTAGAAGTCAGGCAAATGTGGTGCCGCCCCAATAAACAGTCGATTGCCTTCACTACTCAACAATAAAATTGAGCATAGTAAGGCTGGATTTTGCTCTTCCACGCCCAAGACGACCGCTTTTAGAATTTCCGGTAGTGCCGCGCCTTTGGATAGCAATTCAAGGACATGGTGATGGGCGCGCTCGCGATTAGCCGCTTTTTGGCGCTCGCTGATATCCATGGCAATGCCGATGATACCCAGCCGCTCCCTATCAAGGTTTTGTAATTGGGTGCGGGTGATCTGTAGGGTGTGCAATTTGCCGTCGGCCAATTTTATCTGCTCAACGGACAGATGCGGTTCGTTGACTTGCGCTAAGCACTGCTGATCGGCGCTTAAAAACCGGGCAGCAATTTCTGCACCGAACAGCTCGGCAATTTGCTCGTTATCAATGAAACGAGCTCTCGGCAAGCCAAGGGCGTCGCAAAAGGTATGATTTACAAACAAAAAGCGCCTATGTAGATCGGTCAGCCAAATGCCGACCGGTGCATTGTCCAAAATGGCATGCAACTTGGCTTCAGAGGCATGTAACTCGGCGACTTGTGAATTCAATTGCTCGGTCATCGACATAAAGCTCTTGGCCAGATAACCGATTTCGTCGTTACGTCGCACGGGTAATCCGGTTAGCGGGGTGCCAAGATTAAAGTGACCGATGGAGTTGGTCATAGAATTCAGTGGTTTGGCCAGAATGCGGGCCAGAATTAGCGAAATTGCAGTCGCCAGCAGGCTGAACAACAAGGTAATTTGGATTACGCCAACGCCCAGGGCCTTACTTTCTTGCAAAACGTATTTTAGCGGCGTGTGCAAGCCCAACATCACAAAGCGACCATTGCTGGTCGAACCCAACGGCAATCTTACAAACGCAGCTATAGATGAAGCAGCCAGGTTTTGCGAATCGCTGGTCGTGAATACCGAATGCGCTTGTTTGTTAGTCAGAATCGCGTTTGCGTCCGGAATGTCATCCTGAATCAAGAAGCTACGGCCTCGCTCAAAACCAAAAGTTTTGTTGCCGTCGGGGTGGATTAAGTAGTCCCCCCTATCGTTACTTAACAGCAATTTTATATCGTCCGGAATATTGCCGCGCACTTGCTCGAATAGCCCATCGACATCGACATTGATGACGATCACGGCGATGGTGGCGTGCGCCGATTTTATCGGCATAGCTACCCGCAGCGTGGGTTTGCCAAATCCCAGGTGAGTACCTAGTTCTTGGTTTAAATTGATTTCGGAAACATAGTATTGCTCGGCGGCTAAGGGCACGGCTTCGAAGACGTAAGGGAAATGGTTTTTCTCTTGTAATTGCCCGTCGGCAATCCTTTTTGGCGTGTCTTGGTCTCGGTCGACTCTAACCAATTCCATCCCGTAGTGTTGCGTGTCGATCAAACGGATCTGACTGTATTCGGGATGGGTGTTTAGTAAGCTAACAAAAATTTCCGCTAATTGATTTTTGCGCATTGGCAACTCAGCGTTAGGTCCTGCCGAGGCAATAATCGCGCTGACGGGTAGATCAGCCAGAAACTTTACATTGCTGGCGGTGGTTGCCAACGCGTCCGCAAAGCGGTGACCCAGAGCTTGTGCGTCGTTAAGTAACTTGTCTTTGGCCGTTTCCACCAGCATAACGCGGCTGCGGTCGTAGACATAATAGCCGGTCAGGCCGGTGGATACCGTGCCGAGCAGTGCCAACCAAAAACCCAGTTTTATACCTATGCTGGAGCGCACTCAGAATGCCTCTGGCGCTTCGCCGGAAATGATTCTATCCCATAGCGCTTTGCGCGTCAGTGGGTTTAGGATTGGTTCCAGCCAAATAATAGGCTGGTTTTGGCTGCTGCTGTTTGTTGGCGCGGTAATAGTATTTGCTAGGCCGTGTTGCGTGGAAAGACGTTCGCTTACCGCTTTTTCCAAAGTGAAATTAATCCATTTTTCCGCTAACTCGGCATTTTGGCTGTTTTGGGTGATTGCCCAACAATCCAGCCAGGCCAGTGCGCCTTCCTTGGGAATCACGTAGCCGATGTCAGCGCCCTTTTCGCGCAACGCTTTGAGCTGTTGGGTGCCGTAATTGCCGAAAATCAAGGCGATATCATACTTGCCGAAAAGCCTGGTGGCTTCTTCGGCGGTGGCGTAGAAGGTCAATACATTCCGGCGCAAATTGACCAGTTCGCGCGCGGCCTCTTGCAGCTCGGCATCTGTCATGCGAAATGGGTTGGTCAGGCCTTTTAGTAAGCCGACCATGGAAAAGTTGTGATTGCTGGCGTTAAAAGCCAGTACTTGGCCCCGATAGGCTTCATCCCACATAGCCGCCATGGATTGTGGGACGGTCTTGACCAGTTTACGGTTGTAGATCAGACCCATTTCCGAATAGGTGTAAGGAATAGCATAAACATTGTTCTGAAGAACCAAGCCTGGAATCGCGAACAGATCTTGAAAACGGGGTAACTGCTGTCTTTGGTTGGGGATGTTTGCGAGGGTGATTGGCCGGCTCAGGCCATGGTCGATATAGCGCTGCAATTCCGCCGTATTGACCGCAAACACGTCAAAACTGCCGCTATGGATTTTTTGCCATAGGTCGTCGTCAGAGCTTACCAGGGTCAATTCTATCGCTACGTCGAAGCGCTGCTGGAAAGCCGAAACCACGTCATGGTCGGCGTAGCCCTGCCAAGTAAGTACCCGCAAAGTGTCTTTGGCCCATACCCAATCGGGTGCTGCCAAACAGGTAATCGTCAGTAAATAGGCCAGGACTGTCGCGGAACGCTTAGCAATGATGCTCATAGGGTTGTTGGCATGAGGATGTCCAATCATCATAACCAATTAGTATGCGCTGTCCGCCAATTACGATTTGTATAGTATGTTGTTGTGCACAAATTCCGAAAAAAATGTCGTGACGATGCCGGGTAGGAGCGTTTAGCCGGCAGTGCGGCGGGCCAAGATTAATCGACTTGGTCGACTTTGATCAGTATGCGCAAAGCGTTTTGTCGAGTGCTTTGGTTGAAACTGTTGAAACCGTGATTATTGGATTGCTCAGTGTTGGCATTCCCGGCAATTTCCACCCATTCGCCGAGCTCAGCCCGTAAAGTGGTGCGAGCTGATTGGGTTTCGATATGGCCGTTACGCTGAAAGCGATCCGACCAAGGCTCAACATCAAGCAGTACCTGATTGCCGGTCAAGCGTGGGGTAACAGCGAACCCCGTACTGGCTTCAACCATCTGGGTACTGCTACTCACTGCAGCACCATAGCCAGAGTCGAATACGCTGTAATTTTGCACGGGCCTAAGCTCGCCGATTTTAATATGGGCGGGTTCACCTTCCAGTGTGCGCAATTGCTGGTGTTGCTGACGACTCCTTAAGTCCTCGGAGTTGCCTAGCATGCCGCGCATTTGGATGGCGTTTGCTGAAGCGCTAATGCCGGCTTCCGCGTTCAACTCGGCTGCGGTTTTGCTGCTGGTTTGCAATACGCTAATCACTAAATTGCTGAGCCGGGTATCGAGTTTTTGAATGAGCGCCCTAATTTCACTGAGTTTCGCGGGATTGGTTTTCACGATCAGGCTGGAGCCATTAGCGATCACGCGATCTCCGCCATCGAGCAAAGGCAACAGTAACGCCTGCACTTCAGCCGCGGGACGATTGACGAGCGGGATGACTTCCATCATAGACTCGTCCGCACCCGCGAGGCCGGCCATCAATATCAGGCCGACCCAGGCGGCTTTAGATTTCATTATAAAGCGCAAGATATTGATTCGCGCTGTTTTGCCAGGAGAAATCCTTGATCATTGCGTTGCGTTGAATTTTTTTCCAAACCGCGCGGTTGTGGAATAACACCAAACTGCGTTTAATGGCTTCTATTAAGGCTGCGGCAGAAGCATCGTTAAACGCGATGCCGCTGGCGCTACCATTGCTAATGCTCTCAGGTAAAGCATCGACCACCGTGTCCGCTAATCCACCGGTTTTTCTGACGATAGGGATTGTGCCGTAGCATTGACTATACATTTGATTTAAGCCGCACGGCTCGAAGCGCGACGGCATCAGAAACATGTCGGCGCCAGCTTCGATTTGATGCGCTAAGCGCTCGTCATAACCTATGGTGATCGAAACCCGATCGGGATAAAGGCGGGCAAACTCCTGCAGACGGTACTCGATACTTTTATCGCCGCTACCCAGTAAGGCAAATTGCAAGGGTAGGGTGGTCATCTCCTGGAGGCAGCTCAGCACCAAATCGATACCTTTTTGCTCGACTAGACGACCGATCAAGCCGAACAGAGGTGTCTCAGTGTCCACCGGTAAACCCATTTGTTGCTGCAGAGCTGTCTTGTTGACTTGTTTATCTTTTAGCGTATTGACGCTATAAGGTTGGGCAATATAAGCATCTTCCGCCGGGTTCCATACCGACACGTCAATCCCATTCAGAATCCCGCGCAAGTGGCTTTGCTTATGCGCCAGCAGACCTTCCAGACCGTAACCGAACTCCGGTGTCTGGATTTCCTGGGCGTAGGTGGGGCTCACGGTGGTGATGCGGTCAGAATAACTCAGGCCGCCTTTGATGAAGGACAGCATGCCATGGAATTCCAGACCGTCCGGGTGTAGTAATTGGCCTGGCAGATTTAACTGAGCGTAGGTACTGCCCGGAAACAGCCCTTGGTAGGCCATATTGTGAATGGTAAAAATCGTCGCCGGTGGGTTTGGTTCCAATGATAACAACGCCGGTACCAAGCCGGTTTGCCAATCGTTGCAATGCACGATATCGGCATGCCAATTTAAATAAGCCCGGTTGGTCGCCACTTCCACAATGATGCGGCAGAACAAGGCAAAACGGTCACCAATGTTCGGCCAAGGCCGGCCGGCTTCATCAAGGTAGGGGTTCCCGGGGAAATTGAAGAACGGCGGATAATCCACCAACCAGACAATGACGTCGCTGTGCGGCAAGCGGGTTTCCAAAAGGTTAACGTCGCAATTATTGACGCGCACGGTACATAGATAGCGACCGGACTCGCAGTTCTTGATGCCCTGATAATTGGGCATGATGATGCGTACGTCCTGGCCTAGTTCAGCCAGCGCCATCGGCAGGCTGCCGGCGACATCCGCTAGGCCGCCGGTTTTGATCAAGGGATGGGTTTCGCTGCTTGCGAACAGTATTTTTTTCATGACGGTCGAAAACTACATTTTCAAAATAATGCCGGCCAGGGGCGGCAAGGTGACGGAAATGGAGTGGTCTTGATTCATCCACGGTTGGGGTTCGGACAGCACGGTTCCGTTGCCGGCATTGCTGCCGTCGTAATACTGAGAATCTGAATTGAAGATTTCATAGTAAGTGCCGGGGTTAGGCACACCAATCCGGTAGCTCTCGCGCATTACCGGGGTGAAGTTCAGAATCACAATCAGATCTTCATGCGCCGATTTGCGTCGATAGCTTATGATGGATTGCTGATAGTCGTGACAATCTATCCATTCGAAACCATGATGATCGAAGTCGTAACGATGCAGAGCAGCATGGCTGGCATAAAGCTTGTTCAAATCTTTGACCAGGGTTTGCAGGCCTTTGTGATGCGGGTAATCCAACACATACCAATCCAACGTACGGTTGCAACTCCACTCGGTACCTTGACCAAATTCGCAGCCCATAAACAACAATTTCTTACCCGGATAGGTAAACATCATCGTGTAAAGCAAACGCAAATTCGCGAAACGCTGCCATTCGTCGCCCGGCATCTTGTTTAACATCGAGCCTTTGCCATGCACCACTTCGTCGTGGGAAAACGGCAGCACAAAGTTTTCGGTGAATGCGTACAGTAAGCCGAAGGTCAGCGAGTCGTGGTGGTAGGAGCGATGAATAGGTTGCTCCTGCATATAATGCAGAATATCGTGCATCCAGCCCATATTCCACTTCATTGAGAAACCTAGGCCGCCGGTCCATGTGGGCCGGGTGACTTGTGGCCAAGAGGTCGATTCCTCGGCCATGATCACCGTGCCTGGATGCTGCTCGTGGGTAACGGTATTCATCTGCCGCAGAAAGTCGATAGCTTCCAGGTTTTCGTTGCCGCCATACATGTTGGGGATCCAGTCGTTCGCTTCGCGGGAATAATCCAGATACAACATCGACGCTACAGCATCCACGCGGAGGCCGTCCAGATGGAATTCCTCAAGCCAGAAGAAGGCGCTGGACAGCAAGAAGTTTTTCACCTCGTTGCGACTGTAGTTATAAATCAGCGTGCCCCAATCGCGATGTTCGCCTTTGCGTGGATCTTCGTGTTCGTAGAGTGGGGTACCGTCAAAGCGGCCCAGTGCGAAGCTGTCTTTGGGAAAATGGGCTGGCACCCAATCCAAAATCACGCCGATGCCGTTTTGATGACAATGGTCGACGAAATAGCGGAATTCGTCCGGTGTGCCGTGCCGACTGGTGGGCGCAAAATAACCGGTGGTTTGATAGCCCCAGGAAATGTCGAGCGGGTGCTCCGTTACCGGCAACAGCTCGATGTGGGTAAAGCCCATGTTTTTGACGTAATCCACCAATTGCTCAGCTAACTCCCGGTAATTCAAGAAATTGCCGCGATGGTCGCGTCGCCAGGAACCCAGGTGAACCTCGTAGATGGACATTGGCTGATGCAGCCAGTCGTGTTGCGGGCGCTGGTCCATCCAACTGCCGTCCTGCCAGGTATAACTGTCTTCGGCGGTCACGATCGCTGCGGTTTGTGGGCGGAATTCGAATTGTTGGCCGTAAGGGTCGGTTTTGACCAGTAGTTGGCCGGTGTGACGATTCAGAATTTCAAACTTGTACAGGCAGCCGACAGTCAAGCCGGGAATGAAAATTTCCCAGATACCGCTACTACCCAAGCTGCGCATCGGATGGCAACGGCCATCCCAGCGGTTGAAATCGCCGATGACGCTAACCCGCTGCGCATTCGGGGCCCAGACCGCAAAATGCACGCCCAGAACATCGGTTACACTGTATAAATGTGAGCCAAGCTTTTGATAGATGTGCCAATGTCGGCCTTCGGCGAACAGGTGTTGGTCGAATTCCGGCAGAACCGGGCCGAAGGAGTAGGGGTCGACGTGCTGGTGGTCGTGGCCGTCCTTGTCGGTCCAAAACAACTGGTAATGCTCGGCGATTGCTTCGTTACCCGGATGGTATTCGAAAAAATCGCTATCGGGAATGCGTTTCAATTCAGGGCCTTTAGGGCTATTTAGTTTAACGGTTTCCGCATAGGGCAAATACACTCTGATGACATTGTCGCTGCCTTGGCCATGACGGCCTAACACGGCGAAAGGATCGTGATGCTTTGCTTCGGTGAGCTTTATAAGTTCTGAATCAAGCGTGTGGGTTTTGCTTGGCTTGTTCATTTTGCAATGCCTCAGTTATAGTTAGTTATGGGTTGGCAGGGATAGCAATTTTGGTAATGACCGAGTTTTCAGCATCAAATCGCTTGAGTTTTTACTTTTCCGTGAAGAGTAACGATAATGGCCCTACGCGGCAAGTGGCAGGTCAAGAAATCTGTTAATTGTCGGATGAAGTCGGTTTTGGGCGGTACAGCTTATTTAATTGAAAGAGGATACACATGTCAGTCGTCGATACACATCAAACGGAGAGACGGGTCAATGATTTAACCCGCAATACCATTGCGTTAATTCTGGCTGGCGGACGCGGATCGCGCCTTAGGGATATGACCGACTGGCGGGCTAAGCCGGCGGTGCCGTTCGGCGGTAAATTCCGTATCATCGACTTTCCTTTATCCAATTGTATCAACTCCGATATTCGCAAAATTGGTATCCTTACCCAGTATAAGGCCGATTCGCTGATTCGCCACATTCAACAAGGCTGGGGCTTTTTACGTGGCGAGTTTGGTGAATATGTCGACTTGATGCCAGCGCAACAACGCCACGACGAGCATTCTTGGTATCAAGGCACCGCGGATGCGATTTATCAAAACATCGATATTTTGCGGGCCCGCAACCCAGAATTTGTATTGGTGTTGGCCGGTGACCATATATACAAAATGGATTATTCGGTGATGCTGGCAGATCATGTCGCGAACAAGGCTGATTTGACTATCGGGTGCATTGAGGTGTCTTTGGAAGATGCTAAAGCGTTTGGCGTGATGCACGTTGATGAGCATCGCCGGGTCAAGGATTTCGTGGAAAAGCCCCAAAACCCACCCGTCATGCCCGGTCGCGAAAACACCGCGCTGGCCTCCATGGGTATTTATATTTTTAACGCTGGTTTCTTGTTTGAGCAACTGATCAAAGACGCCGACACCAAGGGCTCCAGCCGCGATTTCGGTAAGGACATCATTCCATCGGTGATTGAGAAATACCGGGTGAACGCCTATCCCTTCCTCGATCTACAAAGCGGCCAACAAAGTTACTGGCGCGACGTGGGGACCATTGATGCATATTGGGCTGCCAACATGGAATTAGTCGGTGTGAAACCCGATATGAATCTGTATGACAACACTTGGCCAATCTGGACTTATCAGGCGCAAACCCCGCCGGCCAAATTTGTATTTGATGACGACGACAGACGTGGTCAAGCCATCGACTCTATGGTATCGGGCGGTTGTGTGATTTCCGGCGCCACCGTGCGTCATTCCCTGCTGTTCTCTATGGTGAGGGTCAATTCGTACAGTTCGGTACAGGACTCGGTGGTCTTGCCTGAAGTGAATATTGGTAGACATTGCCGGATCACCAAGGCCATCATCGAAAAAGGCTGTCAAATACCGGAAGGTACAGTAATCGGCGAAGACCGAGCGGAAGACGAAAAGCGTTTTCACGTCAGCGAGGGTGGCGTGGTGTTGGTGACATCCGACATGCTCGGACAAAGACGGAATTATGTCCGATAAAAAACTTAAGCTGGTACTGTGCTGGCACATGCACCAGCCTGAGTACCGTGACATGCAGAGCGGCGAATTCAAGCTGCCGTGGACCTATCTGCATGTGATTAAAGATTATGTTGACATGGTTGCGCACCTGGAAGCGACGCCTGCGGCGAAAGCAGTCGTTAATTTTGCGCCGATTCTGCTGGAACAGATCGAGGACTATTCCAATCAGGTCAGCGGCTATTTGCACGACCGAATTGCGATTAAAGATCCCTTACTGGCTGCTCTGGTGGAGCCTTCCGTGTCCTCAGATCCCGAGAAGCGCTTAAAGCTGTTGCGCGATTGTAGGAAAGCCAATCGTGAGCGGCAGATCGAGCGATATCCGGCTTTTCGAAGATTAACCGAGATGGCCGATTGGCTTGAAGGGCATCAGGATTCAGTTAATTATCTTAATGCGCAATTCATTTCCGATATTTTGGTTTGGTATCACTTGGCCTGGATGGGTGAAACCGTAAAACTTACCGATAAGCGGGTAAAACGCTTAATCGAAAAAGCCAACGGTTTTAGTCTGCACGACCGAATCGAGATGGTTGAAATTATCGGCGATCTATTATCCAAAGTTATCTATCGTTATAAAGCCTTGGCTAGAAAAGGCCGCATCGAACTATCGGTGACGCCTTATGCGCACCCCATCATGCCGTTGATGCTCGAAATAGGCAGCGCCAGAGAAGCAATGCCAGGGGCGACCTTACCCGCTATAAGTCATTACCCTGGGGGTGAGGAGCGGGTGCGATGGCACTTGCAAAAGGGTTTGGCGACTTTCCGGCATTTTTTCGGTTTCGAACCCCAAGGTTGTTGGCCGTCCGAGGGCGGTATCAGTCAGCAGACCCTGCACCTGTTATCCGATTTCGGTTTCAAATGGGCTGCCAGCGGCGGCAATGTTCTGCATAACAGCATACGCGCCCGTGCTACAGGCGAAGCGGTGGGTGTGCATCGACCATTCAAACTGGGCTCGGCCGAGATAGCTTGCTTTTTTCGCGATGATGGTTTGTCGGACTTAATAGGCTTTGAGTATTCAAAGTGGCATGCCGACGATGCGGTGGCCGATCTAATTAAACACCTGGAGAATATTGCCGACTATGAAACCCAAACGCCGTTGGTTTCTATCATCATGGACGGCGAAAATGCTTGGGAATATTTTCCGGATAACGGGTATCATTTTCTCAGTGCGCTTTACAAGCGTCTTGGAGAACATCCGCGTATCGAACTAACCACATTTTCTGAGTATCTTGACAGCGTTGCTCCGCAGCTCGGATCCTTGCAGAACTTGGTCGCAGGTAGCTGGGTTTATGGCACGTTTTCAACCTGGATAGGCGATGCGGATAAAAATTGCGGCTGGGATATGTTGGCCGATGTCAAAATCGCTTTCGATAAAGCCCTAGCAAATGGCAAGCTCTCTGAGCAGCAACTGGCTGAAGCACAGGTGCAACTGGGCGTCTGTGAGGGTTCAGATTGGTTTTGGTGGTTCGGCGATTATAATCCCGGCGAAGCAGTCAGCGATTTTGAAAAACAGTATCGGCTGAATTTGAGTAATCTATATCGTCTGCTAGGTGAAGAGCCCCCACCGTATCTGGCTTTGTCATTTACGCAAGGCAGCGGAAGTCCGGCGATGGGTGGCGCAATGCGGCGCGGTAGTCAAATATAAATAAAACGGAACAAACAACATGGGTGCTCTCTTGGATAAACGCCGTGCAGGCGTTTTGCTACACATCACATCGCTGCCGGGTCGGGGAGAGTGTGGCGATTTAGGTAAGGAAGCCTTCAATTTTGTTAATTTTCTGCATGATATCGGTGCCACAGTCTGGCAGACTTTGCCATTGGGTATGACGCATGGCGACGGTTCGCCTTACCAGTGCTTGTCTGCGCATGCTGGCAACCCCGCTCTCATTAGTATTCAATGGCTAGCTGATAAGGGCTGGCTGCAAACCACAGATCGCTGCGGCGATTGCCATACCAATGCCGAATACACCAAAAGTTGTTTGGTAACCAAAGCCTTTTATGGGTTTCAGAGTTTGGCTGATACTGAGCAGCAGCACGACTTTAAGCAATTCTGTCTGGAAAAAGCCGATTGGCTGGATGACTTTGCGTTGTTTATCGCCTTGCGCAATGTGTTTGGACACAAAAGTTGGAATCAGTGGCCGGATGCTTTGAAGCAGCGCGAACCGAACGCGCTAAACGAGTCGAAGCAATTACTTAAAGCGGTGATTGAAACCATTAAATTTGAGCAGTATGTGTTTTTTCGGCAATGGCATGAGTTGAAAGAATACGCGGCCAAGCATGGCGTGCTGATGTTTGGCGACATTCCTATTTTTGTGTCTTATGACAGTGCTGACGTATGGGCCAACCGAGCGGTATTCAAGCTTAACGATTTGGGAGAAATGGACACGGTAGCGGGCGTGCCGCCGGATTACTTCTCCGAGAACGGTCAGCGCTGGGGTAATCCTCACTATAACTGGGAGTATCTGCAGAAAACCGGCTTTGAATGGTGGCTGGACAGGATTAAATCCCAGTACGAAATGTTCGATATTTTACGAATAGATCATTTTCGCGGCTTGGAAGCTGCCTGGGAAATTCCGGCCAGCGAGCAAACCGCAATTAACGGGCGCTGGGTTAAAGCACCGGGTACCGAATTGCTGGCGGCTATTCAGGAAAAATATGCTTCTTTGTCTTTGGTGGCTGAAGATTTGGGCATTATTACCGAAGAAGTCGAAGCCTTGCGCGACGATTTCAATTTACCAGGCATGAAGATTTTACAGTTTGCGTTTGGCGACGACAGCCGTAATCCCTATTTGCCCTGTAATTATCAGAACAACAGCGTGGTCTATACCGGTACCCACGATAACGATACTACGTTGGGTTGGTTCGAAGGTCTCAACGACGGCGAGAAACAGCGCATATACGATTATCTTGGCTGGTCTAGTCTGCCGATGCCCAGTGCCCTTATTCATGCCGCGTTCGGGTCTGTTGCGAATCTGGCGGTTATTCCGATGCAGGATATTCTGAAGTTGGGATCGCCCGACAGAATGAACACGCCAGGCACAACCGAAGGAAATTGGCGCTGGCGTTTTGATTGGTCGCAGTTAACCGACGATAAAGCCGGGCATTTTGCGCATTTGGTTAGGTTATTCGGGCGCTAGCCCTTAAAGCAAATTTCAATCGTCGTCTTTTTTGCCGGTGCCTAGTGGAATCGGCAATACAGCAATGTCATAACTTGCGATGATTGCTTGGATTTTATCCAGGTTTTTATCGATTAAATCATTCAGTTGCTGCTTGCGTTTATTGTCGCCTTGACGCAAACCCATGGCGATTGAAAAATCAAACTTCAAGCCAGGCGAAGATTGCATAGGTATCGCGATATAGCTGCCTTTAGGGGCTTGAGACTGAACGTATCCCGCCATCGGTCCCCAAAGTATCACCATGTCTATGGTTTTGCTGCGTAAGTCTTTTTCGATTCGCATCGCGGTGTTGTATTCGCCGTCACCGGTCATGCTCTGGTAGGGAATGCCTTGCTCTAGCAAACCACTTTTCTGTAGCCATTCGGTACCTGGACCTCGGTCAAACATTGCTATTTTCAGCTTTTCCTGTCTGTCCAGGGGAAGGTTGGCCAGTTGTGCGCTGTCTTTGATATCGTCCCAGCCACGACCTTTGGCAATTAGCAGCACATAGGTCGAATGGAAGTAGGGTTTGCTGGTGTCAGTAAGATCGTATCCGGCCGGTACGCCCATTACCACGTCGCATTTAAAGCCTTCGCCGTTATCGTTCTCGGCTTTCAATGTATTGCGGATAAAGCCGATTCTTTCCGGCAGCCAGGTATATTCCAGTTCCTGTCCTAACTGTTCGGCAAATAGTGCGGCGATTTTGTTTTCGTAGCCGCTCTGGTCCTTGGTGGAATAGGGTGGGTTTAACGGGTCGGCGCAAACCCGGAATTTGTCTTGGGCATTCACGGAAATAGTGGATACAGTCAAGGTCGCCGTCATTAACAGTCTTGAGGCGGTTGAGAACATTTTCATCGCAGTTTCCTTTTAGCTGGGGTCTATACGTAAAAAAGCCTTGGCCGATTACTCGGCCAAGGCTTGCTTTACTGAAAATCTAAAGGATTAGATCTTAGTTAGGCAGAGCGAACACGGTCAGTGTACCACCCAATTTGGTGTAGGAGCTTAAGCTTCTGTAAGCACCCACCGCGCCCAAACCTTCTGAGCTAGATGCAGATGTACCGTCGTCGATACCGGCTGCGATACCGATACCAGCCCAGCCGCCAATACCTGACAAAACGCCAACATATTGTTTGCCGTCAAATTCCCAGGTGTTTACGTTCCCGATGATGCCTGATGGGGTTTTGAATTTGTACAATTCTTTACCGGTTTTAGCATCAACCGCTTTCAGGTAGCCTTCCAGTGTGCCGTAGAATACTACACCGCCAGCGGTCGCAACCGAACCTGACCATACAGAGAATTGCTCTTTGTTAGACCAAGCGATTTTACCGGTTTTAGCGTCGTACGCAGTAAACTGACCTAGGTTGGTGGTGCCATCTTTTTTACCGGTTAGCACGTCAGCGCCAGCAGGCATCATAGATAGCGTGGCACCTACGTAAGGTTGGCCAGCAGTGTAGGACACTTCAAAAGGTTCGTACTCCATGCACAAATGGTTGCCTGAAATATAAAACAGACCGGTTTGTGGAGAGTAAGAAACGGGTTGTTGGTTTTTAGAACCCAACGCAGCAGGGCAAGTACCTACAGTGTTAACGTCTTCACCGTTGTGCTCAGTAGAGAACTCAGGCACAACTTCAGGACGACCTGATTTCAGATCGACGTGGGAAGCCCAGTTGACAGATTTGTCGAATTTTTCAGCAACCAAGAGTTCGCCGGTCTCACGATCCAAGGTATAACCGAAGCCGTTACGGTCAAAATGCACGATGGTTTTATGCATTTTACCTTTCACTTCTTGGTCAACCAGAACGGTCTCGTTGATACCGTCGTAGTCCCACTCGTCATGTGGAGTCATTTGGTAAACCCATTTAACTTCACCGGTGTCGGCGTCACGCGCCCACAAAGACATGGACCATTTGTTATCGCCTGGACGTTGCACAGGGTTCCAAGTAGACGGGTTACCTGAACCGTAGTAAACCAGGTTCAGTTTAGGGTCGTAAGAATACCAGCCCCAAGTGGTGCCGCCGCCGATTTTCCATTGGTCGCCCTTCCAAGTGCTGGTGCCTGAATCGGCGCCAACAGGGGTGACTTTACCGTCTTGCCATGTAGTGGATTTGCCTGCTTTCAACAGAGTGTCTTTATCAGGACCCATGCTGTAGCCTTTCCAATCCAGTTGACCAGTACGGATGTTGTAAGCTGCCAAGAAGCCGCGAACACCAAACTCACCGCCGGAAATACCGGTAATAACTTTGTCTTTGACAACCAATGGCGCATTGGTGTTGGTCATACCCAATTTAGGGTCGCCGTTTTGTACGCTCCATACGCGCTTACCGGTTTTGGCGTCCAATGCAGTCAGAACAGTGTCCGATTGTTGCAGGAAGATTTTGCCGTCGCCGTAAGCCAAGCCGCGGTTAACGGTGTCGCAGCACATCACAGGGATGGTTACGTCAGCGTCCATGGTCGGAGTGAATTCCCAAATAACTGCTTTGGTTTTTTGGTCTATCGCGTAAACGGTGTTTGGGAACGGAGTGTGGATAAACATAACACCGTTAACAACCAAGGGGCCGCCTTCATGACCACGCAACACACCTGTAGAAAAAGACCAGGCTGGTTGCAGGTTTTTAACGTTTTGAGCGTTGATTTGCGCCAGTTTGCTGTAACGTGTGCCGGCGTAGTCGCCGCCCCATGTGGCCCAGTTGGCTGGGTCTTGTGTCAGTTTTTCAACATCGCTATTAGCGGTAGAGACAGTTGGTGCAGCAAGTAAAGTAGCTACAGTCGAAGCAAGCAGCCAGTTTTTTACAGGCTTCTTCATATGTTTCCTCCTGGTAATCTGTTGATGAGACAGAGTACGGTATTGTGTTGTTAAGACTAATATTAGTTTTAAAGCTCTGTTTGGATGACTGCCCTTTAGGGCTTGTTCAGCAATCGCCGAGCGCAGAGGGAGAGCCACACCAGACGCGTAAATTGAAGGATTTTTTCCTAAAAGTCAACCGGAAAAACTCTCCAGGGATGAAGGGGAATCAATAATCTCAAGTCTTATAATGCCTTAGCATTTCTCGGCGATTACGCTATCAGGAAAAACAAACGCCCAAGCCGCCCAAGCCGCAGTAACCGGACGGGTTCTTGGCCAGATATTGTTGATGATCTTCTTCCGCATAGTAAAACGTCGGGGCATCGAGGATTTCGGTGGTAATTTCGTTGAAACCCGCTGCTACCAACTGCGCTTGGTACTGTTGTTGGCTGGCTCTGGCTGCAGGGTATTGGTCCTCATAGCAGTAGATGACCGACCGGTATTGGGTACCAACATCGTTGCCTTGGCGCATGCCTTGGGTGGGGTTATGCGATTCCCAAAATATTGTCAGTAAATCTTGATAAGGCACGGCGGTGGGATCGAAAACCACCAAAACCACTTCAGCGTGGCCAGTCATCCCTGTGCAAATTTCTTGATAGGTCGGGTTTGGTGTAAAGCCGCCAGCGTAACCGACTGCGGTACTAAAGACGCCGGGCTGTTGCCAGAATTTACGCTCGGCGCCCCAAAAACAGCCCATGCCGAACACCGCTTGTTGCAGATGCGCCGGAAATGGCGGATGAATCGGATGGCCGTTGACGGCGTGAACTTTGCCGCTGTCTATGGCTTGCTGACGTCCGGGTAAGGCTTGTTCGGCGCTGGGCATTGCGGTTTTTTTGAATAGGAAAGACATAAGTGCATCCCGATGTCGAATGATGGGGTAGTGGGGATTATAATCGCCGCTCAGTTCAGAGGAATCAACTAAATCATGAAACAACAAGATTGCTTACGCCGCTTTATTTTCGAAAAACACGGAGTGCGCGGCGAATGGGTGCGACTCGAACAAAGCTGGCAACAAGCCAAGCAGCATCAACATTTAGTCAACGATGCCGTCGATGCGCAAATGGGGCAGGCCTTGGCGGCGGTGGTTTTGCTGTCTGCAACCATCAAGTTTAAAGGCGCGATGATTATGCAGATTCAAGGCGGCGGCGAGTTGAAAGCGTTGGTAGCGCAATCCAGCAACGAGCGGCAAATTAGAGGTTTGGTGCGTAGCGAGGCCAATGTCGCCGGCGCGAATTTGCAGGAAATGATTGGCGAGGGCGGGCGGCTGGTGTTGACGGTAGAGTCCGAGAACGGTGAGCCTTATCAAGGTATCGTCGGTGTCGAAGCGGAAACGCTTGCGGATGTATTAAGAACCTACTTCACCCAATCCGAACAACTCGATACTCGTTTATGGCTGTTCGCGAACAAAACCCATGCGGCTGGCTTATTTATTCAGGAGTTGCCGAGTAGCAATCAGGACAAAGCCGATTGGGAACGCATTGAAATACTGGCTAATACCGTCACTGCCGAGGAGCTGTTGAGTCTGGATTGCGAAGATTTATTACATCGCCTGTTTCATCAAGAGGAGGTCAAAATTTACGAACCGGAGGCGGTGGAGTTTAAATGTGCGTGCTCGCGGCAAAAAATCGGTGGCACTTTAGCGGCGTTGGGGCGGTCCGAACTACAGGCAATTTTGCAAGAACGCAACGACATCGAAGTCGATTGCCAATTTTGCGGAGCGCAATACCGCTTCGACACGGTGGATGTAGAGAACCTGCTGACTAATCCGGTAGCTGAAACCGAAACTAACTCGCCTACCCGGCATTGAGGGTGCTATGACTAAAATTTACCGCTTTTTTCGCCTGTTCCTGGCTTTTGTATTAGTCAGCACCCTGACCGGTTGTTTGCACTGGTTGCACGCCTACCAGACCTATTTGCAGATGGACGAGTTTGATCGTTATTTTGCGGTAACCTCCAAAGAGGATTTCACCGTGCATTTCAAAAAGCCCAAACTGCTAAGTGAAGATTTTGTGTCGTTGGCGAAGTTGCACGCTAGCAGTGAAGAGCAGACTGCCGATGGCAAGCGCTGGCGCTATTGGTTCCGTAAGATAGACAAAGAGAGCAAATTGATTGCGCCAGAGGTGAGTTTCTATCTGGATCTGGCTTTTAACAAGGAAGATAAAATCACCGACTGGACGTTCTCCAATTTGTTTTTACAAATTGCCCCGCCGGAGTTTTTGGAAGCGTCATTTCGCTCTTTGGGTGGTGCAGAAATCAACGAAGAGAAAAAACAGTTGAGAGCCAAGGCTGATCAGATGGAGAAAATCGCCGCGCTACTGCCCAAAAAAGCCACAGTGATCAAACAATTGGGCGAGCCACTCGAAATCACCGATGAAGAAAAACAGGAAGTCTATCTTTACCATTTTCGGCTAGACGCTAAAGACATCGAAGAAGGCTACGAGGACCGGGCTTTGAGTGAAGTCAGGTTGATGTTTGATAAAGCCACGTCCGAATTAATTAAAATGTCGGGACGATTCGCCGGTTTAAAAATATCCATTAACTACAGGAACTTCCAGGAAGAGGATGAGAAAAAAGTTGCGGGTCTTTAGCTAACCGGCAGGCATAAAAAAGCCCACATTAAGTGGGCTTCGTCCGGTATTATTTTTTATATTGATTGGACGCCTACTGTTAAACAGTAGGTTAATTTCTCGCGTTTATTGTTGTTCTTATACCGGATTAACGGTCGCCTACCCCCCCCCCTCATTTAACGATCATAATTCTTTCGAATTATCTGCGCTTCGTTGAAAGTGGGCGAATTCTATTTGATTAAAACGCTGCTGTCTACAAAAAAGTGTGACAATTTGTCGCACATTGATTTTATGGGGATTGTGTTCGGTTTTCCCTCGCTAACTACACTCGCTCCAAGCACCCTAGCCGTGACGATTCTCAAAAAAATGGGCGAACATTCATGTCTAGGCAAATGTCTGTGTCGTCTTATTTTCCTGATTTACCGGGCTAAGTGATTGCCCTTCCAGCCATTTTGAGCAATATCCTTCGCCTTGACTAAGTGGGAACGCAAGGTAACTTGATGCGAGTGGTGCTGGTGATGTTCACGTTTAGGTCGGGAGATAGCTAAATTTGACTTATTAGTGCCACTGCGAACAAATGACGGTGTTTAGAGCTTGCAGAAGCGCAAGTGTAAATACCGGTCCCTACTATGTGAAGAGTCGATTAGCGCTGGGCCCAGCCCGACGGTGTTTGGACAAATTGCCCAGGGGAAGCTTGCCCAATGACTTTCTGAGCGGTTAGTCGGCCAACTTCCTCTACCGCCACGCCGTTTTTAGCGGCTATACGCTGGTACTCTAACAAACGTTGCGCGTTGATGCTTTTAACCAGCGCTTGGATCTCGGTGGACGCATCGGGTTTAACTAAACCCAGGAAACCGTTCATTTGTTCGCCGACCAACCCAGCGGATTTAGCTTGAGTCAGATCGGCTGCATTAACCGGCAGCCCGATTAGACATAAGCCTAAAAACAGTGGCGCCAGAATTAACCGTAAATTTTTGTTTTTCATCGTTAGCTCCTTTAAAACAAGCCTTTCTGGTTGGACAGCAATTCGTCTACGTCTTTTTCCACTTTCAAACGGATTTCGTGTTCAATTTTAACGTTCATATTGATCTCAATCGGTTTGTCCGGAGCTTCCAACCTAACGGAGGGCGAACAGCCCGACAGGTAGATGCTGACGCACGAGATGGCCGCGCTGCTTGTAGCTTTCCAGTTCATTGACTACTCCGATCCGCCGACGGCGGCTTGGGTAAGTGATCCCCTCATGGGGTGTTCGGGGATTGATCCTCATTCGCCGGTTTGGCGATAGCCTGCTCCAAAATGGTCCGCTCCAAATCGCCGGCTAAAATACCTTTTTGCAATAGATCAGGCAATTGCCCGCTGATATTCAAGTTGAAGGCTAGCGGATGGCCGGATAACACTTCAGGGTTGCTGCCTTCCAGACGCAAACCCAGATGATAGTCGCCGTTAGGGCGATAATTTACCTTGGCTCGCAGATTCTGGTAAACCAGGTTTCTCAGTGCCTTAAAGGCGATATTCTGATTATCGGCTTGTCCGACATAGCGTAACACACCTGGCTGCGTGCCGCTGATGCTGCCGTCTTGTACATCGATGGTCCCAGACGACAGCTGCAACGGCAGTTCGCCGGCTATCTTGCCGGTGCCGGAAATATTTGGGTATTGCAGGCTCGTTAAAAGTTGTGACAGATCGACATCGCGCAGGCGTAAGGTCAACAGAATCGGCGTTTGCTCCAAGCGTATGGTGTCTGGCATCAATTCTATCGTGCCGCCGAATAGTGCCAGGCTGGCCTGATTTAGGGTCAGTTCCTGATCGAGATAGCGGGCTTTGACATTCAGGTTGCGCGCTATCAAATCTTTACCCAATCCCAGCGTCGGCACTTCGGCAGACAGGTCCACGGCCCGACTCGCCAAGTCTGGAATGCTCAGTGCGACCTTAGCGTTCTCGACTTTTGCCGCACCGGCTGTCAAGGCCAAATCGGTAATAGTCAATTGTGCCGTTCCGGAAGGATCTTGATTGCTTGGCTTGTGCAGTTGCAGGTTTCCCCGCGTTGCGCCGCTGGTTACCGCCCCGCTAGCCGCCATGGCCGGTAACCAGGGTTTGATTAAATCGAATGCCTCGCTGGCGGCCAGGTCCAGGCGGCCGATCGCATCGATAGTCTGCTTGTTTGTCACCGCTAAATCGACAGAAACTAGAGACTGCTTATTGCGTTTCAGCGCGGCTTCAGCGTGCAGACTGGCGAAGTTGTCCGCCGTTTTGGCGTTTACGCTTAGCTGCGTAGTGTTGAGCAATGGGCTCAATCTCGATACATCGTATGTCTGAGTTTTTGCCCGCAAAGTTTGCGGAATTAGTAAGCTGCTGGTAAACCACTCGATAAGCTCCGGTGCGCCGGCATGCAGACTGATTTGCTTCGCTGGGCGATCCAGTTGTTGGACTTCCAGTTCTAATATATTGCCACTCGGTAGCTGATCGACGCTCAGTTTGGCTGCGCTAAAACCTGGGTCGATATTCAGATGAAGCGATTGTCGGGCATCCTGAAAGGTTGCATCGATGGCATCGGCCTCACTACGCTTAATCTCCGCTTGGCCGGTGAAGCTGCTCTGTCCCCAAGGCGTCTCTATGTCAATTTCCAGTTTCGCGACGCTCAATCGGTCCAGCGGTAAACTGAAGAGGGCGTTTTCCGTGGTGTTCGTTGCGGATGGGTCGGCAGGGTTATAGATAAACTTCAGCGCGGCGTAGCCGATGCTGACACTGCGGAGTACGCGCTTTTCAATATCGTAATCGGTGGCGACCTCCTGCATCGCCACGGTTAAGTCGCCAGCCGGCGTTGCCACGCCAAAGCTGATTTCCGCCAGCTTTGCTTGCTCATAATCAAACGACAATCCCGACAGCGAGGGTGAGCTGAGTGCGGTGTGTTTTAGTGCCTGTTGCAGTACTAGCTCAAGTAACACCGCGCGTTGCCACCACACGGCCAGGCAAAACAGCGCAATTGCCAGGAGTGCAACGGCGACTGTTCTAGGCCAGGAGCTGGGGCGTTTCAAATCGTTTGCGGCGGGCGGCGAGCTCATGGCCTAACTGGCGGCGGCATGGTCAACAGGCAGATGATGGTGTTGAGCCGAGGACGATAGTATCGCAAATCGGTCTCCCTCAACCCAAAAGCGCGATAAACGCATCGACTTGCGCCGCTTCCGTTGCAAAACTGGTAACCAAGCGCACTAATATCTCCTGGTCAGTCACCAGCGCAGGGGTTGCGCGCGGTGGATTCCAGGGATAAAACACGGCTCCTTGCTGTTGCAGTCGGTCAGCATCCGCTTGGTGTAACACGGCAAATACTTCATTGGCTTCTGCGTGCCAGGCCAGCCGGGCACGCTTCGAGCTGGCAATGCCATTTTGCAGACGCGCCGCCATCGTGTTGGCGTGGCGTGCTAAGTTTAGCCAAAGCTCGTCTTCCAAATATGCTTCGAACTGACTGGCGACAAATCGGCTTTTAGACATCAGCTGCGCAGCGCGCTTGCGGATAAACGGTAAATCTTTAGCCTGCGCCGGATTCATAAACACCAACGCTTCAGCACACCAACAGCCGTTTTTGGTCGCGCCGAAAGACACGATATCCACTCCCAGTTTCCAACTCATTTCTGCAGGTGTTAACTGTAGCGACACTAGCGCATTGGCAAAGCGCGCGCCGTCCATATGCAGCGGTAAGCCGAAAGTTTGGGCAATGTCCGAAATAGCGGAGATTTCCTGGGGTTGATAAAGTGTGCCGATCTCGGTAGCTTGAGTAATGGAAATCGCCATGGGTTGCCCTGCATGCACAAAATTGGGCGGGAAGCGTTCGATTTCCGCTTGCAGATTCTCCGGATCGATTTTGCCGTGATGGCCGTCCACCGGCGCCAACCGAGCACCATGGGTAAAAAACTCCGGCGCGCCGCACTCGTCTTCCAGCATATGTGCCTCGCGGTGACAAAATGATACGCCGCCTGGACGGTTGACGGCGGCCAATGCCAGCGAGTTAGCGGCAGTGCCGGTGCTGACGAAATATACCGCGACTTCCCGTTCGAATAGCTCATTAAACTGTTGCTCAATTTTGCGGTCCAGTGCGCTGGCGCCATAGGGCGCCGAAAAGCCCGCCGACGCCGCCAACAAGCGTTGCGAGACGGCGGGGTGAGCGCCAGCCCAATTATCGGATGCAAAATTCATGGTCGGTATCATGGCGGTGAGGTTTAATGTAGTGGCGGGCTTTGCTTGCTATGCAACGGTATGAACTATACCAACGATACCGCAATCCGACACATAAGCCTGGCTTTCGCGCGGCGTATTTCCAGAAAATAGCAGTTTTTAAGGCACTCACTATACCCATGCAAAATACCATTCGTGATCTCGTGCTTCAGGCTACCGGTGCCGATGACGCGTTGCAAATTGAGACGATTCAAAGTCTGTGGAGCGGCTACGGGTATATCTTGCGCTATGGCCTAAGTGGCTGCGACAGTGCGAGTGTCATCGTCAAACACGTAAAATTGTCAGCGCAGAGCTTGCAGACGCCCGGATCTAACGAAGATTTATCGCATCGCCGCAAGGTTCGCTCTTATCAGATCGAGACAGTCTGGTACCAACGCTGGGCCAGATACTGCGACGCGGATTGCCGGGTGCCGGCTTGTCTGGCATTCGAGATGTTCGGCGAGGATATTGTGATGGTGTTGGAAGACCTGCATCCGGTGGGATTTCCACAACGCCACTCAAGGGCCGGTGAACAGGAAATTCATACCTGCCTGCATTGGCTGGCAAATTTTCATGCCACGTTTATCGGCGAAAATCCCCAGGGTTTGTGGCCTACCGGCACCTATTGGCATCTGCAGACCCGGCCCAATGAACTGGAAGCCTTACAGGATATTGCCTTGAAAAATGCTGCGCCGCTGATAGATCAAAGACTACGCGATACCCCCTACCAAACCTTTGTGCATGGCGATGCCAAAGTGGCTAATTTTTGTTTCTCGGCTGACAGCCGCCGAGTCGCTGCGGTGGATTTTCAATACGTCGGCGGCGGATGTGGAATCAAGGATGTCGCTTATTTTATCGATAGCTGTATGAGCCAAGAAGAATGTCAGCGCAGGGAAGGCGAATTGCTGGATATTTATTTTCAGGCCTTACAACAGGCTTTACGACGTAAACAAAAGCCGGTGGATGCGGCTGCCGTCGAACGGGATTGGCGGGCTCTGTACCCAGTGGCCTGGACCGATTTTCACCGGTTTTTAAAAGGCTGGAACCCTGGCTATTGGTCGCCTAATAGCTATAGCGAGCGGCTGGCGCGGCAAGTTATCGCCCAATTATAAAACCACCAGGAGAGCCAATGCGCTTGTCGACAGAAGACCTGTATCTACTTGGTCAATGCGCCATTTCGGCGGCGGTGCAGGCCGGACAACTGATAGCCAGACATTCGCACACTGCAGTTGCGGTAGATACCAAAGACGGTGGCTCCAGCCTGGCCGCACAAGTAGTGACGGAAGTCGATCGCCGAAGCCAGGACCTCATTTTGCAAACCTTACTGCCGACCTGTGCGCTATTTGACTTGGCTTGGTTGTCGGAAGAAAGTCTCGATGACGGTGCGCGGCTGCAAAAGGAATATTTCTGGTGCATCGATCCTTTGGATGGCACTTTGCCGTTTATTGAAGGTGTGCCTGGCTATTCGGTGTCGATTGCTTTGGTGTCCCGTACCGGGCAAGCGCTGATCGGCGTGGTCTACGATCCTTTAACCCAAACCCTTTATCGCGCCCTTAAAGACCAAGGTGCTTGGCAAAACCAACAAGCTTTTAAGCCGGCAACGCCGATGCAAACCCTGACTTTCATCACCGATAAAAGCTTTGTTCAAGATCCTTTGTATCGGGCTATACAGCCCGAACTGCAACGCATAGCTGTTGAACTGGGTTATGCTGGGGCGGGTTTACGCTTGCAAGGCGGTGCCGCTTTAAATGCCTGCCAAGCCTTAACCGAAACGCCGGCGTGTTATTTCAAATTTCCGAAGTCGGATAAAGGTGGCGGCAGTGTCTGGGATTACGCAGCCACTGCTTGTTTGTTCCAGGAAGCCGGCGCGCCGGTCAGCGATATCTATGGTGAAGCCCTGGCATTAAATCCGCAAGGCTCTCTGTTTATGAATCACTGCGGCGTGCTGTATGCCTCCGACCAAGCGATTGCCGACAATATGATTCGGCTCTATCGGCAGCTGAGACAGGGATAACGGCTGCTGCCGCCACTTCAAGATATTGATCCGGTATTTCTTAGCAAGGAAACAAGTTATGAAGATGGCGCTTATAAAATCGGTTTTTGGAACGGGCGCTGAGAAAAGCGGTGAAGAGGTGTTCGGGAACGTGGCAAAAATCCTGGGCTTGCTGGTCTTTGAAAGATACCCGCAGTTTATGCGTTTGTTCGTCGTAGCCGATCACGTCGATAGTGCTGGATTTAACTGATTTCATTTGCATAGTGGCCTCCCAGAATTTCATAGATAAAACTATGTCGATGAGGCACGGCTGAGTCTAGATAGTTCAATTGGCAACCTAGGCGCTGGCACATGCCAAAATTGCCGCAAACCCGTTAGCAAACCGTATATGCTTCCTGATCTTTTAATCACTCATTTGGAGATGTAACGATGCAATCTGTTTTAATCACCGGTGCCAATCGCGGCTTGGGTTTGGAGTTTTGCCGGCAATATGCCGCAGAAGGCTATGAGGTCATTGCCGCCTGCCGTAATCCTGAACAGGCCGAGCCATTGGCAGCGCTTGCCAAGCAATATCCGCATCTGCAAATAGAGACGCTGGACGTGGCGGACTTCAGCCAAATCGACGCGCTGGCCGCGAAACTGTCCGAGCGTAAAATCGACATATTACTGAATAACGCCGGCGTTTATGGGGATAAACCCGGGGAAGGTTTTGGACAACTGGATTACCAAACCTGGGCGAATGTATTGGCGGTCAACGTGATGGCGCCACTCAAATTGGCCGAAGCCTTCCTGCCGCAGGTGCAACGTAGCGACAAACGTTTGATCGTAGCTTTGAGCAGTTTGATGGGAAGCATGACCGACAACACCAGCGGCGGCAGCATCCTCTATCGCTCCAGCAAGGCCGGCCTGAATGCGGCATTGAAAAGCCTGTCCATCGATTTGCGGTCGGCAGCCGTAGGCGTGTTGATTCTGCATCCGGGCTGGGTCAGAACCGATATGGGCGGGCCGAATGGCTTGATTGATGTAAAAGAAAGCGTAGCCGGCATGCGTCAAGTGATAGACAATTTCAGCTTGGCCGATACCGGTCGGTTTATTAAGTACGACGGCTCGGCCTTGCCCTGGTAGAACAACAGCTTTAAATTTGTCACATCCCTAAATCATCCTGCCTGTCCTCAAGCGGCACCGGATCGTGATATCCAAGTGGAGTTACAAGGTTTTGCCCTGGAATCTCGGTTGTTTGAACAGGATGCCGGCCTCAAACCCCGCTTGGCTGCGGCGGGGCATTAGCTGGGGACACGTTGGTCACTGGCTCTGCATTAATCTAGCGGGGTGCGCAGAAGGGTGTTAGGCAGATCCGACGCATTACCGACTGTTTAATTGCTGCGCCGTTTTCTTTGCCCGATCCCGACCAGACCTAGGACCGAAGCAAACAGCCAGACGGCTCCCGGCAACGGGACCACGGAAGCCTGTATGTGGTAGGTGTAACCCGCTCTTAAGTTATCTACTGCGGCGAAGCCGTCCATGCTTATGGCTTGATTGCTCAGGGTTCCGGACCAAGACGATGGGTTTGGGTTGGGCATTGTCAAACAGGAAGCGATAAAGCCCAGTGGGACAGAACAACCGACAGAGGCAGGCTCCGACTGAAATACTGTGTCGCTAGTCATAAGACTAAAGAAGCTTGGGAAATCGAAGCTATGGATTGCGCCGTTCAGCGTGACGTTGGCGTTGGTAAACAATAGCTTGTCGGTAATTCCGCTGCTTGCCGGCGTTGCAGAAGGGCTTGCCGTACTTTGATAACGTTCGACATCAAATGACCCGGATATGCTGAACGGTCCAAAATTCTCACTTGGCTCCGAACCGTCTGCGCCGATTACGATAAATGACGGGGTGTAGGTAGCCGAGCTTCCCGCTGAGTTAATAAGGTAATGAGTAGTTGCGGTCTTGATGTAGTCCGCGCCGGCAACCACGGTCGCGTGCGCGGAGCCAATCGCCATCATCCCGCTTAACAGAGCGACACCGCGTGAGATAGCCAAAAGTCTAAACATAAGTTCTCCTTGAATTGTTGAAATGGCAGGCTTCCTAACCTCTGGCTAGGCTGCGCGGATTCTATAGACACAGATATTTTTAATCAAACAAATAGGATGTGCGGCCAGGCGGTTTTTGCCGTTTACCAGGGCCGGTGCCGCCTCATTCAAAAGGTGTTTAAATGCACGTCCAAAAAATCGATAAACACGCGGGTTTTAGTCGGCATCAAGCGTCGGCCCGGAAACACTAACCAGGCCGTAGATTGCGGTAAGCACCATTCCGGCAGTACCCGCACTAACTCTTGGGTTTGCACGTAAGTGCCTGCATAGGAGTCTGGTGCGGCGACAATACCTTGATGTTGCCTGGCCAGTTTGACCAATAACTCAGGCGAGTTTGCCTTGATTCTAAGCGGTGGCGTGCCTAGCCATTGTTGCTCGCCGCGGTTTAATTGCCAGGCGGGTGCTTCCCGATTACTTGCCAGCAGGCTAAGCGCAGCGTGTTCCAGTAAGTCTTCAGGGTGTTGCGGTGCGCCGCGCTTTGCCAGATAGTCAGGTGAGGCATACAAGCCCCAGGTTTGCAGATGCAGGCGCTTGGCGGTCAAAGTTGCATCGTCGGGCAATGCTCCCATGCGAATCGCCAGGTCGAAACTCTCGCTGACTAAATCCACCCGTCGCGCGGATAAATCAATTTCCAAGGCAATCGCTGGATAGATGTCGCTAAACTCGGCCAATAGCGGCGCCAGAAATAGATTGGCAAAGTCATTGGGCATCGAGATGCGCAACACGCCGCTGGGCTGGATTTGCCGGTGCTGCGCCAACGCCATTGCCGCTTCGATTTCTTCGCTGACTTGCCGACCATGTTGCAGTAAGCGCAAACCAAATTCGGTCAGATTCAATTGCCGGGTGGTGCGTTGCAGCAAGCGCTCGCCCAGCTGCTTTTCCAGATTGCTGATGCGTCGCGACAAGGTCGATTTCGGCAAACCCAGCAGTTCGCCTGCTTTGGAAAAACTGCCGGCATCGGCGATTTTGGCGAATAGCCACAAGTCATTCGGTTCAATGTGCATGTATTGTTCCTCCAGTGGAACAATGTTATCCATTTTCCGGTCTTCTGCCCACTATTCTGCAGGCGTATAGTCATCCCAACTTCAAAACCTTTGGGAGACTTAAATGAACATTCTGCAAATTAACTCCAGCATACGTGCCGAAAACGCCTATTCCAGCCGTCTGGCTGATAGCTTGGTTTCCGGCTTACGTCAGCAAGCGTCGGTTACGCAATTGATAGTGCGCGACTTGGCGAAAAACCCGCATCCCTTGCTGGATGAAGCAGCGTTGATTGCCTTGAGTACGTCGGTCGAACAACGTAGCCCGGCGCAAGCGCAACGGGTGGCGCTGGACGACGCCTTGATCGCCGAGATTCAACAAGCGGACATCCTGGTATTGACCGCGCCCATGTATAACTTTGGTATTCCGGCGCAACTGAAGGCTTGGATAGATGCCATTGCCCGAGCCAGGGTGACGTTTCAATACACAGCAAACGGCGTGGAAGGCTTGCTGAAAAACAAGCAGGTCTATGTGCTCCAAACCTCTGGCGGCAAACATAGCGGCACCGAAACCGATAGCCAAAGCAGCTATTTGCGGACAATATTGGGGTTTTTGGGCATGACCGATGTCACCTTTATCTACGCTGAAGGTTTGGCGATGGGCGGCGATGCCGAACAACTGGCTTTGCAAGCTGCCGCTAGCCAAATCGCCGCGTTGGCGGCCGGAGCGTAAACCTTTTTAGGAGATTAGTGATGAACACAGAAACAGTTAAAACTGATGTGGTTCAGCATTCTCGTGGTATCGAACAACTGGTGGTGGGGCACGCCACGTCGGATGGTGCCGGCGTGAAATTGACCCGGGTACTGGGCCAGGCCTTGCAACAGCGGCTTGATCCGTTCTTGATGCTGGATGCCTTCGGCAGCGATGAGCCTAACGATTACATCGCCGGCTTTCCCAGCCATCCGCATCGCGGTTTTGAAACCCTGACCTATTTGCTCTCCGGAAGGATGCGGCATAGCGACAACGCCGGTCATCAAGGTTTGCTGGAAACAGGCGGTATTCAATGGATGACTGCCGGGCGCGGCATCATCCATTCGGAAATGCCCGAGCAAAAAGATGGCTTACTGGAAGGCTTTCAGTTGTGGATCAATCTGCCTGCCGCCGAGAAAATGCAGCCGACGGGTTACCAAGATGTGCAAAGCGAAGCAATTCCAGAATTGCTTACCGCGGATGGTGTCAAGGTACGGGTGATTGCCGGCAGCAGTCATGGCGTAGCGGGCGCGATTCAGCGGCCTGATACTGAACCGCTGTTTCTGGATGTGCATATACCGGCTGGCGCTAGTTTCAGCCAGTCGCTACCCGTTGGCCATAACGTCTTTATTTATGTGTATCGGGGTGAAGTGGCGGTGGCTGAACGGTCGGTATCCGCGCAACGTATGGCGGTTCTGAACAACGGTGCGTCCGATGGGGTAATCTTGCAAGCCAAACAAGACAGCCGTTTGATCTTGGTGGCCGGCAAGCCATTGCGCGAGCCTATCGTCCAGCACGGGCCGTTCGTGATGAATACCCGCGAGCAAATCGAGCAAGCCATAGACGATTACCAGACCGGTCATTTTAACGCAGCCGCCTAGCAGTATAGAAAACCTTATCATGGGAGAGGATACGATGAATTCGGCCGAGCCTGACAACGCAACATTGCCGAGGATGCCAGCCATATTCATCGGTCACGGCAGCCCTATGAATGCGCTTGAAGACAACGAATTCAGTCGGGCCTGGGCGGCGTTGGGACAAAGTCTGCCTAGGCCAAAAGCCATTCTAACTGTCTCCGCACACTTGCAAACCAAGGGTACTTGGATTACCGCGATGCCGCAGCCCCGGACCATCCACGACTTTTACGGCTTTCCGCAAGCCTTATTCGATTTTGCCTATCCGGCGCCTGGCAGTCCGGCGTTGGCGGCAAAAATTCAGGCTGAGATGCCAGTCATCCAAATGGATCAGAGCTGGGGCTTGGATCATGGCAGCTGGTCGATTTTGTGCCATCTGTATCCGAACGCCGATATTCCAGTGTTGCAACTCAGTCTGGATAGGCATAAGTCACCGGAAGAACACTATCAACTGGGTAAAGCCTTGCGCTGGCTGCGCGACAACGGTGTATTGGTTGTTGCTAGCGGTAACATCGTGCATAACTTGCAGGCGGCGATTTGGCGGGATACCGCCCATGACTGGGCCCTAGCGTTTGCCGAACGCGTTAAACAGTTGATTCGCGCCGGCGATCACCGGGCCTTAATTCAATACCCAACGCTAACAGATGCGGCTTTGGCCATCCCCACAGACGAGCATTTTCTGCCCTTGCTGTATCTCCTGGGTTTGCAAGACGAGGGCGACAAGCTGAGTTTTTTAACCGACAAAACCACGCTGGGGGCTATTGCCATGCTATCGGTCCAATTAGCTTAGCGGGGCGAAACCATATTTCTGCTTAGCCTATGCGCCGTCAGGGTTGGTGTGCCGCCGCATTCGGGCATAAAATCGCCAACTTAATCAGCCTCTCCATCTGCCCACCACTATGTCCAACCACCCACTTCACCGCCAATCATCTACAGGCAAATCCCCTAATAGCGTCGCAATTTCTGGAGATAAAGGTCGGGAATATGCAGTTAGCTGGCCGGATTACGAGTTACTGGATGCCGGCGACGGTAAAAAACTGGAGCGCTGGGGCGAAGTGATAACCATTCGTCCAGAGATTCAAGCGCAGTTCAAGCCAGGTTGGTCATGGCTAGAATGGCAGGACAGGGCGCATTGGGAGTTTGTAGAACTATCGTCCACTCAAGGTAGCTGGAAAAGTCTGAAGCCGAATTCACCGGACCACTGGCAAATTGCCTACGAGCAATTGCAGTTTGGCCTGAAGCTAACCAAATTCAAACATGTCGGGCTGTTTCCAGAGCAGCAGGCTAACTGGCGGTTTATCGCCGAGCTAGTGAAACCCGGATTCAAGGTATTAAACCTGTTTGCCTACACCGGAGCGGCCTCGTTGGTGGCGCGGGCGAATGGCGCGGAGGTGGTGCATGTGGATTCAGTCAAGCAGATGCTGGATTGGGCTAACGATAATCAGGCGCGCAGCGCGCTGACCGATATCAAATGGGTGTTGGAAGATGCCCTGAAATTTGCCAAACGCGAGTTGAAACGCGGCAACCATTACGACGGCATCATCATGGACCCGCCGGCTTGGGGTTTGGGTGCCAAGGGCGAAAAATGGAAACTGGAAAATCAGCTGTCAGACTTGATCGCAACGGCGCGCGGCTTACTCAATCCGGGCGGGTTTTTAATTTTAAACACCTATTCGCCAACCGTGGCCTTGGCGGACTTAGCCCATGCCGCCGAATCCTGCTTTGCCAAAAACCAAATCGAATTAAAACAACTCTGGATGCAGAGCAAAACCGGCAATGCCTTGTTTTACGGGAATTTGTTGCGGGCGACGGCTTAATCCGTGAAGGGATTGAGGACCCGAGTACCGGTGCCGGCAAAGTCACTAACATTCCGGGTGACAACGGTAAGATCGTAAATTAACGCGGTAGCTGCTATTAATTTATCTAAGGGGTGTTGTGGATTTGGCACGCGCATTTTCCCCCAAACCAGTGCGATGTCGGTGTAGATAAGCAACACATGATGCCGATATTCCTGCATAAGCTGGTTTAGCCAGTTCTCGAGTAACGTGCCTTGGCCAAAATCGCCGCGGTGATAAATTAGATCGACACCGCGCCGCAATTCACCGATGGTAACGACAGAAATATACAGCTTGTCATCATTTTGGGCGACGTCGGCAAAGAACTGCCTGACACCCGAATTTGCCTTGTCACCTTTACGAATTTCACTGATAACGTTTGTGTCAATCAAATACATCAGCCAAGTCGCTCTCGGTATCGGCACGCAGAAAGTCTGTATCCAAGCCGACATTGGGCATGGCGGCTAGTGCTTCCTTAAAAGATTTCCGTTGCGGCCCGGTCAAAACCTCCGCCAAAATGGCGCGATGTTCTGCTTCGGTGGAACGATGGTGGGCGGCGGCTCTGGCTTTCAATGCTTTAACCAGCGTTTCATCAAGATTTCTAACAACAAGACTGGGCATAATTAACTCCAAGGATGTGTTGCTATCAATGCTATCACACGTCTTGACCTGGCGGTAGCCGGATAAGTTAAACGAGTCTAGGTTGTAAAAAATGGCCGAGTTGCAAATATACCATCGGCAAAACGTTTGCCCTGCCAACTTAGACTGCGCTTCAAGACAAAATCGAAACGGAACGGGTGGTAGTCCTGCAGCGCTAGTAGTGGCTCGACGGCGTCTGCCGCCAGCAAGCCGGCTTTAGCAAAAGCCTCGGGCGAAATCAGCGGCAAAATCCCGGTCAAGGGGTAGTCCGAGCCATATAACAAGCGACTATGCCAGCCTGTTTCGGTCAGCAGGGTTTTGATTACGGCCATATCGCGATTACGTAAAACAATCGCGGAAATATCCCCGAACAGCCGATCCTGCCATTGTTTATCGGCCATCAGTTTGGCGAACAAATCAAAACTTTTGACTTCCCGACCGGACTCATCCACCTCCGTGCCCAAGGTCGCGCAGTGGGCGATCACCACTCGCACGCCAGCATCGAGAGCCCGCCGCAAACGCAGCGGATTGCCGAACAAAGGCTGGTCGGCGCCATGCAAGGCGTTCTCTTCGCCACCGTGGGTAATGATCGGGATGTTTAATTGCGCCGCCGCTTTATAAAACCGGTCGCACTGCGGCGAAGCGGGGTCTATGCCCATCGCCGGCGGCAGCCATTTCACAGCTCGCGCACCGTTTGCGGCGGCGGCTTCCAATACAGTCACGCAGTCGGGGCGATAAGGATGGATGCTGGCGACCCATTCGAAGCGCTCCGGATAGGCTTGAGCCAAACTCTGGGCATATTCGTTGGGTACAAAAAATGCCGTGTTGGCATGATCCGGGTCGCCGCTAGCACCATGCGCCCGATCAAACGCATACAGCATGGCTTTGGCGCCCTTGGGCATAGTGTCCATCAGTGCGCGCAGCCGTTTTACAAAAGCGTTGTCTTGGTCGGTATCGGGAATGCAGGCGGCATTGGCATAAGCCCAATGTTGCAAGGTTTGAATCGGATGCTGCAGCGGCGCATGCATGTCCGGCGTTTGTGTGATGCCGCTACCGCTGTCGCCGGAACCGACGATATGCGTGTGGCAATCCCACCAGTCTCTCGGGTCGATGCCTTGCCACGCGGCGGACTCCAGCGCTGATGTTGGGGTGACGGACGGATCGAGACATGGATTCGTCAGTCGGAACAGTGCTGAAGCCGGCATACTGGCGGTCGCCAGACCGGTAGCGGCCAGTTTGAGAAATCGGCGGCGACCAGGGCTGGCGGCTGGTGAGCGATGGTTTGATTTCATGCTGAGTGTTCTAGATTGAGCGCGGAATTTAGCTTAGAGTCCGAAAAATAAAGCCCGCCGGCAAAACGCTAGTGCGAAGCTCGGGGCAAAATGCTCGCGTTAAGATAGGTCCGTTCGACTTTAACAGCGACATGGAAGCCAAAGGCGGCTGAGGTGAAACGCATGATTTTATTAGGGATTCCGGCGCTTGCGGAGCTAACGTATTTCTATTGTCGGCTTAAATCTTGACGCCCAAATCAGCAGGATTTGGGCGTCATTGATCTTGGTCTTTTACAGTTTAGAAACTGATAGCACCTTCAAGGAAGAACGTTCTTTGTGGATAAGGATGGAACACATAAGCTGTTTTGTCCGTCAGGTTGTTGATACCGAATGAGATGCGACTTTTCGCTGGCTTGCCTAGCAAATCGTATTTGAAGCGGTAGCTGGTTTTGAAGTCCAGGAAGAAAAACCCGTCTTGCGCGCCGAAAACATTGTTCACGTAATCTTTATTGTCGATGTCGTTAAACGAGTCGCTGGTGTAGCGGCCGGCCATTGATGTATCCCAGGCCTCGCTGATGTGATAGGTGGCTAGCGCGTTAAAACGCCATTCCGGCAAACGAATCCGTTCTTTACCAGTTAGGTTAAAACGGCTGAGCGAGCCATTGGCTTCTTGAAAGTTGATATCGGGTCCGCCATCTTCCACAATCGCGCTCATCCAGGTGGCGTTAAAGTTCAGATCGAAGTCAGAATCCAGCACCCGCGCTTGGTCATATATCAGTTCCACACCGGTGGTGCTGGTGGCGGGAATGTTTTGAAACGCATTTTCCGTCAATATGCCGGTAGCTCGTCTGACCTGCTGAATGGTGTTGCGAATGTCGTCGCGGAATACATTGGCCCGCACATAGCCGTTATCCAGGCCGTATTCGATCATGAAATTATGATGCCAGCCGTCCTCGGCCTTAAGATTGGCGTTAGCTGTAGTTATACTGTTAGGCGATTGCAAATTTTGATACATCTCGGCGATGACCGGGAAACGATATGCCCGGCCAAATGAGTAGCGAAACTTCCAATTTGATGGCTCAAATCCGAGAGACGCTTTCGGGGAAATCGCATCGTCGCTGCGGTCTGGCAAAGCTTGGTTGGAGCCCACGCCGCTGGATGCCCGCCACCATTCGTAACGCGCGCCCAAGGTCAAATCCCAATCTGGGGCAAAGTGATACGCGAACTGGCCGAACATGGCATTTGTGGTGACTTCGCCCTGGTTACGCCGTGCCAGGGTTTCTGATCCAATTTGTTCTGCCGAATAGCTATTGTAGGAGAATTGCTTGAAATTCAAATTGTAATTGTCAAAGTGGTAGCCTGCCAAAAACTCTAATGGTTTCCAGCCGAACAACTCACGGGTGCTCAGTTTCAAGTCGTAGTTTTTCCAGTTGAAATCGTCAAACACTTGCAATTGGCCAGTGTTTTGATTGCGAGGGTCGTCAGGTGAGAAAAACGCTGAGCGGCGTTCGTCTTTGATGACATCCAAATAGCTGAAAGTAGTGTCTATATCCCAGCGATCAGAAATAGCGCCTTTAACCTGCATGCCGATTTGCATGGTTTGCCTTTCGTCTTCCGAGGGTGCAAAGCCGCTATTTAAGACGTTGAATGCTCTCCCGGCGAACACAGCATCGCGAGAGTTATTATTGTTATCACCGAAATAGGTGCCGCGCGCTGAGGTCAGATAGTTGCGCGGTTTTTCGGCTTTACGGGTACGTTCCTCAAAGGCGCCGGTAAATATTGCCTGCAAATCCGGTGTGATGTCGTAACCCAGTTTGAGCTTAACCAAATCGGTATTGACCAATTCAGGCCCTGTGTCGCCATAGATGTAGCTGGGGGTGCCACGGGTGTCGAGTGTCGGCACCGCACCGTTTACCGCGGTTGGACTGCCAGTAGGATTGCGCAGACCCGTATTATCGATGAAGTAGCTCATCGGCTGGCTTTCTGCTTCCAGGCGGTTATAGGAGAGTAACGCAGACCACTTATCCAGGCGATTGCCATACGAGAAATATTGCCGATTGCCATCAAAAGTACCGGCGTCAGCGCCAATATTTTCCCAGGGTTGGACGAAGTAGCTGGTCTCGCCGTAGTACTCTTCTTTCATCGGCATATGGGTTTTGATGTTTACCACACCGCCTATAGAGTTACCGCTGTATTCTGCGGAAAATGGGCCGTAAACCACGTCAACCGCATCGATTTCGTTCGGACCCACCATGGACCAGCGCGGCGCACCATTAAAAGACGCTTGTAATTGATTGTGTAGCGGTAAGCCGTCAGCGAAAACCATGTTTCTGGCCGTTGAGAACATGTCAGCACCCCGGATACCCAGCACGCCGTTGGGGTCGCCGATGTAGCGTTGGCGAATTTGTAAGCTGGGCTGGTATTTGACGGCTTCTTCGGTGGTTTGGGCGTTTTGCCGTTCAATTTCGGCGCGCGATAAGCGGGTCGATGGCGAAGTAAAGTGCGAGTCTTTCGCTACTTCGCCGGTGATGACCATTTCTTCCATCACCTCTTCTTTATTGTTCTTACCCACAGCAGTGTTTTCCGCCAACACTTGGTTTGACTGAACTTGTGGGTCTTCACTGCTGGACGGGTCTGCAGACGGGGAAGATTCTGCGTGTTTTGCCGCATTTTTGGTGGCGTTGCCGGTATTTTTCTTATGAGTTTCAGCGATGGCTAAATTGCTGCTTAAAGCCAACAAGATAGCGGCAGACAGCAAAGAACGGATCGGGAGTCGATAAGGCGTGTTGCCATCAAAAACGTCGGATTGATATTTCACAGGTAATCTCGGTTGTAATTATTGTTTCTGGATTATTGCTATTTCGTTGCCATCTGGCTGACAGTGTTCTGGTCGCTTTAAGCGGTTTTCAGGGTGGCGAGCATGCCGGTAGCCATCAGGTTTTCAGAAAAAAACATTCCGATTTTTCCGCAATATTTAGGCCAATCTTAAAAGCCTTTGATTTTATTAATAAAATTTTTTTGCCTGTGGCGAATTTTTAAAAAACTGTGTTATTTGCCATAAAACATGTAGCTATCTGGGTGATATGCCTTGTTATAGAGATCGGCTATGCCTGAAATGCCTAGCCATTAACCAAGGCTATATGGTTAAAAGATGTTGTATCGTTCACAATATTTCAATGATTTGCCGTGACAGGTGGCTTAGAACCGATTCAGCGCCTTGAGTGATCAAAGCATTCAATACTCTGGCTATAAATGGTCGGGCATGCCGGGGGATGAATAATAAAACTATGTTAAATAACTTAATTAATTCGATTGGATTCCGAAGGCCGCCAGTTTATGTGGTTTCAGCGGTTTTGGCTTGAATGTCGTCGACACAGGCGTTAAGGTGCTTGCTCTTTTTGATGCCGGCAATCGGCCTGCACATGCAACGAATTTGATAGGAACGCTATGAATATAAGAAACATACTGGCTGGTTTGGCTTTATTATCGATCAGCATCAACCCGGTCTTTGCCGATCAGCTCCAGATAAAGCCTTTCATCCCCGGCAGCTACCAACAGATTTTGGCGGCGAACGCTAACAAACCCTTAATGCTGGCGATCTGGTCGATCGATTGCCCATCCTGTCTCAAGGATATGGCTATCTTGCAGCAACTGCAGGCCAAGCATCCGGCTTTGAAAATTGTCATGTTAGCCACCGACGATGCGGAAGCCTTGCCGGAGATCAAACGCATCATCGATAGTAATAAGCTGGGTGGGCTGGAAAATTGGGCATTTGCCTCGGATAACCCGGAAAAACTGCGTTACGAAATCGACCCGGTCTGGTACGGCGAATTACCCAGAACCTATTTCTTCGATGCCGGCCATCAGCGGGTGGGTAAAAGCGGGGCGATGTCGCTGGAAGAATTTGAGGCGCAATTCAGTAAATCCAAAATCTAAAGGTACGGAAGCATCAAGGCGATGGGACGGTGTGCCGCGAACCATACAAGTAGTAAACCGACACGCCGATCAGATTCCAGAGCAAAAAATACAGTTGGGTGGTGCGGGGCAAACTAATAAATAGATAGAAGCAGCCGACTATCGCGATCGGTCCGGTGATCCAGGCCATGGGCGCTGAAAATTTCCGAACTAAGCCCGGCTGAATAGTCCGCAATAGCAGTCTACAAAGCGATATCGTGGTAAACGCCTAGACATCGCCCCCACGCCCAGCGCCATCAGGTGCGGCCAGCTTAAACTTGCCTGCAAACGTTGTTCTGCCGGAAGGCTGTCAGCGGCCGACCTGGGTTTACGCCTACGCCAATTGTTCACGTTCTATCCCCTTTGCGGCTGGCAAGCCGGTAAAATACCGAGCTAATTCGCTCTATCCCAATGGAATCCCACATGAAAATCATCTCCTGGAATGTCAACGGCATTCGCGCCGTGCAAGATAAAGGTTTTGCGGACACGCTAAGCCAACTTGATGCGGACTGCGTGTTGTTGCAAGAAACCAAAGCCCAAGACGAGCAAGTCAGCAAGGCTTTGGAAAATATACACGGCTATCACCTGTACTCCAACTCGGCGGAACGCAAGGGTTATTCCGGCGTGGCGATCTTGAGCCGGCAACAGCCGCTGCAAGTGGTGCACGACATGGGCATTGCCGAGCACGATCAGGAAGGCAGGGTGATCGTCGCTGAATTCGAAACGTTTTATTTGCTGAATGTCTACGTGCCCAATTCCGGCGACGGGCTGGCTCGCCTGGATTATCGGCAAACCTGGGACAGAGATTTCTTGGCCTACATGCAAAAGCTGCAAAGCCAAAAACCGTTGATTGCCTGCGGGGATTTCAACGTCGCCCACCAAGCCATCGACATTGCCCGGCCCAAAGCCAACTACAACAAGTCCGCCGGCTATACCCAGGTCGAGATCGACGGTTTCAGCAATTTTGTGGGGGCCGGTCTAATCGACAGCTTTCGCCATCTGCACCCCGATACCGTGGCCTATAGCTGGTGGAGCTACCGCGCTAATGCCCGTGCCAACAATATCGGTTGGCGGATCGATTATGTTTTAACCAGCCAGGCTTTAACCGGCCAGATCAAGGATGCCTTCATTTTGCCGGACGTCACCGGTTCCGATCATTGCCCGGTCGGCATCGAGCTGGCGCTTTGAACAGTAGCGACCGTCAATACCAACTGGAACAACACCGGCAAGCGTTGCTGGCCTGTAGCCGTTGTCCGGCCATGATTCGCCCGGTGGTTAGCGGCAAACCGGTGTTGTCGCCCATCCTGCTGATCGGCCAAGCACCGGGGGATAAGGAAGGCGCGCTGGGACGACCGTTTGCCTGGTCGGCGGGTAAGACCATGTTCAAATGGTTTGCCCAAATCGGGCTGGACGAAGTTACTTTCCGGGAGCGGGTGTATATGGCGGCCGTGTGCCGCTGCTTTCCGGGGAAAAATCCCAAAGGCGGCGACCGCGTTCCCAACGCACAGGAAATCGAACAGTGTGCGGCGTGGCTGCAAGCAGAAGTAGAATTGCTGCAGCCCAAGTTGATCATCCCGGTCGGCAAGCTGGCGATACAGCAAATGTTGCCGGTCGATAAACTCAGCGACGTCATCGGTGGCCTGCATCGCCTGAATTTTCACGGCCACGACACCGACGTCATCCCTCTGCCGCACCCCTCCGGTGCCTCCACCTGGCACCGCACCCAGCCCGGCGCCAGTTTATTGGAAGCGGCTTTGGCAACCATTCAGGCGCACTCAGCTTGGCAACAGGTGTTGAGCGTTGATGGTCAACCAAAGTAGGGCGCAATAACCAACGGGCATTGCGCCGCATTTAATCAACTTACTATTGAAGTTAAAAAAATGGATTACCGAAGAATTTGGCATCCTGGCGGGACCTTTTTTTTACTATCAATTTGTTACAAAGAAAGGATAACGACCTTTTGACACGCCATATTCAACAGTTAAAGGATGCCATCAAAACGGTAAAAACTAATCACCCGTTCAACATTCACGGCTGGGTGGTATTACCGGAACACATGCATTGTTTAATCGAATTACCGGAAAACGACATCGGCTACGCTACTCGAATACGTCTAATAAAAATTGGTTTTTCCAAGGCAATACCCAAAACCGAACGGAGATCGGATGTGCGTATAAAACGGGGAGAACGCGGAATATGGCAACGGCGTTATTGGGAGCACCTGATACGCGATGAAGCTGACTTTCAAGCACATCTGCATTATATCCACTATAACCCGGTGAAACATGGCTGGGTAAAACAAGTAAAAGATTGGCCGTACTCGACCTTTCATCGATGGGTTGAGCGAGGTGTCTATCCTGTAAATTGGGCTGGGGTAGACGAAGATTTATATGATTTTGAATAGTTTAAATGCGGCGCAATGCCCGTTGGTTATTGCGCCTTACTGCCTTAAGGCCTTAGAGACTACTGGTACGACCGACCCAGTAACGGGGTTTCCGGGAATTATGTGAAGTTGCAAAAACGACTATGCCTACGGCATCTTGTCGGTAGAAAAGCGAGAAAGGAAACCCTTTGAGAAAAACGCGCCTCGTATTTGAAGCGGATGGTGTCCCTGATAGCGGAAAAGTCAACGCTCGGACAGTTGCTTCTTCGACTGCTTTGGTAAAGCGGTCTCCTAAACCCGGTTGTGCTTCGTTGTAATAAGCGACCTCAGCAAGAAATTCTTGGCGAGCTTCTGCGACAAAACGTGCTCACTTCACTGAGTCATGCGCCTTGCTTCAGAAAACACATCCTCTGCCGGATAGGTCTCTAGTTCCCCCTTATCGAAAGCGGCGGTGCGCTTCTCAATTTCTCGTTCCCACTCTGTTTCGATTTCGGATAGAGGGGAGTCATGCAGTGACTCAAGAAGAACCTCAGCAAGATATGCTCGCTCTTCAGGCAAAAGTAAACATGCTTGTTTCTCTAACTCGACTAGTAACGCGGACATATTGAATACTCCTTTGGCTGAGGCTAAGGTATTTTACGCCTGGCGTTCCCCGTTGTCTTGGTTTGGTCGCTAACGTAAAGCTAACCGCGCGCGGCAGGGAAAGCTGAAAAATAAAAGTGCATTGTAACCACGCTCCCGTTGAGCGCGATGTAAGGCAAGATGCGTGATTGCAAGACCTCGTACCCGTGCCTTTCCATAAAGTAACCTGACCCGTTTTCCCTCCTACAGCTTAAAATGCGGCGCAATGCCCATTGGTTATTGCGCCTTACGGCCTTGATTGCAAGACCTGGCCCTGTTGCTTTTTGCGCAGTCCTGCTTGAGCTTAGGGTTAGTTGACACTTGCCATAACAAATGAAAATCAACCATCAACCATGGAGGTGGAATAGCTTATTCATAATTTTCCACTCACCATCAACTTTTAGTAGTGTAAAAAAATCAGTGAATTTATGGCCTGTCCAATTATCTGATTCTAATCTTGCCGTCGCGATTGAACCTTCAACATCAATGTTTGCAATATTTGTCACTATATCAGTGGCAGGCCCGTTTTCATCATTCCAATCAAAAAGCTTTTGAATTGGCCCAGCAAACAAATCACTTCCAATGTAGCCAAAAATGGTTGCATCTTTATGAAATGCGGGCTTCATATCATCGCCTTTGCCAGATTTGGCACCATTTATATAATGCTGGATTGTCGATTCAATTTGTCGGATATCATCATTACTCATTTGTCTTTCCTGTGTTTGAATTGAAATTATTAAAGTGGGTACTTCATGTCAGCTAACTTCGAGCTAACCGGGCGCGGCCCGGAAAGCCGAAAAAACAAAGCCGCATTATAACCGCGCTCCGATTGAGCACGCGTAGGGCGCAATAACCAACGGGCATTGCGCCGCATGCTAATGTGGCTAAGGCCCCGGCGCCAAGTCGGACAGATCGGTATTCTGCTCACTCAACGACCAACCGCCCCCCAAGGCTTTATACAATTGCACCTGGGCCACCAACACATCCAAACGGGCCTGCACCCGACTGTTTTCGGTGCTGAGGTAACTGGTCTGGGTGTTTAACAAAGCTTGATAGTCGATGGCGCCCAGCCGGTAGCGTTCCTGGGAAATGTTATAAGCCAGCCGGGCTTGCGCGGCGGCGGTTTCCAGGGCGGTTAGGCGGCGGCTGGAGTTGTTGTAGATGGTGGCGGCGTCTTCGACTTCCTTGAACGCGGTCAGCACGGTTTTGCGATAGGTTTCCGCCAACTCGGCGTTCACCGCCAACGCATTGCTTAATGCGCCTTCCAAACGCCCGCCTTGAAACAGGGGTTGGGTCAGGCCGGCGGCCAGTGTCCCCGCGACGCCAGCCGGTTGCGGGTTGGCTAACACGCTGCCCAGGCTGAGTTGCAATTTGGGGTAAAACGCGGCGCGGGCCACGGTGATGTCAGCGTTGGCGGCGATTAATTGCATTTCCAGCTGACCGATGTCCGGCCGGCGTTGCAGCAGCGTGGCCGGCTGCTCGACGGCGATGTCGGGCACAGCTAAGTCGGCGAAGCGGGCAGCTTCCAGTGCCTGGGTTTGCGGCGGATGGCCCAACAAAATCGCCAGGCTGTTTTCCGCCAAGGTTTGCTGTTGCACCAATAAGTCCAGGCTGGCGCGGGCATTGGCTTGTGCAGTGCGCTGTTGCGCCACTTCCAGTTCATAAGCCGCGCCGGCCCGCTGCCGGGCTTCGATGATGGTCAAAATCGCGTTGACGGTGTCCAGAAAATCGCTGGCGATTTGCCGACGTTCCTGGATTGCCAATAGGTTGAAATACGCCTGGCCGACGTCGGACATCACCACCAATTGCAAAGCATCGCGGGCGAAGATTTGACTGAGCATCAGCGCGGTGCCGGCGTCGCGTCGGGCGCGGTTGGCGCCCCATAAATCCACTTCGTAGGCAATGTCGATTTGACCGCTGCTTTGTTGGCTGTCGGTTTTGGTGTTCCGATTGTCGCGGAAATCGCCGTTCAAAGTAGCTGCCGGCCACAGTCCGGCGCCGGCGATCTTGGCTTGGGCGCGGGCTTGGGCGACGCGTTGCGTAGCGGCGGCCAGATCGTTGTTATAGGCCAAGGCCTCGCGCATTAAGCGGTTCAGCTGAGTGCTGGAGAAGGCTTGCCACCACTGCGGATCGACGCTAGCCGAGGCGGTTTGCACGGGTTCGTGCCATTGCGCCGGGGTTTCCACGTATGGGCGTTGGTAGTCTGTCAATAAATTACAGCCGCTCGTCAACAGCACGGCGCCAGCAAATAGCAAGCTAACAGGCTTGATTAATCTCATTCTTGAGTCCAGATTGGGCGTCATTCCCGCGAAAGCGGGAATCCGGTGTGATAACTGGGCTCCCGCATATTCGGGAGTGACGAGTCCAAGGAATTTAAGGGAACCTCTAAAAATACCCTCTCCCTCAGGGAGAGGGCTAGGGTGAGGGATGTAAATTGTTGATTTGATTCCCTCATCCCAACCTTCTCCCTGAGGGAGAAGGAGTCTTTTTGAGTATTTAGAAATTCCCGAAAGGCCGGGTTAATAAATTTACTCATTCCGCCGCCAAGGCCACAACCGGGTCCAGATACGCCGCCTTGCGCGCCGGTAGATAACCAAACAACAAGCCGGTGCCGAAGGCGCAGGAAAACGCCAGGATCGCCGGCAGCGGCGAAAACAACACCGCCATTTCAAAATATTTCAGGACATAACCAGCGGCAAAGCCCAGCAGCACGCCCATCAGTCCACCCAAAGTACAGACCACAGCGGCTTCGGTATTAAATTGCAGCAAAATGTCGCGGCGGCGGGCGCCGGTGGCGATGCGGATGCCAATCTCGCGGGTACGTTCGGTGACGCTGACCAGCATGATATTCATCACGCCGATGCCGCCTACCAACAAGGATATCGCCGCCACGATGCCCAGCATCATCGTAAAAGTGTTTTGGGTTTCGGTGGCTGATTCGATGATGGAGGCCATGTTGCGTATCCGAAAATCCTCGGTTTGATGGCGGGCAATCAGTAAGTCGCTGATCGCTTGCTGGGTGGTGTCGATTATGGAGACATCCTTGACCAGCACGGTAATACCGCCCAAATACTTTTGCCCAAACAAGCGGATCAAACCGGTACTGATAGGCACGAACACTGCGTCGTCGCGGTCGGTCCCCATGGCATCGGCCCCTTTGCTGGACATCACGCCGATCACTTCGAAGGGGATATTGCCGATCATCACGTAGTGGCCCAGCGGGTCTTCGCCGTCTACAAATAATAATTTGCGTACGGTTTCGCCCAGTACCATCACTGGTGCATAGCGGCGCTGGTCGCGCTCGTCAAAAAAATCGCCACTGCCCAAGGGCCAGTCGCGCACTTGCGGCATGCTGGAGGCCACGCCCTGCACACTGGTGGCGTAATCGACATTGCCGTAACGCACTGTCATCCGGCTGGTGCGTTCCGGCGAGGCCCACAGCACGTTTTCCAGCTCGGCGATGGCATCGGCATCGGCCGGCATCAAGGTGGCGATATCGCCGCCGCCACGAAAGCCGGTAATGCCGGGGCGGACAGAGAGGACGTTGGTGCCCATGGCCCGCATTTGTTCCAGCACTTTTTCCTGACTGCCTTGGCCGACCGCCAGCATGGTGACCACAGCGGCAACGCCAATGACGATGCCCAGTAAAGTCAGCGCGGTGCGGAATAAATTGGCGCGTAATGAACGCAAGGCCGTTTTCGCGGCTTCGCCGAGTTCGGCCAGCAAGCCGGCGGCGCCGATCCCGCGATGCACGGTGGGGGCCAGCAACTGGCCGCTGCGATTGGCCACGCCGTCGCTGACGATTTTGCCGTCGGCGATAGTGACGATGCGTTGCGCGTGTGCGGCGACTTTGTCGTCGTGAGTGATCAATAAAATGGTACGGCCTTCTTGGTGCAGGGCTTTTAACAAAGCCATTACTTCCATGCCGCTTTGACTGTCCAGCGCGCCGGTGGGTTCGTCGGCCAGGATCACCGGCGGATCGTTTACCAAGGCGCGGGCGATGGCGACCCGTTGCTGCTGGCCGCCGGAGAGCTGCATCGGCTTTTGTTCGCTACGGTCAGCCAAGCCGAGTTTGGCGAGTAATTGTAAGGCGCGCTGTCGGCGCTCAGACTTGTTTAGGCCGGCATACAGGGCGGGGATTTCGATGTTTTCGGCGGCGCTGGCTGTGTTCAACAGGTTGTAACGCTGGAACACAAAGCCAAAACTTTCCCGGCGCAACGCTGCCAGTTGGTCCGGGTTTAAGTCGGCGACGTCCTGTCCCAACACCCGGTAGCTGCCGACATCGGCTTTATCCAAGCAGCCAATCAGATTCATCAACGTGGATTTACCGGAGCCGGACTGGCCGATGATAGCCACAAACTCGCCTGGCCAGATTGTTAAGCACACATCGTCCAGCGCACGGACGACCGTCTCGCCGTTGGGGTAAAAACGCTGAATATGGTTAAGTTCCAGCAGGGGCAGGGCGCTCATAGCCTGGGAACCCCTGCTCCGGGATAGCCTGGGTCTTTTTTACGGTTTTTGGCTTTATCTTCTTTGCCGGCGGCGATTTGCACCCGGTCACCGGCCGTTAGCCCTGTCAGCACTTGCACCAAACGGCGGGTTCGCAAGCCAATTTGCACGACTTTGTCTTGCGGGCCTTGCTCGGTCAGCACTTTCACTTGGTAAGCATGGCCGTTGCCTTGATCCTGATTGCGCTGGCGTGGCCCGAGGGCATTGACTGGCAGCAGCGGCACTTGTTCGGCCTTACCCAGCACAAAGAACATTTGCGTGCTCATGCCGGTCATCAATTGCCGGTCGCGGTTATCGACATCGACCAGCACGTTGTACAGCACCACGTTATTGATCACTTCCGGCGTCGGTAGTATTTGCCGCACCGTGCCTTGCCAGCGCCGTTCGCCGGAACCCAGCGTGGTGAAATACACTGGCATGTCCGAACGTAAACGCATCACGTCGGCCTCTGCAACTTGGGCGCGCACCGTCATCGTATCCAGCTTGGCCAATTGCAGGATAGTCGGGGTAGTTTGGTTGGCGTTTAAGGTCTGGCCTTCGCGGGCTTTCTGATCAACCATGGTGCCGTCCATCGAGGCAAAGATTTTGGTAAACCCCAGGTTGGTTTTATCGCCGTTTAAGGTCGATTGCACTTGCTCGATCTGCGCTTGCAACGACTCGGCAGTGGCTTTGGCGTTTTTTAAGGTGAACTCGCTGTTCTGAAAGTCCTGGACGCTGATACCTTTGCTTTGCAACAACTCGCGGTTGCGGTCGTATTGCTGTTGAGCAAACACCACTTGTGCCTGTTGGCCGGTCAGCTGGGCTTGCAAATTCTTGATGTTGGCTTCGCCAGCTGCGACGCGAGCGGCGTAGATCCGTGGATCGATCTGTGCCAGCAATTGGCCGGTCTGCACGTTGTCGCCAATTTTGACGTAAATTTTCTGCAATAGACCGGTGACCTGGGCACCGACATCCACATATTCCTTAGGCTCTAGTTTGCCTTGGGCGGTGACGTTTTCTTCCAGATCGCCCAGCGTCACCTCTACGCTTTCGGCGTGGTCCTGGTCGGCGTTTTTGGGCTGCTTGGCAAGATACCAGCCGCCAACGGCGACTGCTATGACCAGCAAGAACACTACCAGCCAGCGCAGACGCCGGCGGTTTGACGATGAAGCGGTTGATTGCGGCATGGCTAATAAATGGCTACTTTAGGATGACGGATAATTTCCCGACCAGCAGTAGTGGCGATGGCTTCGACAGCGGTATGTGGGGGCTATGTCATCAACCCGGCAAAACTAGAGGGGTTGGCGGCATTTGGAATTGGGTTGCAGTGTATTATTTGCCAAACGGCTTGGCAAGCCGGCAAGCGTTTCAGCAAGTTAAAGCAAAGTAAAGTTTGTTTTGCGAGAGTGGGTAGGGGTTTCTTGGTGATGTGGCGCCTTAGACAGAAGATCATTACCCGCCATTTAAGAAAACGCGTCCATCAAGTTCAGAGCGGATATGCCCCATGCTTGTTGAATAGTGGCACATACAAAACCTAGTGCTTCGTGCCGGTCACACAAACTGGATATGAAAGCGGTTTTCTTTATGGGTTTCGGAAGACATTGTGAACCAAGCTAAACGCTACAAAATCGTTTACGGGTGGTGCTGCGATGCTATCCAGAGGATTAGGCGGGTTGTGCTTGAATCACGCAGAGCGTCTGGGGGGTATGTCCCCGTGGCGCGTCACTGCCATTAAGTTTAGAGCCACAGCGTCACCCCGGCAGGGATTCACTTTGTGCTCTAACGGGTGCCGGGGGCCAGAGGCCACGGATGGCCATGGCATTTTACATCCTTGTAATCTGCATACCGGCAATCCTTGCCGGAATGACGGCTTAACTTAATGGTAGTGCCGTGGCGCGTGGGAACCAGACAATTCAAGACGACTGAGTGCTCGAGTCGGAGTTCGGATTGGGAGTTTGCGACCCGGATTTATTCAAAAAGCTCACAATGTACGCTAATCGAGACATGCTGGAAATTGTCCAGCAAGGACAGTACTCAAGCGGATGATTTTGTGATACGTTTTGCATAAATAGTGTTACCCAACCTGAATTAGGAGAACCAACCATGAAAACCCAATTAATACTTGCCAGTTTACTTTCCCTTAGCGCCATGTCGGCCAATGCGACTATTTTGACTTTCGAAAGTATTGGTCCAGGCGGATTGAACACATACGGCGACAACATCAGCGGTCCTGGTACGGGTTATTCTGAAGGTTTGGGTTACACCCCGGACATTACCCTGACGTTTAAGCCGGATCCACAATGGGGTCAATATTCGGTGTATACCTCCGGCTACGCTTCGCTGTCGAGTGCACTAGGGCACGGTAATTATAATGTGCCTGGGGAAATTGTGTTTACGCCAAGTAATGGTGTTTCTGTGTTACTACACGGCTTTGATCTTGCGACTTGGCTGGGTGTTACTTATCGAACAGACATTCGGGTTTGGGATGACAATGGCAGCCGGGATGCGCCAAACTTGTTCAGCTTCGATCAGTCACTGCTAGGGAATACTGTTTATAAACCACTTGGACAAACTTTGTTAGCCGACGGCGCGCTGCATTTGTACATCAGTAATCTGGGTTCTACCGGTATTGACAATATCTCTTTCGGCCAAGCGGTAGTGCCGGTGCCGGCTGCGGTATGGTTGTTTGGTTCAGCTATGCTCGGTTTGCTGGGTGTTTCAAAACGCCGCGTTTAGCCACTAACTAACCGAGATAGCATTTTGTCGCTGGCTCGCCAGCGACAAAACTAAAGCCTATTTAATATTCCGCACCAAAAAATCCTTTTGCCCGCAAGATTTCGCTGCACTTTTTACCACGTCGGCACCGCAGCTAGCGGTGGCACCACGCTTATCCAGGCACACGAACATTTCCTTGAAAAAGCGCCCGCCGCCACTACAAAACGAGGCTATTGCCGTTTCGTTCAGCCACGGGTTGTTGTCTGCAAAGGCTTTTTTCAATCCATCTGTCGTAGTTCTAAACGGTTTTTCCGGGCGCTGATAGCTCGGCGGGATGGCGACCTTGCTTTTCAGTGCTTGCGATAACTGAAAATAACCGGTTTGGGTGAGTCCGGAACAGGTGCCGTGTTTTTCCCATTCATGTTCGAATAAAAATTCTGCGGGATATAAGTCCGGAAACGTTTGAGCTTGACTCGGCGCATAGGCTTCTTTGGTGCAGAAGCTCGGATAACCGATCTTGTATTGGGGCCATAGGCCATGCAGGACCAAGCCCAATTTTTTGCCGCACTGTTCGCGGTCTTTGGGTTTTTCTTCGCAATAGGTTGGTGACCACGACAAAGCCAGCACATAAGCGTCGAATTTGCCGGGCTTGCCGTTGGCGGCCAGGCCGGTCGAGAAAATAGTCAAAAACAGCAGTAACCAAGTTTTCATAAATTGCTCCAGGTTTTAGAGGGTAGGGCGCAAGAATCCGCCCCTACTTTTTTATCCGGTCGGCATCAGAGCATAAACTGTTGCCAAATCCGTTCGACTTCTGCGCGTAACTCGTGAAACTCGTCACCGTGCGCGGTGGCGCTGAGGCCTTGTAACACCTGGTGATGGCCGTAATCGCGATAGGCGCAGTAGGCCCGCTTTAATAGCTCGGCATCGGTTGGGGAGATAAATCCGTGCTGTTGCAAGCCTTCTAACAGGCGAACATTGTCGGTGTAAGTCGCCAGACTCGGTTGCTGCGCGGTTTGCGCCAATACGCCGAATTGCACGATGAATTCGATGTCGGCGATGCCGCCCTGGCTTTGCTTCAGATCAAACACCGCCGGGTCTTTTGGGGCCAGGTTGTCGCGCATTTTTTCGCGCATCTCCCTCACTTGGGTTTTCAATTCTTCGCGATCTCTGGCTAAGGCTAAAATCCGCCCGCGTATGCCTGCGTAGAGATGCTTTAAGTTTTCGTCGCCAGCCACGAAGCGGCCGCGCACCAGGGCTTGGTGCTCCCAAGTCCAGGCTTCGTTTTTTAAATACGCTTCGTAATGGTCGATATGCGTGACCAACAAGCCGGAATCGCCGTTGGGCCGCAAGCGCAAGTCGGCTTCGTAGAGTAGGCCGGACAGCATTTTGGTATCCAGAATATGCCGAATTTTTTGGCCCAGGCGTAAATAAAATTGACCGGCGTTGATCGGCTTTTCGCCGTTGGTTTGCGCGTCGCCGTCGGCGCAAGCGTACAAAAACACCAAATCCAGATCCGAGCCATAACCCAGTTCGGTGCCGCCGAATTTACCGAAGGCAATGATTGCAAATTGTTGCGGATCAGGGCCGGTGCCCGGCGGGTGTCCATGCTTGTTGACCAGGATTCGCCAGGCGCACAGCAATACTTGCTCCAAGATGGCTTCGGCGGTCCAGGTTAGATAGTCGCTGACCACCATGACCGGTATTACCCCCATGATGTCGGCGGCAGCCACCCGTAACACATTCAGATGCTTGAACTGGCGCAGCGCAATCATCAGTTGTTCGCTGTCTTGGGTATCGATGCGAGCCAGGTCGCGTTGCAGCTCCTCACGCAAGGCCTGTTTTTGCAGCGGATCGTAGAGCGAACGGGTATCGAGCAATTCGTCGAACAGAATCGGATACAGCGATAGATAGTCGCAAATCCACGGACTGGCAGCGGCTAGTTTGATCAACTGATTCAGCGCATCCGGATTCTCGGCCAGCAAGGCGAGATAGACATTGCGACCGGCGACGGCTTCGAATAAATCCAGAATCCGCAGCAAGGTCGCGTCGGCGTTGTCGCTGTTCGCTACTTGCTCTATGAGTTGCGGCATCAAGCGGTCCAACACCCCGGCACCCTTGCTGGTCATGCGTTTTATGGCATGCGAGTGTTTAAAATCGACGATGGCTTTTTGGGTGTCCACTGGATTGGCAAAGCCATAGTCAGTCAAGGCTTCCTGCGCCAGTTCATTGTCGGCGGGGCTGGACCATATCAAGCGAGCGCTTTGGTGTTTGTTGTCTTGTTCGCTGAGCGAAAACACCTGCTCGAAAATTTCCTGTACCGATTCACGCACCTGGTCCAAGGTGGCTTTGAACGCGTTCCAATCTTCGAAGTCCAGCGAGTAGGCCAGAATCCGTTGCGCCAACGCAGTGCCGGGTAAGTCATGCGTTTGTTTATCTTGGTATTGTTGAATATGGTTTTCCACGCGCCGCAAAAACCGGTAGGCAAATCTTAAGCTCGCCACGTCTTCAATAGTCATCAGCTCCAAGGTTTCCAGGACCGTGAGGATGGTCTGGATTTCGCGTTGCTGCAGAGCAATGTCCTGACCGCCACGGATCAACTGAAAGGCTTGGCCGATGAATTCAACTTCGCGGATGCCGCCAGGGCCAAGCTTGATGTTGTCGGCCCGGTCGCGGCGTTTCAGTTCCTGGGCGATCTGGAATTTCAAGGAACGCAATTCTTCGAACGCGCCGTAATCCAAATAGCGGCGATAGACAAACGGTTTGATCAGCGCTGCCAGTTGCTTGCCGGTATGGAAATCACCGGCTACTTGCCGGGCCTTGATCATCGCATAGCGTTCCCATTCCCGGGCTTGCGTCAGATAGTATTGCTCCATGCCGTCGAAATTCATGATCAACGGGCCGCTATCGCCGAAGGGGCGTAAGCGCACGTCGGTGCGGAACACAAAACCGTCCACGGTTATCTCGTCCAGCATTTTGACCAACGACCGGCAGATGCGAGTGAAGAATTCCCCGTAACTGATTTCTTTTTTCTCGGTGAGGACGCCGTCCTCGGCGTAGGCGAAGATCAGGTCGATGTCGGAGGAATAATTCAACTCCCAGGCACCGAGTTTGCCCATCCCCAGCACCACGATATTGAACGGCGTACCGTCGGCCAGCGTCGGTGTTCCCCAGCGCGCGCATGCCTGGCGATATAAAAAATCCAGCGCAGTTTGAATGCAAGCCTCTGCCAACGCGGTTAAATCAGTCAAGGTTTCGTCTAGATCTGACCAGCCGGCCAGATCGCGCCAAGCGATTCTGATCATCTCTCGGCGGCGGAAAAGGCGCAATTGCTTGGCCAGTGCGGGTTCACCTTCGGCGTTGCCGCTCTGTTGCAATGCGGCGGCATAATCGGCGCGGCGCAAAGGGGCGAAGAGATCGGTCGATGTCACTAGGTCTGGAATCAGATCGGGATTGCGCAACCAGCTCTCGCTGATAAATTGGCTGCAAACGCAGACTTTTAGCGCCGACGCGGAAAATACCGTGTTGTCGAAAATTTGGCGTTGCTCCTGACTCAGTTTTTCGTCGAGCTGAGTACAAAAGTCGGCGGCCACGGGCCGAAGTTCATCCGGTAACAGCACCGTATGCTGAGACAGCGAATCGAGAAGTGACATAGGCATTATCCTGTCGGCAGAACGGAAGCAGCATGATACCTAAACTGCGAACGCTACCCTAGCTGGCGACTGAAAAAATATCCCTACTGGAATCAGGTACACTTAAACCAAGCCATGATGCGGCGAGTCGCCGCGTGTTTTAGATTGATCGAAGCGGAGCGCAATGAATGAAGACCCTATATCTGTCGGCAGTAGTATTGATATTGAGCGCCTGTTCCAGTCAAAGTAATCAATATGCGCGTTTGGAGGATGGCGGCTGGAGCCAAACCGGCCAGCCGGCCTTGCATGCGGTGCGGGACAACCGCTTACATGAATTGATGGACAGGATGGACAGCCTGATGCATGAGCGGTTTATGACCGAGCAGCAATTAGACGTCGAGCGCCGCAAGTATTCCCGGCAAATCGGTGAAGCGGCGCGGAATTTGGCGGCTAATGTCGAGATCATGATTGCCCGTATGCCAGGCTTGCAGTTAAACGCAGCCGAACAAACCACGTTTCTGGCGCTGGCCACCAAACTACGCGAAGAGATGCGCCAATTGCAGCAACTCGCCGAGCAAAATCATATCGATGCCATTCCGGTCAGTTTGCATGAAATCAACACGACCTGTACCTCTTGCCATGCCTTATTTAGAAAGCTGGAGGCTAGATGATGATCAAATTGCCCTTACTGATTAAGATATTCTGGATATTACTGTTCTGCTGGATGATCACGCCGGTGCAGGCCGCCGATGAGGATGTGAAAACTTTGCTGAAAGCCTTGAGTCAGCAGGTGAGCCAGCTACAAAGCCAGGTTGATCGTTCGAACAACCGGATAGAGCAGTTGGAGCAGGCCTTGCAGAATTACCGTGCCGAGCAAGTTATTGCGGGCAAGCCATCGGTCAATATTGCTGCCCATGCCATGGAGGCCTCGGCGCCACCGGTATTTGCCAGTTCTGCTGCCGTTACTGATAAAGCCAAAGAGAAACCGGCGGTGACCGTCGGCGATGTAAAAGGCACGTTTAAAATTCCCGGTAGCGATACATCCGTGGGCTTGGGCGGCTTCGTAAAGATGGACACGCTGTTCAACAGCGTCAGCGCCGGACGCGATCGAATAGGCGACCAACAGTTGGCAATGGGACAAATTCCCATCGGTGCGGCTGGCGAGCGCGGCCAAATTGCATTTCATAGCAAGGAAAGCCGTTTGTGGTTTAAATCGTTTACCCCCAATACTTGGGGCGACATAAATACTTATATTGAAATGGATTTCTTCGGTGATCCGGCCGCCTATACCTATACGCCGCGCTTGCGGCATGCTTACGGTTCTGTTGGGCATTTTCTGGCGGGACAGACCTGGACGACCTATCTCAATGTCTCGGCCTTACCCGATACCTTGGATGTTGGCGGCTCGGCGGGGGCTATCAGCAGTCTGCGCCAGTCCTTGGTACGTTGGAGCCAGCCGTTTAATTGGCTGGATACGCCGATGGAGTGGCAAGTGGCGCTGGAGGCCCCGCGCAGCCGCTTGTGGGTGGATAGTGCGCTGGAACCTTCATTAAGCAAAAGCGCCAATCCCAATCTGGATGGGGCCTATTACACCACGCCCAACGCTGATCGTTATCCGGATATTATGGCCAGGCTCAATCTGAATCCGCATTGGGGTAATGTGTCCTTGGTGGCAGTCGGCAGACAAGTCCGCTATACGAATGGCTCCACGGGCTATCGACAAGCCGAGTGGGGCGGTGGCGTCAATATGGCCGGTCGGATAAGTACCTTCGGTTTAGATAATATTCGTTTTATGGCGCATTACGGCAGAGGCGATGCCCGCTATGCGTCCACCAACAACACCTTTGCCGACGCGGCGCTCGATCAGCAGGGCGCGATTGAGTTAGTCGAGGCCTATGGCGGGATGTTGTCGTATCAGCATTGGTGGGATAAACAATGGCGCTCCAATGTGACCTATGGCTTTGCGCAGGCGGATTACCCGACCTACGTGAATACGGTTTTGACCCACCAGGCGGAGTCGGTGCACGCTAATCTACTCTGGAGCCCGGTCAGTCAGGCGATGCTGGGCGTGGAATACACCTATGCAACGCGGGAATTGATCGATGGCCGGGACGGTGCCTTACAGCGCGTACAGTTTTCAGCTAAATATAGTTTTTGAGCGTGGCTGTGAACGAATTCCAACCCCCTGAAACCGAGTCGGGCGGAAGCAGATGGTGTTTTATTACCGTTCTAATCAAGATGCTTATGCTATGTCAAGAATCGTCATCTCGGCATGGATTCACTTCGTGCTCTAACGGGTGCCGAGATCCAGGAGCCAGGGATGGCGAGCGTCGAACATCCAGGTGGTCTGGATTCGCTACGCGGTCTAACGGCTCCGGCAATCCATGCCTGAATGACGTTGTTGCTGAAGCCGCTTTATAGTCCGGTTACCGGTTGATCTTGAAAACTAGGCCCTCGTAACGGACGATAATCCCGTCTTCTACTATTTCCTTCAGTTCTAACTCGTTTTTGATGGTCTGGCCCGGTACGTATTTGATCATGTCTATCATCACGAAGCGCTCTGCTGGGCTTGATGAATAGCTAAACACATTGATCGGTAGACTGGGCAGAGACTGGCGTATCTCCGGCGGCAAGTCTTGTACAGTGGGTATATTGCTCTGCGCTGGCGCTGCCCTAACGGGCTCTGGCTTTTTTGCCGCTAGTTCGCTGGGTTCGGCGACCTGCTTTGGAGGCAGGCTGGATAGCGGCTCCGGCTCCGCGACTGGTTTGCTGGCCGGCTGCGGTTCGGTGATTACCGGTGCGAGCGGTTTAACCGGCTGTGGCAGTGCAACGGGCGGTTTAACCCGCTGCACAGATTCGATTGGCTCGACTGGTGGCTTCGGACTTTTTGCAGGTTTCTCTGGTATCGGCGTCGGGTTCCGAGCTTGTTCAAGCTTGGGGACGGGATAAATCCGCGCCGGTTTCGGTGGGCCATCGGCTGGAAGCGGTGGGTTCCCTCTGGCCAGCATGGGCATCGGTTTTTCGGCACCGGTAACCGGCTGCTGCTTGTCCTCCGTTGGCTGCGGGGCAATGCTCAGAAAATAGGCCAGAATCGCCACATTTAACCCGACCAGTACAAGCACGATCTTGGTCAGGCTTTGTCTTTCGGGCGTTTGCTCGACAATGATGCGGTCGGTCACCGTGTCCGGCTGCATAGCTTGGCGTTCTCGTTCGGATTTACGCAATGCATTTAAGATGTAAGACATATCAACGAGCCTAGCGATTGGTTATTGCCAAATGGGGCGAAGCGGGGGCTCCGCTCTGGTTATCCAGATGTATTAGGGTGCGGGCGCCGGCTATGCCATCGGCTGTCAGATGTTGCCGGCGTTGGAAAGCAATCAGCTGAGCTTTTAGGGTTGCATCGAAAGTTGGGGATGCCATGTCGCCTGCAGGATTGCCTGTCACTGCAGCCAATCGTTCGCGCAGCCAGAGTACTCCTGGGGATTGCTGTGCCGGGGTAATTTCCGTAAGTCCCGCCTGCGGCGGTCGCCACAGCACGAGATAACTGCCGTCCCAAATCGTTAAGAGTTCAGCGAGCGGAAAGCGCCGGGTATTTTCCTTGAAGCGGATTTCAGCCTCATCGTGGTCGACACCGATCAATAAGGCGTAGCGCATGCTCTCCGCCGGGCCTGAGAAGGTCAAAATGGCGGGGCGGTCTATGCTCAACAATTCTTGCCAACTGGCCTTTCCAGACAAACAACTCAATCCTAGAGCGGCGACTGCCTGGCAGTCCAAAGGTTTACCGGCTGGCACCGACTCTCGCCAAACTTGTAAGGCTTCGCTCAGCGCGCCCGCCAATGTCAGTCCGGCAGTATCAAGCTGTTCTTTGAAGCTGGGTTTTAGGGCCTTGGCGGTTGCAGGTGGCGGTACCGCAATCAGTTGGGGTGTGACAAGCTGGGCGGGTGTGAGCAAGGATAAGCTTGGGCGCCACAGTTCAAACCCCATAATAGCGGCAACGCACAAAACTAAAGCTGTTGCCGCATACCATTGTGGCTGCAATCGATCTGAGCCCATGACTTCCGCCGCCGCGCGGCGCACAATTGTCGGAGTAATCAGTCGTGCATTGGTTGCATAGGCGCCCAGTAAGGCCCGGTCGCACAAAATATTGATCAACCGTGGCACGCCGCCTGACCGGTGGTAAATCTTGCGAATGGCCGCTGGGTTGAACAGACGATAGTTACCTTTGCAGACCCTTAGCCGATGCTGAATATAGGCCCGCGTCTCGTCTAGCGATAGCGGCAGCAAATGGTAGCGTGCGGTAATGCGCTGATTGAGCTGACGCAGATCCTGACGCGCCAGCAGTTTGTTCAGCTCAGGCTGACCGACCAGAATGATTTGCAGCAACTTGGCCTTGCTGGTCTCCAGATTGGTCAACAGCCGAATTTGTTCCAGCACTGTCATGCTCAGGTTCTGGGCCTCATCGATCAGCAAAACCGTCCGACGGCCATTGGCATACGCGGTTAGCAGATAGTGATTGATGGCATCGATCAGACTTTTCGCCGTAATGGGCATGCTGTTGTGACGGATCCCTAGTTCGTCGCAGATGGTTGCCAGCAGTTCCAGAGCTGTCAACTTGGGGTTCAATATCAGAGCAATATCGATATTGTCCGGCAACTGCTGGAGCAAGCAGTGACAGAGGGTGGTTTTCCCTGTGCCTACTTCCCCGGTCAAGGCGACAAATCCACCACCCCTATTGATGCCGTACAGTAAATGCGCCAGCCCTTCCTGATGGCGCTCGCTCATGTACATGAAATGCGGGTCGGGCGAGATCGAGAAAGGCAATTCGCTAAAATTGAAATATTGCTGGTACAAAGTTCGGGTGCGTCAAGAAAATGGTGTCACGATGCTAATTCAATCTTGGGCAAATTGCACTTAAATATCGTCTCTCCCGCGAAGGCGGGAACTCAGCGGCTGTCATGAATTCGCTGCGCTGTCCTTGCGGCTCCAGTTACTCCGAAGCAAAAAAAGGGCGACCGCCGCTTGGCGCTCGCCCGAGGGTTATCCCGGTTCTTACCGGAACTGCTATGGGAATATAAAGGTGGCGGGCAGTTCGATTGGCAGTTTGCGCGGCCGGCGTGGATCAGTGGCCGGCTCGAGTTCGAAGCCGTCGCCGACGAATACCGGTTTGCCGTCTTTGCTGTTGATCACGCCGACGTTCATATAAGTGTCGGTAAACTCCACCAGTAAAAAGGTTTGGTAATCGGACGAGCCGCTGAAAAAGTAGGGGAACTCGTAACGTCTACCAGCGGCATCGGTATTTCTAACATTACCCAACCAGCCGGTTTTTTCGTGCTTGTGGCCGGCAAAGAGTGCGACGATGTTGTGACCCTTGATCGCGTTTTGGAAATCGGTGTTGTCTGCGACGGCGTCGTAGTCGTGCATGTTCAACACGATTTTTTTACCGTCGGCGGTGGCGCTGATCAAGTCGTTTTCCAGCCATTCGATAGCCGACTCAATGTCGATTTCCTTGGCGGTATAGGTTGGGTAATTGTGCAATTGCACGAAGTGGAAATTACCGATGTCCCAAGAGTAAGCCAAGCTTTTGTTGTCGAAGCGGCTGACCAGGGTGTTGATGAAGTTATCGACTTTGTCGCAGTAGACCATGTCTTTAATGTAATTGACCGCAGACTTTGCACAGTGGTTGGAGTTCAGCGTATTGCCGTAGCAATCGTTCAGATTGTTTTGGTAGTCGTGATTGCCCAGGCCGGGGAAGATCGGTAGTTGCAGGCTCGGGTCGCTGCTGGGTTTTTTATAGTCGTCGGGCGCTCCGCTTGGCGAGTAGTCGGTTTCATAGTACTGGCGATATAACTCGGCTTCTTTGGCGTGCCAGAAGGAGGTCAAGTCCCCGTTCATGATCAGCGCCAGCGGTTTGTTGATCGTGCCGCCCTGCAGGATGTTGCTGGCATTCGGCCATTGACCTTTACCAGTGTCGCTGTCTGCAAACCAGGTGGTGTTGATGATGTTGTTCATCGCTTTAACCTGTTCGCCGTTAACCTGTTTCGATTTTGCCAATACGCAATCCGAGGTGCTGCAATCGGGATCGCGGCCTTCCATCCACCAAGGCATTTGCGGGTCGGAGGCGATCAGCAAAGTAAAGCGTTTAGCATCGGTGAACTGGCTCAGTTGCGAGGTGTAATTGGTGTCGTATTTACGGTTCTTACCGGAGCAAATGTTGGTCGATGCGTAACCCGCGCCACGTCCGTAACTAGCCTTTGTCATGGTTTTGCTGCAAAACACGCCGCTGTTGGTGTAGCCGCTTGGGCATTTTTGCCAGCATACCGGGCCGACGCCGTCGTAGCCGGTTCTGCAAGTTGGATAGCACAGCGCGCCGTCTGCTTCGGTGCCCGAAGCGCAACTGTTGGGTACAGAGCCGGCGCCGCGGGTTTTGGATTTGATGCCTTTCCAACACACCGGCCCTACGCCTGTCCAGCCGCTCGGGCAGGGTGTGTAACACAGGCCGCTTTGATTGACTTTGCCGTCAGGGCAGCCGTTTTTGATTTTACCGGCGCCACGTCCGTAACTGTCTTTGGTGATCGGCGGCATGTCGCAGAAAACCCCGCGATTGGTGTAGCCAGAGGGGCATTTTTGCCAGCACACCGGGCCGACGCCGTCGTAACCGGATTCGCAGGGTTTGTAACAAAAACCGTTGTTGTATTCTTCGCCGTCCTTGCATTTGAGCTGTTCCGGTAGGGTGCCTGCCGAAGCAGCGGGAACATGGATGGTTAACAGAAAAATGCTGATTGCAGCTATCAATGCAGTCGCTGCATAGCACCTCAACGCAGCAATCGCGCATGAAAAAAAATTGTTGTTGTACATGGTCTAGTCTCCAAAGGGTGGTTGTTACAGTTTTTGCGCACAGCTCAAGCGTGTTCGGCCGGGTCGGGCCAAATCAAACATGCGGTGCGGTGATTGTGTGAAACGAATAAAGCCGAGATATTCACTTGGACTTTTAGGCAGCGTGCAGCGTTGACGGTCGCCACCGCGACGAATGAATCTAGGTGGCTCCCTAACTAAAAATCAGAGCGGCGGTTATCGCGGCGGCTTGGTCGGGTCAGGCCGGAATCCTTGCATTCCTTATGATTTTTGGCTGAGGGGCCGACCAGATGTCGAGCGCTTCGCTACGGATCTGGTCGCACAGCGCGCATAAATCGCCTTCCAAATATAATTTTTCGCAGCGGGACAGACGGATGCCGCAACGGCAGCAACGCTGGGTTTTCGATTGGGTTTTCATTGCTAATACCTCTATTGGGGGGTTATCTAATTGTTCAGGAGTCCGGTCGCGTTGTCCGGGACTGGCAATGTAGATAGGGCAATAGCGGTGCCAAGTGATCTGCGGATGCTCGAAAAAAATTTAAATAATTGATTTAAAAAGGAATCATTGGTCTTCTATCATCTATCATGCTGCCGGGATGATCTCCGATGGCTCATTTTCGCTACTGCAATTCGTCAGGGTTACGAAATATCGTGTAAGCGCCTGGCATTTTATGCGTCAGTGTGTCGATTCATTCGGCGCATTACGCTAAAGCTAATGCGCCCTAAGGTCTCTCGAAAGCCCACCGAAAACCGGGATGGTTTTATTCCCCCGTATGCCGTGCCGAGCACCGGAGCTTTTGAACGGACAAATCGGCAGGATAGCCGCTTTGCATGCATTCGGACCCGAAGGGCGAAAAACAAGGACGTTTTTCGTGAAACCGACATTAAAATCAGTCGTCGCGTTAGCGACACAAAACACGAAAGCTTATAAACCGGGCATAAAAACCAACGGGCATTGCGTCATGTGTTTTCATCCGGCGCATTACGCTATCGCTAATGCGCCCTACGGTCCTTCGTCGATCAACAACACCGTTCGCCTGCCTTTAGAGTAGGCGGTCAGCAAGTATTGATTGATGGCATCGATCAATTGCTTTGCTGCGAAACCAGTATGCGCAATCCCCAACTCGTCGCAGATTGTTGCCAGCAATTCCTGCGCGCTCAGTTTGGGATTTAAGATTAAGGCGATATCGACGTTTTCCGGCAATTGCTGCAGCAAACAATGGCAGAGAGTAGTTTTCCCCGTTCCCACCTCGCCGGTCAAAGCGACAAAGCCACCGCCCATGTTGATGCCGTAAAGCAGATGCGCCAAGCCTTCCTGATGCCGCTCGCTCATGAACATGAAGTGCGGATCGGGTGAGATCGAAAAAGGCAATTCGCTAAAATTGAAGTATTCCTGGTACAAGGTTCTGGTGCTTCAAGACAATGGTCGTACGATGCTAATTCAAACTGGGGGAAATTGCACTTAAAAGTCTATATTGAGGTGAGCGGGGAGGCGGCAACGCTAGGCGCCAATCACACTTTAGGTGTCGCTAACGCGACGGTTGTTTTAATGCCGGGTCTCGGCCCGACAGCCGAGGTACTTTCTTTTGCGCCGCCAAAAGAAAGTACCCAAAGAAAAGGCGGCCCGGATGCCGCTTAAATCACTCGGCACATCCCTGTGCCTCGCCCTTCGGGTGCGATGCATGCAAATCGGCTATCCTGCCGATTTGTCCTGCGCTCCGAAGCTTTTGGCGGGGGTTGGCGAAAGGGGCTTCCTGCCCCTTCGCCAACGTGCGGCATCCATGCCGCACCCCTGCGGGCTATTCCCACCAAAAGCTCCGGTGCTCGGCGCGGCATACGGGGAAACCCCGTCGCGAGCTCAAAGGGCTTTGACGATTCTTTTGGATTTAGAGGAATGATGGTGTAGCTCCGAATAGCGAAGCGTATTTGGAGGAACGTGGGGATATGCGAAACATCGTTTGGACCATTTGCGAGGTAGCACACGCCCCAAGCTATTAAGGCGTTGCCAACATGCGATTACGCTTCGCTAATCGGACCTAAGGACACCTACCGAAAATTGGGATGGTTTTCTCCCCGTAT